>JAPPNJ010000007.1 GCA_028818705.1 Candidatus Poribacteria bacterium
TGGCAGAACGGGGATGTCTACTCTAAAGGTTTCGTTAACGCATTTGATGCGAATTTCCAGGAACTTGGTGGTCGCATTGTTTCCAATCAAATCTATGAACAGGGCGATACAATGTTTGATGGACAACTTGAGATCATCAAAAAGGCAAGCCCTGACGTTTTGCTTCTCGCGAGTTTTCCGCCGGAGAACTCGATCATAGTGAAACAAGCACGGGAGATGGGCCTTAAGTCCACCTTTATCGGGAGCGATGGTTGGGATGATCCGTTGATGTTAGACGTTTTAGAGGATAACACCCCTCTCGAAAATTCCTACTATTGCAGTATCTCGGATGAGCTTGCTGCAGATTTTACGGATGCTTATGAAACAACGTTTAAAGATCAGGTTATTGGTATCGCGCCATTAGGTTACGATGCCATGCGGTTACTGGCAATAGCAATTGAAAACGCACAATCAACAGACCCTATCATGATTCGGGATGCAGTTGCTGCTATCACTGACTACCAAGGAGCGACAGCTATTTCCGGCTTTGATAGGAACCGTCATCCTGTCAAACCCACTGCGGGTATCCGCGTGTTGAAAATTGTTGATGGTCAACCGCAGCAACACACTGTTGTGAAAGCAAATGAGTAGGTCCCATCCAACTTGTAATATCGTCCCAGATGTGGTAAAATATAAGGAGTCCACTTTTTGGGAGCAAGTTTTGCCCCTTCCCAGTAAAGAGTAGGGACCCCTGGCGTTGAAAGGCACGCCGAAAGTCATTACACTAACACTTGGAGAAAATCTATGTATAAAATCGGCCTCATCCCCGGCGATGGAATCGGCCCCGAAGTGACGCGGGAAGCAATGAAGGTCTTCGGGGCAGCAGCCACAGAAGCAGGAATTAAGTACGAAACAGTTGAATACGATGTCGGTGGCGACCGGTACCTCAAAACCGGTGAAGTATTACCCGATTCGGTCTTAGAAGAACTTCGAGGGCTTGATGCCATTTACCTTGGCGCTATCGGACACCCCGATGTCCAACCCGGTATTTTAGAGAAAGGTATCCTGCTAAAGGTCCGGTTTGAACTTGATCTGTATATCAACCTCCGTCCCGTTAAACTCTATCCGGGCGTGCCTACACCCGTGAAAGACAAAGGACCTGAGGAGATTGATTTTATCATCGTTCGCGAAAACACCGAAGGTTTATACGCCGGCATAGGTGGTTTCCTGAAGCGTGGTACGCGCGATGAAGTCGCTATTCAGGAAATGATCAATACTTATAAAGGTGTGGAACGCTGCGTCCGCTACGCTTATGAACTCACCCAAAAGCGGAACAAGACAAACACACTAACACTCTGCGATAAAGCCAACGTTCTTACCTATGCACATGACTTGTGGCGACGCGTTTTTGACGAAGTCGGAGAAGATTATCCGAATATCAAAAAGGAATATGCTTTCGTTGATGCGACAACAATGTGGATGGTGAAAAATCCGGAGTGGTTCGATGTAATCGTGACGTGTAATATGTTCGGTGACATCATTACTGACCTTGGTGCGATGATTCAGGGAGGCATGGGGATCGCCGCCTCTGGGAATCTGAACCCAGAGAGCGTCGCAATGTTTGAACCAATTCACGGTTCTGCGCCACGGTATACCGGAAAAAACCAAATTAACCCGATCGCAGCGATAGGCGCTGCTGGAATGATGTTAGATCACCTCGGACATGCAGAAGCAGCGGCAAAAGTAGATAAATCCATGAGCGATCTGCTCGCCAGTGGAAAAATCAAAGATCTCGGTGCTGGGCGAATGGGCTATACCACAGAAGAGGTTGGTGATCTTATTGCAGCAGGCTTATAGCGCACTTTCCAAGCATCCCTTCTTTCTACTTTCGATAATTGATAGCAGAAGGTCAGCGGGGTGAGCAAAAGACACATTGGCAAAGGCGCAGCAAATAGGAAGCCTCACCGCCCCGCAGCTATATTAGACGCAATAACAGCGATCCCACCGGTTAAGGTCATGCAACCGAAAATAGAGCCCGCAGCAACTGATTTAATTTGATACGATCGCATTTTTTCCCGATAGGCATCGGCGTAAAATTTGACATATTCAGGCGATTTTCCGATCAATCTTTCAGGTGGCGGATTTGGTGAACGGATATAATATCGAATCAGCAGGCTTAAGGCCCCTGCAGCACTCATTGAAGCAGTCAAATAAAAAAGATCGTCCTGCTCATATCCAAGGGTCAAGTCGGCAATGAATCCAGTCATCAACCCACACAGCGCTGCAGCGAACGTCGCACTCATGCCCGATGCAAAATAAGCCAGCACATCAACATCGTCTTTCGCGTCCGATTCAGCATCTGCTTTTGCCTGAAGATGTATCGGGTTCTGATCCGCGAGGGGTGTATTCTCATAATGTTTAGCACCACAGCCTGTCAGCGTAATGCTCCACACGATTGACAAACAACATGAACATAGAAAGAATTTCACGAGAAAGCTCCTTTATGCCGCGGAACATTATCGGGCGATCAGAAGTGTCACTCGATGCGGTTCGATGGTGGATGGGTGATACACAAGGACATCCTGCTTCGCGTCCGTGTTAAGATCCGCCAGCCAGATGTGTCGCTCATCAAAAGGAGTGGCGACTGCTATCTTTTGAGGTTTCTTGGCGAATACGTCGGGACCCGGCACGCCCCTGAAGACGTGCAGTATTTTGGGGGCATGCTGTACCAATAGATCCGCGCGCTTATCGCCGTTCACATCTCCGATGAGCACAGACGATAAGACTGACCTTTCGCCTGTTTTGTCGCCGGGATATAATTTGACTTTGCGGACAGCGTTCGGCGCGTCGGGGTAACTGCCACCCGCCATGCGGTAGAACTCAATATCCAACGACACGGCACCTGTCAAAACCCCGCGGACAAGCATGCGGGCCACTCTGAAGACACTCGGCTTAATAACAGCGGCGAACACCATAACGCTTTTGCCACCGTGCCCAAAATCGTGCTGTTCCATCAGGTAGGGGATACCGTTCAAGTCGAGTGCTGTATCAGCATTCGGTGCGAAGGCCGTGTCTCCGTTGGGTGTCGGTGTACCGAAGTAGACCTCGTAGGTGGCGTGCATGTGCCACAGACTCCCGCCTTTCAGCGAGAAAACCCCGAGATCCGCGACCCCATCGCCATTCATATCCGTGAGCGTGTGCAACACACGCCCTGTCAGATTCCCAGTCGGTTGATAATCTCTGCGGCGCCGGCGAATCCCGTAGGGTGCCGCAAGCGAGGTGAGATCGTCGGCGTCGAACGCTACATCGGTCGTGAAGGTTGTGGGGACAGGATCAAATAGCCCGTGTTTGTCTTGGTGGTGGACCGCAAAGTGATCGCCGTTCCAGAACACCAAGTCGTTTCGTCCGTCTCGGTTGTAGTCGATTTCGTGGATACGGCTCTGTTCCCAAGGATTGTATCGATACGCCTTTACGTCGTAAAGTGTATCTCTCTGGGTGGTGGCGCCAAGTTTCACGGGATCGGCGAACGCACCTGATGTTGTCTGAATAAACACCCAGAAACCGTCAGTGTCGGGGACAACCAAGTCGTCTCGAGCATCCCCGTTCACATCGTGCGTGATGTCTACATGCGGCACGCCCCTGCTGGGAGGCGGTGTCATAGAAGGCACCCTCACCAGCGTGTGTTCCATCTCCGATTCGGGATCAAACCAATTCAGGCGACCCCGTTCGTAGGTGATTAAGCGGTCGCGTCCGTTGATGTTTGCGACATCAACGCACAATACTTCACGACGCAGCGGTGTGTCCAGTCTCAGCCGCCATGTGTTGTTGTCAAACGCATAGATGCGCAAGGAACGGTTATCGTTTCCGTCAATACCGACCACGACGATCTCGGCGAAATTACCACCAAAAAGAAATCCTGTCAAAACGGTTTGGTGTTTCGCTCGACCCGTGACGATCTCGTGCTGCTCGAAAGCGACTTCCGCGGCGACAGAGGATAGCGGATTAACGCCGTCGCCAAGCATACCTGCACATCCCGATAGAAAGACACTGGGCACCAGTAGCGGAAACAGGCTGAGCCGATAATATTTTCTCAACCCGGCTGCGGAAAAAAAGAGACTTTGAAAGAGGTTTCGCTTTTCCATTTTACGCTCCTCTCGGATTTTCGATATATTCAGTGGCGGACATCCGATACCCGCACAAACTTGTATCCCTCTCGTTTAAGGGCGGTGATGATCCTGTCTGTCGCCTCGACTGTTCCCAGACGGGTTGCCTTCCTATTTATTGCTTTTCCATCGTGTAGGACGACAATTGAACCCGGTTTTACCTTTCCCAACACCATCTTAGTGATTCTGTCCGGGTTCTGCGTTGTCCAATCCCAACTCCATACATTGCAGCTAACGTGTGCTCGATTCCCCCTGGCGAGCACCCACGCCACCGGCAGAAACCTTGTTAATATGGGTGCGCGAAACACAATTTCACCCGTAACACCGATCTGTCGAAGCAGCTTGTCAGTTCGCTCAATTTCCCGACGGACATAGGATGGCGGCAGCAAACCGAGCACAGGATGACTGTAGGAATGATTACCGACCTGGTGTCCTTCAGCAATAACGCGGCGTACCGTATCAGGATGCCTTTCAACCTGATTTCCGACCATAAAGAAAGTAGCTTTGACATCGTGTTTAGCAAGGACATCAAGCAACTGATCAGTATAAGGTGGACAGGGGCCATCATCATAAGTGAGCGCGACAACCCGTTGGTTTGTGTTCAGGTGAACAATATTATTTCCGAAGGGTGGCCTAAAGAAAATCCACAACAGTCCCACTGTTGTTAACCCTGACACAGCAGCGATTATTATTTTCATATCGTTGTCCTCATTAGACTGATTTTTTCTTGATAGTTTTTATTCAACACATTGTTATTTTCGCGATTGATTGTAGTGTAGTTCCGAGGATTTTCCGCTGGATTTATCGAGCAATCAGTATCGTTATTCGATGTGATTCGGTTCCGGGAGGATGTATCGGTGCACCGTGCCCATCTCTTAGCGTGAATGGATGGTGCATAAGTATATCTTGCATCCCGTCCTTGTTGAGGTCCACCAGCCAAGTGTATTCCTCGTCGTTAGGCATAGCAATCCTCACCACCTGTGGCTGCTGGGCGAACATTTCAGGTCCTGGCACACCGACAAAAACAACCATAATCCGGGGGTGATCCCCGATGATTAGATCTGAACGACCGTCTCCGGTTACATCTCCGACGAGCAAAGTTGTGTTGAAGGCGCGCGGATAACTTTTTTCACCGTTCCGGTTCTCGTGCGTCGCTCCTCGAAGCACAACGTCCAGTGGCACCCATCCCGGTTCGCGATGACTGGGTACTCCGTCCAATGCTATGCCGCGGGTGGTGTTAGGTGTGCCGGAGTAGGCTCCTTTTTCCATTTGGTAGAACTCGAGCCCGAGCCCGATATCATCACCCATGAACCCTTTGATCCTTTTCCAAAGGCTGCCCTTGAGGAACTCGATATTGATAGTCGTAATCATTAGATCAATCTGTCCATCGCGGTTGAAGTCGTGCTGATCCATCGCGATTTGGATTTTCTCGTCCGACTCGAAGGCGATGTCAGGATCTCGTGCGAACAGAGTACCACCATCGGATGTTGGTGCACCGAAATGCACCTCGTAACTGGAGTGCTTATTGGATATATTCTTACCCGAAAGCTTGAAAACCAGCAAGTCGGCGACACTATCACCGTTCAGATCAGCTAATGAGTACAGCACACTTCCTATCATGTCGCCAGTGGCGAGTGGCGAGAGTTGGTCGGAGTCAAATCCCACATTGACCATGAAGGTCGTAACCTTTGATGAAAACAGTCCGCGTTCATCTTGGAGGTGGACCTTAAAGTGATCCTCATTCCAGAATACCAAATCTTTGCGTCCATCTCGGTTGAAGTCAATCTCATGAATCCGACTCTGAGACCAAGGGTCGTATCGATACCCGTCAGCTCCGAGAATTCTCTCCATCTCGGTGGAGCTACCGATTTTCACTTTCTCGGCGAATGTGCCATCGCTCATCTGGATGCATACCCAAAAGCCATCAACATCTGGCACTACGAGGTCATCGCGATTGTCGCCGTTCAGATCCCGAGTGATATCTACATGAGGGATTTCGTCTCTGCGCGGAGGCTGGAAGTTGGAGGCAACCGCCACCAGCAGGCTTTCCGTCGCCGATTCGGGATCAAGCCAGCTTATGTAACCACGCTCGTACATGATTAATCGGTCGCGTCCATCAATATTTGCAACGTCAACGAACAACACTTCCGGACGCAGCGACACATCATGTTTTGGCGTCCACGTGTCGCCGCTGAACGCGTAGACGCGCAAGCGGTGGTCGTTGTTTTCGTTGATGTGTACCACAGCAAGCTCCGCGATAGGACCGTCGAGAAGAAATCCTGTCAAAACGGACTGACGCTTTGTGATGCCAGTGACGATTTCGTACTGGTCAAAGGTGAATTCCGCGGAAGCAGGCGTTTCTGGAGTGAGCACTTCGGATTCAACGGAGCAGCTTGATAGAAATACGCCAAACATAAGTATATGGAATAGATTCCAGTAATAAGGCTTTGTCCCCTCGGCTTGGGAAAAAAAGCGTTTGTGTACTGAGTTTCGCTTCTTCATTTTATTCTCCTTTTATGTGTTCTATATATTATCATAGATAAATAAGTTAACAGTGTTAATTTACTTTAAAAATAAAAAAATATAAGCGATCGTTCCACATAGCTTCAAATCTATGCCTTCAACCCCTTGATTGTTGTGTCAATGACTGTGTCAATCAATATATCTCTCTCAGTCCAAGGGAAATCGGGAAAGTCAATCAGAAGCAGTGTAATACCGTGAACTGCTGACCACATCACCTGACCGGTGGTTTCAACATCTACCTGACGAAACATCTTCTGTTGAATGCATTCAGATACCACTGCCCGCAAGTAATCAAATACTTTTTCGCCAATTGATCCTTCTTGGAGACCTAAACCTTTCTGAAACTGCGGACGGATGACAAAAGTCAGTTTGTAATCCTGCGGATATTTTAGACCGAACTCGACATAGGTTCGTCCACTTTTTTTTAGCGTTTCGACAGGATCACTCTTATCTTTTTTTAGCTCCTCAAGCGTGTTCAATAGGCTCAGGAGTGTTTCCTGGCAAACGGAATCTAAAAGATCCGCCTTGTCTTTAAAATAAAGGTAGATTGTTGTGGGTGAGTATTCAATCCGGTCGGCAATCTTTCGCATGGAGACGTTCTCATAGCCTTCGTTGACAAATAGTTCTCGCGCTGCAGAAAGAATTTGCCGTCGCAACAGCTCTTTTTCCCTTGCTCTCCGTTCTTTAACACCCATCACTTCACCTTTAGTTTACACAGTCATTTAACTTAACAATGTTAATTATATCAGATGTTTTTCTTTTTGTCAAATAATTTTTTGTATCCAAGCATTTTTTGTCAAAAAAATGTAAGGTTTCAGAATTTTATATTAGGCGTGCTGTAAAATTAATACGATCCGAATAGCGGTTCCAACGACTGAAAGTGTACATATCGTAAGCACTCAGCGGTTTGTAACCAGCCTTTTTGAGAAGATCGTTGACGGTCGGCACTTCAAAGATTCGCTGCTGATGTACTTCCTCATAGCGCCGAAATAATTCACCTTCACGGATAAAAAATGTGAGTGTTGTCCGGCACATTTTGCTGTGATAGAGGTAATTATTTTTCCAGATGTAGGTATAGTCCTCGTGGTTTGCGGCGAATGTTTTGTTGTGAAAATGCTCAACGATGTTGCGTTCTGTAGTCACGTCAAAAATAAACAAACCGTCTGGTTCGAGGTGCTCAGCAACACATTCAAAGACGCTACTTAATTCGTCTTCATCATAAGCATAGTTAATGCTATCATACGTGCAGAGGATCGCGTCAAACCGTTGGTTCAGCTGGAAATGGCGCATATCGCCGTGATGCAATTCGATATCAAGATCGTGCGCTGCCGCCTTTTCCTCAGCGATTTCTAACATGCCGACTGCCCGATCCACGCCAGTCATCTTATAGCCTTTTAGTGCCAGTTGCATAGTCAAAGCACAAGTGCCACAAGCCAAATCAAGGACACGACGTGGTTTACAACCATACTTATCAAAAAGCGATTGAATGTAATACGTCCAGCGCGTATAGTTCACATTCGTCATCATCCGATCATAAGCGTAGGCGAATTTTTCATAGGGGGGCGTTACGTGGGTTTGCATTGTTTAAGTGTCGTTTGCAAAACGATATTGCAAATCACTCGGTCCCTCCCTTAAATCCGACAGAGGCATTCATCATCCGTAGGAGTGTGTTAATCTCATCAGCATCCCAAACCTCATCTCTGTTGGCTTCTATGGCATACCTACCAACAGCCCTAATTTTGCGGAGGCTGATTTGACCAGTGAGGAAACTGAACGGGAGCTGCATACCAGCGGTTTTGACTCGGTCAAACGTAGCTTCAATATCGTACCGATCTACACCTTCAGGTGCCTGTCGAATCAACGCGTCTTTTACCATGTCTGTGCCGAAACCGAATAATTCTTTGATAATAAACCATTGCAAAACCGCAAGGCACACTGTGAGGATTAAGAGAATCGTTAAACCTTTGACGGTGTGTCGTTTCCATTTCCCGTTCTGGACAGCCATGCTCGATTTACCCCCGGGCTGGATTCTATATCTAACGCCTATATTAGCACGTTACACGGATGTCGTCAACAGATTTTTCTATCAAATAAAGGGTATTTATGGTAAATTTTAGAATTATTTGGACATTGCGATTAACACGGTCATTGGCATTCACAAGGGGTGTCCCTACAGACTACAGAGCATACGATGGAATTACGACCAAGAACAGACGAGGTAGGGAAACCTCGCCTACCAATTTTTCAAACGTTTATAATTCGTTAAGTAGCAACTTGGGTTAATAAAAATGAAGATAGGTATTGTCGGCAGACCGCAGGTTGGAAAAACGACAGTCTTTAACACTTTAGCCCAATCCAATGCAGAAATTGGGGGCTACACGACCCGTGGACAGGTAAACCTCAGTACTGCCAATATCCCAGACGAACGCTTGGAGAAACTATCAGAAATATTGCCGTCCAAAAAAATGACGCCTGCTATAATTGACTACGTAGATGTTGCTGGCGTAACCAAATCTGATGTGGAACAAGTGGAATTAGATTCTGGAACACTCGCGGCACTTCGTACAGTCGATGCACTGGCGCATGTTGTCAGACTTTTTGAAGATCCGTCGGTGCCACACGTCGATGGGAGCATTGACGCAGAACGCGATATTCAGAGTGTTTCCCTTGAGTTCGCATTCGCAGACCTGCAGATTGTTGAAGGCAGACTTACCCGACTCCGTAAACAATACCAAAGCCAGAAACTGCCAGAACAGCAAAGCGAAATCCGTCTGTTAGAAGTGTGTCAGCAGACCTTGGAAGAGGGAAAGCCGCTTCGCGTTCTTAACCTATCTGCCAATGAAGAGAAGTTGATACGAGGTTACGGGTTCTTGACGCAGAAGCCGTTGTTGTTGGTGTGCAATATCAGTGAAACGCAACTTGAGGCAGCCGAAGATATTCTCGAAGACTTTAGAGAATATGAAGCGACACCACGAACAGCAATCATTGTGCTGGCGGCACAGTTAGAAATGGAACTCTCACAACTCGATACCGCTGATGCGGAGGTATTTATGGAAGAACTGGGATTGCGCGAATCCGCTTTAGAACGGTTCATTCAAACTTCGTATCAACTGTTGGGGTTGCTCACATTCTTTACAATTAACGCAACAGAATCCCGTGCCTGGACCTTACCAAAAGGACAAACTGCTGTTGACGCAGCGGGGCGTATTCATACGGATTTCGCCAACGCTTTCATCCGTTCAGAGACAATTAATTGGTCAGACTTGATAGCGTGCGGCAGCTACCCTGAAGCACGAAACAGAGGCTTGTTGAGATCCGAGGGGAAGACGTATCAGGTCCAAGAGGGTGATGTCCTACTAATTTTGGCGAATCCGACTAACTAAGGGTCTGATCTCGCAAATCCGCAATCGCTTCCATTATTTGATTGCCCATGTGCTGGTACATTTCACGCCTTGTCTCGAATTCTTCGGTGATAAGTTCAAGAGGCTCACCAAAAGTAACAGTTAATTTTGCCCTGCGTAACCGTTTACTGTTGCGTGGCAGTACGCGTTCCGCGCCACTGTGAAAGACAGGAATAGTCGGCACACCGGCTCGGTGTGCGATAAAACAGGCACCGTCCCGCGCTTTACCTAATGTTCCATCAACACTACGGGTGCCTTCTGGAAATATCAGTACAGCGTTACCTTCTTTCAAAAGAGAAATTGTCTTCCGCAATGCACCTAAGTCCGGCGCCCCTCTATTTACAGGATAGGCATTATAGACTGCGATGAGTTTCCCCAAGCCGGGAATGTCAAAAGCATTACTCCGCGCCATGTAATGAACCTCACGATTGGCAGCGGAACCTACAATCACAGGATCAAGGAAACTGACGTGATTTGAAAGGAACAACACACCGCCTTCTCTCGGGATATGATTAACACCTTGTGCCTCAAGGCGTCCTACAGTTTTACAGAAAAGGCTCGTGAGTCGATGTCCCCATCGGTAGATGGGACGGGGTGTCCAGAATTGATTATTGGTATACCACATAAAAGTAAATCGGGTTTACAAACCTCTCCTACCTTACTATCACTACTCGCTTTCACACACGTGGGCAACAATAAAATCAACCACTTCGTCAATTGTCTTATCGGTCGTATCGACGATAATTGCATCGTCAGCAGTACGAAGGGGACTGTGTTCCCGTGTTGTATCTTTTTCATCGCGTGCGATGATCTCTGCTTCCACCGCTGCTAAGGTTGTATCCACATTTTGTGCCCGAAGTTCAGCGAGTCTACGCCTCGCCCGTTCTGTCACGGAGGCATCAAGGTAAAACTTAAAATCGGCATTGGGAAAAACAATGGTGGTTAAATCCCTTCCTTCTGCGATGATGCTCCCTTCTGCACCGATTCGCTGTTGGTGCTTCACAATCTCATGACGAATCTCCGGTATTTTCGCAACATCCGCAACGAGTCTATTGACTGCTGGCGTGCGGATTTGAATAGACACATCCTCGGCATTGAGTAAAATCGTTTTACCATTATCTCTAAATTCAATGTGGCATGCTTTCACTCGATCAATCAATTTTGGGCTATCCGCTGGCAGTGCATCAGCTATTGCCAACAAAGTTACGGCTCGGTACATCGCACCGGAATCGAGATAAAGCAATCCGAGTTTTTCTGCGACGCGTCGAGCCACCGTGCTTTTTCCAGACCCGGCGGGTCCATCCATCGCAATCGTCCCCTGAGATCCAATCTTTTTCATGAGCCTCCTAACATTTTCTGCGTTTTTTAACTATAGCCTGTGCTTCCACAAGCACCCGTTCAATCTCAACAAGATTATCCGTTTGCAGTAAGGTTTTGAACTCTATTAGGTTTGCAACGATGTCATCAATTAATGATAAAAGGACATCGCCGTTTTGCGTAAAAATCCCAGTCCATAAGTCTGGTGAACCGGCGGCGATGCGGGTGGAATCGCGAAAGCCTGTCGCCGTAAAATCTAACGCTCGGCCATCGTCTGCTTCGACATCCGCAACGGTATTCGTGAGTATACTCGCGATGAGATGGGGTAGGTGGCTTGCGGCACCGATGAGTCGATCATGTGTTTCAGGGGAAAGGAGATATGGCACTGCCCCAACAAATTCCCACAAACTTTTTACCAACGTCAAGGCATCTGGATCACTATTTTCTGTTGGTGTCAAAATACACTTAGCGTTTTCAAAAAGGGTTTCACGCGCTGCGCCCACACCAGTCTCGTGTGAACCCGCCATGGGGTGTCCACCTATAAAAGAAAAGGCACTCGATCCGTGTGTCTGTAAGTACTCTTCAACTGATCGGACTAACACAGACTTTGTGCTACCGGCATCTGTTAACACCATGCGATGCTGTTGTGAATCAGCAGATTCAGCAATGCGTTGCACCAACATGGGAATTAATTCAACAGGCGTGCAGATCACAACAAGATCGCTCCCGTGAATGCCTTCTTCTACCTCTGTTGTCACGGCATCAACAGCATCACATGTGAGTGCATTTTCAAGCCTACCGATGTTGCGTCCCAATCCGACACGTTCGCCCTGAAATCCGTTCTTTTTCAGCGCGAGTCCAAGCGAACCTCCGATTAAGCCGACACCCCATATTGTAATCCGACGCAGCTGCTGTATTTGTGTCATAGAAGTCCAAGAAACCTTTAATCTGCGAACATGTCGCGGTATACCTCATGGATAGAAGTTCATTATATTTTAGGAGAATTGAAATATCTTTGTCAAGTGAAAAAGCTGACGCTCAACGGGTAGATGCGGTTTAGAATTTTGACGTTTTTCTCACCAAATAAATCGATACATCGGCTTCTCCAGAAAGATTCCGAGAAGTCCCCAGAAACTTCCGACTAAGAATTCTCCCAGAATTAGACCCAAAAAGAATGGGGCAAGGCGTCGGAACGTCTGGATGCCACCGAAGCGCAGAATCGCTAACTTGATAAAGTAGCTGATAAAGACCGAAAACCAGAAAAAGTTCACTGCCCAAGTTCCTGAGATTGCATACCCGATCGGATACAGGGGCCACCAGAAAAATCGGATCCGAACTAAGGTCAGACCAAAGGCGAACAGAAGCCCACAGATCATAGCAATCAATGCCGGAATATCTACAGGCATCGGATTCGTTAGCCAACTCTGCGTGCGGTTAAATACAGAACCCGACCAGACTTCAATTGCCCCGCTTTCATAACCGATATGAAGTGCTCCCCAAAACGCAGCGAAAGGGCTCAGCACCATTGCCAGAAGCATCGCAACTGCCATCCGTCGCGAAGAACTCCCAGAGCGTTCCGCTAATTTGAAGCCCTCTAATTGACACGGCATCGTATTACCCCGATAGGCACGATTGAAGCAGAATACAAGCGAAAACAACCCCAGATTCTGCCCGCCAAGCCGGCGCATCCCAAATATCTTGGGAAGCAGAACATCAGGACCCATAGAGCGAAGGTCGTGAATCGGCGGTCCCAATTCAGCACGGACACGGGTAATCACTGTCACCGTGGTCAGATGGATAGCAAAGACGAGCACTGCCACCCAAAAAGACATTCCCGCCATCCACCAAAAACCAGCGAGTAGTAGAAAGCCACCGATCAACCCTAATACTGCAGTGCGGTAGGAGATGGGATCGTTTGAGGTAGCTCTTTTACCCGTAGACCATGCCTGCTTGAGCACATCTCGCAGATGGTGACGTGCACTCCACAATGTCATGCACAATACACCGACACAGACGCCAAAGGACTGGTCAAAGATAAATGGGAATCCTGGAATCCGTTGTAAGCCAGCGATACTACCAAAAATCATCTCGAATTTCCAAAAGATGTAGAAAAACCAGAATGTGAATGAAAGGTCAAGAGGAATGAAATACGCCATGCCAATAACAAACGGAAAGAAGACGACAGGTGTCCAGCCGATTGCATTCCACGGTTTTGTCGTAAACAGCGGACGCAAATCATAGAATTCGCCACCGAGTCCCGGAAAGTTTGGAAACAGAAAATGGAGTCCATTAACAACATCTATCCCACCAGCGAGTATTATCCCTACCCATAGCACCTTTGAACGAAAAAAACGTGCCGTTGTCATCCGATACGGCAACTCGATAATCGGATAACTGAGCCGTTCAACTTCAATCCACTGCCTTCGCAGGATAACGTTGATGAAAAATGTCGTGGAAAGGAGAACAATAATAAACCCGCTCCACGCCAGCACAGGTTTCCACCACATTTGGAGATGCTGCTGTAAGTAAAGACTCGACTCGCCTGTAAAATAGACGGTCAACTTGTTTTTGTCCGTTAAGGCAAGCCAATCTGGAAGGTAACGGTGGAAGAGTGTTGCCCACTCGTTCTCTTCCGTTGCCAACCATCCAACTGTAGCGATATTGGTAATGATTACCTCAAAGAGATCGTGCCCACAGATAGCTGAAGCTACACACAGCATGGTATAGAGCGTTAGTAACTCGCCTTGTGTGAGTGCTGCGTTCGGTATGAATCGGCGGAGGAGTGTATTGAAGGCTATGAGGATAACGAGTGCGAAGACGGTATTGAAATAGAGCGACATCGTTGTTGGGAAGCCTTGATCCCAACGCAGCGATGCGAAGACCCAGTAGTTATTGAAGGGAATCAGCGCAAGTCCAAGCCAAATAATCCGCCAACGGATTCTTCGGTGAGATGCAGACGTAGAAGAGGAACGGGAGCGTCGCAGCATATATGACACCAGTCAGGATGCATGAAGATTTAAGCCCAAACGCGCGACGCTATTATACTTCAGAATTGAACCCAATTCAACAAGTTTTTTCCTTGCAAAATCGGCGTAAATTTGGTAAAATAATATTGAAAATTAATCTTAAATAAACCTCTTATTTTTCTAAAAAAATGGATAAAATAAAAGAAACACATTACAACCGCGGTATCGCGTATCTGGAAGCCGGAGAATACAGCAGAGCAATTTGCGAATTTGAAACCCTCATAAAACAGAATGCGGGTTTTATAGGCGCACACTGTGCGCTTTGTCGCGCGTATCTCGAACAAGATGAACTTGAGAAAGCATGCATCGCTGTCACAGCGGCACTAAAACTTGATGCAACCCACCAACCGGCGTTGCTGCTCGGTGGTATTATAACCGAAGCATATCACGACAGGGGTAAAATCTACTTAGATGCCAAAAACTATGCTGAAGCCGTTGCAGCATTCCAAAACGCCATAGACTTTGACGCAGATTTAGGTGATAGTTCTCAGGTTTTTCATACTGAAAACACGCATATTCACGTTCACCTTGGTGCAGCCTACATTGGCATGAAACTATATCAGCACGCAGTCGAGGCACTACAGAACGCGATAGCCCTTGAACCGGACCTTGTCGACGCCCACTATCACCTCGGCTACTCTTATGTGGAACAAGGCGAGTTTGACAAAGCAATACCACATCTTAAACGTGCCATAGCGATTGCGCCTCACCTCAAGCGGGCACACTACAACCTTGCGCGTGCCTACCAAGAATCAGGCGATTTGGAAGCAGCGGCACATACCATCACAGAAATATTAAGGATTGATCCCAATTACCAACGTGCGCATGAACTGGTAGAAGCAATAAAGCAAGCACATTAGAGGTCACCACCCACCGAAGTACGCGAAACAGCGGCATCGCGCGCACCATCTGCGCAATACCGCTGTGTAAGTTACTCTTTCTATAAGCGTGAGTTTTTACCCAACTATTCCTTAATCACAAAGAATTTTTCTTCTTTAATCCGCTCTTCTGGGAAACGCGCTCGCGCCCAGATCGCCTTCGCGTTTTCAATCATCTGTGGATGCCCGCATGCATAAACGACTGCATTCGTGTGGTCCATACCGAGCTGATCGCCGTATTTCCGAACGACATCTTCAGCACGTCCACTCTCGCCTTGCCATTCCGGGTCTTCCCACGGACGGCTCACTGTTGGGACAAACGTGAACCATTCTTCCTGCGATGCGAGTTCATTGAGTTCATCCATGTAATACCCAAGTTCCCAAGAACGGCTCGCACCGACGATCGCCAACATCTGATGTGGACTCGCTTTGCCCTGTTCCTGTTCGATTTTTTGTGTCCGCGCAATGCTAAT
The DNA here is from genome assembly GCA_028818705.1 of Candidatus Poribacteria bacterium. Lineage (GTDB taxonomy): Bacteria > Poribacteria > WGA-4E > WGA-4E > WGA-3G > WGA-3G. Next base: position 15,761 of record JAPPNJ010000007.1, read on the forward strand.
ATAGGGTGCAGCACCCGTAACTGTTCCCGCCATGACGTGACGCGTCATACCGCTTTCAGTGTCCAGCACAAATCGCCCGACGAGACGTTCACGAAAAAACACACTGTCTCCCAATTTCAGCTCCCAAAACAGAGGGGTTGTCTCGCCCTCCGGTACCAATTCCACGAAAACTTCCATAAACGGTTCATGCGGTGAGGAGACAATGGAATATGGACGTTGGACAATCTTTTCGCCAACTTGAAAACCGATTGTAGCGTATTGCCCGGGTATAAATGGTAATTGCTTATCAACACGGAACCTGAACGCCGCTAAATCCTCAGCAAAGTCCTCGCGTTCAATCAGTTCGCCTTTACAATATTGCACTCTGGAGCGTCTTCTTCTTCCCATAATTTTTCCCTTCAAATTTTCTATAGCAAGTTCAGCCCCTTCCCAGTAGGCCTTCCCAGTAACAGGAGGGAACCCGGACAGGGACCCCGGCGTTGTAAGCTACGCCGAAAAGAAAATGATAGAATTTTGATTACCTTTTTATACATTATACCAAAACGGAAAATGAGAGCAAGTTTTTTTATACAGCATTCATTTTTTCCGCTATTAACTGACAGACCGTGAGAGCGTCGGGGTTACAAACCGCTCCTACATTTCAGCCAACTTCTTCTCAAGCCAAACTGTCATCGGCGCATTTCCGGGATCGCAGACCTCAATGAAATGCCCCGGTAATGGTTGTCCAATCAACGCCTCAACATCTCGCCGCCGTTCCGCGACCACTCCTGGATGTGCGCTCACAATGTTCACTTTCTCTTCTGGATCGTTTCGCACATCAAAGAGTTCATCGCCCAATTCATCCTCATAACCTACGGATGTACAGAAATTCCAGTGGTCATCGCGGACACTGACACGCCCTCTCGCATTTCCGGTAATAAATCCTGCCCAACCTGTGATGATTCGCTCACGAAGGTACGCCTTCTCCTGCGTAACGAGTTGCCACATATCCTCGCCGTCCGTCCAACCGCACGGAATGTCGAGCAGATTTAGGAGTGTCGGCATCAGATCGTGGTTCTGCACAAACGCAGAAATGTCATGGTCATGCGGTCCTTCTGGGTGGCGGATCATCAGGTTCAGCTGCGTATTGAACGGATGTAACTTGTTCGGTCCCTTTCCAAAACTCCCGTGGTCGCGGAGTTGCGTACCGTGGTCGGACATCAAGACAACCAATGTATCGTCCCGGATATTCAGCGCCTCTATCTTATCGAGTAGAACACCGACCCATTTATCAACAAATGTCACTTCGCCGAGGTAAAGTGCTTCAATTCGGCGGCGTTCGTCTTCCGTAGGTCCATCACCCTCGTTGGCACTGCCGGGTGTGATGAAATCTTTTCCCGAATAGTCGGAGAAATAGAGATCGGCGTAGGATTTAGGTGGATCCCAAGGCTCATGCGGATCAAAACTATCGATCCACAAGAAAAAGGGACCGACGGTATGGTTATCCTCAAGCCAGTCAGATGCCGCACGGAAAACACGGGCACAACTATAATCGTCTTCCGATTGACGATGGCGTTGCGATAATAGGTAATTGACGAGCCCAGCATGTCGCTGCCAGTTGATGGGTTCACGGACATGCCTTCGGAGTTCCGCTTCAATTAATCTCGGATCGCCACTATGCCAGTTATCCGATTCCTGTCCGCGGATGAAGTCGAAGTGTGCGAACCCGCGCGAGAAATTCATCGTCGGTTTGAACATGTGATACGTATCGGCGATGAGGGCAGTCAGATAACCACGCTCCAGTAGAACTTCTGCAATGGTATCCTGTTCAGGTGGAATCTTATGCCAACCGGGCGCGTGGTGCCAATGTCCACGCCGATCAAAGTTATATCTCCACGGAAAACTCCGCATCCCCGTGAAGTTGCCCCGACGTATTTGAAGTGTAGGTTGTCCCTCACCAAATGCACGAGTGAAACGGACACTCTCTGATGCCAAAGCATCAAGGTTTGGGGTTTGCACGTGGCTATACTTCTTGCCTTCCCCAATGATGTCGGCGCGAAACGTGTCCAAACAGATACAGATAATGTTCATAGTGCTATGCCCCCCTCATCTCCTCAAGGATCATTTCGGCAGCCGCTAAGGGATCGTCGGCTGCAATAATAGGCCTACCGACAACAATATAATTTGCACCTCGGTCAATCGCTTCCGCTGGTGTGGTAATGCGACGTTGATCGCCGCGGGATGCCCATGTAGGACGGATACCCGGCGTGACAATTATAAAATCATCACCACATGCTCTCCGTATCGGTTCGATTTCTAACGGGGATGCCACAACACCACTTAATCCAGCCTCCTGTGCTAACTGTGCGAGATAGACGACCTGTTTTGTAAGTTGCCGTTCCGATCCGAAGTTCTGCTGAAAGCCATCCTCGTCAATGCTCGTTAGAACAGTCACACCAAGCAGAATTGGCATCGGGATATTGTTTTCGGCAGCTGCGTTCTCAGCACTTTTTCGCGCCCCTTGCATCATTTCAAATCCGCCGGAGGCGTGCATGTTAATCATGTGTGCCCCATGTTTTGTCATCGTACCGACATCGCGTGCAACTGTGCTCGGGATGTCGTGGAACTTCAGATCCAAAAAGACACGATACCCTTTTTCGCGTAATCCTTTAAAACAGCTGTGTCCCAACACACTAAAGGCTTGGAATCCAATTTTGACCCAGGACCCAATGCCCGCAAGTTGAGCAACCAGTGTGTCAATTTCCTTTCTCTCGCCTGTATCTAAAGCAACAATTAACATGTTCAGACTTCCTTTATTAAATCAGGTTGTTCTAAATTGCAAAGGTGGCCAACAGCATCCATAATAGCCATTTCCTGTTCTAAGGACAAGAAAATTTTAACACATTCATGAAAGCGCAGCAACCCATACGCGCAGCCACTCAAAGTGCGTGAACGTAGCGCGATGATCGGTTTGTCTGCGAAGAGAGCCGTCCATATCCTCAACAGCGTGTTAGCCAATGTTCTCTCCGGTTAGGGAGAAAACATTCGACACAACCCAGTCTAATCGAACACATCAGCCATTGGTGTTTTCTCCTCATCAGAGAGGCTAATAGCAAGGGCTTGACATGCGCGGCGCGCCGTTTTCCTTATCTTATGGTGTGGATCAGAAGCCAGTTCTTGCAGCCGGCGACGCGCGCTTTCCGTCTGGTGTTTACTCAGGTTTCGGACAGCGAAAAGGCGGCTGTGCATGTTGGTACTCCGAGAAAGCAGCAGTAAGTTAGAAAGGACATCCTCCCCTGGAACCCGATCGGACAAGCCTGAAAGCTTCGGCGGTTCAACTTCGCTAACCATGGAAACGAGTATTGCCAATTCAAAACTACGCACAACAATCAATCGAGGTTGAAAGGCTTGAAGACACAGTCGAAGTTGGAGTGCAACATTATCAAGGTGCACGTTACCGCCGATATCTATGAAGATAAGCGTCGGATTGGGTATCAACTCGACTAACGCCGGGATATTCCGCGCGTCCACCTGCGCCACAAAACTCGCAAAATGAGGAAAGTCTTGTCGCAGTTTCTGAATTAATTCAGCAGATTTATCAACGGCGACCACTTGAGCCCCGGTTCTCGTTAGAATTTGCGTCGTCGTCCCTGTTGAACAACCGATTTCGAGAACGGTATCTTCCGATGTTGGCAGTGTCTTTGCCGCTCGACGGAAGGCGTCGATCTCCGAAACAACCCTAATCTCAGTGTCAGATGGTCGTACACTCATGCGCCTATTTTTGTAAAACTGTATATCTTTGGTATCCATCGTTTTTATCTCCTTCGCCTGTGATAGTCATAAGGTGTTCTTCCCCTTCTCTTTTCCGTTCTTCTGCTTCTCTATATCCGAATTGTATGCACCGATTGTCCTGTCAAAACCTGTTCAGTTACTTGATATGTGTATTGATACGCGGCTTGAATTTGTGTCTGACAAGTTTGCACCTGTTTCTCAATTTTAACAAGTTTTTCCTCAAAGCTGCCTATCATCCGATTCACTTCTGCCGGGGAGGTGCCGCCAAGGCTCTGATTATTCCGAATCGCTAATTCCGCATCCAGAATTTGCTTGAGTTCCTCAATAGGAATGTCAATATCTCTCTGCTTTAAGAGATTTTGCGTCAAGTCCCAATCGGTGAACGTTTTTTCCCGCTGCACGAGTTCCCCGACGAGCCATCCCACAATCTCGTGGCATTCACGGAAACTGATCTGATGCTCTTTAACGAGATAATTCGCCAACTCCGTCGCCGTTGCGAAGTTTGCATTCGCCAATTCCGCCATCCGTTCCGTCTTGAAATCTGCGGTCTTGAGGAGTTCTGATAGCATACCAAGGCACGCTTTCACAACATCAAACGCCTCCCACAGTGGCGGTTTATCCTCCTGAAAATCACGGTTATAGCCCATCGGCAAACCTTTGAGATTTGTCAATAGGTCCAACAATGCACCATAAACGCGTCCTGTACGACCGCGTGTGAGTTCAGCGATGTCGGGATTTTTCTTCTGGGGCATGATCGAACTTCCGAAACTATACGCATCGTCAAGCACCGCAATCCCAAATTCATAAGTCGTCCAATAGACAATTTCTTCACTAATCCGTGAGAGGTTTGCCATCACAAGCGATAACGCAAAGAGTATCTCAGCGATAAAATCTCGGCTGCTGATAATATCAAGTGCGTGTTCGTGTGGTGCGTCGAAACCGAGCAGTTCTGTTGTCAATCCTCGGTCAATTGGGAATGTTGTGCCAGCCAAAGCACACGCACCGAGAGGATTCATATTAGCAAGTGTGTATGCAGATTGCAGGCGTTTCTGATCTCGTAGGAACATGCTCACATAAGCCGTCGCCCAGAAACCGAGGCTAATCGGTTGAGCGTGCTGTGTATGCGTATAACCCGGCATCACGGTGTCAGCGTGTTCTTTCGCAATCTGGAGGAAAGCATCGCACAACGCCGAAAGACCGCGTTGAACATTGAGGATTTCATCTCGAATGTAGAGGTGGGCGTCTACGAGTACCTGATCGTTACGAGAACGAGCGGTATGGAGTTTACCACCGAACTCACGACCTGCGTTCTCAATCAGATACGATTCGACGTTCATGTGCACGTCTTCTTTATTGGGATCGAGCGTGAAATCGCCGTTTTGAAAATCTTCTTCGGCTTTTCGGAGCCAACGCAAAATTTCACGCAGATCGGCATCGGAGATAATCCCTTGTCGGGCAAGCATAATCGCATGCGCTTGGCTGCCCCAGATATCGTATCCGATGAGGCGTGTGTCGGCCTCAATGGAGTGTGTGAAGGCTATTGTCTCTGTAGTGAGGCTTGCGCTAAAACGCCCACCCCAGAGCGTTTTTTGTGATTTTCCCATATTCCGTCAGATTATAGCATGAAAAGTGAACATCTTCCTGTAGGAGCGAGCTATGCTCGCGACTTCTGACTTACCCCAATCACGCTCTTACTACTTCACATTGGTGGACGCCGCGGTGATGTCGGTTGGATAATCTTGCGTCGGTCTGGCGTCAGACGTTCTAATAACGCCTCTGAATGCAGATAGTCAAAACGCTCACGAACATATCTCGGAGAATAGCGGTAGACAATTGATCGACGAAATCCTTCATTCGTCCGTTCTGCCGATCCGTGTGTAATCGCATCCGTAAACATTACCACATCGCCCGCCTTAAGATAAATCTCTTTCGTGCCAAAGGCTGTTCCCGCAGGTTTACCACTCACACCGTCATAAACCAAGCCTTTTCCATCGACGTTCAGACGCGGGTGAATCTCCGTGCATTTATGACTTCCCGGAACCAGCACGGGTGCCCCATCGCCCGGTCCAATATCGTTCAGTGCCATCAGGACGTTAATCTGTCCAACCATCCATTCGCCTGTGTTCTCTTGTCGAAAGGTCAGATAACTCAGTGGGACATGCCCACCACAGTGGATATGAATGAAACCGCCAGGACCGCGAACGTTGAGAAAATTTTCGTGGATAGAGAGTCCATTGACTTCATGAATGTATTTCCGCATGTGATTAATCCATGCTGGATGGTCAATTAACTTCTCGAAAACATCGCCACCCTCAATGATATTCTGAAAATTCACGCCATTCTCAATGTTGTAGGTATGCGTCTCTATATTCCCGATCCAGCGTGGGGTCCGTTTGTCCTCAGTGCTATCTGCCCACGGTTTCTCAACATAATGCCAGTGCGCATCAATCCACGCGTTCATCTTCTCCAAGTCGTCTACTGAGATCGCATTCTCTAAAACGAGATAGCCTTGTAAGTCAAATAGATAATCCTGTATCTCTTGGTCCATGCTCTGTCTCCTTACCAATAGGTGCGGTTTTCAATCCCCCTTAGATAATCCTGGAACTACAGATATGCGTTCAATTCCGCTTCGGTTGGGGTCGGTGTAGAGATACCTTCATCGGGGACTTCCATCTTTGCTGTCCAAGCAATCCCATTAAGAACGAACTTGCGGAATTGGTCATCCCCCCAATTCAGATGGTAATGCCCCCCGGTAAATCCGAACCCACGACCACCATCTGGACGTTCGACGCACCATCCCAAGTGCTGTGGCTCACCCTTTGCAACCGATGCACGAACGTGCGGATTACCGCTGTACGGCCCATCTGGACGTTCGAGCGTTGATTCAGGTGCGATTGTACTCAACACGGGTGTAACCCCTTGCATATTATCACGAAACCGCATGTGGTAATACCACTCGTCTTCCAATGAAAACGGCTGCACCCCGCGTGTGATCGGGTGTTCAGGGAATTCCGTAAACGTTGCCGTCCAATACGGATTGACCGAAAGTCCCGGTTCAAAGTAGCCACCGATCCAGTCTAAAAAACAATTCCCTGGTTTACCCTTCGGCACCTCGACTGCAAAGTGCAACATCGCAAGTCCTATGCCCCGTGCCATCAACGTATCAATCTGATCAAGATGTGGAATACTAAGATGTTTTTCACCACCGCCTGAATAAACAATAATAGCATCCGTATTGGCGAAAATCGCCGGATCTTCGGGCCATCCCTGCGAGACAACCGCATCCACACCGTCAAGAAATTTGTTCAACTGATCTGCGAGAAATGCACACCCAGCGGGATGTTCATGTGCGCCACTGCCATGACTACTTCCGCTTCCTGCCACTAAAACAATTCGAGATTTTTTTGCCATATTTTTAACGCCTCCGTTTGAAATATCTATCAGTTTACCATATCCTATGAGTTTTTGCCAAAACATTTACATATCCCCTACATATCCCGCCTAAAAGAAAATATTTGACAATCACAGAAAAGCGTATTAAAATAGATGGAAATTTAACACAAGACAGGAGCAACGCAATGGCGAAATTCCCGATCGTTGACACACACGTTCATCTATGGCACCCAGAACAGTTGAGATATCCATGGCTCTCGGAAGTACCCGCCCTAAATAGACTTTACCTCCTAAAAGATTACATCTCGGCATACGGTGAATTAGAAATAGAATCTATTGTCTTTGTTCAATGCGATACACACCCCGATGACGGTTTGAAAGAGACGGCATGGGTTACGTCTCTTGCGACAAGGGTAGAACCTCGGATTCAGGGGATTGTTGCCTGGGCACCGCTCGAAGAAGGCGCACAAGTGGCACCTTTTGTCGAAAAATTGGCAGAGAATCCACTCGTTAAAGGTATCCGCAGACTTATTCAATCCGAAAGTGTTGACTTCTGCATTCAACCCGATTTTGTAAGCGGTGTCAAAACGCTTTCTCGTTATGGATTAAGTTTCGACATCTGTATTTTCCACCCACAACTCGCCAACGCGATTCGGCTTGTAGAACAGTGTCCGCGTGTTCAATTTATTTTGGACCATATCGGCAAACCCGACATCAAAAGCCAAAATTTTGATCCGTGGAAAACAGAAATTCAGACGCTTGCGGAGTTTCCGAATGTTCATTGCAAAATTTCTGGCTTGGTAACAGAAGCCGATTTTGATGCGTGGACAGCTGCCGACCTACACCCGTATATTGAACATGTCATCACCTGTTTCGGTTTCGATCGCGTCATATACGGTAGCGATTGGCCCGTCTCCACACAAGCCTCGGAGTATCCGCGATGGGTAGAGACATTGAAAACGGCAGTCTCCGGCTGTTCGCCTGAAGAGGCACGAAATCTCTTCCGAGATAACGCTATTAGATTTTACAGGCTGGATTCATAAGGAAAAGGGCAAGGCACAGGGACCTCGCCCAACATGTTTTTCGGAGCGAGGTTGGGAACCTCGCCCACCGTAGAGAAGAATTCTGATATTTTACTAACCGCCTGCTTTAACTTCCCGCCGACGCGGATGTAGCACAAACTCTGTATATCCGTTCGGGACCTCGCACCCTTTAAAAACCAAGTCTAAAGCCGCTTGGAACGCCACACTCTCGTCGTAATTGGGTGCCATATCCTGATAATTCGGGTCCCCGGCGTTCTGTTGGTCAACAATCTTTGCTATGCGTTGGAAGGTTTCGGTTATCTGTTCCTTCGTAACGAGCCCGTGGTGGAGCCAATTCGCAATATGTTGACTCGAAATCCGTAGGGTCGCCCGATCTTCCATCAAACCGACGTTGTTAATATCAGGTATCTTTGAACAGCCGATACCTTGATCCACCCAGCGGACAACATAGCCTAAAATACCTTGGGCGTTGTTATCCAATTCGCGTTGAATCTCATCGGATCGCAGGACGCGTTCTTCTAATAGCGGTGGTGTCAACAGATCCTCCAAACTGGCGCGCTGCCTCGCGGCCAATTCCTTTATCCAGTTGCCCACGTCAACCCGGTGGTAGTGCATAGCATGCAGCGTTGCAGCCGTCGGCGATGGGACCCACGCTGTTGTTGCACCCGCCAACGGATGATTCACTTTTGTTTCGACCATCTCCGCCATCTGGTCGGGTTTCGGCCACATCCCTTTTCCAATCTGAGCCGTTCCGAGCAAAGCGGTTTCAATTCCTATATCAACGTTCCAATCTTCATAAGCCAGCATCCAGGGTTCGTCGCGTATCTCCATTTTCGGAATCATTGGACCCGCTTCCATGCTCGTATGAATTTCATCACCGGTTCTATCTAAAAACCCAGTGTTAATAAAAACGAGCCGTTCCTGTGCCATCCGAATTGCCTCTTTAAGGTTGACAGTCGTCCGACGTTCCTCATCCATAATCCCAATCTTAATAGTATTCGTTGGGAGTCCGAGCGCCGACTCAATCCACTCGAATAACCGTATTGTCATGTCTACTTCTTCGGGTCCATGGAACTTCGGTTTGACGATGTAGATACTGCCCGTTCTACTATTGCTATAGTGACCATTTCCCTGCAGGTCATGCATAGCGGCAAAGGATGTTACCATGGCATCAAGGATGCCTTCTGGAATTTCTTCACCGTCTGCTGTTGTGACGGCATCTGTGTACATGTGAGGTCCAACATTCCGGATCAGGAGGAGGCTTCTCCCCGGTAGGGTCAACGTGCTTCCGTCAGGTGCGGTAAACGTCTTATCGGGTGCGAGTCGGCGGGTTAGCATTTCGCCGCCTTTCTCAAAGGTTGTCTCCAGTGTCCCTTTCATGATACCGTTCCAGTTGCTGTAGACGCGAACTTTATCCGCTGCATCGACTGCAGAGACGGAATCCTCGCAATCTTGGATGGTTGTGATTGCTGACTCGAGGATAACATCATAGACCCCAGCAGGATGCACTTTTCCAACGGGATGTTCACGGTCTATTCGGATCTCAATGTGAAGTCCGTGGTTGCGCAGCAGAACAGCACTGAGTTCGCCACTGTTTTCCGTAAAACCCACGAATTTGGAGGGATCTGCTAAGCCGACCTCACTCCCATCAGCGAGTGTAGCGCGTAATTGTTGCTGGTCATGAACGGTTTTGAGGGCAAATTGCGTAACGTCAGAGAAACTCCCTGTTTCAAGCCCGGTCATTTCATCTAAAAACTGCTCGGTGTATTCGATGACTTTCTGACCTCGGACCGGGTTATAGGTAGCACTTCGTGTAGCCCCGTCCGATTCATCAATAACATCAGTGCCGTAGAGTGCGTCATAGAGGCTTCCCCATCGGGCATTCGCCGCATTTAGGGCATAGCGGGCGTTATCGGTCGGTACAACCAATTGCGGACCTGAGATGAGCGAAATCTCTGTGTCAACATCCTCGGTAATGACAGTAAAATCTCGTCCCTCAGGGAGCAGATAGCCTATGTCGGTAAGAAACGCCTTATACGCCTCACCGTCGATCGGATCACCTTTACGTGCCAGATGCCAGGCATCAATCTCCTGCTGGAGCGCGTCGCGTTTCTCCAAGAGTGTTTTGTTTTCTGGTGCGAACTCCACAACGATATCGCTGAGTGCTTTCCAGAAAGCATCTGCTTCTATCCCAGTACCGGGTGCAATCTCATCTCTTATCAATGCATACAAATCTTCATCTATGCTGAGGCTACCAATTTCAATCCGATTTCCCATACTCTTTTCTCCATTCCAGGGTGTTGCTTGTAGGTCTCCCATATTGCAAAGGGCAGGTTGCTTCATTGCCAGGGTCAGATTTCTGTTAACCGATACATCATTGCATCGACAACATACTTTTTTAATTTCGCCATTAATCATAGCAATAGGTTGTTAGTGTGTCAATTAATTTTTAAAACTAAATGTCCTTAATGCCATTATCATACGACTTGCGAAAATATCGGGCTTGTGTTAAGATGTTAAACAGACAAGGTATCATGTTATATGGAGTGTGATAAAGTATACCACAGAATGACTGACAACAGATGCATAGACCAGATTAACATAAACGAAATTCGATGACGATGAGACTACTGGAGGCAATATTATGAGTCCTAAAACTGAAGGTTTCTTTCCGAAAAGCAAAAAAGTGTACGCTTCTGGCAATTTACATTCTGATATCCGCGTGCCTTTTCGCGAAATCACGCTCACTCCGACGCACGTTGCGGATGGAACGGTTGAGGAAAATGAAGCGCTGCGTGTTTACGATACAAGTGGCGCGTGGGGTGATGATTCAGAATCGTGTGATGTGGAATCTGGGCTTCCGCCGATACGGCGAGAGTGGATTTTGGATCGCGGCGATGTCGAAACATACGATGGACGGGATATCCAACCGCAAGATAACGGTTATCTCACCAAAGGACATGAGCAATACGCCCGTATGCGATCAGAGTCAAAGGGTGGACTAAAGAATTACCCGGGTTTGAAACGGAAACCGCTTCGGGCAAAAAACAGTGAAGCTGTCACACAGATGGCATACGCGAAGCGTGGAATAGTAACACCTGAGATGGAATATATCGCTATTCGCGAGAATCTGGGAAGAGCAGCAGCATACGATGCGATTCACGGTGATTATCGAACGCGAAACCGACTCAATCATCAACATCCAGGGGAAGCATTTGGTGCGTTTATTCCCGATCATATCACGCCGGAGTTTGTTCGGGACGAGGTCGCCTGCGGTCGGGCGATCATTCCAGCGAATATTAATCACCCTGAAAGTGAACCGATGATCATCGGTCGTAACTTCCTCGTGAAAATCAATGCGAATATCGGCAATTCTGCTGTCGCATCTTCGATTGAGGAAGAGGTTGAAAAGATGCGATGGGCAACGAAATGGGGAACGGATACGGTGATGGACCTCTCAACGGGTAAAAACATCCACGAGACCCGTGAGTGGATTCTACGCAACTCGCCTGTCCCCATTGGTACAGTTCCGATCTATCAAGCATTGGAGAAAGTCGGTGGCAAAGCTGAGGAACTGAGTTGGGAGGTATATCGAGATACACTCATCGAACAAGCCGAACAAGGTGTTGACTACTTTACGATTCACGCTGGCGTCCGCCTCGCTTATATCCCCCTGACGGCGAATCGCTCCTGCGGTATTGTATCACGCGGTGGCAGCATCATGGCGAAATGGTGTCTGTCCCATCATCAGGAGAGTTTCCTCTACACGCACTTCCCCGAAATCTGTGAAATTATGCGAGCATACGATGTCTCGTTCTCGCTTGGAGATGGGCTGCGTCCGGGTGCGATTGCCGATGCAAACGATGAGGCACAATTTGCGGAGTTGGAGACGCTCGGCGAACTTACGAAGATCGCTTGGGAACACGATTGCCAAGTTATGATTGAGGGACCTGGACATATCCCGATGCACCTGATTAAGGAGAATATGGATCTGCAGCTGAAACATTGCGACGAAGCACCGTTTTACACATTAGGTCCGTTGACGACTGACATCGCCCCCGGCTACGACCACATCACAAGTGGTATAGGTGCAGCAATGATTGGATGGTTTGGGTGTGCAATGCTCTGCTATGTAACGCCAAAGGAACACCTCGGTTTGCCGAACAGAGACGATGTGAAGGAAGGGGTCATCACCTATAAGATCGCTGCGCACGCGGCGGACCTCGCGAAGGGGCATCCGGGCGCCCAGGAACGGGACAACGTGTTGTCGAAAGCCCGTTTTGAGTTCCGTTGGGAAGATCAGTTTAACCTGAGTCTTGATCCGGAGACTGCCCGTGAATATCACGACGAAACCCTACCGAGTGAATCGGCGAAAACCGTTCACTTCTGCTCTATGTGCGGTCCACATTTCTGCTCAATGAAGATCACGGAGGATGTCCGTAAATACGCAGCGGAGAAAGGCATCACTGATGAAGAAGCACTTGCGGAAGGCATGGCAGAAAAGAGCGAACAATTCAAGGAACAGGGACACGAACTTCATATCACATCCGATATGACGGATAAAGACACCGAAGCTGCTGACTAACACAGCGAAACTCGATCCGACTTCAGCCAAGGTAGGTGCGGTTTCTAACCGCACCTAATAGTTCTGTAAGCGGGATACAAGCGCTTTATTTGTCGTCATGCAATGTGAAAGTCGCGTGTGGACTTGCGGGACAATGCGCGTTTGTATTTTCCACGTGCGATGAATTGCACTACCACGAATTTATATTTTCAAACAGAGACGAAGCCCGAAATGAAATGGAGAGCGACTCGAATACGAAAACTTTTCAGTGTCAAACTACGCAATTTCTCCGCAAGGTATAATTAAAATATGAAAATCGGAATTATTGGCTGTGGAACAATCAGCCGTGCCTATTTTGAGGGGGCACGCAAAACTGACATCTTAGAAATCAAAGCCTGTGCAGATCTCCGAATGGAAGCGGCGCAGGCACAAGCCGAAAAATATAACGCTCGCGCATGTACCGTCAATGAACTGCTCACAGACGATGAGATCGAACTCGTCGTTAACTTAACCATTCCCAGAGCACACGTCGAAGTCGGCTTGCAAGTCTTGGAAGCCGGCAAACACGTCTATAGCGAGAAACCGCTCGGTGTAGACACCAAAAGTGGAAAGCAGCTGATTGACACCGCCGCTAAAAAAGGACTCCGCGTTGGATCGGCACCCGACACCTTCCTCGGTGCAGGCATCCAGACCTCGCGACAAACACTGGACGCCGGGAAAATCGGCAGACCGATTGCTGGAACTGCGTTTATGTGCGGCCATGGTCACGAAAGTTGGCATCCGAATCCCGCCTTCTATTACGACATCGGCGGCGGTCCGATGCTGGATATGGGACCTTATTACGTAACAGCACTCGTCAATATCCTCGGGCCCGTTAAGCGTGTCGCTGCGATTACCACGAAGGCGTTTGAAGAGCGTATCGCAACGAGTCAAGCGGTGCGCGGCTTACGTATCCCCGTCAAAACCACAACCCATCTCACCGGCTCAATCGAATTTCAGAACGGCGCAATCATCACAATGATTATGAGCTTCGATATGTGGCGGCACAGTCTCCCTTGTATTGAAATCTACGGTGAAACCGGCTCAATGACGGTTCCCGATCCCAACGGATTTGGAGGTCCTGTCCATGTCTGTCCGGCAGGTGGTGATTGGACAGAGGAGGAACTCCCTTTCCCGAACAACGCTCGGATGATTGGCGTTATTGACATGGTGTCGGCAATCCAATCGGGACGGACGCATCGTGCAAACGGCGCGTTGGCGTATCACGTGCTTGAGGTGATGTGTGCCTTCGACCAGTCTTCCGAAACAGGGGAACACGTTGAGATAGAAAGCACAACGGAGCGACCTGATCCCGTCCCAACCGGATTGAAGGAGTGGGAAATAGACTAAGTTTTGGATAGATACCCTATTTGGAGTCTGACCCTTCACTGGCGAGGTTTCGCAGTTTGTAGCAGGGCAATTCATTGCCCGTTTACGTTTTGTGACGTGCGATGAATCGCACTACTACGAATTGATATTTTTAAACCACAGACGAAGCCCAGAATGAAATGGAAGGCGACTCGAATACGAAAACTTTTCAGTGTCAAACTACGCAATTTCTTCGCAAGGTATAATTAAAAAATGAAAATTGGGATTATTGGCTGTGGAAACATCAGCAGCGCCTATTTTGAAGGTGCCCGTAAAACTGACATATTAGAAATTAAAGCCTGTGCTGATCTCCGAATGGAAGCAGCGCACGCACAAGCCGAAAAATATAACTCCCACGCATATAGCGTCGACCAACTCCTTGGAGACAGCGAGATTGAACTCGTGGTGAACCTCACTATTCCCAGAGCACACGTGGACGTTGGTCTTCAAGTCTTGGAAGCGGGCAAACACGTTTATAGCGAAAAACCGCTCGGTGTAGACACCAAAAGCGGAAAGCAGCTGATTGACACCGCCGCTGAAAAAGGACTCCGCGTCGGATCAGCACCCGACACTTTCCTCGGCGCAGGCATCCAGACCTCACGGCAAACACTGGATGCAGGAAAGATCGGCAGACCCATTGCCGGCAGCGCGTTCATGTGTGGGCACGGCCCCGAAGGCTGGCACCCGAATCCCGCATTCTTTTACGACATCGGTGGCGGTCCGATGTTGGATATGGGACCTTACTACGTGACAGCACTTGTGAATATCCTCGGTCCCGTCAAACGAGTGGCGGCAATTACAACAAAGGGATTTGAAGAACGCATCGCAACGAGCCAAGCCCTGCACGGCTTACGTATCCCTGTGGAAATTACGACACATCTTACCGGTACACTTGAATTCCAGAACGGCGCGATTATCACGATGATTATGAGTTTCGATATGTGGCAGCACAGTCTTCCCTGTATCGAAATCTACGGTGAAACCGGCTCAATGACGGTTCCCGATCCCAACGGATTTGGAGGTCCCGTCCATGTCTGTCCGGCAGGCGGCGATTGGGAAGAGCAGGAAATTCCTTTCCCGAACAACGCTCGGATGATTGGCGTCATTGACATGGTATCCGCTATTCGTTCAGGGCGGACGCACCGCGCAAACGGCGTGTTGGCATACCATGTGCTGGAGGTGATGCTCGCTTTCGATAAATCTTCTGAAACGGGTGAACATGTTGAGATAGAGAGCACAACGGAACGTCCAGAGCCGGTGCCGGTCGGTTTGAAGGAGTGGGAAATAGATTAAACCGCTCATGGATGGCGTCTCCATACCCTTCGCTGGCGAGGTTTCGGGGTTTGTAGTAGGGCAATTCATTGCCCGTTGCGTTTTGTAACGTGCGATAAATCGCACTACTACGAACGGAACGGCTTATAACCGCGTAGATTGGGTTGAACGGTGTTGAAAATCAAAGGGCAGAATGCCCTGATGGCTGACAACTGATTCCTACAAATTAATTGTAATATACGTCTCCACCCGGAACAGAATCGCCACCGTTCCCCAGAAAGTCGTCACCACGAATTCACCCAACACAAGACCGAGGAAAAAGGGTGCCGCCTTTCGGAAAGCACCAATCCCACCGTGCTTTGTAATAATCCACTTCGAGATGAAACTTACAAATAGAGAAAACCAGAAGAAATTCATCGTGAAAGTGCTGGTAACGGCATAACCCGCTTGATGGAAGGGCATCCACATCCATCTCCCCCGTAGAAAAGCCAAGAGAATAGCAACAACCGTTCCGACGCTGACTGCACTCAGTACTGCGGTATCGGGACCAGCGGGTTGGACGAGCCTTCTACCGAGCCGACTGAAGGTCTCTCTGCCTGCCCACGCCGTATAGACACCGTCCTGATACGAGACGTGTAGATATGCCCAGATTGTCGCGAGGATACTGACACCAATCGCGATAATCACTGCCTTCGCGAAGGTCTTGTTTTCGATGTCGGCACGCTCGGCTATCTTCAAGCCCTCAAGATGGTGCGGCATCAACAGACAGTCATAAGCACGATTAAAAAAGTAGAGATACGCCAATCCAGTTAGGTTGCTCGCACCGAGTCGTTTTGCGCCGAATACCGAATACATCATTCTATCGGGACCGGCATAATGCTGGTCGTGAACGGGTGAACCGAGTTCGGCGCGCATCCGCGTAATCCCTGTTGCCAGACCGAAGAATAACCCAAAGAAGGTCGCGATAACCCACAACGACATCCCCATCTCATAGCAGAATCCAATCAGGAACGCAGCACTCACTATCAACCATATCACTGCTGCGCGATAAGAGATCGGTTCGTCCTGATCGGCGAGTGTCGAACGCACACCAAACAGCCTGCGGAAAACTTGTGTCAAGTACCGGCGTGCACTCCAGACGGCAATCAGACCGATACCGATATATGCCCCGAAAGACTGCTCCGCGGCATACGGAAATGGTGCCGACAGACCGACTGTGCTGCCTAACACACGGAGCGCTTGCCAATATAGATAAAAGAACCAACAGGAAAATGACAACTCCAACGGCATGAAAAAGGCGAGTCCAACGGCGAACGGGTAGATACCGACCGGAAACCACGTGATGGCATTCCACGGACGAACAGTAAAGAAATCGGCGATGTCGTAGGCGCGGATGCCGCTGAGACGTGGCACTTGTGGGAACAGGTAATTGACCCCATTGAGAAGATCAATCGCAGCGGCGACGCCGAACCCGATCCACATCGCTTTGCTGCGAAAAAAACCGCTCCTCGGATTCGCCATCGCGAAGGGCAACTGGATCAATGGGTAGCTTAACTTCTCATTCTCCGTCCATTGTCTTCGGAAAATAAAGTTGATACTCAACATCACTGAAAACAGTGCAGCGAGGAAGAGTCCCCACCACAATAGCGGTGTTCCCCACACCTCAAGGTGTGGGTAGAAAGTGGAGCCCCCATCAAAGAAGTTTGCCAGCCCGCGTTTATCGGTAACGGATGTCCACGATGGGATATAATGCCAAAATAGGGACTGCCAATCGTTCTCTGGGGTCGCATAGGCAAAGGCGTAACTGATAATTGGGAGAAGGATCTGTACGCACATGTGCCCACCGATAGCAGTAGAGAGGCACAACATCACATAGATCGTCAGGAGTTCGGCAGTGGAAAGCGAGAGTTGCGGCGAGTATTTTTTGGTGAAGCGGTTTATGATGGTCAGCACAAACAGCAGCGTAATGGTGTTATAGAGCAGGGAAATCATCGACATGTGTGCGATGTCCCAGCGCAATCCCATCATCTGCCACATGGCGTTGGCTGGAATCAGCAGCAGCCCGATGCAAACCGCTTTTAAACTAAGGGGAGAGAGTTGGCGTTCACGCAAAGTAGTTTTGGGTTTTGAGTTATGGGTTATGGGTTATGAGTTAGAAGTCGGGATTCGGAGATCCTCCTACAGGAATTATCGGTTATTGTTGAGTATTGTTTACGGTGTAGACCAGCCCGACGGCACCGGTTTTCTTGTATATTGTGTGCTCCTGCAACGTCAGAGTGATTCGCTCGGAGGGTTCGGCAATGAGTGGACACCGCCGCCGCAAAATCGCACTACTACGAACCAGCCTGTTTGTAGTAGGGTAATTCATTACCCGTCAACTGGATTAAGAATCGCGAGCATGAAGAAACACCCAAGCAAAAACACTCGCGCCTACCAATGTATATAAGCAAGGCTAACGCCTGAGCGATTCACTGCTTTTGAGATACCGATAGAGATCGCTATCCGTCGTCAAAATGAGTTTGGTGCTCTCGTTGGTGGTCTGACGATAGGTTTCAAGGGTCTGGAGAAAGGCGAAAAATTCTGGGTCTTGACCGTGTGCTTCGGCATAAATCTGAATGGCTTGTGCATCTGCGTCGCCCTTAATCTGCTCCGCTTCCTTATAGGCTTCAGATTGGATTCGCTCTAACTCCTTCTGCTTCTGCCCCATGATGTCAGCGGCTTCGCCTGCACCTTCGGATTTGTACTTCTCAGAGATGCGTTGACGCTCTGAAATCATTTGGTCAAAGACCTTCTGACGGACTTCATCTACATAATTAATTCGTTTTATCTGAACATCGACGAGTTCAATACCGAATTGTGGAACGGTCTCCTGTACCTTCTCAAGGATCATACGTGTAATCTGCTCCCTACCAATCTGAATCTCTTCCAAAGGTTCACCCGTTTGTCCCTCTTCTCCTTCAAGGACTTCCAGATCCAGGCTTAAGACCCGATTTGAATCTCGCACGACTTCAATCAAGAGTTGTGCTGTCACCAAATCCCGCGCTGCGGAATCAATAATGTCATCCAAGCGGGACTGCGCAAACTGCTCTGTGCCGAGTGCCTGATAGAATTTGAGGGCGTCTTTAATACGCCACCGCGCCGTGGTATCCAACCAGATGAATCTTTTGTCCTTTGTCGGAATCTGGTTAGGGGATCCATCCCACTCAAGTACCCGCTTTTCAAAGCGGTGCACCTGCTGAATAAACGGCGTTTTTATTTTTAACCCAGCCGTGACGATCGGTTGACCAACAGGACGACCGAACTCGGTAATCACCACCTGTTCACCTTCATGGACTGTGTAAAATAGCCCGGAAGCAAGTAGCACCCCTATAATCGCAATAATAATCACTGATATAAGAACTGTTTTCATGGTTCATTCCTCTCTAAAAAACTACTCTTTTAGCTGCAGGATTGGGATGGGGGTATTAGCGTTACCGTCAATGACATAAATCTCTTTCACTTGTGGTAACACTTCTCGCATCGCTTCCAGATAGAGTCGGCGCCGGGTCACCTCTTTCGCTTTTTGATATTCCGAACGAATTGCCTTGAACCGATCCGCATCCCCTTGCGCCTCGTTCACCCGCTTCAAAGCGTAACCCTGTGCTTCTGAAATCCTTTGTGCCGCCACGCCTTTGGCTTTTGGAACGGATTGGTTGTAATCGCGCCACGCCTCGTTGATTAACCGCTCCTTCTCTTGTTTCGCCTCGTTAACGGCGTTAAAGGCGGATTTCACCGCTTCCGGCGGATTCACATCCTGCAAGGTCACCGTTGCCACATCTAACCCGGTTTGGTAGAGATCCAGCAACCGCTGAAGATGTTCTTCAACCTCAGCAGCGATTTCAATACGACCGACAGTCAACACTTCAGTAACAGTCCGATCGCCTACGATCCGACTGATTACGGATTCCGAAAGGTCGCGTAAAGCCCGCTGCGGGTTCCGCACAGAAAATAGGAAGCTTTTTGGATCCTTAATCTTATACTGCACCACCCATTCCACGTCAGCGATACTCAGATCGCCCGTCAGCAGGAGGGATTCATCCGAGTAATCACGGGTGTCATACTGCGTCCGAACCCCTGCTCTCAGCGTCCGGAAACCGAACTCTTCCTTAAAGACCTTTCGGACAGGCACACTAATGGCTCGCTCAATGCCGAGTGGTAGCTTGAAATGAAGCCCTGGCTCGGCTTGTCTGACAGACTTACCGAACATCAGCACAACTGCTATCTCGTCTGCTTCAACGGTATAAAAACTGGTCGCTAAGCACACTAAAATTATTATACCGATAATCACATACAGCACGCGTTTGGGAGTGATGAAACTTGTGTAGCGCTGCTGTTCAATGAATTCATGGAGGTCTTGCACAAGAATTCTCCTTTTTTATTTCTGACGATATTTAAGAAAAGACACCCTAACCAACATCTACAATAATAATACATCTGGATAGGAACAGTCAAGGAAAAGATTAAACTACGAAGGACTCGGGTCGGATAAGGAGGACCGGGGCAGTTAGAAATCACACCTACCACTTATCAGTTGACGGGTTTCAATCTAAACAGGCTCGGCACTTGACTAAGAAATATCCACCGCCTGATTGCGATAAGCAGAAAAAGCCGCGTCCGAAACGCATCAAAGGCAAGTCAGGGAAAAATCGGAGATAGGAGAGTAGGGCTGTTTAGTTTTCGATTCCGATCTCGGTTTTCGTTTACATAGGTTAAGTTTTTTGGAATGTCGCGATTCGGAGATCGGAATCAACGGTATGAATGCCGTATGGCATTCCCCGCCTACAGCGGAAAAATGTTCTCACATATAAAGTAAATATATAAACTAAATGACCCTAATAGGAGAGGGAAAAGACTTGTAATTCGTTTCTTTTTTCTGCTATACTATCCAAACCAG
Source organism: Candidatus Poribacteria bacterium (assembly GCA_028818705.1). Classification (GTDB taxonomy): domain Bacteria; phylum Poribacteria; class WGA-4E; order WGA-4E; family WGA-3G; genus WGA-3G. The sequence continues at coordinate 36,144 of JAPPNJ010000007.1, forward strand.
TTTTGGGTGGCACCACCACAAATCAAGGACACCGATAACCAAGCACTCATCACAGAACTCGTACGACGGGGATACAACCCCTCCAGACTACGCGAAGATGAACCGACCACGGAGATTGTTAAGATTGGATAACTTTGGAGAAAAATATCTGAATATGAATTATTCAACATACGCGAATCGTCTTTTGGCACACTACTGGCATCAGTGTTTTTTATGCGTTTTTTTGATTCTACTCGGTATTTTCGGGTGTGGTGGTGATGAAGTGGACACAGCTGATGATGAAGTGGACACGGCTGGTGCTGAAGTGAACACGGCTGCAAAAATCGTTGGAACGTGGGAACTTAAAACTATTGATGGCAAAAAGCCAAAAGCATATGTTCAACAGGATATAGAAGACGAGACAGCGGAAGTACTTGCAGTGGAGAATAAGATTCTTTTTGCTTCCAATGGTATCTTTCGTCAGGAAACATTGATTACGACCCGGGGGTTAATTCTTGACTCGCCGACTCCTGTCTATATCAGATCGGTTCTACGTATTACAACAAAAGGGCGTTATGCTGTTTCGATTTCAACGGTTGTATTCATTTATTCAAACGACGATTCAGACATTAAGCTGGATCTTTCTTTGGACACTCCGGGGAATCCAAAACTTAAGCAGCAATTGGAGCAGCAAGCAGAGTGGAAAGAATTAAAAGCAACAGCAAAGCAAGAAGCTCCGCACGATTTCAGATTAGACCTCGATATTCAGACGTTAGAGTTGGAAGGGGAGATCCTCACGTCGACAAATAACGGCAAGGTCATTTATACAAAAAGATAGACTTTTCGCAGGGTTCGTCACGTCACCATTGCACCTGATTTTGAATTGGACAGAACCATACTTTTGTCGAGTTCATTTGAAAGTGTGCCCAGATTCGGATTCTGGATGCAATTTTCAAAATGAAAATCCTATAGTTACCAAAATGGGCAGGAAATCCTACTCCTGCCCTTTCATTTTTGCGAGAATTTAAATGTCTTATCAAAGGAGATTCTATGGTTTAGACCATCTGACTATTTTTACGTTGCAATATTCTTATAAAAAATCGGTTAGATATTCAAAACAGGCAGGTGGGTTGTCTCGCTTCGTGATCTGAAATAACTCCCTTCCAACAGAAGATAAACGATAGCCCGGTGTTTTAATTTGTTGACAATCGTCTTTGGACGAATCCTCTTGACCTCTTTTTTGTTGCATGTTTTAATGTCTGTCAAGGGGGTTGTGTATGAAAAACATTTTGATTTTCTCAGTACTCTTTTGTGCAATAGTGCTGCCTTTACGTTCTGAGACTGCTATGGAAACGGACATTGCTGCGATAAAAACCGACATTGCCGTAATAAAAACCGAAATTAAGAATCTAAATAAAAAGATTGACGACAAATTTGAGAGCATCGAAAAAAATTTCGACAGGCAGAATAATTTGATTATTGCCTGTATTACTATTCCTATGGCACTTATTGCGATCTTAGTCACATGGCGGAGCATCAAAGACAACACACAAAATAAACAGATTGAAGAACTCACACAGGAAATTGAAGACCTGAAGTTAAGACCATCCACCTCAACAAGTCCACAATTATGATTTTAATCAAAGAAAGATTCATTAGTGCTGATCACATTGAACACATCTACGTCGAACAACTACCGACCCCAGAACGATACGCTGTGATCGTACAACTATCTGGAGATGTCGCTGTGTTCGGTAGGCGCGACGACATTCTGACTCTACAAATGGCTTTTGAGTTGCGCAGAAGAATTGTCAAAGCAATTGTCAAATATAAGTCCAGTGATTCACCTGAACTCCAACACGTAGACTTTCCGAAATATGAGGAAGTTCATCCCGAATAGATTCCAAATAAATCGGTGCTTGGCTTTTTCTTGACCATCCAATTCCCCTTGACACCTCCTTTGTTTTCTGCTATACTATCCTTAAGCTCGTGGACAGGATTCTCACTGCAACGTGCCTTGCGTTGCATCCTGTCCTCACCCGTGAGAAGGTGTTAGCGAGCGGACGAGCGATACCTCGTTTAACATATCAATATTTAAACTATCCAACTAAGTGGAAAGGATATATCAATGAGTATGCTTAGTGATGGTTCTATAGAGTGGTCTATATATGAAGTCATATTGAGTAAAACATAAGGATGTGGTAAAATAGTGGAATCAGAGC
>JAPPNJ010000081.1 GCA_028818705.1 Candidatus Poribacteria bacterium
AATATCCGGGATGAGCTACCCGGACACCGTCACCCTGCCGCCGAACGATTACCCTTGTCAGATTGTCCTCCAAAGTCTGGGTCGCAACGGCTTGCTTACGGTCATGCTCAGATACCCCAAAATTTTATAGAAATCACTGGCTCACGCTCCTCGAAACCCTCGGAGAGGGTCAAGTCTTATAAATACGGAGAAGTCGAAGGAAGTGGAAAAAGCATGCGAGATGCGTAAGCTAATATTCGAGAAACCCAATGCGCTATATGGGAAGGAATATCAAAAAGCAGGACACTGAGCGCTAAGAAAAATTCAGCTCATCTAGCTCCATATCATCCTCGCAGGCGTCTTCTTGATGTAATAAAAGAGTCATCCTTCGGTCGAATTCATTATTGAGAATAGACGAGTAATACAGTTGTCCTGTACAAGCTTTGTCTGGAAAAGACCAATCGCTAAAATCACATTCTTCCATGTTGTCAGGTAAAGGTTGGCTCCCATTTTTGTCTGAGTCAGTGTACAAAAAACTTGGGAAATTTTGGGTCGGCAGATATATATTAAACGCATCTGATTTAATAGGGTTCCACATTGTTCCTTGCTTATGGATAATTAGGCAGCATGACTCTTTAGATAGGGCGATTGTTCTTCTTGCCGCTGCTTCCAGAGAAACGTCACATAATTTCCGTATCTTTTCTACGAGTGCCCACGATAGGCCGTTCTTATGAATAATCGGGGAAATAATAGAAGCTGGCATTAGAAGTGCCGATGCAAACTGATTCGCTTCTTTCTCGAAACTGTCGTTATTGCCATCTCCCAATGAAATGTCTTCAGCAGTGCACTGAAATTTGGACTTCCGGTTAGTTTGTATATGCAGATGAACATGTGCCAACTCGTGGGCAGCAGTAAATCGTTTTCGGTGTCGATTGGGAATGTTCGAGTTGACAAGAATCGTCGCCCCAAAAATGTTGCCCATTGATATGCCGTGAAACTTTTCTGAGCTTAGCGCCTTTTCTTCTATGGTAATTTGATACTGCTGTGAAGACATCGCCTTGCAAACTTTTTCTGGAATTACAGGAACTTTGTCAAAACCCAAATCTTCCAGAAGTTGCTCTGCCTCAACTATCGCCTTTGGCATTGCTTCGATCCTTTAGGCTTCTAGCCAAGTCCAGAATAATTTTTTGTTCATCTTCACTTAGCTCATTTAAATCGCCAAATTGACGAAAGAAAGCTTGGGCGTGTTGAGTTACCTCTTCCTGTGTCGTCTCTCCTGTTAATTCTGACACTGACACCTTTAGAGCATCACTAATTTTTCTGATCACAACTAGCGAAGGAACACGCTGTCCTCTTTCAATCATGCTAATAGCAGAAGCCGTGATGCCTGCTTTCTTGGCTAAGTCTGATTGGCTCCAGTCGCATTCTTCTCGTAATTTTTTAATTTTTTCAGAAATATATTCTGCGCTTTGTGGACTGCGGTCCTTCATGCTATCACCATTGTGAATATATTCCTGTGACATATGTTGACATTCCCATTTGTTTAATCTACATTATCACAGAATGAATAGCAATCACAATCTGGAGTGACAATGAGCAGCAAAAAATTTTTCGAGTATTGAGTATAGATGGAGGTAAAAATGTTTGATTGCAATTCAGACTTAATTTCTTTCCACAATAACGAAGTGACCTTGAACTCGACGCAACAGTCGGAAATACATGAGAGCCGCGACGCTAACCGAACGCGTCGAAACAAGTAAGCGAACCACTTGCTCGCGGCATCTAGGTATGGCCGGGTTATCCAGAAAAATTAGGAGGATGAGAGATGACCATCGACGCAAATAGAGATTTCAAAGAGCTAGCCGAGATGAGTGTGCCGGTTAAGCGTGCCGCCTACAGTGATCGGACAGCCTGGATCATGGCCATACTCGCCGAGCTCGCTTACATCCCATTTGACGAGGAATCAGAGCAGACGATCCTGTCACTCGCGGCGGAACTTGCTAAGTTAACGGAGCAGGACAAGATCGCCGAGCGGCTCACGGAATTTCAGAAGATTTTGGCCGGGATCAACCCGGTACCCGGTACTGAGGCGGGGAAGAATGAAAGGCTAAAAGCGGCACTCAAAGTCGGTGGCTTCGAACTTGCTGGCGATGTCCTGCATAAACCGGAGACCGATACCCAAGGCTTTGTCGCATACCGCCGTGACGACAAGGGAACAAGCATGGCGGTCATCTGCTTTCGTGGCACCAAGCAGATTAAAGATTGGATGACAAATGTGGACATCAGGCCTGTACCGATTACGGACCCTAAGACAGGTGCCATAATCGGCAACATGCACAAGGGTTTTCATGACGCCTACAGGTCAGTGCACGACGATATATTCAATCGCCTGAAAGGCCATGAGGATTTGCCGCTTTATATTGCTGGACACTCCTTGGGTGGCGCGCTTGCAGTGGTCGCCACATGGTTCCAAAGCTCACAACAGCTCGCCGCCTGCTATACATTTGGCACGCCTCGCGTCGGGGACCAAGGCCTGATCGACCGCTTTAAGACGCCGATTTATCGGATCGTCAATGGTCCCGACCCAGTAACATTGGTACCGCCGTCGGGCTTCGCGCGTGATATCTGCAAGGGAATTATACGTGTACTTGGCTTCGTTTTGCCGTTCTGGGGATGGGCCGATTGGGTGACGAACTTATTGATTCGTGTGCAGAGGTTCCGCCACTACGGGTATATGCGATACCTGACGGTCGCTGATGCCGGCCCGAACGGAGACTATCCCAATCTTCGTTTGGAATTTGCCCTATCCACCCTTCAGCGTTTGATCCGCTTCTATAAACTCCGTACCTCACGCAAAGCGGATCGTATCGACAAGTACCACGACATGGTGCGCTATCGAAATAAGCTTCGGGCACATGCACTGAGACGTAATCAGATGTGATTGGTGTGGTGGAACTATTGAACCCATATTGTGGCGGAAACCGCTCTAAAACAGGAGGATGAAGCAATGTAAAAAATGGCATGCTTGTCAGTACCCAACATTGACTCGCACTCATTTGCAAGCATAACTAATTGGCCTATGGGGCTGAATCAAGGAGGATTAAAGATGGCCGGTAAGTTTGAACTGTTCAAAGATTCGAGGGACGAATATCGATTTCGACTCAAAGCAGGCAACGGCGAAATAATTCTAAGGAGCGAGGGTTACACGACCAAGGCTGGTGCGGAAAACGGGATCGACTCAGTCAAAATTAACGCACCCGTTGATGCGAGGTATGACCGCAAGATGTCGAGCAACGGCAAGTATTACTTCAATCTCTTGGCTGCCAACAACCAAGTGATTGGCACCTCTGAGATGTACGAAACCGCTGCTGGTCGGGACAACGGTATTGAAAGCGTGAAGAGTAATGCTCCAACAGCAGTGATTGACGATCTGACATAGCTCGCCCATCAGATATAAGGTCGTCGCTTACTTATTTCTGGTTGCGTATGTGCCACGTACCCAATATATACTCCTGGAAAATGTATTATTTCCAGGGGTTTATATTGGGTGGGGCAGTTGTATTTCCGAGACCGATATTCGCTTGCAATTACGATATGATTTCCAGTTGGCTTTCAGAACTTCAAAGCGCTGCAAGAGGATTGTCAGAGCCAAATATGTTTCTTTTGTTTTCCGCTAGCTCTGCTCCATGTTAGCTGCTGGTGTTGTACGACACTTGGTGCTTATCATATTTCCCGCTTCGGACTATTTTCGTTATCAGTTGTGTTCGCGAGGCCGTTATCTGCTTGGCCTGAAACCATCGGTCTGAACCCATTCATCAGCACTGTGGGCCGGACCGACACAAGTTCAACGCCTCTTTAAGGCTGGCTACTCCCAACATCCTCTTGATTTCGACTTCATATGCATCCGAAAGGGGTGTCCATATCCCCGCCTTTTTTGCGTTTATCAGGTAACTGATGCCATCTCGTCCATCCGTTCTTTTGCGGGCGCTGCAAATTGCGAGAGAGGCGAGCTTCTCGGCAGTGAGTCCTTCGATGTTCGCGCGGATACATGTGTAAATCACTTTATCGATCTTTTCGAACTTTCGACACGTCTTGATTACAACCGTATTGGTTGTGATGGTCCTGGGTGGAGTGTAGTTCACGCCCTCTTTACGGATCTCACGCCGATACAGGCAATCTTTTGCCTCGCAAAGAGGCAAATCGACGACTAGTATCTGTGCGGCGACGTGGGCTCCCCTATTATCAGGGACAAGGGTCGGCGCACCATTGCGTCTATAGCTTTTTCGGGCGTACTCGACCTTGAAGGGTGTATAGCAAGGTATTCGACGAACAATCGCTGGAGCTATCTCGAATCCAGGTTCGTGGATCAGGGAGCCATACGCAAGTATACCAATAGAATTCGTCATAATCTCAGGGCAATCCCTTGTGGCTGCGCACGTTGAGGGCCTTCCATTCCAGAAGTGGTTGGACCTGGATGCGTTCTTGGAGGGATGAATCGGAGGTCAGGATCGTCGCGTCGATTTCACCCTTGTCCAACAGGAGGTCGAGAAACGCCTGCTCGGCTTCGGTAAACGGCAGCAAAGCGGACAGGCTCCTCCTGGTCTCCTCCAGCAGTTGCGCTCCGTATTCCGCGAGCGACGCCTGTTCTCCCGGCTGACGGACTCGGAGTGTGGGAGCGAGCAGCCTGGCCAACTCCGATTCATCATAGTCCACGTCTTCGATCGAGATGGTCCGCCAGTCCTTGCGGTTCATCGCCCCGTAGACAACGAAGGCTATACGGAGCCGCTCGCGCTGAAGAGTGTCCATATCGAGTATGCGATGACAATCGAACAGATCTCTCGCCTGTCTGCGTGAAAACAGTGCCGAAAGCTTGCCGGCCGCGAGTTCATGAAGATCGAGAAGTGGAACGTCCTTGGCCTGATAGTTCCCGAGCGGATGTGAATCGGCGTGGTGGATATCCCAAAGCGGTTGCATGAACATGAAATTCAAATCGACTTCAAGGCTCCCGGTTTGCCCGGTGTAGCTCGGGTAGCTCAACCGCCACTTGCCTCCGGCGTGTTCTCTTGGCGTCCTCCGGACCGTGAACCCCTCACGGGAAAAAACCGCCTGGGCCGCCTGCTCGATTCTCGGCCGCTCCTCCAGCATTTCCTCGCGCTCGAGCGCGCCGATGTAGTTGAGGTCGATGTCCACGGACAACCGGGGATGGCGCAGGACGAACAGGTTCAGGGACGTGCCGCCCTTGAGGACCCATCTTCCCTTGAGCGACGGGTGCGTGTTCAGGGCGTTCAGGAGATGCATCAGACAGAAAACCTTCTCGACCACCTCCGCGTTGAATCCGTTGGCTCGGGCCACGGGCAGGATCTCCGAGACGGAAAATCTCACGACACCTCTTCCCAGGATCGATTCAGGATTTCATCCGGGACCATCAGGTTCCAGCCTTTCACCAACCGGCAACCCCTGGGCCTGCCTCGCGTCAAGTGGTGGGGCTGCCTCGGGCGCAGCTTGCGCAGGGCGTCCAGATGGGTTTCCTCCACCATCAAGGGCTCCCTGTGCTGTTCCAGGAAAAACCCCACCTTTGCGGCGGTGGTCGCGTTCTCCAGCAGGCGGGTGTACTCGATGACCTGTTCCAGGTCGAAGAACTCCACCGATTCCAGGGACCGCCATATCTCCTCCCAGGTTCCGGTCAGGTCCGGCCGGTCCAGCGCATCGACCATGGTTCTTTCGTGGTTGGTCACCCGGAGTTTCACGCCGGAGCGCTCATGGCGGGTGACTCCGAACATCGCCTCTCCTTTCGCCAGCAGCGGCGGCGGAACGGGCGCGCGCCGGAACTCGTGGGATTGAAACGTAAGCGGAAGCGACTTGGTCGCCGAGACGTAGACCAGCCTCCAGTGGACCGAGTACGCCCTCCCGTGGAACTCCAGGGCCGTGTGGTAGCCCAGCACCGCGTCCCCGGTCATCCTGGCCGCCACCAGGAATGGATCGACCGGTGCGGTTGCAGGGTCCATTCCCCGGGGAACCGTCGCATACAGGCCGCGACGCACATGGACGATCCGGCCTTGCTTGCGGTGGTAGGCCAGCAGCGAATTGCGGGTGTGGGTGTTTCCGGACCCCCGCTCGGACAGGAAGCGATCCAGTTCGTCCATCGTGAACACGGCGCGCCGGTCCAGGAATTCATTGAGTCTCACGGAATTGTTTCTTTGATTATTAGTCGACATAATAGCAATAAATTTAACCGTATTTAAGATATTTATCAATACATATATGATAAACGGTCGAAATAAGAGGGATTTTATTAGTACTTGTCCATCGATTCGTCAAGCAACTGGCTCCGCGCTACTGACCGCCTTCGCCCGTTTTCAGGCAGTAGGGCGTTTCCGGCGAGCGGGAAATCCATGTAGTCTGTTGAAACTGTTGTGGATAGTTTGTTTTTGGGAGTTTCATTAGGAATTCGGTTTATGTAATGCGTAATCAAACCGAAAGCGGGCGAATTACAACTCCTGCGCAGTAGGGCGAGCCATTGTCATATTTGTTCAGTCGTCGAGTTATAACGTCGCCAATTTCAGAAGCAGTTCTTTGTATATCGCAGGATAGTTATTTTGAGCCGGTACTTTACCAGCCTACACCACCCCGCGACTGAACGGATACCCATTGTCGAACCATTATGTAGCTCTCTTCCAAAATCCGACTTGCGAGTTGGAGCACCTCATGTACTGAGTGGCAATTATCGCCTTGATTTGAAGACTACTCAGAAATACCATTATGGCTTTCACCACATAGAAACTGCACGTAAGTTTTGTGGGACTGAATGAGATGTGCCGATTCGGGCTCGGCAATATGTACTGCGTCTAATGTCACATATAGGCGCTCAGACATTACGGCGCTAATGTCTTGTCTTGATAAAACTCTCACAGGGACACGTCTTGTTCAATCCGCTTACCTAGTATAAAACGCTGAGAAAAAACACCTAACTGGCGGGGCGGTAAAGCTTCCAGAGGATTTCCTCGCAACTTGGCGATTTGTAAAAGCTGCCACGGTTGGTAGGCAGACGAACACAACTCGGAGTATTTGATGGAACTGTTAGTGATATTGATTTGGCTAGGCTTAACGTTGGTGGCGTTGATTGCATTGGTTGGCATTGTGTGGCCAATACCTCGTATCGGCCTTCCTACAAGAAAGAAGTCGCTAGGCATTTTCGTGCTGTCATTCGTTAGCTTCTTATTTGTTCCGATACTTTTATTAGAAGCAGAACACACGGGTGCCAGTCCAGGGTGGCGATGGTTATTTTTTTCAATGATCGTTTTTTGGCTATATCGATTGGTACGAAGCGGAACGCGACAGCAGGTGACCAGCGAAAGTGATTCCTTGATACGCTCCCCTGATCCAGTGACTCACGATACGGTGCCTACAACACCCGTCAGATACAAACCCGTGTTCAGACCATCTGGATACAAAAGATTGCGGCCTAAGTCGGTCGTACACAAATACGTAAATCTCCTCGATATCGTGGATGACAACGATTGGGAAGAGCCTCCGAGGACACGTACAACGGGTTCAGAACGAGCTACAGGCTGGATTGAGCCAGGTCAGGAAGTGGTCGTTGCCGGGCGCAAGATTAGTGGAATGATCTATCTCGGATCGGAGCCACACCAGAATAGTTGGAGATGCGGAGGCAGCGCTTTGATTGATCCAGCACTGCCAGTCGCCAAAGTCGGAACAGACTATTCAGGCGAGAGTCTGCCCTATTGGCCAAGCTACTTCGACATTAACCCTCAAGCAAGGGCCACTTACCTTGACTGGTTGGCCGCAGGACGCTCGGACAAGCGAATTGGTGTCGGTTATGTTTTTCTATTTTTCTATGGACTTGAACAAAGATTTTTCGTCGACTCACCATCTATGGAAGAAAAGGAAAATATCATCGCCGAAACTGATCGTTTGCTAAAGATTTACGGCGAAAATCACTCGGTTTGTAGGTATCTAAGAGCGTTTTTAGATGCTGCGCAGGTCGTGATAGATTCTGCCGATGGATTCGTGCCGCAGTTCGAGAGAACTGGCTACGAGTTGCCGCTCCCGCTGCGAGTCGCGATTGGACGTATCGTCAAGGAAGGACGCTTATTAAGCGCTGACTGGCTCCTCAGTTGGTATATGACTCACCCAGAAACCCGACTTCGTACAGTTATTTCGCGCGCGTTTCCTGAATTCAAGATAATGTTTTCGCTACTTTTCGATGAACGATTTCCAGAAGGTCTGAAGATACGTGTACCTAAACGATTACTTCACGCCCGCTATTCATCAGCATCGGGCGCTTTCGCAGTGGACCTCAATGACTATCTTGACGATATCCCGGATGTCTCCGGCTTATCGAAACCACTCAATGTCGCGAAGAAACTTGTTGAAGAGGTTTCTGACGAGCTCGACAAATACAGCCGTTTTCTTGGAAGGAATCCGAATGGCCGCGGCACAATTGAGGCGCACGCGCTTTTACCTCAACGTCTCTGGCCCCTGTTCCCCTGTGCAGAAATGGAAGAACTGCGCCACTGGGCGGAGAGAATAATTGAGGGAGGTGGGTTAACACCAATCGAACACCTCATCGAACGGCTTGAAGGTGCAACGCCCGAAAAAATGAACAAGCGCCAGCTTACAGGAGCTGCCGATGCACTGGCACGACTGTCGATTGGCATGGCGCCTGATCCTCGTTTCGCGCTCAGAAGTCCTAAGCGCGGAGAACCCGTAGTACTCTTTCAGTTGCCTGAGAGGGTTCAGGTACTAGAGGATGTCAGTGAACAGTACAAAGCTATCCTTGTTGCTATCACGATGGGAAGCCTCGTCGCCCACGCAGACGGACAAATCGCTGCGAAAGAAAGGAGTATGCTTGAATCTCGGATTGACTCCGCAGGGCTTTCAAAGGTGGAGCAAGCGCGCCTTCATGCGAATCTCCAATGGATGCTCAAGATACCGCCGGATCTGTCTTGGTTACGTCGACATCTAAAGGAAGTTCCGGAACACACTCGCCATGAACTTGGCCAAGTTGCACTTGCTATTGCAGTAGCCGATGGTGCTATAGACTCTGGTGAGATCAAAGCAATTGAAAAACTTTACAGTGCGATTGGTTTGCCCACAGACGGTGTGTATTCAGACCTACACGCACTATCGGCAAATAGCGAACCAATAACTGTCAGACCCGCTATTGTGCAGACAAGTGATTATGCGATCCCACCTCCTCCTAGACCCGTGAGCAAAGTGGTTCTTGACGCTGATCGTGTTGCCTCACTGATAGCAGACACGGCACGGATATCCACAGTTTTGAATGACATCTTCGGTGAAGAGGATCCCACAGAAGAGCAAGAGAAGACGCAGGAAGAGACCAACAGTGAGTTTCCTGGACTTGATGCTCAACATGCAGCTTTCCTAGGTGAATTATTGACACGGTCGAATTGGGACGAGACTGGATTTATTACTTTAGCAGGGCAGTTTCGTCTGATGCATGCCGGCGCTCTTGAAACTGTCAATGAATGGTCATTCGAGAACTTTGGTGATGTTCTGGTCGAGGAATACGAGGGTTACGAGCTTAATCCAGTTGTGGTAGCTGAACTAAACAATTAAGGGAAAACCAATGAAGACTCCAAGTATAAAACGCCGCGAGCGAGACACCATCATACAAGCGCTTCGAGCAGGCGTCGTACCAAAGTTGGGGTTGCAACATATTCAAGTGGGTAGGGCTCGGGAGATCGAGGAATTAGTCCGAGATATCGAACGTATTAGCAATGGAGGTGCAGCGATCCGTTTTGTCATCGGCGAATACGGTTCAGGAAAAACTTTTTTTCTCAATCTAGGACGTTTGATCGCCCTAGAAAAAGGAATGGTGGTTCTATCCGCCGATATGGCACCGTCTCGCCGCCTTCATGCAACTGGAGGACAAGCGCGATCACTTTATGCTGAAATGGCCCGCAACGCTTCGACTCGTACAAAACCCGATGGCGGCGCAATGCCTTCTATCGTTGAACGTTTTGCTAGTCAGGCGGTACGCTCTGCGGAGCGAAATGACCGAGAACCCGGGGACATGATCCGCGAGCAACTAGCTCATCTTGAGGAACTGACTGGCGGATATGATTTCGCTACAGTCATCAGGCGCTACTGGGAGGGTTTCGAGACTGGGGACGAGGAACTCAAATCTGCGTCTCTCCGATGGCTAAGGGCAGAGTACTCAACGCGAACAGACGCGCGTAAGGCACTTGGCGTCCGAACTATCATTGAGGATGCCAACGTCTACGATCAGTTGAAACTGTTCGCACTGTTTGTCCGCAAAGCTGGATATCAGGGTTTAGTCGTATCTATTGACGAGTTGGTTAATCTCTATAAGCTTCCCTCTTCTCAGGCAAGAAATGCTAACTATGAGCAAATCTTGCGTATTCTCAATGATGTTCTACAAGGAAGCGCGAGCCATCTTGGATTCATACTAGGAGGGACGCCTGAGTTTCTGATGGATACGCGGCGTGGGCTATATAGTTACGAAGCTCTTCAGTCCCGACTGGCGGAGAATACTTTTGCGCGGGATGGGCTCGTTGATTTATCCGGACCAGTTATTAGGCTCGCTAATCTGACCCCGGAGGACATGTTCGTTCTTCTTTCCAACATTCGTCGTGTGATGCAAGGTGAAAGTCCTGCTTTACCAGATTCTGCACTCGCTGCGTTTATGACCCACTGTTCTGAGCGGATCGGTGACGCATATTTCCGAACACCTCGCAATACGGTTACAGCGTTCGTCAACATGCTTTCTGTGCTGGAGCAAAATCTAAATGTAGACTGGCGCGAGCTAGTCGGATCAGTGAATGTCGCCGTTGATGGAGATGGTGACGCAAACGATATTCCGGACAACGAAGCGGATGATGAACTCGCATCTTTCAAGCTCTGAACGATCCAAGGGATTTGAGCGACTTGCTGAACCTGTCCGCCGTTGGATCTGGAGCAAGGGCTGGAATAGCCTACGCGATATCCAGGAACGTGCAATTCCGACCCTGCTAGATAGTGACAGTGATGTGATAATTGCCGCCGGTACTGCTGGAGGAAAAACAGAGGCAGCTTTCCTACCGTTGATTTCTTTGGTTCTGGAACATTCCGGAGAGGGCGGTTTCGACCTTGTTTACATCGGCCCACTGCGAGCACTTATCAACGATCAGTTCAAACGCCTGGAAGACTTATGCGAAAGAGCTGACTTGCCTGTCTATCCGTGGCATGGCGATATTTCACAAGGCGTCAAGGCCCGTGCGCGCAAGGACCCACGCGGTGTACTGTTGATCACACCGGAATCACTTGAAGCACTATTCGTCTTGCGTGGACTTGAGATTCCGAAATTGTTCAGAGGCACTCGCGCGATCATAATCGATGAATTGCACGCGCTGTTGGATACTGAACGTGGTGTCCATATGCGGTCGCTTCTGACACGCCTAGAACTAGCAATAAGGCGGAGAATCCGGCGGATCGGGCTATCCGCAACACTGGGAGAGATGGGCCTAGCAAAAGAATATCTCAGGCCTGAAGAGCCCGGCGCTGTCATGTTGCTAGATAGTAAATCGGACAACCAAGAACTGAAAGTCCAAATTCGCAGTTACGTTCAAAAAAGATATAGGAGCGAATGCGATGGAGAAAACGAGGATGGTATGGCTGCACAACGAGCAGTCGTAGAACATCTGTTCTCCAGGCTTCGCGGTAGCCGGAACCTAATCTTTGCAGGTTCGCGCCAAAATGTTGAATGGTACGCGGATGCATTGCGCGAACGTTCAGAAAGAGCACGGCTACCAGTTGAGTTTTTCCCACACCACGCCAGCTTGGCACGCGAGCACAGGATCGATCTCGAAAAACGATTCAAAACGCATCCAACAACGGCCGTGTGTACATCCACCTTGGAACTAGGCGTTGATATTGGCGAAATCGCTTGTGTAGCTCAGATAGGCGCACCCTTTTCGGTAGCATCGCTTCGGCAGCGACTTGGTCGCTCAGGACGTCGCGCTAGCCAGCCCGCTGTGCTTCGGTTGTACTCAATAGAATCAGATCCCGATGCTAATTCGCATCCGCTGGACCGTATGCATCTTGATCTAATTCGTTCGATCTCAATGGTTGAACTGTTGATCGAGGGCTGGTGCGAGCCACCTGCCCCAGAAGCACTTCACCTTTCGACTCTTACCCATCAGATACTTTCAGTGATCGCTGAACATGGTGGTGCCAACGCGAAGCAACTTTACTCGACACTTTGTAAGCAAGGTCCATTTCGATGCGTCGAACCTCGTCTGTTCAGCAAGCTGCTGAGGCAACTTGGTAAACCGGATGTAGCATTGATTGAACAGGCGCCCGATGGTGTCTTGCTTCTTGGTCGGCACGGTGAAAGGCTGGTAGAGCATTATAGCTTCTATGCGGTTTTCCAAACACCCGAGGAGTACCGGATTATCGCCGATGGTAAAATGCTGGGAATGCTTCCCGTAATTATGGTTCTGACACCCGGAACGACAATCATCTTTTCTGGGCGTCGTTGGCGCGTTGTCACTATCCGTGACAAGGAGAAAGTGATTGAGGTGGCTGCTGATCGAACGGGGCAACCACCTAAGTTTGGTGGCAACGCTGGTCTGATTCACGACACAGTTATCAAGAAAATGAAAGAGGTGCTATCGAGCGAAAATGTGCCTCCCTATCTCGATCAATGCGCTACTCTTCTTCTCGAAGATGCACGTTCTGAATTCCGTAGACTGAACATTGGCGACAATCCGGTATGCAGATTTGGAAAGCAAACTTGCCTCGTGGCCACATGGGCTGGCACGGTTAAGACTTCAACACTCGCTTTAGTGCTGCGCGCTATGGGATACACAGCCGAAGTCCATGACGGGTTTCTCGATATAAGTGAAGAAGGTGTTCAACCTGTTGATAATGCTCTTACCGCAATTGCCAAGCTCAAGCCTATCTCAACTCACAACTTATTGTCGGGGGAGGAAAATTTTATAACTGAGAAATTTCATCCCTATCTCGATATCGATCTTCTACGAGAAGATGCGACAAGCAGCAGAGTTGATCTTGATGCTATGCCGGATTTGGCCCGGAGTATTATTGAAGACGGATTTCAAAGGTGGGCTAGGGACTAGATTCATAAACGATGACGCCAAAAGCTAGTGCTTAAAGAAATGCCATAGTGTGACTACATTATTGATAAATGGGAGCCAAATCATTTCATAGAACATCAGACAATAATAAAAAACTATGTCAAGAAGCAGAGCGAAGTTCGCTTGCACCGCCATATTTCACAACCACTGTCGAGCACGACGCTTGAGACTGAACACCACATTTCGCATCTGTATTAACTATTGCTCGGCACCTAATTGGGCTTCATTCATCTGTATTCAACGAGCATAACTCAATATCCCGCCCGTTTAGAGGCTCTGGGGGATTTCCAACGGAAGTGATATCTTTGTAGTCTGTTGAAACTAATATACAAGTGCAGACAATCATCCCTTAAGTGCATTTTGCACGAAACATCGTGAAGAAATCGGTCGATCGTATCAGTCGACTGCATCAAGAATGACATTGATGTTGTGTAGCAACTATGGCATTGAGTGCTTTCGCCCCTAAACCAACTTTCGGTGCACCAATCACGATACTTCGAGCACGACGCCGTGTGTGACAAACACGAGCAACCCTTTCGTCAATCCAGTCGTCCGAAGATAGCTTTTAATTTGTGATCGATAATGGTTGACTGCCTCCGGCTGGGGGTCGACATCACTTTTCCAGTCGATGATCGCTTGGGGAGCGCCATCGCTCCCCAAGCTAGTCGCGTCCGTGATCCCAGTTGTTGCCTGCTCCACATCGTCCACCACTTCAGACGCATAGACCGGAAACTCCGGCACGAGGGTCGGGCGCAGTTCTGCTATTTCAGGTAAAGCCAAGGTCTGCGCAATGCAACTTGCAATTTCACTTGGTGAGAGGCCTTCACGCGGATCTTTGGCGACCGGTTTCCCCAGGGCGTCAATGAGTATGGTCGCGCGCTTAGTCAAGGAATCTGAGTCGTCAGCAGTTTCGCCGTTAAGTACCTCCTCAAACAGTTTGTGAATGATCTTCCCCCGTTCCCGCCCACCTTGGACTGTAATGGATAGACCTCCCTCAATGGGCTCAGTGTTGCCTTCTGAGACTACGATATCGGGCTTCGTTGTCCGGATAAGTGGCGCTTCCGTGTCCTCGTCGCGACTCGGAGTCAGCCACACAAGACAGTGTTGACGGTTGGCAATCGCAGCGGCTTCCTGCTGGAAGACCTCGCGGGTCTGCAGATTCACGGTCGGAGTTTCGGCAACTCTCGGTTCCGTTGGTAGGTGCGTTAGATCGATCGGTGGCAAGTCGGCTAACGAGAAGTTGAGTAAGGCTAGCCAGGAGGAACCGGCTGGATCGACGTCGAGACGGGGGAGAACAAGCATATCCTGCGGACGGGTCACTGCGACATACCAGAGCCGGATGCGCTCCCGATCGAGCTCGGCCTTCTCCGCATCTCGGGCGTCTTTATACCCGATGGGTCGGATCCCAAAGACGGGGCAGTAGAGATGAGCATTCTCGCGGTCTATCACGGCGGTCTCCTGCGTCATGATACGCGTCATGGTATTGACGGGGACAACGATCGGCCATTCGAGTCCTTTTGCGGCATGCATGGTATAAAGTGCAACTGCTTCCTCCTGAGCGTCCGGTCTGCCCTCAACGGCCCGCGATTCATCGGCCCAAGCCGCAGTCATGGCCTCGGCGAAGGCCCGCAGGCCGCGTACGGAATAAGCACGCGCCAAATTGAGATAGAGGTCGACATTGGCTAGGGCTCGTTCTGTCTGGCCACGATGTCGCCGCATTAGAATAGGACGAACCCTGAGTACATCAACAGCTTGCGACAGGATATCGTGGGGCGTCGTAGAGTTTGCGCGACGGCGAAGCCCTTGCAGTTTCTCGAGAATATCCCGAGCCAGCAGGTGCTGGACAGTATCCGGATCAACACTGAGATCGAATCTGGGCAGATTTTCCGGAGCATTCTCGGAGCGTGGCAATGCCCAAACGACATCGAGCAGCTCCTCCTCGGTGAGCCCGACAAGCGGTCCCCGGAGCAGGGCACCTAGCGCAAGGGTGTCCCTCCGGTCCGCCAGGACACGAGTCAGCGCGATCAAGTCTTGGATCTCCTGTCGACGAAAGAGTCCCTTTCCAGCTTGGGTGGCTACCGGTACACCAAAACGCTCAAGCGCTTCTTCGTATCGCCATAGGTCGTTACCGGTAGGCGCCAGCAGGGCGATGTCGCCGGCCCGACAAAGGCGTTTGTCCCTAGTCTTGTGGTCCAGGATGGTTGCGCTGCCGATAAGTCGCGCACACATTTCAGCGACGGCATCCGCCTCGCCATCGCGTCGTTGCTCGATTGACGCCTTCCCGTCATCACCCGCAACAGCGACGTCTAGCACTGCAACACAAAGCGGATGAACTGGATCAGTATGGAAGGGAGCGAGCGCTGTGAATCCCGGTTGGCCCTGACTGGACAGAGGGTCTTCGAAGTGCTTGTTAACGTAGGTGAGGATCGGCGCGTAGGAACGGAAGTTGGTCGAGATGGATACTACGCTGTCGTCCTTGTTAGCAAAGAATGCATCGCGGGCTCGGACATAGGTACCAACATCGGCTCCACGGAATCGGTAGATGGCCTGCTTCGGGTCTCCGACAAGGAACAGTGCTCCGGGCCGGATCCGGTACTCCATCCAGTTCTCCCCCGATGCGCTGTCCGGTGGGTCGCCGCAAAGCCGCCAAAAAATCTCGACTTGGAGAGGATCAGTGTCCTGGAATTCGTCGACCAAGACATGGGTGTAGCGGGCTGCGAGCGCGCGACGGACATCGTCCCGGGTCCGTAGCAAATCGCGCGCCGCGAATATCAGATCATCAAAATCCAACATTGCGGCGGAGCGCTTATAGTCGCGGTAGCGTTGTAAAACCGGCTGAACCTCGGCGACAGCATCGACCAGAACCCGGCTTGCCGCATTCTCGAACATCGCCGTCCAGGCTTCTGTACACGCTTTGTAGTAACCCTCAGCGACATCGTTCAGACGGTCACCATCAGCCTTGGCCAGCCCGACCCGCTTGGCCACCATGCCCCATTTACCTTTCTTCCTATATGCGGAGAAAGCGCCTGCCTTAGTGCAGAGGTCGGGATGCGGAGGGGTGGCGATCAACCGCATTATGCTGGCCGGATCGTCAGCTGTCAGCGCGAATTTCACAGCCTCTGACATGTCCCCGAACCGTGCAACGATTTCGACCGTTTCCGTCTCCGCATCGTCCAATCCTTCAATGAACTCGACGAACTCTGTCACCCTCTCCTGAAAATCGTGCACAAAAGGCGGTAGTGGAGTGGCCGGCGGCGCTATGATCATCCTATTCCTGCGCAGATTTCCTACGATCATGTGGATGAGTGATACCGTCCCAATTGGATCCTGAAGAACCATTTCAGCGATCAGGCCCCCTACATCGGCTGACAGCCGCTCACGTAACCACGACTCAACGATTTCTACGAACACTAGATCGGCCTGATCGCGGTCTATAACGTCCGCACCTGGATCAATATCAGCTTCAACTGGATAGGGTTTGATGAGTCGCTGGCAGAAGCCGTGAATCGTTGAGCAGGTTAGGTCGTCTATTGCCGCAGCGGCGGTGGCGAGATGGTTTTGTTGGGCTTGAGACAATTTGTCGGGCAACGCCACCCGCAACTCTATTGGGATGTCGCCCGCCATGAGGGCATCCACGAATTCGCGCACTCGCATGACCAATTCGCTGGCAGCCAATTCCGTGAATGTCACCGCAGCGATGGATCTCGGAGCAACGCCTTCAGTCAGCATTATAGCGATGCGCCCGGCCATAATAGCGGTCTTACCGGCGCCGGCACCGGCTTCAACAAGCAAGGATTGTTGGTGAGATGTGAGAGCGGCCACTCGTGCCGCCTTATCGGTCAGGGCCTTTTTCGGAACACTCATTACCTAGCCTCCCACACCTGGACCGCATCGCCGAGCCGTTGGTTAACAGTTGCCTGTTTACGCCTAAGATAGCCATTGACGACGTTAGCTGGCAGGGCAAAGGCAAGTTCATCATAAGCGCCGCCGGTGTCGGGGCCCATAAGGGCAAAGCCTGACCGGAGATTCGCATGGGCTGTTTGTAGATAGCCGGAGAGCTCTTCAAGGGTCACGTCCGGATCGCCTAGTTGGCGATCAACCCTGTCGCGCAGATACAGAAGCGAGGCGACAATCTCAGTATCGTGTCCGAGCAGGGCCTTGACCGCGAAAGCATAAAGGCAGCGCTGCAGTTCCTTGCCGCCTTCTAGGACAATTTCTATTTTAGGGAGGCGCCCAGTTTTGTAATCACGGACAAGGGCTTGGTAACCATCCTCGGAGATGTCGAGACGGTCAATATAACCGGCGATACGGAAGCTTGTATCGGGGATCTCGACAGGCAATTCGGCATCCCAGGGAATATCGACATCCGACTTAGGTTTCGAACCACCGAACGGAACCTCGCTATAGGAACGCATATAGGCCAAGCGTTCATCGCTGAATGTCAGCGCATTGCAAGCTAACAGACGGGCGTCTTCTAGGGTACGGTTCCATATAACCTTCGGCGGAACTGCCCTTTCGGATTCCCATATCCCTGCTACCTCGGCAGAGGCCATCTCAACGGCACCCACAATCCGAGCTTCATCGGCCTCAGCTAGTCGATCTTCGACTTCGATGCGTTGCAAAGCGTGGTCGAGAACCATGTGTACGAGATAGCCGAGGCTGAGCGGGTCTAGAACAAGCGGATCCTTGTCGCTCTTGGGTTCGCGCCAACGCATCCCATAAAACCAGACGTAGCCCAACGGATTCCTGAGTAAGCGACGCAATGAGTTCGCCGATTGTGTACGCTCCAAAATGGACAGCAAAACGGGATGGTCAGGGCGGACTAGACCATCATGGGCCGTGACATCGGAGCGATGCCAGTTACGCCAGCAGTTAACTGCAGCGGTTGCTTGTGGGACGGCAGCGAATTCTTCCGGGCGTGCTAGAAGCCTATCGATCTCACTCATGGCATGAAGTGGGACAGCATTACGTGGGAGGTAGATTTCCTCCGGCTGACCCTGGAGCAAGACGCTCCTACCGAGGAGACGGCCATCGCTGTCGCGTCGGGCACGAGATAGGACGACCTCGCGACCGGATGTTGCCATTATCGTTTCGAAGTCACGGCGATCCGCGATCTCGACAGGAAGCGGATCGAGTTCAGCGGTCGAAACAATGTGGTCGGCAAGCAGACGGTCTTCCAAGATTCCGCGTGGCCATCGCAATGAATTTAGCCCAAGAAGACGGACGAATGGCCGCGGCGACGCCGCGAGCGCGTATGCCGGCATCCAAGCAATAGTGACGCAGGCATCCAGCCCATCATCCTGCTTCAGGGAGTTGAGCGTTGTATCTAACGAATACGCGGGACCAGCCAAGAGCGCTTTGCGCCAGATCGTTAGCGCCCGGCCCCGCAACATTGTCTCTCCTGTGTCGGCAGCTGACTCGGTTCCTTTTTCTAGTAAGGAGACAATAGTGCGCAAGGTATCACAATGATCCTGCCCATCCGGCCAGTCCTCCGGCGTGAGCCGGTCTAGCAGTTGTGCCCAAGCTTTGGGGGACGTCAATGGCGCATCTGCTGGCATAATACGAGCCCAGCCCTGCGGAAGCGAGCCGAAGGGACCCGTAGTAGAGCCGAGCAAGGCCACCAGCCGACGCATCCTTGTCTGCGTGAGGCCCCGTACCAGGATATCTGCGAGGGCAGCCGCTACCTGCCCTTCCCGGGTTGCGGTAACCTTGATGCCATGGACAAAGTGCAAGTCGAGATTGGCATCCGACTTCAAAGCCAGGAAATGGTCGTCGTAATGAGCTGGCATCGTGGATGCAATTGCGATTTCGCTAGATTCGGCTTGGCCCAAGGCCAAAAGTTCACGCGCCCACCGCAAGGCCTCTATGGCTTCGTGGTAAGTAGTCGAGGCACTCACCACACTAATCTGAGGTGTGAGCGATTCCGCGCGTTCAATAGTGATGGAGTTAGCGTCGAGCCAAGACGGAATAATTCGGGGCCCAGCGATCCATCGGACCGGTGTGTGCCCAGCGAGAGCGTGCAGAAGAGGCCGCCAACAGGGCGACAGTTCGGTGATCCCGACGATCTCGACCGTACCCAGCAAAGCTGGAGCGTGATCAAGCCGCGCCATGGCCCCCACGACCAAGTCCAAGGGGCGCATCATAGATGGTGGAAGGCGTTTAAGAACCGCCTCTTCCAAGCGAGCGACGGACAGGATACGTGGATGGTCGTCAGCGCGCGACGATAGGTCGAGTCCAGCAAGCCACGCTTTATAAAGTGTATCGGCTGCTGCGTCGATCATGCCGGGAAGCCGCTTGATACTGTCCAGTTCGCCGAGTTCGGTTTCAGGAAGGGCCTGCTGAATCGCGGCGCGGAGGCTCTCAATGTCGATGGGGCATGCGAACCCACCAGCTAGTCTCGCGGCCAGTTGCTCAAAATTCATGACCTGAATACCATGTTGCCGATTGCGGGCAGCGTGCAGCCGGATTTCCCGCATCGCCAATCTGCCATGAGCGACGACGGTCTTGCGGTTGGGTATCTCGAATGGTGCCATTGGGAATATGTCCTCAGCTGTGTGCCCACCGTGTGTTTTGCTTTGGTCTTACGATTTCTACGGCACTTTTTAAATTCTTCACCTCGGCTCTGTCACCTCTGCTCTACGAGGCCCAGCAGCACGTAGATCGCTCCATTATTCCGGCTATATCATTGTTACGCAGAAGACTCCACCTTTCACACTATTATGGTATTCACCATTAGTGTTAAATCGCAGCAGCTAACAATGGATTCCATCGTTATGAAATTTCGTCTATCGTTTAATCTGTTCTATTATAGAGTTAGCAAGACGCAGACTCTGAGAGCAGCCTTCCCGATATAGCGGATTGCAGCGGTTCCCCCCTGGGCATACGGCCCGATTTTGCAGCCCGTTGAAGACAAGCTTCATTCTCCAGTATGGCTTCGCTGACAGGTTTATCCTTTTGTTCGGCAAAATGCTTGTGGATCAGGCGAATGTGGTCAAACACGGTAACGCTATATCAGTCGAAATTGGACGAGGTCCGGTCAGTCCTGTATTAAAAATTAAGTCGAAACCGACTATAGCGATGAGTTTGAGCGCCTCTGCCTTGTCGACGCCGAAAAGTGCGAGCCAAGGATCACTATTGTCGAGTTGATCGCTTTCTAAAAGATGGTGACCGACCCTACTGACATAGAAGCCCTTCTCCAACTCCCACTGCTCCGCAATTTTCGTCTTGAGCACCCCATAGGTCTCGTAATTGACCAGCACTGAGGTAGCCAATTTTTCTAGGTAATCTTGTCACGGTCCTAAAGCATGTGGAAGACTTCGGCAGGATTCACGTAGGACAATGCAGCAGTCACCACGATTCACTTCTTTAATACCAACAAGTTCTGGAAGAGTTGGGATATAGCCAACATCGCGCGCAAGTTAGAGGCAGCACTCGGTGGCCAAATGATGTTCTTAGGTGTTTCTGCTTGGCAAAGGAACTTGAGATGCGATTCCCGCCTCGCTCCTCCGGGAAGGCGGTGAGCCCAGCAGTAGCACTGAACCATGGATTATGGCACAACAAGTTAGCGAAAGTCGATGTGGGGACAAGTCGGCACATTTTCTGTTGGAAGATGCGGCGAATATGCCGAAAAACGCCGCAGCTTGATATTAGGTGATGCACACTGAAGGCACGATGACTCATAGGAGACTGAAGTGTGGAACTCGGATGCACCAACTCACTGCATTTACTTCAACGGCGAGTGTTGACTCGGGCCGTATAATGGGGATTTGAGATGGATCACTACTGGACGTGGAGCGGCACCTACTTCGGCTATCGCCGCGGCGACCTTATCTTCACGTACAACGGAGAGTGCGTTGGCCGCTTTTCGGGAGATGAAGTTTATGGTCGCGATGGCCGTTACCTCGGCGAGGTTCGGAACAAGAACCGCCTGATCACGAGAAGGAATAAGTTGAGTTGGCGTGGGTCGCCCCCTCCAAACGTTAGGGGCAGTTCTCATGCTCACTACGCGAACTATGTTGGCTACGCAATGTATGCGGGATACGAGGATTTTCCATCACCTGAGAACTTCTAGTGTTCAATGCACGTAAACCAATGGTGAAGTTGAAGCACAAGAGCATTCACCTCATGATCAATGCCTTCAAAATATACAGAGACTATGTTCTTGATTTCTCGGCTTGGGCTTCGCCCGTTTTCAGACATAGGGGAGTTCCAACAGTCATAGAATCCCGTTATCTCCTTGATATCATTGGGAAATGTTTAATATCCTCGCTCTTGTTCGGAACTTGCTTTCAGCAGGATGTAATCGAAACGGAAGCAGACGAATTACAACTCCCGCACATCTTAGAGAGTCCGTGTCAGTAACTGTTCGGCGGCGGGGTGATAACTTAGTCGATTCCGGAAACATTTGTAGGAATTGCGCGGTGTAGCCAGCTTCAGCTGGTGATTTCCTGTTCCTCATCACCCCACCAGCGAACGCTTACCCGTGTCACGAACATATGAATGACGCCCCCGAAGAAAAACCACTAATCAAGAGACATAGTTAGGCTTTCTGCCCCTTCAATCCACCAGCATAGCCGAGTTAATAGAGACAAAAAGCCATCTCGAGCCTGAGCCAAGATAAAGTTTTATCTCTCCTGTTTTTTAGAAGCTTTTCACATTCCTCAGAAATGGTGCTTGGATATAGGTTATTGAAAATTGAATTTAGTAACATAAATTCTATAATTTATCAGATAGAAATGATGGTCATACTGCCACCCCATGCCTCCATGATGAAGTCCTAAGAATGCCAGAAATTTGGCTACAGGCGCATAACTGAGGTGCTGGATCTCCCCGGGCGAGAAATGGTGGTTTGATAGCAATTGGAGAACGTGTAGGCTTGATTTAATGTCTATTATCATATACACTAAATTGGATAACGTATATAGGAATAGGTATATGCGCAAAAAATTTGAAAACACATTACCGATTCCAGTCCGCCGCGCACTGAGGAAGCTCGGTGCGGAGATACGCGACGCGCGACGGCGGCGACGCATTCCGACGACGGTCATGGCGGAACGCGCGCTCATCAGCCGGATGACCTTGAACAAAATCGAAAAGGGCGACCCGGGCGTGTCGCTCGGCTTTTACGCCACTGTCCTCTTCGTGCTCGGGATGAACGAGCGGCTCGCCGACCTCGCAGACCCGAGGTACGACCCCGTCGGGTTGAGCCTTCAAGATGCACTGCTACCCAAGCGCATTCGAGCGCCTCGTTCCGGCAAGCCCGGGGACGGTGTGTAATGGAGCGAGAGGTCCTTGTCCATATCGACCTGCATGGCTCGCCCGTCTTCGTAGGACGACTATGGACCCGCATACGCCGAGGACGCGAAAGCGCCTCCTTCGAGTATGACGCCGCCTGGCTGGATCATCCCGAACGTTTCGCTCTCGAGCCGGCCCTGACGCTTGCTCCCGGCCCTTTCCACACGCCTCCGGAGAAGGCGCTCTTCGGTGCTATCGGAGATTCGGCGCCCGATCGGTGGGGTCGCATGCTCATGCGACGCGTAGAGCGCCGACGCGTCGAAAAAGAGGGGCAGACGCCCCGCTCTCTGTTCGAAGCAGATTTCCTATTGCGTGTGGACGATGAGGCGCGCCAGGGCGCGTTGCGCTTCGCCGAAGAACCCGGCGGGCCGTTCCTCGCCCCGGCCTCAGGAATGCGCATACCGCCTCTCGTCCAGCTTCCCCGGCTTCTCTCCGCCACCGAAAGGGTGGCCGACGAAGAAGACGATGATGATGACCTGAGATTGTTGCTCGCGCCGGGCTCCTCCCTAGGCGGGGCGAGGCCGAAAGCATCCGTTCGTGACCATGATGGACACCTGGTTCTCGCCAAGTTTCCCCACAGACAGGACGATGTCGATGTCGTCCTCTGGGAGGCCGTTGCCCTGGCACTGGCCGCCAAGGCCGGCATCCCCGTCCCTGAGTGGCGGATAGAAGAAGTCGACGGCAAGGCGGTGCTCCTCATCCGTCGATTCGACCGCGAGGTGGGACGGCGTATCCCGTTCCTCTCGGCCATGAGCATGTTGGGAGCAAACGACCGAGAGACGCGCTCTTACCTGGAGATCGCCGATGCACTCCGGCGGTATGGGGCAGCGGCGAAAGAGGACCTCGCGCAGCTTTGGCGACGCATTGTGTTCAACGTGCTTGTTTCAAACACGGACGACCATTTACGGAACCATGGATTCCTGTACGAAAGTCACGGAGGCTGGCGTTTGTCACCTGCTTATGACCTGAACCCCGTTCCCATTGATATAAGCCCGCGTGTGCTCTCTTCGGCCATTGACCTCGACGATCCTACGGCCTCGATCGAACTGGTCCTGAGCACGGCTGAGTATTACGGTCTGCAGACAACGGAGGCGTCGTCCATCGCAGGGCAAGTGGCTCGTTCTATATCCGGCTGGCGCGCGGAGGCGGCCCGCCTGGGGGTTCATGCCCGCAAGATCGGTCGCATGTCGTCGGCTTTTGAACACGCGGATATGGAAAAAGCCCTCAAGTTCACATAATTCAAACCTTAAGATCGTCAATTATTCGTCGTCAGATTAAATGGACTTTGTACTGGATAGAGGTGCGAGGAGTACAGGCATGTCGGTAGATTGACGAATACTTGAACCGGGACTGACAATGTAACTTCCTGTATGGACTCCGCTTGGTTACACTGCAATTATGGGTTTGGGTGGTCGAGCTGAAGGAACTTTGGGAAATAAATCAAATTAACAAAATAGGGTTAGATAGACGATAATCGCCGGGTAAGACGATTCAAAAAGCCAGTAAGTTAGAAACTATGAATGACGCAGGAATTAAAAGTATACAAAGTGGTTTATAATTCCAATGGGCATGTAATGCTAGGCAGGTCTATGCGTAAAGAGGCTTATCCGGAGTAGTTATCGGAAATTGATGGAGCGCGCACGTCTAGATGTCGAGATTTACCCTTTGATCACGACTACATTTCGCGAAGCGGGGACGAGAATAAAGTAGACGTTCCTCGAAGACAACTCATACGCTGAAGATGTGACCAAGCATGATCGTATTGTGACTGAAAAACTAATTTTATTGGAAACACAACTAGATGAGGCTCAAAAAGCCTTAAAAGAGTTAAGGCACAGAAAGCAGCGGATGATCGCTCGAATGAGGAAAGGACGTTCGTGACGGAACTGGCGGATCTTCGCAATGGCACTACTGCAAGGATGACGATAGGATGGAACATGCCTCGCCGCGAGGACGGTATCAATGTTTGTTTTAGTCGTAAAATCCGTGCAGGCGGGGACCTTGATACGAGATTGCCGTGCAGCTCGATTCTTACGTTCTATTCCTATTTCTGTTAGCACTGATATGCTGTGGCCACCAGCATTGTGCTCAAGTAGCACGCTCTGTTCTGACAGAATCGGCACTAGCACAATGTGTCAGGGGAACATTGAGTGAAATCGGGTCTGAATGAGAAAGAGAAACATTAGTATCAACGAATGTGACATATCCAAATTTCGTGGAAACCAGCGACCGCCCCAATCGTAAGGATAAGCTACTTTCACACCACACTGTCAGCAAGAATTAGGTATAGTCCATAATGAATTCATTTCATTTCTTGCATGCCGCTGACATTCACTTAGACAGCCCTCTTAAAGGGCTGGCTGAGCAGGAAGATGCTACCGCCGAGCGCGTCCGCACTGCTACCAGAGAGGCCCTTGAGCAACTTGTCGATCTTGCGATCGAAGAGAATGTAGATTTTCTTATTATCGCCGGGGATCTCTACGACGGTGACTGGCGCGACTATAAAACAGGTCTATTCTTCGTCACGCAGATGGGGCGGCTCAACAAAGAGGGTATTCCGGCCTATCTTCTGCATGGAAACCACGACGCAGAAAGCCAAATAACTAGGCGGCTTGAACTACCTGCCAATGTGCATGTGTTTGGTTCCCGCAAACCCGAAACATTTGGCTGTGGCGAGTTAAACGTTGCGCTTCATGGCCAGAGTTTTCGGCAGCGCGACGTTAGAGAGAATCTCGTTCTCGACTACCCGGCCCCGATGTCTGGCGCCTTCAATATAGGCGTGTTGCACACTGGCTTAGGTGGCATGGGTGGTCACGCCAACTATGCGCCCTGTTCGTTCGATGACCTTGTCAACAAGGAATACGACTATTGGGCGCTGGGTCATGTTCATCAGGCGGAAATATTGAATGAGAGACCCTACGTCGCCTTTCCGGGGAACCTGCAGGGACGCCACGTACGGGAAACTGGGGCCAAGGGTGCGTATCTTGTCACTGTGGAAGACAATATTATTACCGATCTTAAATCTATTCCTTGCGACGTGGTGCGTTGGGTTGTTTTGTCAGTGCAACTAAATGAAGTAGACAACATGGGCAAGGTTATTGACCGTATTAGGGACACACTGGAATCTGCGGTTGCTAATGAGGAAGATGGAAGGTTGCTGGTTTGTCGCATCATGCTTGAAGGCCACACTGAGATTCACACTCAGCTTATTGCCTCAGAGGATTATGTCTTGGCGGAAGCACGGGCAAGCGCGCTTGGCCTAGGTGAAGAAATCGCCTGGGTCGAAAAGGTCGTTATTGCAACCGACGCGACTCTTGATCTGAAGACCCTGTCCCAGAGAGAGGATGCCATCGGTGAATTCCAGCGGATGTTGCAGCATACCGGCAACAATCAAGAGCTTCTGGCACAGATAGAAGGCGATATCGGGGAACTGGTACGACGATTGCCTCACGAGTTACAAACAGACATTGAGGATCAGATTCTGCGATCAGCTATTGAGGGTAACTACGCTGCGCTTATCAAAAATGTCGAACCTTATTTGTCCGCGCGTCTAATATCCCAGGAAGATTGAGCATGCGTCTACGACGACTTAATTTGCTCCGATATGGACACTTCACAAACAACTCGTTTGAACTGCCTACCGCAAAATCGGATTTTCACATTGTTTTTGGGCCGAATGAAGCCGGCAAATCCACGGTGCTGGACGCAATCGAGGATCTGCTTTTCGGCATCCCCATACAATCGCCCTACGACTTCCTACATGACTACAGTAGTATGCGGATCGGTGCACTCCTTGAAAACACCGGGGAATCGCTAGAAGTAGTCCGGCGCAAAGGGAGCAAAGACACCTTACTTAACTTGGAAGGTTTACCAATCGTCGGCGGGGAGAGCGTTCTGACATCTTATCTTGCCGGTGCGGATCGCTCGTTCTTCAAGCGTATGTTCCATCTCGATCATAGCCGTCTTCAGGATGGCGGACGAGACATCCTCGAGGCTAGGGATGATGTTGGTCAGATGTTGTTCTCGGCTGGGACCGGCATTGTGGGCTTGAGGGAACGTCTCAGGAAGCTTCGTAGCGAGGCTGAGGAATTGTGGAGTCCACGACACGCCAAGCATCGCAAGTTTTACATCGCCGACGATAAGCTCCAGAAGGCTATAAAAGAATTGCGGGAGCAAACCGTTACGGCAAGCAAGTGGCGAGAGTTGAAGCGAACCTATGAAAAAGCTCAGAAAACCTACTCGGAAGTCAACAACCAGATCAAAGAGATCAGTGCTGAGCGCAATCGTCTGAGTCGCATTCGCCGTGTGTTTAGCGACGTTCGTAGGAAACAGGAACTCGACGGCCAACTCGGGGAACTTTATGACGTTATTAGATTACCGGAAGATGCAGCGACTTTGGTGAGAGAAGCTGAGCAAAGAGACATAGAGGTAGGAACACGCATTGCAACGCTTCAGGAGCAGTTGGAGCGTGCTGAGGAAAGCCTGAAAGAGCTAACGTTCGACGAGACGCTTATTCAGCGAGCCGAAGATGTTCGCCAATTATACGAAAGACGAGGCGCAATTTGTAGCGCGAAGGCAGATTTGCCAAAGCGCCAAGCAGAACTTAAAGCTGCGGAGGAAGAATTGCGAATAAATGCCTCTGAGCTTGACTGGACAGAAACCGACTCAATGGTGCTGATTGAGCGTATCCCATCTCGAAACAAGGTAAGCGTAGTGCGTACCCTTCTTAGCAAGAGGGGTCAACTAGATGCTGATGTCGCAGGCCATTCTCGTGTACTGCGCGAGCATCAGGAAACCTACGAAGCACTGAAGCAGCGGCTGGGCGACATGGATCAACCCGCAGATGTGGCGAGGCTAACCCAAGCCATTAGGATTTTGCACCGACAAGGTGATCTCACGAGCCGTGTTCGAAGCGCTGATGAAGCTCACAAATCTGCGCAAGAATTAGTGGGGCGTAAACTCAAGGTTCTCAACCCCAGCGGTATTGATGAAGAAACGCTTACGAATATGATTGTGCCAGTGAGGGCGGCGGTTCAGGAATATCAGGCACGTGAGCAGGACTGGAAGCGGCGCTTGCGAGAAACGCAACAGAAGGCCTCATCAGCATATCAAGAATTGGACGGTGCCATTGCTACATTTAAGCGTATAGTGCGAGACGAGCAAGTTGTCACTGACGAAGAGTTGAAAGATGCGCGTAGCCGCAGAGATGCGCTTTGGAACTTGGTGAAACTCAAACATGTGCGAGGTGAGACGATCCTGGAGGATCAGCGTAGCGGTTTTGAGCAGGAACTTGAAGACTTGGCTGGTGCTTTCGAACCTGCCCTGACCAAGGCTGATGACCTTGCTGACCGGCGTTTTGAGCACGCTGAGGCAACTGGGCGCATTGCAGAAATCAAACGAAAAATTGGGGAGCAGGAAATCCTTCTCAAGCAGTTGCAGGAAAATGAAGCTAGGCTCGTCGAAGAAGGCGAGCAACTGGAAGTTAAATGGACATCAATGTGGGCTGCTGCTCCTTTCGTGCCTTTAGCTGCTGAGGCTATGCTAGAGTGGCTAAATACCAGAGAAAAAATCTTAGAATCCATTGAGGAGCGAGAAAAGACTAACAACAGACTGGAGTCACTACGTGACGAGGAACGCAAGGCACGAGAAGAGTTGCTCGGTGAGTTGGCCGTGCTCGGGATTGACATAGCTCCACTTGCACAAGACAGCCTGAACATGATCATTGAACGTGCCACGGAAGAGCAGCGACTTTGCGAAGCTGAGGCTGACGAGAAGGCTCGGCTAGAGAATGATTTTGACGATGTGTCCAAGCGCGTTACACACAAAGAACACGACTTGAGACAAGCTATAGAAGCTCAAGACGATTGGCAGAAAAAATGGATTGCCGCGCTTCGTGAGCTTGGGCTTGCTAAAAATACAACGTTAGAAGCTGTTAGTGCGCAGCTGGACATCATAGATCAGATGCGCCAGACGGCGAGCCACATCAGGTCATTGCGATTTCAGCGCATAGACATGATTAATCAAGCCATCACCGACTTCGAACAAGTTGTTCGTCAGTTAGTTGAGGATGTATCTGAAGACTTGGCAGACCAGTCTGCCGAAAATGCCGTTCTGGAACTCGAAAGCCGCCTCACTAAAGCCGAGCATGTTAAAGAACTTCGTGAAGAGAAGAACGAAGAAGTGGAAAGGCTAAGTACACAAATCACTGGATATCAGAACGAACGTCGAGAGTTGACTGGTTCAATCTCCCACCTAAAGACGATGGCTACGGTTGAGACAAATGAAGCACTGAAGAAAGCTATTCAGCGGTCAGATCTACAACGATCTCTTGAACGCGAGCGACAGGAAATCATCAATAAGTTCAAACGGGACGGCGATGGAAAGTCGTTTGAGGAGCTTGTGGGAGAATGTGAGGGTGTCGTCCTTGACGAAGTAGTCGCGCACGAAAAGTCTATTCAGGTTGAATTGGAAGATTTGCAAAATCACCTGAATGACAAGGCAGAAGAACGCTCGCGGGCACGTGAGGCTTTTCAGACAGTTGGGGGAGACGACGCGGCAGCGCGGGCCGCGGCGAACAAACAAGAAGCTCTCGCTGAAATGCAAGCAGTTGCCGAACGGTATGTTCGAGTAAAGACGTCATCCATGCTTCTCCAATGGGCGATTGATCGCTACCGACGGGAGAAGCAGGCTCCGCTGCTAAAGCGTGCAGGCGAACTGTTCAAGATCGTTACCGGCGGATCTTTTGCAAGCCTTCAGGTCGAATTTGATGATCAGGACGAGGCATACCTGACAGGAGTACGGCCTAGTGGCAGCATTGTGCCTATGTCTGGCCTTAGCACAGGCACGGCCGATCAACTTTACTTGGCACTGAGAATTGCGGCAATCGAGGACTATTTGGAGCGCGCGGATGCTCTGCCGTTCATTGCAGACGACCTCTTTATCAATTTCGATAATGATCGGGCAGCGGCAGGATTCAGATTGCTTGAGGAGTTGAGTCAAAAGACACAGGTCCTGTTCTTGACCCACCATCTTCATCTCGTTGATCTAGCTCGGAGCACATTTGGCGATTCTGTCAATCTGGTGAACTTGACGGATCAGGAGGCCGCTTCTGCCGCTCATTTACAAATCACGTAGTTAGGATAAGTAAATAATTGTAAGATTATCAGCAATTCTTATCCAAGTGAAAAGTCAATGTACTTTTGAAGTTTTTGGACCAAAATTTTTGCCGATGACATATCCTCGATCCAGTTGGCAGTTTCTCTTGTCAAAACGAGCACTTAGACTCGTACAGGCACTTTTCAATATCAACTGGCGGGACCAATTAACGCCTCTTCACTAAAAACCGCGGCTGCTTATCTTTGTTATGGAATGAATATAGAAATAAAACGCCTTCCCACTAGTAGCCGTGGAACTTCTCGGAAAGTTGATAGTTCTTCTCGGCAATGTGCCGTAGTATTGTCCTGATTAATTATCTGAGCAGCAGCTAGAACGTCCACACAGTTTTTGCAGCGAGTTTTGCCAACTTTTCTTGCCTGGAAGTTATTGCGTGCGGGGACCAATCTTCATAGTCGAGTTCTCGGGTCAATTTGATAGCGCTTCGCTCGAAAATCTCTTTTTTTCGAGAAAAACTTATGTTGTCGCCTTGGCTGGGTCGATTATCCTCTATACCCAGCAGAGTCAGGTTTCCAATCCGGTAAATCCAATCCTCTGGATTATGTTCCTCGAAATTATTCCAGCCTGACCAGTGGTATTCGGACCTGGGGATAATATGCTCCAGGCTGCAATGTTGTTCGTTGATCAGCCTGCCGTCGCTTTGCATGGAATGATTTATGCTAAGTAAAAATCGCTTGGCTCTTCTGTCGCGCACGTTGCGTATTTCAACGACTTTCATTTTCTCGATGAATTTATCGTCGTTGATGATCCCGTAAGTGACATCGAACTCTTCCAGAAAACACATAATGTCGACATCGTATAGATTGTTGGCGGACATGATTCTTTTTGCGAGATTCGAAAACTCGCTTTCGAATTGCGACGGTTCGAATTTTGGAACGACGAGTGCCGTCCGTAAGATAAAAGAAGTAATTCGGTTCAGATCTGCATGTACTCGTTTCGCCAATCTTCTTTTTTTTACAGAATCCGGTTCCATGACGTAGCGGTTCAGCAAGGCGAAAACTATCGGTTGCGCCACTTTGTAGGCTTTCAGTTCTTGAAGAAAAATGGACAGATTCCTTTTTTTCTTGTTCGAGTTGGAATGCTTTTGAAAGTTTTCGGCAAAAGCGTTCGTGGTGCTCGGATTTGCAATCGTCTCGAAAAGCGCCACGCGTTCTTTCAAGGAAAACTTGGACACCAAATCATAAACATAATCCGACGGATGTTGGGGATCGGTCGTGGAGCGAATCATCTCCCGGGTTTTGCGGTAAAAACTTTGTTTGGGCAAAAAGCCATATTCACATTGGAAATAACACCGCGCATATTCACCTGCCTTGGTATCACTTCTGAGTTGAACGCGTACGTTTTCAAGATTGTCGTGGACGGTGTCTCTCCGTGGTTTTTCCTCGGGAGCATTGAAGTAGGAATACAAATAGTTGCGTATCAAGTCCAAATCTTCGAGTCGCTTGCCACGGCAGTTTATCGTTTCAAAAACAGAGTTCGGGTCAATATCATCTGGTATATGTAAGCAAGCTACTTCTATTTTATTGAGCAGAAAATCCATGAATCGTTTGGATTGTTCTATGCCCATACCAGAGACGAATTGATCAATTTCCTGCCAAGCATCAGTAAGCTTTCCGTTGGTTCCGATGCTGCTGCCTCGAATCATCAGGTTATAGCGCGTCCTGTCGTCTCGTGGCGGTGTAAGGCGAGGTTCAAGCTCGTCGGCGTCAGGTAGCCGCGCGGTACTATTTACGTCTAGGTCGAACAACACGCGAAGTGCATGGTTCTCGTATATTTGCTGGTTTGTTTCATAGAATAAACGACTGAGGCAGGCGCAAATGAGAGATAGCGTCACCATACGTTGCTGGCCGTCGTTGATTTCCCAGAATTTGGTTCCTTTCTCTATCAGTATGATTGCACCGAGAAAATAGCATCTCCTCTTTTCCTTGATGGCTTCATCGATATCTTGCAACAACTCCCGGACATGCTCTTTGGTCCAGTCATAGTGGCGCTGATGCCAAGGCACCGCAAACCTGCCCTCGTAAAACAAGTGCGAGAAGATTATTTGCTTGGTGCTGATTGCTGTATTTTTGTCATTAGAAACTGTCATGTGCATGTTTTTATAAGAGCGAGCCTCCCGTCTTCACGGATTTTATCGACTCGCCAGATATCTTGGATCATCTCGATTTCCGAAGTGGAGATGATTCGCTCACCAACCTCCTCTTCGAGTTCTTGTAATGCTGCTAGAATTTCCTGCCGCACTTCAAGCAGAAAGGGCCCCATGACGCGATTTCCGTTAGCCTTGATCCTGACTTTTCCGTCCCGCCTTACAGGCATTCGATTCTCGTCGTCTTCTCGCAACTTAATGAGCCATTCCCGAAAATCCGCTAGTGCTTCCAGCTTTTCTTCTTCTTCGTGTCCGGCGTCTATAAGACCGCGCAGGCTTTTGTCTTTTTGGACGACGGTGCAAGTCCAGCATCCGAAACGTGGCGAGGTTGTTCCGCAAGAGGGCGCGTCTTCTTTGCTCAGTACGAGTGGGCACTCGCCGCCGCTAGCGTTGCGGTAAAGCGTAACAAGGTTCCTATGAGAGTCGCCCCAAGGCGGTTTGAGTTGCATCAATATCATCCACACGTCTTGATCCTGTAAATCAGCGAGGGGTGCGAACATGCGGCATCCCTTTATGTTTCCGTGTGGATTCATCTTATGAGCCTTCACGCCGTGTTTTTTCATGTTGCGTTGGCGGTTTTGGGATTCGCTCCTGCGCGTTCCGACCAACAAGACAGCTCGCTTGTGAGTGAGCAGGAGTTTCTCCAGCAAGCGTTCGGTGGGGAGAATCTTCATCCGGTCCGTACACCATCGGAAGTTGCGAGTTGGTGGAATGTAGCCACGGCCAATCAAATTGACCCAGAAAGTCTGATCGACGTAAGGCTTCGTTATGGTTACGCGGACGGGCAATCCGGCCTGCTCTGCGGCTTCACGGATAACCGAGAGGCTGTTCTTCAAATGCTGGATAACGAGGGGCGATTCGACGAGGGTATCGTTCGCTATGACGTGAATCTGGCGCTTCCGTTCTTCAGGGGGAAGCGACAGCATAATTTCCCATACAAGGTGCAGTAAAAGCGTCGAATCCTTGCCGCCGGAATAGGCGACGAGCCACGGATCGTTATGTCTCTTTCGATACTCAGCGAGCATCACTTCACGCACGGCATCAAGCCGCCCGACAACATCCTGGACGATCTGTGTTTCTACCTTATTCGTGGAGCTTTGCGCCATTCTAAGTCCGATACGCTTTTACTTCATGTCATGATTCTTCTCTCAGGACATTTTGGTAATGTTGCAAATTTGTTTGACTATAAGATTGAGTGATGCTTTTGTAAAGAGTTTAGAGTTAGTCTGTGTCTCCCCACCTTCCTTGTTTAGTCGTGGTAAGACCTTTTTCCATAAGTTGCATTTATGTGATCGAGCTTTCAAGCTTTTCGGCTCAGTTTTCGAAATGCCGTGTTATGGTTCCCACGAAACGATTTTCCGAGTCTTGGCCTCGGACCTGATCCGGCAAAGCGCTTCGCCGACATTTAATCCGGTCAAGGGTTGAGTGTTTCCGAAAATCCGCTTCGCGGGCCCCGGTTTAGCCTGCGTGTTGAACGCTAGTGTCAAGCCCATATTGTCGAGGTAATCATCACCAGTCCCCTCGAAGTCATCGGGTGACTGAGACGCGAGCATAATAACCCCACCCTTGGAGCGACTCATGCGAACAAGGTTTGCAAGCGCAGGCAACTTGGTCCGAAGCACGACATGCGCCTCATCAAGCAATGTGACCTGGCGCAGAGCACGAATTCCCTTATCATCCGTCGGCGCATCGAGTTGTGAGTTCAACCATCTGTCCAAGGCACTCAGAGTGAGATTAATAATAAGTCTCCTCAATTCCTCAGAACTGTCTTGAGGTAATTGGACAATCCAACTTTTTGCAAAAAATTCATCAGGTGGGCAATTGGGTACAAACAGTTTGAATTGTGTCAGTTCATTTAAGGTTGCGGTCAATTCGTCAGGTTTGCGCCTACGTTCTTCGTACTCGATCTCAAGCGAGCGAGCCAAATCTTGCAATGTGACGGTTTCGCCCATAGAACAAGACTGCAATGTTGCTGTGACCGCTTCTCTAAGAATATCCGACTGCACACCGCTAATGCTGCGTGATTTTACAGCTGCGATTGAATCTCGGATATGTGATGCCGCCATTTTGATTGCGTTACTACTAGTGGACGCCACATGGAGAACATCCAACGGAATAGGGTTGTCGGGCGGGGAAAGAACATTCGCTTCATAAATCGCAGCTAGTTTTTCTGCCAAGTCACCCTTGAAATCGAACACAAGTAACGGGACATTACCATATCTGTGCAGGTCTTTCAGTATGTGAATGGCGGTCCTAGTCTTGCCAGAGCCGACACCACCCATAATTGCTATATGGGGACTGCCACCGGCAGCATTGAGCGCAAAATCAACGTTCTCGCCAGTACGGCTGTCCCTTGCCACCTCGCCAATTGATAGGTGTACCTCGCCAATCAAGCCCGTAGATGGAGACGTGAGCGGCACGCCGTTGCTACTTTCTCCAGTAAAATCTGCTAAATCTGCCAGCCTAGCAACAAATTCAGCCATTTCGCCTCCAGCATTTTCCCAGTCCTTAGACAGAAGTTCCGCTCCCCGTTTCCAGTGAGCGGATACTATAGCCTGGAGGTCTCGTCTGGATATGTTGCGGTCTCCAGCCCTCTGCGTGATTAACGCGAGCCATGCAGTTGAATCGACTTCATCACCAAAGAGCTGTGTACCACGTAGTGGAGTAGCCATGTCTTCATTTTCCTCGTCCATTAAAAGCGAAGGCGGGGTAGACAAGGATAATGATCGCGCAATCGCGAGCCTTGCTGCTACATAGCGGTGACGCCAGCCGAGTTTAGTGGTCAAGTCACGGCATATCTCATTTGAAGCTCGTGTAGTACGAAAAGTTGTGTTTGACAGATCAGCGACCTTAAATTCCATGATTAGACGTTCCTCAGATCGAGTTCCTGCACCATTGTAGCAGTAACTCCTCTGTCTTGGGTGACTGTGAGTTGATAGCTGGCAGCAATTCTATCTCGAATTGCGTCAAGTTTATCGTCAACAACCTCTTGATCAGTTGAAAGCAGAATGACTTGTCCTTGACGATCAGTGAACGTCTTAAGAACTCCAAGACGTTGTTCGCGGCTTAGGCGGGCCAGCGGCGTATCAACGATAAATGGAAAAGTTCTACCACTAACCTTGGTAATAGCCGTGATCAATGCTTGTGTAAATACTTGGCTTGCACCTGCCGACTTGTCGATTTGGTGAAGATCAGAACCGTCGACGGCAAGTAATCTCACCTCGCAGTCTGTCGATATGTCGATGCGTTCCACACGGTCCGACATATGAGCCATCTCCTTCCAAGCCCTAGTCATTTCATCTGCGACCTCGTTGACTTCGAAGGGTACTGCGTCCCTAAGAAGTTCGTCGACTAATGCAGCATATGCGTCAGCTTTCTCCGCATGTCGAAGTGCCGGGGCACGCAAGTCTCTACTTGACATATATCGTGCCAATTCTTTTTGTTTCTGGCTAAGCTCCGCTGTAGTTGAATCGATCTCTCGTTGTGCCGCTTCTCTTTGTTCTTTGTATCGGCCAGACTGTTCCATCAACTCTTTAAGCCGCTTCGTTTGCTCCTCGACTATAGGAGCGACCCGTTCAAGTTCAAGATGCTCCCTTTTCTTAGCTTCTGCTGTTGCACGAGCACTCTCGAATTGTGCGACGTAGTCAGCAGCTTCTGATGCCGAATGCTGGTCAATAGCTGTTAGACGGTTAATCGTTCCGGCGCGAGTAGTCCCAGTTAGAGCCGTGTGGAGATAACCATCAGCGCAGTCCTCAGGTGGTGGATGCCATAGTGCGTGCCAAGCTGCTTTAGCCGCTTGAATGACTGCATCGTGGCAGTTGTCACTAATGGGTGGCTGCAACTGACTAATCTTTTCGGAAAGATCGCTGACAAAGCGCTCAAGGTTCCGGTTGCCCTCGTTTCGGCCAGTTTCCCAAATTTCCCGTTTTGCTTCGGATCTCAAACAAGAAATTGTTTCCCTTCTAAGGGATGCTCCGGCGATTGCAAGTGCCATGTCGCCGGCTAGCAATGTCGTCAAGTTTAAAATTGCCCGCTGGGCTTCGTCTCGATGCCGACTCTCGTCCTCTAGCAGGCTCTTCGCCAAGGCTACAGCACCTTCTTCTCTTCCACGAAGTTGCTGAGTGAGATCTTCAATTTCACCATCTAAACTCTGGAGTTCTTCAATAGCCTTGTCGCGCTCTAATTTTTTTGCATCGAGACGGTTCTCTAACCCATCGATTGCTTCCTTCACCGCGTTTACAGTGTCATCGGACGGGCTAGCCACTTGGGTACGCCTGTTTTGCGCATATCTTCCCAACGACTCTTTTAGACTGTGGAGAACGGGCAACCCAAGTAAGCCCTCTATACCCAGACGTACTTGCTCGTTCATATTACGATTGGCATATCGTTGGACTTGTTCCCCATCAAACAGAAAAAACTCTGCAAGACTTGGATGCAGAAAACGCTGAGCGATCCAATTGCTGTACCACAGATTTCGGTCTGGTTCAGCGACGGGTGGTGCGAGGAGACTACCAGACTGTCCATCATAAATATCCAGTTGATCATCGGCTATCCTATGAGCACCATTGGCTCGGAAATGCCAAGTCCTTTTGATTTCTATCCGATCGCCGTTTTCATCCTCCCATTCAAGTTTCACGACACATTTCGGGGTTCCAGATTCTATTGCATGTCTATGCAGAGTGCCTTCGAGGAAATTGCTGTAGCTCGCCTTGATTCGCTCACTGGCATCATTGTTGGTCCCAGCGCGTGCACGAGGCACAAGAGGTAACCCATCCCGGCCAAACAGACCCAGCGCGACGGCCTCAAAGAACGAAGTCTTACCATACTCGTTTGGGGCCATCACGAGAATAACATTCTTGCTATCCAACGGACGTGGAAATTCAAAACGAGCACTACGGTAGGAGCGCCAGTTAATGAGTTCTACGAAACGTAGATGCATCAGCTCTCCTCACCATCGAGAACGTCAAAAATTTCGTCAAATTCGTTCCATAAACCATGTTTCTTTAATTTTCCTACTTGTTTGATCTCAGCTTCAAGGAGTAGTTCTAGAGTTCCCATATCCAAACCAGCCGCCTTGCATTTCTTACGAACCAGTTGCTGGCCTTTCTCGCTTCGCATCAAAACGACAACGTTTTCAGTCAATGCATCAATCCTCCACCATTACCCAAACCCCTACTCTTGGGAATTTCTCTTTGTCCCTGTAATGTTGCCATCGACCCTCAGAAATCGAAATTTCCGTACCTCTGCATGGCTGCTCAATAGCGTTGGGCTCCCTCTTGAAGATTTGGAGTTTATCGAGAATCTCTATATGTGTCACCATAAACAACATTTTGTGGCTGGAACACCCGGATCGGAGAAGTCGACTCTCGTATTGCAGCCCACCGAACATGTCTGACCTTAGGAATCTTATGCCGATCTGCCCGGCAATTCCGGCGCGACTTGGGAAATATTTCTGCTGATTTCCTCCATTTCTTCCTCACGTCCAGCTTTTTCCATGTCGCGAATGATGGCCTGCGCGGTGAACATGGCGGAGCGTAGCAAATGGATTTCCGCCTCCGTGCGGGGCCATTCGCTGCGCTCCAGGCCCTTCATCGTGAGTTCGACCACGAGTCTATTCGGAGACACATCCCGCTTGTCCGCCTCTTTTTCAACGCGTTTCCACTGCTCGGACGTGAAACGGATGTTCTTCTGTGCCGTCTGCGCCATTCGTTTTGTTCCTCCTATCGTGAAGATTTTCATCGATTCCGGTCCCGAAACGACCGTAAAATTCTCGTTTCCTTTCACCGAACACGGTCGTCGCGAACCGGGAAGGTCTCGATCCGATGCCGGAAATCGACAATACCAAATCGGTATTCATCATAGCGCAGCGCAGGCCTGAGCGCCACCAATTTGGTATCCTGCAGGAAATCCCCGAGTTACGCCGTATTACGAAGAGCATACGCCACTCTTAAGTGCAGGGATTTCAAAAGGTTTGCGTGCCACCAGATTGGTATTACATATACCGGCACGACTATAGTGCGCAGTTGGGTGAAGCATCAAGGCGGGGCGCAGGGGATCGCGCTCATTCGCAGTCCCCGCGACACCCCGCATCGGAGGTGCGTCCGGTGTGAAATCCGAAGCGCCGAAGGGCGTCAGATTGCCGAATTCGTGGGAACGAGAGATGGGAAAACCAGCGCCGGCGAACATGGCGAGCGGGAGCCGCCGCGGCGACTGAGCGGGAAGAAGCGAGAGGAGCGATGCGGGGAGGAGTGGACGAAGGCGTGAAGAAGGGCCGCGCCGCCGGGGCTGGCGACGCGACCCGTGAGCGTTCACGTCAGGCGGCGATTTTCTGGACGGGGATGCCGAGGGCTTTTGCCTTGTCGACGAGGTTGTCCGTGATGCCCGAACCGGGGAACGCGACCACGCCCTTGGGGAGGAGGTTGAGCAGTTCGTCGTTCCTGCGGAAGGGAGCGGCTCGACCGTGTGCGTCCCAGTCGGGCTTGCAGACGATCTGGTGGACGCCGTTCCGCTCGGCCCATC
>JAPPNJ010000184.1 GCA_028818705.1 Candidatus Poribacteria bacterium
TCTAACTTCGCATAATGCGAAAGGAGAATAGACATGTCAGTTATGAAATATACGCAGAAGTATCTGCTCCGTGTTCTGCTGTGTGTGATAGTCGTGATTGGGATCATCGGTATAGGTGGTTTGATTCATCATCACCGCAGCAGTAAAGAGACGGTGCAGGCTTCTGTGTCGACCCCCGAAGGTGAACTGCCTATCCCTGAACTGAGTACCAAGCGATCTACGTCTGCTGGACACTTCCATGCAGATGGGACTTTTCATGCGGACGCACCGTCACAGGTGATCGGCAATAAGAATCCATCTGGGACCCAAAGGGTCTCCCCAACACGGCGTGCCTCGCGGCAAAGTGCTGCCAACAAGAGTAGTCTCGGTTGGATAACGTGGAAATATGGACACACCCGTATCAGTGCGCGTTCTCCGGGTAAACGTCATTCTGAACCGC
Organism: Candidatus Poribacteria bacterium; assembly: GCA_028818705.1. Taxonomy (GTDB): domain Bacteria; phylum Poribacteria; class WGA-4E; order WGA-4E; family WGA-3G; genus WGA-3G. Next base: position 440 of record JAPPNJ010000184.1, read on the forward strand.
TGCCACAGGAAATACAAGATGCTGTTTGGGAACTGAGATATGAACAGAGTGGTAGAGAATGGTTACATAGCGAGGTGACGGAATTCCCAGAGACATTGGAAAACAAAGCGGAGTTGTATGACTATATCGATTTTGTTGGTGAAAGATTTAACTTACCAGAACCTCGTCAGTTATTACTTGACGACGAAGGGACTCCCCTTGCTCCATTCACTGAATCTGAGTTTGAAGAAGAAAAACTGCGTAGACTTGTTGGGGATCGTGATCTTGAAGCAGCGACTCAGTTTTTAGAACAGCATGGTCACTATAATGAGTTGTTGTTATCCCGTCTGAGTGATGAAAGGGGTTTTGACTATCTCTACCGTATTGCATATCCGAATGGTTCAGGTATTCCGGATAATGTTTCTGTTCGCGAGTATGCGGAGCGTGTTGTAGCGTCGGATCCGGGTCATCTGAAAGCGCGTCTTTTCTTAGCCGACGCTGTGCCTCGGGGTGGTGTTTTTCTTGAGGAGGGTTTATCTCACTATGAATCGATCCTTGTGGATTATCCTGATTCTGCGCATGCGTGGATAGAAGCGGGTGATGTGCTGATGTATTTAGAACGTCCTTTCCAAGCGGTCTCTTATATTGAAAAGGGTCATGCGTTAGGGGCGCGTCATGGTCATTTTAGTGCGGGTAAAGCGTATCAGCAGTTAGGTGACTACAAGACGGCGTGGGTGTATCTGAAGAAAGCGTTGCAGGTGGCTGAAGGCGGTCATCGTCAGTTTGCGATAGCGAAGTATTTGGATGCGATAGAATCGGGTGTCCCGCTGATTGCCCCTTTACCTGTTGAAAAGTTAGATATTGCTGAAGAAGCCTCACTGGATCTTTTCCCCTCTGGCTCAGATTTTGCTTTGGATGTGCCACCGTCTGAACACGAAGTGCCATTGCTGTTGGATTCGGATGTAGCGGATGAAGCGGATGCGTATCAGCGTGCCAGAGCGGCCGCCCGTGCCGAAGCAGAGGCAGCTCGCCGTGAAGAGATAGCGTTGATGCGTCAGATGTCGCAGCGTGAGATAGATGAGTTTATTGAGTGGGCAGAACACCTGATGCGTGAGGAAACCTCACAAGTGCAGACGACTGACTTCCTTTCGAAAGAGCTGGCAGCGCATCTCACTGGTAAGAGCGCGCAGTTTAGTCCGAAGCGGATTGTCAGAGCGAATGAACTGATCAAACGTTACGGCTATGAAGCAGGCCTGAGTCGTCTCAGTAAAGACGATCCTGAAATCGCTATGCAGATACAACGTTTGCGTAACCAAGTACCTATCCCTCAAATCAAACCTAAGAAAAAGGAGTAAAAACGATGAAACGTATTTTTCAATGTATTTTTATTTTGTCTCTGTTGTGTATGCCCCTTATGAGTGAGGCGATTACCGTGTCAATCTCAGAAGTGGATCCGTATTGGAAACCCGAAGCGTCCACCAAAGACAATCTGTCTGTTGCTTGGCTGACGGTTACCATCAGTGGTATAGACCCCAGGCGGGATCAATACAAGCGTATTATCATCTCGCTCAATGAGGTAACAAAAGAAAAAGGTATCTGTTGTAACGGGACATACGCAGATTATGTAAAAGACGCAACGTTGAAGCAGGTGTATCGCAGCACAAGCAAAGACATGATCTTTAGAAGAGAGGAGAATGCTGGCTGGGTAGTGCTTGACAATCGGCGGCTCAAATACGAGGTGCCGAGTGATGAAAGAAAGATAAAAACGACCGTCACTTTACCCGTTGGCGTGTTGTCTCTCGATTTCGGTGGCTATGGGGAGGTGCATGGGGCTGTTTATCTGAAGAAGAACAATCCGTCCGATAGAGATGTAACGGACCCGTCTGCCGGGGTGTTCACGTATGTGAAGGTACCGAGAGATAAGAACGATAATGAGATAGCGGATAGTTGGCATAGGGACTATTACGCCATCAATAAGAACGGGCAGTTAGACGCAACGCTCTTTAGAGACTTTGGCAGAACAGATGATGAAGACACCTCTCCAAACACCGATTACGAAGGCGACCATATCACCGCTTTTGGAGAGTATCGCGGGTTTCTGGTATGGGAAAATAAGCCTGTTCCGGGACTAAATGCCCCTCGCGTGACGCATACTCGCACATCTCCCGATACAAAAACCATGTTCGTTGTCAACGAAGATGCTCATACAACGTATCACGGCACAGGCACAGCGGTCCCATACATCTCACAATACTTAGTCCCATCATCACTTGTCAAAGCTGATGGATGGGTCAACTTCAATGAGGATAACGGATTAGTTGCATTTTCTGTCAAAGTGGTGTCCAATACGCAGAGTAAAGGTAAAACTTATGGCGAGGTGCCTTCTAACGGACCTCCAGTAGCAAATTATGAGGCAACGATTTATACAGGTGCGATAAAGTTTCATGAAAATAGCGGCAATGTGAGTGCTGCGATAGACACGACCATCGGGCATGAACTCGCACACGGTGCGCATCTGGATCATTGTCCGAAAAGCGATCTCAAAGATGCTAAGGGCAAGGACAAAGGCTGGGACAAAATATGTATGATGTGGCCGGCGTATGATGCCGCACAAAATAAGTTTGCGAAACATCACGATGTAGATTATGCTCTGGCACAACCTGTCAAAGACCCACAAACGCCTGTGGAGTTGGACGAAAAGACAGGCAAACCCAAACCGAAAAAGGGCAAACTCACATCATCTGACGGGGCTTATACCGCAAATGCGGGCGATAGTCACACAGCAAAATTTACAGCACCCTCTGCTTATAGCTCGGTGTATTGGTATGTGAAGTCACCTTCAGATACTTCTACCTATGGCACATCCCAAGAGATTGACCAGGGCGATGGTAGCACCAAAACCGCATCGTTCACTTATACGTTCCCAACTGGCGTTTCGGGAACATATCAGATATTGGCGTATGTCTATCCGGGCGGAGGGTCTGTCTATGACCTCAAATACACCGTCTCTGTCGAGGCTACGACAACGACGACGACACCGGGGGGTAGCACAACGCCCACTTACTCTCTCACGTCAGCTAATGGCAGCTACACCGCAACGGCAGGCGGCAGCCACACCGCAAACTTCACGACCAGTTCGGCTTATAGTTCGGTGTATTGGTATGTCAAATCACCGAGTGCGTCCGGCTTAGGCACAAACGTAGAGACGGATACAGGGGATGGCAGCACCACAACCACTGCGAGTATGACATACACATTCCCCGCAGGCACGAGTGG
>JAPPNJ010000149.1 GCA_028818705.1 Candidatus Poribacteria bacterium
GAGGATAAATATATACGCAAATTTGACGAAGACCTCGAGCATGAACTCCGCATCCTGGAAGAATTTCATTACCACAGCATTAACGATTTGCCCTATATCACTGAGATCAAAAAAGCATTGGTTCAGAGAGGTTTAATGGATGAACAGACCGTGACTCGCAAGTTAAAACTGAAAAAAGAATTCAAAGAAACCGATTTATACAAATACGGCGTTATATGGGTAAACAAACAGGTCTCAAGAAACTATCAACATGTCAAATCTTTTGAAGACTTGGCATCCTTAAGTGTCAAAAAGAAATGGCATGAGCATACCGTCTATGAAGGATCTGGAGGTGTAACGGGTATGACAGAGAGTGACCAAACCTATACCACGCGAAGCAAAAACAGCCAAGACATACCGCTAATGGATATTGAACAGAATATTGTCCAAACAGCTATTGCGCGTAACCCGTTTTTTCAGTTTGCATCACTTAAACAATATTTTCCGCAGTTGAAATCAATGAGCGAATTTAGAACTTCGGATAACTTTCTGGGTGGCTTGAAAATCACTTTCAAAGGCAGCTTCTCTCAATGGGAAGACGAAGTTTCAGAAAAACTTAGAGCGTGTTGTGATCTTTTAGAAAAGATTGAAACCGAACTTCGCAAACAAATTACCGAATATGAAGGCACGAAACACTTTTATAAGGAGCAAATCCACACTATTTTCAAGGACAAAATCCTGAAATTCAGCACCAATAACCCTCGTGCTGATGAGAATCACCCTGCCGAGCGTCTCGCGAAAGCCGAAGAATGGTTCGCTTTTAACGGTCTCTACGGCACCGGCGAGGAAAAGGCATTTGTGCAATTTCTGCACACGTATCTTGAGGAACTACAGAAAACCTACAATGGCGTTTATCTGATCCGCAACGAAAGGCATTTTTCTATCTATAACTTTTTTGACGGTCAAGCTTTCCAACCTGATTTTGTTCTCTTTTTGGGCAAAGAAAACGGTGAAACACTGAGTTACCAACTTTTTATTGAACCTAAAGGTGAGCACATTGAAGATTTTGACAGATGGAAAGAAGATTTTCTGAAAAAGATTGATACCGAACGTAAAAGTGAACTCATAATAGAAGATAAGAACTATCGTATTATCGGTTTGCCGTTTTATCAGGAGAAACACCAAAATCAATTCCGTGAGACCCTTGATGAAACATTGCAATTATGAACGTCAAATTCACACGGAGAAACACAATGGTAACACAAGGACAGATTGATTTTTTTCAGGAGAATGGATACGTCAAGTTTGGAAAAGTTTTAGATAGCGATGGCGTTGAAGCCATGCGAGCCGGATTAGATGCTGTCATTGAATTAGAACTCACTGAAGGCGACGACTCGTCACCGGAGTTCAAATACGGACACGACCGGCGCGAAAACCGTCTCAATCGAGGAAGTGGTCACCCACGCGCAATCCATCAATACGTCAACATGTGGAAGCGGGAACCACACTATGAGGCTGCCATTCACCATCCGCTCATCGCAGGGACAGCACGTGCACTATTGGGGACCCCAGAGGTCCGTCTCTGGCACGATCAAGTTATTTCCAAACCGCCTCGCGACAACGGACATTTCGCATTTCACCACGATTTCTTTTTCTGGCCCCTCAGCCCGCCGAACATTGTCAGCTGCTGGCTCGCTTTGGACGATGCAACAGTTGAGAGTGGCTGCATGCACGTTATGCCGAAGAGTCATAAAGACGAGCGGTTCTCGATCGCCGCCAGGGCAGCGGCAGATGCAGCAGCGGCAAAAGCGCGCGAAGAGGGACGCCAGCCATCTCCCGATCAGTGGGCAGAAAGACGGGAGTTGGACATCACTCACGGCATTCCAGTGGAATTGAAAGCAGGCGAGTGCATGTTCCACCACTGTCTCAACTTCCACGGCACACCAGCGAATGTCACCGAGAGACAACGCCGCGCCTTCGTTATGATTTTCATGGCGCAAGATGTCTGCTATAATAACGCACAATCGCCGAACCACGTCCTCGTCCCAACAATTGAGGTCGCAGACGGTGAGCCGCTCGTCGGGGACGGATTTCCGGTAGCGTAACGCTGTATAGAATCGGGGTTACAAACCCCTCCTACAACAAAGGTGTTGAGGTAAGGATAATGACATGAAAGATTCAACTTTTATTACAAGAGTTGTTCTGAAGAACTATAAAAGTATCGCCGCGTGTGATGTGCAATTGCAGCCCTTGACGTTCCTTGTAGGACGCAATGGTTCGGGCAAAAGCAATTTTCTGGATGCACTCCGATTCGTTGCTGATGCGTTGAATACGTCGTTAGACCATGCCGTACGCGCTCGTGGAAGTATCAATGATGTGTGTAAACGATCTGACAGGCCTATAACCACGCCAGACCATTTTAGCATTCGTCTTGAATTCGTTCTCCCTGATGGTTCTACGGGATACTACGCCTTCCAAATCCAAACGCGTTTGACAAGGTACATGGTACAAACAGAAGAATGTAGATTTCAGAATAAGAACCTTACTACTGCTGATATTTACTTCAATGTTGTTAAGGGCAATGTGATAGAGACAAGTGTAAAAGTCGCCCCCGCGGCTGCAATGGATCGTCTCTACTTGGTAAATGCTTCAGGTTTGCCCGAATTTCGCCCTGTCTACGATGCGTTCTCCCGGATGGGATTTTACAATCTCAATCCGGATAGAATCCGAGATCTCCAAGACCCGGATCCTGGGGATGTGCTTCTTCGTGATGGGAGTAACCTTACAAGTGTCTTCAGCCAACTCTCACCTGTGATAAGGGAAAATATTGAGGAATACTTGGCAGTGGTAGTACCTGGCGTGCAACGTGTACATGTCAGGAAATTTGGACCGAAGGAAACATTAGGGTTCAGGCAGTACGTTCTTCGGAACGAGCACCCATGGCGATTTCTCGCCAATAATATGTCTGATGGGACCCTCCGCGTGTTAGGGATTCTCGTAGCACTATTCCAAGGAGATGACAACGCTCAAAAACGTGTGCCGATCGTAGGAATTGAGGAGCCAGAGATAGCACTTCATCCAGGGGCGGTAGGTGCATTGCTTGATGCACTTCGGGATGCTGCCCACAGAACGCAGGTTATCATCACCACTCACAGTCCAGATCTGCTTGAGGACAAGCATCTGGATGTAGACTCAATGCTTGCAGTTGAAGCAGATGATGGCGATACAGTGATAGCTCGAGTGGATGATGCAAGCAGATCTGTGGTGCAAGATCGGTTGTTTACGGTCGGGGAACTTTTACGGAGTAATCAATTGCAACCGGATCCGGCAGCTTTTTCTGCTGCAAAGGGGAAACAACTGTCTTTGTTTGATGTTGATAAACTGAAGTCTGGCAAAGCGAAAAGTTGAGGAAAGCACAAATGACAGTCAAAATCGGCTGCATTGTCGAAGGGAAAAGCGAGGTAGAAACTGTACCCCTTCTGATTCGCCGCATCGCTGCGAATCTTTATCCAGAATTACCGATTGTTGTGCCACCACCTATTCGCCGTCCCCGGGATAAGGTTGTTAAAGAGAACGAACTTGAAAGATCGGTTGAATTCGTGGCTCGCCAGATTGGTGGACAAGGTGCTATATTTATCATCCTTGATAGTGACGAAGACTGTCCAGCAGAACTGGGACCGGCCCTGCTTCACCGGGCATCACAAGTCCGCAGTGATGTGCCCATTGCCGTTGTGCTTGCCAAGTGCGAGTTTGAGGCATGGTTTCTCGCCACAGCCGAATCGCTCCGTGGGCAAAGGGGCTTAAAAGACGATATTCACCCTCCGAACGATCCGGAGGCAATCCGTGACGCAAAGGCATGGTTAAGCGAGCGAATGGGAAACAACAAGACATATCGTGAAACGAGCGATCAGCCCGCGCTCACAGCACTCTTTGATTTAGAACAGGCGCGTCAAGTGAATTCGTTTGACAAATGCTATCGAGAGATTGTTCGCCTCCTTGACGAATTACGAGAAGCAAGCGATTCAACCACTGAACAAGTGTAGGAAAAAGAATATCATTTATCACACCTGCTTTACCTATGAGATGGAGCGTTCTATATGGAAAACAAACCAGACTCCAGCAGAGGTAAGGGGCAATGACATGAAAGATTCAACGTTTATTACAAGAGTGGTTCTCAGGAACTATAAGAGTATCCCTGTGTGTGATGTGCAGCTGCAGCCTTTAACCTTTCTTGTAGGTCCCAACGGCGCAGGAAAGAGCAATTTTCTGGATGCACTGCGGTTCGTTGCCGATGCGTTGCGTTCATCACTCGACCACGCCTTACGCGATCGTGGCGGTATCAATGATGTTCGACGTCGTTCTGGTGGGCATCCAAACCATTTCGGTATCCGTCTTGATTTCACTTTACCTAAAGGGGCTACAGGACACTATGCCTTTCGTATTATTGCTCGTGAACGTGGCGGATATGAGGTACAGAGCGAAGAATGTGTCATCCAGGACGCGCAGCTTTTCGGGCCGAAGAAATACTTCCGGGTTGTTAATGGTGAGGTAACCAGTGCAAGTGTAGACGTGGCACCCGTCGCTGCCTACAATCGGCTCTACTTGGTAAGCGCATCTGGACTGCCCGAGTTCCAGCCTGTCTATGAAGCATTTTCTCGAATGGGATTTTATAACTTCAATTCTGATAAAATTCGGGATCTCCAAATACCCGAGACTGGCGACATGCTTAGGAGGGATGGGAGCAACCTGACCAGTGTGCTTGCCCGATTTTCACGCACTACTAAGCAACACGTTGAAGAATATCTGGCGAAAATTGTCCCCGGTATACATGGTGTCCGGGTTAAAGAACTTGGACACAGAGAGACGCTGGAGTTCAGACAGCGTATGGCGGGGGCAAAATATCCTTGGCGATTTTTGGCAAACAATATGTCTGATGGCACCCTGCGTGCCTTGGGGATTCTGGTAGCACTGTTTCAGGGAAATTACGACGCACAGTACCGCATAATGCTTGTGGGAGTTGAAAAACCAGAGATTGCCTTTCATCCCGCAGCCTTAGGTGTATTGCTTGACGCTCTTCGGGACGCTGCCGGAAAAACACAAATTATTCTCACGAGTCACAGTCCAGACCTACTTGATAACAAAGATTTGGATGCAGCGTCAATTCTTGCAGTTGAAGCGCGGGACGGAAATACAGCAATCGCCCAAGTTGACAAAACAGGGAAGTCGGTTTTGAGAGATCAATTATCTACAACAGGGGAACTTCTACGCCGTAATCAATTGAGGCCCGATGCAGCACCTACTGTTTCTACTGCAGATACGCCACAACTCCAGCTGTTCAGTTCTGAGAAAACGGATTCTGAGTAAATAAAAAGTAAGGCGTCGGCGAATAAACCGGGCAACCAGCAAGAAATGTATGACCTATCACACCTGCTTTACCTATGAAATGGAGAATTCAATATGGAAAATAAACCAAACGTCATTTTTGTTCTAACCGACGATCAGGGACCCTGGGCAGCCGGATGCTGTGGCAACGATGAGGTACGCACACCCTATCTCGACCAATTGGCTTCAGAAGGCACTCGTTTTCCAAATTTTTTCTGCACAAGCCCCGTCTGTTCTCCGGCACGCGCCAGCCTCATGACCGGTCGTATCCCTTCAGCACACGGTGTACATGACTGGATCCGCGATGGGAACATGCCACCCGATCCCGCCCAATACCTTGATGGATTAACCTGTTATACCGATGTCTTAGCCGACAATGACTATACAGTCGGGCTTAGCGGCAAATGGCACCTCGGAGACAGTTTAACACCGCAACACGGCTTCAGTCACTGGTTCGCTTTGCTCACTGGTGGAAGCAAGTATAACGATGCGGATATGATTCGAGATGGACAGGTTGAAATGCAACCCGGCTACCTCACCGATGTGATCACCGATGATGCCCTGAACTTTATCTCAGCGAACAAAGACCGACCTTTCTATCTCAGCGTCAACTACAACGCACCGCATACCCCTTTCGACGGGCACCCGCAAGACATCGTGGACTCCTACGACGATTGCCCCTTCAAAACGTGTCCGCAAGAGGCACTCCACCCGTGGGCGGTGCAGGGAGCCGCTGTTCACATGGGTAACCGTGAATCGTTAAAAGGCTATTTCGCGGCGATCACCGCACTTGATTTAAATGTCGGGCGGATTCTTGATAGACTCGCGAAGCTCGGCATCCGTGAAAATACCCTTGTTGTCTTTAGTAGTGATAACGGCTATTCATGTGGACATCACGGGTTTTGGCATAAAGGAAACGGCACCTTTCCGCTGAATATGTATGAAAACTCTGTCAAGGTCCCCTTCATTATGAGTCAGCCAGGTAGGATTCCAGAGGGGCGTGTCAGTGAAGCGATGGTCAGCCAATACGATTTCATGCCGACACTGCTTGATTACCTCGGTTTACCTGATCCGAATGACGATATGTCTCCAGGCAGAAGTTTTGTTCCTGCCCTCTCTGGAGAGACGAACGACGCCAAAGACGAAATCGTCATCTACGATGAATACGGTCCCGTCCGTATGATTCGGACGCAAGAGTGGAAATATGTCCATCGATACCCGTATGGACCGCATGAACTCTATGATTTGGTGAACGATCCAGATGAACGCAAAAATCTGATAGATGAAAAATCTCAGCGCGCGCGAATAACTGACATGAAGCAGCAAATGGGGGCATGGTTCCAACGATACGTCCTACCGCAATTAGATGGTGCAAGATGCTCCGTTACCGGTGGTGGACAAGCCGCGAAGATAGAGGAGGGGCAATGTGGTGAGGGAGCATTCCATCCCAGATACGCTCCACCTCAACGAAATGTGTAGATGCCTTTTGATAAGTATGCTGGAGTCTAAAGTGATGCCTCTGTGTTGATAAAGTAGGAGAACGTGAGTTCGGTATTTGTAGCACAAACTTTTAGTTTGTGCCCTGTGTACAATAATCCAACAGAAGTTTGGATAGGTGAAGTTGCTCAACTGACAACCGACAGCCAATACGAAAGGAGTGAAATGGCGAGAGCATTTGCCCCCGGCAACATCTCTTGTGTTTTCAAGGTTATTCCGCACACCGATGCTACCCGTATGCACTCACTTGGCATGGGGTTCACCGTTACAGAAGGTGTAGAAACTATCGTCTCTGATTATCATGAGACGGCGGTACTGTTTAACGGAGAAGACATCAACTTTCCCACGGTGCGTGCTGTTGCTGATCGGTTGATTCAGAACACAGAGGTTGCAGGCATAAAGGTGAACCTTACTTCTCCCTTACCTCTCGGCTGCGGCTTCGGACTTAGCGGTGCCGCTGCACTCGCAACAACCTATGCCCTCAACGAGTTCTTACATCTCCGCAAGGATACGGAATCGCTCGCGATGATAGCACATGTCGCAGAAGTTGAAAATCGCACCGGACTCGGAGATGTATGCTCGCAATATCACGGCGGCTGCCTCGTCAAATTAAAAGAAGGTGCTCCTTTAGTTGCTGACAGGCTATCGATTGCCGAACAGCCTATCTATTACCGATACTTCGGACCTATTCAGACAAGCGAAGTACTCGGGAACAGAGAGCAGACCCTTCGTATCAATCGTGCCGCAGATATGGCATTGGATACTTTGCGAACGCTTACACACGCTGAGCCGGATGTCGGACTCTTTAACGCCTGCTTTGCTGTCTCGAAGCAGTTTTCAGTAGAAAGCGGTTTGCTCAGCGATGAAAGGGTTATCGACACAATTGCGCAGATTGAGGCAGAAGGTGGCGTTGCATCGATGATCATGTTAGGAAACGGCGTTTTTAGCACACACCCTTTTGCAGGTGCCGAAGAAACAAGGCTTGTTTACAATCCAGCGCGCCTTATAAAGTAGCAGGCACACTTTGTGTGCCGTAGCGGTGGGGTAATCCTGTGAATTCTTTAATCCTGATGATCCTGATTCTTTTTTCAGTATCTATTGCCTTCGGTGCGGTAGAAATTGAGGATGTGACTTTCGGGTTCAACGAAGGTTACAAAACAGGGACGTGGGCACCTTTGACTGTTACTGTCCGGAGCCAAGATGAACCCGTCGTATTTGCTGGCGAACTGGCAGTGGAGGTCCAAAACTTTACTTCGGATACGCCGCTTGAGCGGTACGCCACCCCATTGCGGCTCAGTCCAACCGGACGACAACAGAAACAGTTCTATGTTTACTGCTCGAAAAATGCAACCCGGCTTATTGTCCAACTTGTCCCTGCAGTATCCGTAGAGAGCAACCTTTGGAATTCCCCCTTGATAAGGGGGGATAGGGGGGGGGGAACGTTGCTCAATGCTATGTCGCCTATGATACAGGAGATATCACTACCGATACCTATTGCCCGCAAAGACTATCTCGTGTTAGTATTAGCACCGAGCGGGGACAGGTTGAAACGATTTATTGACAAAAAATCGCTAAAAGTTTCTGATGGTGCCGAGGTACACGTTAAGTACCTCCCTAACTCAACGTCACTGCTAAGCGACTGGATCGGTTATAATGCCGTTGATGTTCTCGTTATCCGTGGGACCTTTCTGACAGAGAGGCATGTCTCTAAAGCCCAACAGGCAGCGCTACTCGATTGGGTGCAACGTGGCGGCACACTTATTACGTCTGGAGGCAGCAGCTTTGACACCCTGCAAGGCAGTTTCCTGGAACCTTTCCTTCCAGTTGAATTGAAAGGTCTAAAAAAAACAAACGCGTTCCCTGATGCCTTGTACGAACAACTCGGCTTTCAGTCTTCTAGTGATAATAGAACTTTCTTTGAGCGCATTGAGTTCATGCCGAAAGCCGGATGTGAAACGTTAGTTGGTACAACAGAGCATATTTACGTCGCAAAGCGAAATTTTGGAAATGGTCAGATTCTCTGTCTCGCCTTTGATTACAATGCACCACCGTTCTCGGAGCAAGAAGTAGGTGAGGCGTTTTGGTACCGTTTACTGAGTGAGTCCGGGAAATCTCCGCGGCATCTTGCAGACCGCTACGCGCCCGCTCGTCAACATGAAGAAAAAATTCATAAACAGTTTCTCTCAAAAATGCCTACTCAGGTACCGCTTGTTAGACTGTTAGCCGTAATCTTACCAGCATACCTTCTCGCTTTTGGTGGCTTTCTGCTTTATTTTCGGAAATCTAAACAAAAGTCGTCCGTCTATTGGATCGGAAGCTGCCTCTTTGTTTTGCTTTCGGTGAGCACAATTGCGTTAGCGAGAAATATTTTGCCTGACAGCATAGGAGCAGATCGACTATCGATTTTATCAATTTACTCAGAGCGTCAACGTGGACATCTACAAAGTTTTGTTTCTATCAGAACTACGTCGCGCACGAAAACGTCCATTAAGTTTCCAGAAGGCACTTTTATCCGCCATCAGGAAACTGAACTGTTTCAAAAGCTTGGGACGTTAATTCAAGGTTCACATGTTCAGCTGCAAGATGTCTCTGTAGAGCCTTGGCATCCTACGACTTATGTGCAAGAGGCATTTACGCAACAATTGCCCGTTAAACTTGAAACCGCGTGGAGCGTCACAAAAAAAGAGATAACTTACTTAGGAAATATCCGTCTAAAAGGACAAGAGCCGTTTCTGACAGAAAACGGGATGACAACTAATCGACGCCCCGTAAAAATACCACCTGATAAAGAACTGAGCGGCGTACGAAAGGCGTTTGCACGAATCCTACAGCAAGAGGGTGTCTTACAATATCTGACAAATGAGACATGTTTGAACCAGCGACCCTACATTATTGGATGGACTTCTCGCGACTTTACTGACATAGCAACAGATCAGGATGCGAATGCAAATGATGAAACTTTAGTAATTTTTCGCCCTACTGACAACTGAAAGTGGAGCGGAGCGGAACGCCCTGACGGCTGATAGCTCTTTCTCCAAAGAGGTAAACCATGGATGTACTATCACTCGGCATTTATGTCGTTGATGTACTCGGACGACCAATAGATCAGTTCCCCGAAAAGGGAAAATTAGCACTCTTTGATGAACTCGAAATCCATGCCGGGGGCTGTGCTAACAACGTAGCCATCGCGCTCGCGCGCCTCGGCATCCCTGCTGGGGCAATGGGTAAAGTCGGTAAAGATGCGTTTGGTGACCTGATCCTGCAGGGGCTTGCAGACGATAGCGTCAACACGGTAGGCATGCGACAAGATACCAACGCCAGGACCTCATTTACCTTTGTCGCCATTGCTTCCGATGGAGAACGAACTTTCTACCACTACATCGGCGCGAATGGTGAACTCTGTGAGGCAGACCTTGATTGGGAACTTATCAAATCCGTCAAAATTTTGCATATCGCCGGGGCACTTGTCATGCCCAGTTTTGATGGCGCACCGATGGCTAACGTTCTCCAAAAAGCAAAAACTTTGGACATAACTACTTCGCTTGACACAGCGTATGATGCCACTGGAAAATGGATGGAGACACTTGAACCGTGCTTGCCTCACATAGACATCTTTATGCCAAGTATTGTTGAGGCACAACATCTCACGGGTCTATCTGAGTATCGGGAAATCACCCAATTTTTGCGAGATAACTACGGTATCCACACCATCGTCATTAAAATGGGAGAAAACGGTAGTTACGCCTCCACACCCGAAGCAGAATACCTCGCACCAGCGTATCCTGTGAGTGTTGTTGACGCGACCGGAGCAGGAGACGCTTACGCCGCAGGTTTTCTCACGGGGACCCTCATGAACTGGGACCTAAAAGCAACAGCAGAATTGGCATCCGCAACAGGGGCGGCATGTGTCACCGCTATCGGTACAACTGCCGGTATCCAAAATCTTCAAGAGACCTTAAAGATTAGCCGTCAGCGGTCAGAAGAGTAGTGGTCAGTCGTCAGCAATTAGCTGTCTTAATCTAACTTTCGTAGCCGTAGTCCGTAATGAAATTATGCCTTAAATGGCATAATTTGTCTTAGTTTTACATTTGGAGGACGGATAGGTGGAAGGTACTCTCAGCATGAAGCCCACTGAATTACGCCGCAAGGAAAAATTAAAAATTGTTCAAACAGAAAATCTATCCAAATGGTACGGCGAAGTTATGGGGGTGAACGATGTAACCCTCACAATTCACCCCGGAATAACCGGCTTACTGGGTCCAAATGGTGCTGGCAAAACGAGTCTAATCAAGGTCATGACGGGGCAACTCAAACCCAACCAGGGCAAGGTCAAGGTACTAAACCAACCCGTGTGGAATAATCCCGATCTGACCAAACAGGTAGGCTACTGCCCCGACATAGAATTGGCGTATCAATTCATGACCGGTTTCGAGTTTGTCACCTTTTTTGCTACATTAAGCGGGTACGACAAAACAGAAACCGAGTCTCGGAGTCTACAGGTACTGGAAATAGTAGACATGCTGCCGGCAAAGGACCGACCGATCGCCTCATATAGTAAAGGAATGCGGCAACGTATCAAACTCGCACAAGCATTAGTGCATGAACCCGAACTCCTCTTCCTTGACGAGCCGCTCACTGGCTTAGATCCGAATGGGAGACGGCATGTCATCTCACTCCTCAAAGAACTTGCTGATAAAGGTATAAGCATTGTCGTTTCGAGCCATATCCTCTACGAAATCGAGGCATTGACAGAGACAATTCTGCTCATTCATCAAGGACGTATCCTCGCTGAGGGCACTATCTCCGATATCCGAGAACTGATTGACGAACACCCTCACAAAGTCTACTTAAGCACCGATGAACCGCGCCGTTTAGCGCAAGTCTGTCTCCCTTTTGAAGATATCCTGAGCGTAACTTTTGTTAATGGCGATGATGTTGTAGACAAATCAGAGACAAAAAAAGCGGACGATATTATCATTGAGACTGTCAAGCCCGACACCTTCTACGCGAGGCTCCCCCAACTCCTCATCGAAAACGATTTAAACGTTTCTCAACTCTACTCACCCGACGATAATCTTTCTTCAGTGTTTAAGTACTTAGTGGGTTAGTTCCCTATGCCAACTATAGGTCTCAATTTAAAAAAAGAATTAATCGTAGGTTGGGTTGAACAGATAGCATCAGAAATCTATTGATTCAAAGATGGCTGAAGTGAAGTCCTCTACTTTCCGTTTGAGAGGTGCGGAGTGAAACCTAACGGCTTTCTGCTCATTATTGGGCAGATTGTCCCAACTTTACCAGTGCTCCAATATCCGGTTTACTATCTGCCAACGCTGCAAAGCTCCCGGCGCAAATGGCGCGCCGAATTCCTCGCATTAAACTGACATAAAAATGCAAGTTGTGCAAAGTATGCAATTGCGAACCCAAAATCTCATTTTCAACATGCAGGTGTCGGAGATACGCTCGTGTGAAATTTTGACACGTATAGCAGGTACACTCTGAATCTAACGGACTAAAATCACGACTGTACTTCGAGTTGCGGATGCGGACGATACCTGTCGTTGTAAACAATGAACCATTGCGGGCGTTCCGGGTCGGCATCACACAATCGAACATGTCAATCCCACAACGGACACCGTAGACTAAATCTTCAGGTGTGCCGACACCCATCAAATAGCGCGGCTTCTCTACTGGTAGCAGCGGTGCAGTGTAAGCAAGCGTTTCATACATCAAATCCTTTTCTTCTCCGACGCTCAGACCACCGATCGCATATCCTGGAAAACCGATTGATACAGTCCCTTCCACACTCGCCTGTCGTAGATCCCGTTCCATGCCACCCTGCACAATTCCAAAGAGCAGTTGATTCGAATTCTGATGTACCTCTTTGCACCGTGCTGCCCACCGCAATGTCATCTCCATTGAGTCCTTAAGATACGCATACTCGTTCGGTAATTCGGGACACTCGTCAAACGCCATGATGATGTCTGCACCGAGGGCATTCTGGATCTCAATTGAGCGTTCAGGGCTAATAAAGTGTTCTGTCCCATCTATCGTAGAACGGAACGTTACACCCTCTTCAGTGATCGTCCGCAGCCGACCAAGACTGAAAACCTGAAATCCACCGCTATCGGTTAAAATAGGGCGTTGCCACCCCATAAACGGATGCAAACCGCCTGCCTCTCGGACAATCTCGTGTCCGGGACGCAGATAAAGGTGGTAAGTATTCGCAAGAATAATTTCTGCTTGAATTTGCTCGGATAGTATTTGTGGTGTACATGCCTTCACCGTACCGCGGGTCCCTACCGGCATAAATATCGGTGTATTCACATCACCTTGTGCTGTGTGGAGTTTACCGACTCGAGCTGAAGTAGATGGGTCTTGATGAATGAGAGTATAGGGGTGCTGTGTCATACTTAGATATTTTACGACAATCTGCACCAAAAATCAAGCCACCAGCAATTAGCGGCAGGGTCATTTATGGTGAACCAGACAATTATGTAGACATCTATCCTTTAATAAAGATTCGTTCGTAGTCGTGCGATTCATCGCACGTCGGAACAAGAAGTGTCTAAATAATTCTAATTCTCGCGCTTTTTTCTAAAATGGTGTAAAAAACGCAAAAATGTAGAAATTATTGAGAATAAAAGTATAAAAAACGCAATTTTTACGAAAAATATCATGATTTATTGATTTTTTTACTAACTTATTGACTTTTTTCGTAATACAGTGTATAATTACCTCCAAAGCAGTGTTGACGCGAGAATTTTAACACACGACTGAGGCAGAAGCCGCAGTGTAAGGTTAGGTTCAAAGGAACAGAGAATTCGTAAAGGGAACCCCAAAACCGCTGTTGAGCGAGGATGGCTTCGGCTTTGGTGCCTCGCCCCTTTAGAAAGAAATAACGCTACCTATATATCTGGATGCCCGAATTTATTCGGGTTCGCGCCTCGTCCTAAACAAGTTCAGGCATCCTCATATAAATTATTGAAAAACTATCCCGGTCTTTTACATACGAAACTGATGAACGGACAAAGCATAAACCCCATTTCCTACACTGATAATAAGAGCCTCGACGCTGGCTCCCGGTTCAACGGGTCTGTGATGTCGCCGCGCTTACTCGTCTCCACACCAATTCCCGTAAAAACCCCCCCGACCACTTTACACACCATAAGTATTTAGCAATCTATATCGTGAGTTATCCGCGGGTTGATGGTAAACCGCAAACAGTTGGATGCTGCAATAAAATCGAGAAGAATCACCCAATGTCAGATGCGAAAGTGCTTCGCGGCATTGGGTTATTTTTTTGTCCTAACGCCCCAGAAGTACAAAAACAAACATTTTCTTATGAGGAGGCATTATGTGCCAACGAATATTATAGTGAATTCCGAAAATGAATACACATCTCCACTCCCTTGTAGGCGGGGTTTCCAAATTATGCTACAAAAGCATAATTTGTCTTACCTTTACATTCCTCGCCAATGTGCAGGTAATTGTAGGTTTTACTATAATAACGCAAGTTGCCAGTTGTTTCGCTACATAGCACTCCGGAATCAGAATCAAAATCAGAATCAACGGTATTCATGCCTTGAATCAACGGTATGAATGCCTGATGGCATTCACCGGGCATGAACCGGGTATGAAGTCCGTATGGACTTCACCGGGGTATGAATACCTGATGGTATTCCGCGGGAGTGCGGGGGCTTAAATGACCGATTTTCTATAGACATATCACCCCTGAATCAACGGTATTCATGCCTTATGGCATTCACCGGGAGTGGGGAAAGTGCCTGAACACCTTCTGAAATGTGCAAAATCTGTTAGTAGCAACTTGGGTTATTTTTAATGTGAAAAGTAAATGAAATGAGTTAATTAAGTTTATATATTAGGAGGAAAAAACTGAATGTTAACAAATAAATTGACATTTTCTTTAGCAAGTTTACTTATTTTGCTGACGACAGTGCTCTGTTTGCCAGTCGCAGCGCAAATAACGCAAAGATTGCGTGGCCAGAGAAGTGATGCGAATGACTTTGTGGTACTAGGTAGAGAGCCGCGGAGTGACTTTATGAAGGTGGGCCTCTTGGACCGCGGTACTGATAGTGTCGGTGGTTCCAAGTATAATAGGCATCCCGACACTGGCCAGCCCGACATGCCAGACTTGGAAGCATTTTTCAGTGCTGGTGGTACACTTGAGCTTCTAATTGATGCTGACAGTGATATTGATCCTGATCCTGCGGTGAGAAGAGAGACCGCTGCGGGGGATTTCGTCATTAGTGAAATCATGTGGGGCCGTGATGTAGGGTACAATGATAATAATTCCAACACTGCTAACGATGAAGAGCGGAAACAGTGGATAGAGATTTATAATACCACTGAGTTTAATATTCACTTTTCGAATTCGGAGACTCAAAGCTCAGAGACTTCTAGTGGTCGTCATCAAATTCGAGCCATGCTTAGGTTTACCCCATTCACGACTGAGACTGATCCTCCACCGGAGGGTTTTATAGTTTCGGATACGGTGAGCAACGTGTATCTTGGCAAATGGACGATGCCGGGAAGCAGTGGAGTGACAACCAGTCCTATAGGTCGGGAAAACGCGCCACCGCAGAGCAACCTCGTCTCCGCCTATCGTAACATCAATTATGCGACGGTTACAGGCACGCATTCGGATGCCGTAAGGCTCGATAACTCAGTCGATCAAACGATAAGACGGACGAAACAGTGGGAAGGTATTCCCGATGGTAGGTTGTCGAATAGTTGGAAAGCCACACCTGTCGCTGGCAGTCGGAATATGGCACGCTGGCATATCGGTACGCCAACCATGAGGCATGTTCCAGACCAAGAGTTCACGTTCACCATCGACCCGACGATGGTGCCATCAGACTCAGTGGTTATCAATGAAGTCTCCGTCGGTGGGGATTGGGTTGAACTTTACAACGCTGGCACTGAAGCGGTCGGGTTGTGGGGTTGGGAACTGAGTATCATCGCAGGTGATGATGCTGCAATGACCGACAAGATGCTTGTGGGTAGAGATGAAGAGCACCGGACGGATGCGCAGAAGCGTGAGTTTAGTTTCCCAAAGAATGAGGATTTCAAGCTTCAACCGGGTGCGTATCTACTGATCGTGAAGGAGCATCCGAGTGAGACGAGTCTTGCCAACGGTGTGAACGTCGAGGAAGTGCTTGCGGGTAAAGATGTCAAAGCGGGTGCGTCTCATCAGTATATCGTGCGTTCACGTCTGGATCTTCCTGCTGAAAACTTCACGCTGCTCCTTCGGGATCATGTAGAAAAGAATGCGCAGCATAAGGATCCGAAGAAAGCGCAGCATGCTGCAGAGTTTGCGACGACGAATACGACGCCGAGTTCGAACATAAAGGATTATGCTGGTAATCACCGTATAGCGGTGGGTGAAAGTGAATACAATACGACGTTCTGGCCGTTCCGTGGTTGGGATAGTTTGACGCCTGCGCGGGGTAAAGATGGTAACAATAACCGTTTCCCTTCGGGTAATGCGTGGTCTCGGACGAAGACGGGTGAAGCGACGGGTCACCACAAGGGTGCGTGGGTAGAGAATGGCGTTGGTTTCAAAGGCGGCATCGGCTATGATGCGGGTGTGAAAGGTGTTGGGACGCCGGGCTATGCCAACGATAACCTTCGGACGCAGTTGGTAGATGACAAGAATACCGCTGCGACGACGGACGATGTGTTGTTCAGTGGTGCGATAAGTATCAGTGAAGTGATGGTTGACGCCGGTCCTCGCTGGAACCTGGTGCAGTGGATTGAGTTGTATAACTCGTCGATGACGGAAGTAGTGAACGTAGCGGGTTGGGAGTTAGAGATTCGCAACGCCACAGATGACGTTGAATCGTATGTGGATTCAGGCTTCACCTTCAACGATGCGTACATCCGTCCGAATCAGACGCTCCTGTTTGTGAGTGGCACTGGCACGAACGATGTGATAGACAATCGTGTGTATAACCTGTATCAACACCACCGTCGAGATTTAGGGTTAACCAACCGTCGAAGTGTGTTGCTGAGTCCGGGTGGTTTCTACTTGAAACTCACGGATAAGAATGGCGATATGGTAGACGAGGCAGGCAACGTGATGGTTGATGGAGCCGAGCGCAACATCCAATGGGAGTTGCCGACGCGTTCACCTGACATGCGTCAATCGCTGGTGCGTCAGTATGGCACCCGCGAACTCTATGACGGCACGCCTGATATGGCAGACGATGGGACGATGATGGAATCGTGGAAACAGTCGGATCTCACCGGTGCGGGTATCAGTTTCTACGGACATCGCGATGATATCAGCACCCCCGGCTACCGTTTGGGTGGTCCGCTGCCCGTCTCACTCTCGAAGTTCCGCCCCGTGCGCAATCAAGAGACCGGTCATGTCGATATTCAATGGATTACCGAATCTGAGTTGAACAACGCAGGTTTCAATATCCTGCGGAGTGAAACGAAGACCGGCGAATTTAAAGTTATTAACGTGAAAGGTATCGTTGCTGGACACGGCACGACGAGTGAGAAGCACGTGTATACCTTCACGGACACGACTGCGAAACCCAACGTTGTTTACTATTACCAGATTGAGGATGTCTCTGTCAATGGACATCGGACAACCTTGACGACGACGCACTTGAGAGGTCATGTAGGTGCGTCAGGTAAACTCACAACACGTTGGGGTGAGCTAAAAACGTCTAAGTAGGATAATAGTCGTCAGTAGTCAGGGCGCTACGCTCTCAGCGGTCAGTGAACAGGGCAATTGAAACACAAACCGTTTCTGAGTTTCAATTCAACCGCTTTACTGACTGCTGAAAGGCAACGGAGTTGCCGACCTGACTGCTGACTACCATTCTACAAAGACACCAAGGTTGTTCAGGGATGAAAAGATTGGACTAACCTAAAAGCAAAATAGGGACTCTCGACTTCGGTTGTGAGTCCCTATTTTTTTATGCGTCCTATCCGCAGACCAATGAACGTCCCTCTAAATAGCGGGAAGTTCGGACGGGTCCCCGTGCCCGTCCGTTTTATCATCTTTATACCATTTCTGAAGGGTATTTTCTCATTAACGAAAACCGTTTCGTAGGGGCGAGGTCTCCTCGCCCGTCTTCCAAAATGTGTCTTATTATTTTTAGAGGTCACTATAGACGCGCGGTGAACCGTAGGGGCTGGGGAACCCAACCCCTACAAGCGTGCGATGTGAGGTTGCTATCGTGAAGTGTGAACTTATTTTCGGGTTTTACTATAATAGAGATTCGTTCGTAGTCGTGCGATTCATCGCACGTCGGAACAAGAAGGGTCTAATTAATTCTAAGGTCTACCATAAATGATCCTAAATTAGTGGTTCACAGTTAGCAGATAGCGGATTACTAATTGCCAACAACCATTTGCTATTGCTTTTCTACACCAGATTTGCTAAAATATCTAACAAGATTTAGCCTAAGGACACAGCACGATGGATTGTATTTTTTGTGAAATTATTGCTGGTAACATCCCAGCAGCCACAGTTTACGAAGATGAACACGTCTTCGCTTTTATGGATATTGCCCCCGCAAATCCTGGGCATACCCTTGTCATACCGAAGCAGCACTACAGAAATATCTTCGATATGCCCACAGAAATAGGCAGTAAAATTATGCAAGCCTCGATTCTGATCGCAAACGCCATAAAGGCAGCATTAAACCCTGATGGACTTAACCTATTTCAGTCAAACGAAGCCGCAGGATTTCAGACTGTATTTCATTTCCATCTTCATCTGATTCCACGCTGGGAAGGAGACCCGCTACGCTTGCCGTGGCGACCCAGCGAAGGTAACATGGAGGAGATCGGTAATATAGCGGCAAAAATTCGAGACGCTTTGTAGGAATAAGGCTTTTGTTCGGTCTCTCGGTTCCTGTCCGTTACTGGGAAGGGAAAGGGCTATTGGGAGAGGTAAGTGCAGCACTTTAATCATTAATCTTTCCGATGTTGCTTGTCTTTGTCGGAAACCCGATCTTGACATCGGAAAAATCGGAGCAAATACCCAATAATTAAAAAATTATGAATATCCTAATTACCTCTGCTGGTTCTGAACTGGCACGCAATGTAGCTGGAGCATTGGCGGAAGCGCATACGCTCCGCTTAACGGAGTTGCACCCTGTCGAAAATATTGTGGGAGATTTCCTGCAAAGCGAACTTGGACACGACGAGGCAACCAACGAACTCGTCCGTGGCATCGATACCATTATCCACATCGCCGAGGCACCTCCCAATCTCCTCGCTGGAGCAGACCAACCTGATAATTACGCTATCGACTATCAGACGCGCTGCACCTATAATCTACTCATGGCAGCATCGGAAGAAGGGGTCAAACGTTTCATTTATGCCAGCACACTCCGTCTCTTTGAACAGCACGGTGAAGATTGGACGGTCACCGAGAGTTGGAGACCTCGTCCGTCTGTCGACAGTTTCGTGCTTTCAAAACACTTGGGTGAATTTACATGTAGGGAATTCGCACGCGAAGGGAAAATCAACGTAACATGTCTCCGCCTCGGTAATCTCGTCACCGCTGAAACTGCTGCAACCACCGAATATGATTCCATGTGGCTGGAGATGAACGATGCAGTAACAGCCTTTCAAGGGGCACTCACATCGCCTTCCCAGTGGGACATATACCATATTCAATCGGAATTTCCAGGGGCTCGTTTCTCTGTCCGCACAGCGAAGGCTGAAATTGAATTTAATCCCCAATTTGTGCCACCAAGAAAGTCGTAGGCACACTTCGTGTGATAAGCGCGAACATGAGGAGATATACCAATGAAAGTTCTCATTTTAGGTGGTAACGGTTACCTTGGACCGCATGTCGTCAAAGCCTTAGAACCTTACTACACCTTACGTGTCACAGACATTAACGAAATCGAAACAAAACATGAATCCATGCACATTGATGTCGGTTCATTAGATCAGGTCATGCGCGCTGCTGAAGGAATGGACGCGATCCTCAATTGCTCCGTACTCCGACACGACCGACAGTTGGCTTTTGATGTGAGTACCCGCGGATGTTATAATGCAATGCGTGCCGCTGTCGAACACGGGATTCGTCGTGTTATCAACACTGGACCCCATTTTACCATTCAAGGTGACGACTATACCACCTACGACTACGAGATTAACCCAGAGGTCCCACCCCATACAAGCACTGGACTCTATCCAATAACAAAGGGACTGGGACAGGAAATCTGCAAAGTCTTCACTGAGCATTACGACATCTATGTCCTCTGCTACCTGTTTCTCAGTTTCCGTGAACACGAAGACGCAGCAGCAGGCACCGATCTCAACCCGTTTTCCGTCAGTTGGCGAGACGCAGGCGAAGCATTCCGACTGGGTTTAGAAATTGATCTCGAAGAACTACCATCGCGCTGCGAGATCTTCAACATTTTTGCTGATCTCCCACATCAGCAGTTCTCTAATGTCAAAACGAAACGTATCTTAGGGTTCACACCACAGGATAACTTTGAGCAGATGTGGCATAAGAAGAATTAGGTATGCGGTGGTCCTTGCGTTGCTGACCCGGAACGGATCCCAATCAACAAAAACAAATTCAGCGGTTACTCATGAAGTTTAAACTCTTAGCACATCGTGGTGGCATGGGGCGCGCACCGGAAAATACCCTCGCCGCCTTTAAACAGGCGTTGGCAGATGGTGCCGACGGATATGAGTGCGATGTGTGTCTCACCCAAGACAAACAACCTGTGTTGATTCATGTCGGCTTCAACAAAAGTAATATTCAGAAAGCCACCCGATGTTCGACGCCGCTCAATCAACTCGCTTGGAAAGAAGTACAGCAGCTGACAGTCGAGACCTCCAACGAACCCGTAGCACACCTTGACGACGCGCTTCGGTTCTCACGGGAGAATCAGATGCCGTGTTTTGTTGAACCAAAGGCAAATGCCCCAGAAATACTTCCGATCATTGTAGAACGGATCCGACACTTTGAAGTCGTTCATCTCGTTAGCATCCTCACTTTTTATATCAGGAAGCAACTGCTTGTTGATGCTAAACGTTTGGAGCCGAGGTTGCAAACGAGTGCAATACTCATCAATCCAATGGCGAACTTCCTCAAAGCAGCCACCGCTATCGGGGCAGATCGCATTATCTTGGGTTGGAGCAGGATTAATCACTTCGGACTTTATAACGCTTTCACGCGTACTGTCACACGTCAAGTCAAACACCTCCGCGCAAACGGGATTGTGGTGGAAGCTGGGTTCATTCAAACACCAAGAGACGTGGCTTGGGCAACTTCTCCGCATAAAGCTGGTGGTATTGATGGTTTGTGGGTAGACGATGTCCCTTACATTAGACGCTGCCTCCAAACGATCTGACCTTAACAGACGTGCTGGCGAAATCTAACTCTTCAACTTATATTGGACTCGCGTTAGTTATGAATGTCACTGTCTGCAACCCACTATTGAGAACCCCTCTCTCCCTTATCGTTGACGATTCGTGTCCGGTAATTAATCTTACCTATTACTGGATACATCAGCGACACGCCTGGAAAGCGCGACACCAACCCGGTATTTCTCCCGAACGCTGGGAAGGCAATGCCGCTCAGCTCAAAAAGATCCCGCCAACAATCCCCGCTGATTTTGCTTATGAATGGGCAGAATGGTGCTGGGAGAACGGTGTAAAAGGAAAATTTAGCCTCATTCCCTATCCTGCTGGTGTCGGACGCGTTGACGAAGGATTTTCCAATTTTCCGGGACACGAATATCAGGCATGGCTGCGAATCTACAGGGAAATTATCTGGCCCAACTTCGATTTGACACCGGAAATGCTTACCCACACCGCTGTCGTCGATCTGGATACATTTACCCTTACCGAAGAATGGGAACAGGTAGAATGGGTGGATCCTCCTGTTGACAACAAGCTGACAGATTATATTATCACAGCGATGGAAATGCTTGATAACGTCGGTATTCTCTGTGAAGGTGTAACGAGTCCTGGCGCATTCGGAAAACGCCAAGAGGCGGCGTACGCGAAAGCAGTGTTAACTGCTTCACAAGAGGTTACTAACAATCCGCGCCCCTTCTATTTTCTCTGGCTTAAACATGATGAACTTCCAGATGTCCCGATCTGGTATGCTGAAAAGGAAAAAGGTATAGCGATTGCCAGCATCGTTTCATGTGCGGGTGATTGGTTCGGCGGTTGGACAGGATACGATTTAGGGAATGCCGATCAGTTTATCACGGAAGATTTACAGAGTGGTCGTCTGCCACCGATTCTCGAAAAGGAACTTCCCTGTGTCCTTGTTGGGCATTGGCCCGGATTCTATTTCAATGGCGAAAAAAGTGGATTTGACGTGCTAAAAACCGTCAAGGCACGGCTCAATAGTTACGACCCGGATGGCACAAAAACGATCTGGATGAAAAACTCGGAGATTGGTCACTACTGGATGGCGCGTGAGTTCACCGATATCTCAATCTTAGAACGGAATCTTTCTGACCCCCCTGATAAGGGGGGTAGGGGGGTTACGCTCTCCACGCAATTCCCAACAGCAAACTTCACGTTGGCTATTGATAGATCAATACGTCATGTTCGGATCAATGGGTGGGATCTGCGCCAGGTACACTCACGGCGCGATTTTCAAAGGGACACATTTCTCTGTGAAGGCAAGCAGACCTTCATTGCCTTTGACTTAGAAGTCGGGGACACAGTTCTTGAACTGATATTATAACAATATTTGTATCGTTATTGGAGTTTTGCTGTTTGTAGTAGGGCAATTCATTGCCCGTTTTATTGGGAAGAGGAAGCGGCATACTGACTCCTGAGCACTGACTGCTGACACCCATTACGGAATCAGAATACGTCCTCCACTCGCAATAACAGTTGAACCCGTCATATAGCTCGACTCTTCACTCAAGAGGAACGCTATTACACCTGCCATCTCTTCGGGTTCACCGAGCCTGCCGAGTGGGGTCGTCGACCGGAGCTGTTCCTTCATTTCTGGCGAGACTTCATTTAGCATATCCGTAGCGATCGCACCCGGTGCAACCGAATTAATCCGTATATTGTGCTGAGCAAGCGGTCCGCAACACGATTTCGTCAGAGAGATAATCCCAGCTTTCGCCGCCGCATAAGGCAGTTGATCCGGACGTACTGCCAATGCAGCAATCGATGAAACATTGACAATGCGTCCAAACTGCTGCGAAATCATTCCCGGTTTAACTGCCCATAACACATTGAAGGGACCCGTCAGATTAATCGCAATAATCCGATCCCAGTGTTCAGGTGTCAGTGCTTCAAACGTCATATCACCGACATCCCCAGCGTTGTTTACTAACAATTCAATTGCGCCGAGTTTTTCAGTCACCGCCGTGACCATCCTGTTCACGGCTTCTCTATCGGCAATATCCGCTTGCACCGGTATCGCTTGTTGGCCCAAAGCACGAATCTGCTCGCAGACTTCTTCTGCTTTGGCACTTGAACGTGAGTAGTGAACAGCGACAGTGGCACCTTCACCGGCAAGTTTAAGTGCCGTCGCTTTTCCGATACCGCGGCTCCCGCCGGTTACCAATGCAACCCTTCCCTGAAATTTCATCGGGTCTCCTTCTATAAGAGCGTCTGTAACTGTTCCCATACATCATCGGGTACCGGTGTCGTAGCAGCGGCAAAATTCTGCTCGACCTCCATCGCATTCTTAGAGCCTGTTAGGCTCATCGCAATACGCGGTTGACGGAAGCAGAATTGAATGGCAAGATTTAGCAGACTCAAGTTGTTATCCCCTGCCCACTGCCAGAGACGATGTGCCTTTTCAGCGTCAGATGTGTCTAAATGCATCCTTTGGGCTGATACATCTGGCTCAACACCAGAAAGCAACCCCATCGCTATAGGGCTCCCATTAATGATCCCGATGTCGTTTTCAGCGGCAAAAGGTAGCAACCACTCATTTGCAGTTTGACTCAGAAGTGTGTAGTCCAAGTACGTTAGGATCACATCAACAACACCGGTTTCGATGGCAATTTTATGGAATTCGTGTTGTCGAACTCCAAGTCCGATAAACTTAATCAGTCCTTCTTCGCGCATCCGTTGGAGTTCATCCAGCGCACCGCCTTTTGCAACAACAGGGTCCATGCTATCCGGGTCATGCACCAAGCAGACATCAAGGTAATCAGCCCCCAACAGCCGCATGCTGTTTTCAACACTGCGACGCGTCCCAGCTCCACTGAAGTCGCCGCGCCATTCCGGATGTGTCCCTATCTTCGTAGCAAGATAAATCTTCTCACGCCAACCATCAGCGAGCGCAAGCCCTACCCGTCTTTCGCTTTCGCCGTAGAGTGGCGCGGTGTCGAGATAGTTTATCCCTAAGTCAATGGCACGGTGTACCGCCTCAATTGCTTCGTCGTCGGTAGTATCACCTCTGCCGAGTCCCGCGCCTCCCATGCCGAGGCATGTAACCTCTAACTCCGTTCGTCCTAATCGTCGTAGTGGTAATGAGTGTGTTCGTGTTGACATAGTTTCCCCCCAACTTTAGTAGACAAGGTTTAAACAACATTAAATAACGGAATAAGTCGTTTTGGACTTAATTTAATTTTTTTTTGCTAAAGTTTGACTTTTTTCTTCAAAAATTGTATACTATTCCCTAAGTTCGTTGGACAGGATTTCTACCGCAACACAATCTCAGTGTTGCGTCCTGTCCACCATCCGTAGAAAGATGTGAGTGAACCTACGAACGATACCCGTTTAACGTATCACAATAAGTTGTTTGGCGGCGCATAGCACACATCGTGCAAACAAGGAGGTTACCATGTTAAAATCCTTTTTTTTAATTCTTGTCGTCATATTTCTTGCGGGATGTGCTTCTACTACGACCACTACACGTATGAGTGACGATGAATTTGATGCAAAACTTCTAAAAACCATGAAAACATGGGAGGGATCTCATATATCGCAACTTATTCAAAAATTAGGACCTCCTACCTATAAAACACCAGACGAAGCAGGTGGAACAATCTATATTTGGATGATTGATCCAGCATCTCTGCCTCCTTTGCGTGAGTATACACCCCTTTATCCCCCATCAACACAGACCCCACCCCGTAGTGTAAGCTCAGCAATTAACCAATTTCTTCACCAAGAAACCGTGCGAAGAAGGATTCAATCGCGCAATCAACACAAAGAGTTTCGTCAAAAAATACTCGCAATGAAACGCATGTTTTATGTGCGTTCTGACGGCACTATTTACTTGGCACATCTTATGTACCACTAACTCAACTGTGAGGGGCTTTGCCCCTCCAACCTCCATAAAGGAGAACAATAATGCCGCTTCAACTTAATTGGATTGACAGAGACAGCAATGGCAATTTGTATTCACTGTCTACTGTTCCATTAGCAGATCAGTATTTTGACAACCTTGCGGGCATTTACATAATCTACTACTTAAAAGATGGATTCGTTTACACAGTCTATGTTGGACAAGGGGTCATCAAAGATAGATTGTATGCCCACCGTAATGATGATCGTATCCAAGCGTATAATTCACACGCACTATATACTGCTTGGGCAAATACGTCAGTACAAAATTGGGATGGTATAGAGAAACATCTTCACGATAGACTACATCCATTGGTAGGTGTGCTATCTCCAAATGCTCTTCCCATATCTACTAACTTGCCGGGGGTATATCAGCAATAGCAGATTTGTAATTCCTGAACTCGTGAATAGCTCTGTTTGCTTCATCAATCTTTGTTATAGCATCAGATGCTTTAAGTTGCAGTTTAATCGTATTACTTCCAATACCCGAATTCTCGATCACTTCTTGACATTCTTTAGCAATTATTTTTTCCATATCAATTGCTGGATTCACTTTATGAGAAACAGGTGAACCTTTCATTTTTCCACCTCACACTCCTACTGCTTCTGTGAGAAACTTGCTAAACATATCAGTTTCTCTGTAGTTGTATTTATAGCATGCCTCTGCGAGATACGGGGGCGTGTATCCTGTTGAATAGTGATGGTGTTGTCCATACCCGCTCTCTTGACGAAAGACCAGAACCCTTCCATTGTGTTGGTGTGGACTGCACCTTCTTCCCACTTCTCTGACCGATTCATCGTCTCATGCTGCATCTCTCTACCGATTTCGTTATAGCCTTTATACTGGTCGGTATAGAGTTCAACATCATCAGTTTTCACAAACTTCTTGATAAAGTTTGCGATTGTGCTACCTTTGACATTCTCAACAAGTTGTGCAACGACTTTACCGCCTCTCGCAACCGCACCTAACACTGCGTCTTTCGCAGTGCCACGTCCACGTTTGCGAGGTTCTCCGTCTTCTCGGCTGTAGTCTTTGCGTTTCTTACCACCGATATAGGTTTCATCTGCCTCGACAATCCCTTCTAATAATTGCCATCTCTGCCCGGATACACGTCATCATCCGCCAGCATGCCTTCTGCTGGAGTTCTAAGTCCCGTGCAAGCTGATGAGATGACAGACTTTTCTTGGCATTGACCATCAAAACGATTGCCAAAAACCACTTCTGAAGTGCGATCTTTGTTCCCTGAAAGATTGTTCCGTGCGTCACCTTGAACGTTGCCTTGCAATCGTGGCAGTTCCAAGGCCCTATACGTCCTGTATCGCTTTCTTTTCGGCGTTTGACTCTTATAACTACTACAATTAAATAATAATTCTTCTATTTTGCGACAGGTGCCGAATGCGTAGGGACGGGGTTTCCCCGCCCGCCATCAACTGTAAAAGACACTTTACCTTGCAGTGAGAGTCACAGAGAGTCTATAATCTTGAAAATCCTCTAATCCTGCAAATCAATTAACATCTCACCGATGCAGATGCCCGCGACGGGCATCTGGAGGAATCACACTCACCCACTGTACCCCTTTAACGACATCGTCCGGAATATGTCCGTGCTCAACGCTTTTAGGCGTAACGACCAAATCTCCTGGACCAATACGATAGGATTGAGATTGCCCATCGGCTGTTCGGAGCGTTACAGTCGTTGTACCTTCCGTAAAATACCAATACTCATCAAAATCGTGAAAGTGAAGTTCAGTTGGATTTTCTTTGGAAACAGCGAAGGCACCAATCGTCGTCATATCTGGGGTATCCAAGACTTTCCCAAGAGCGTCGCCGATCCGCTCGCCTTCACCCAATCGAATAACACAAAGATCCGTATGCATGTTGTAACACTCCCTTGCTAATTTGTATCTGCGATTGTAGGGGCTGGGTAACCCAGCCCCTACGGGCAGCAAGCCAACAACGAGGGCTTGCGAATATTAACCAAAAACGAAGTCAAGGAAAAAATTGTCCGTTCTACATTTAGCGAATATTTAACACTCCCCCGTCAAATCCCCATGCTTAGCTTGCGGGATGTAGACGGCGTAGGACGTTGTTGAAAAATAAACTTGAAAATCTAATAAATATGTGGTATAATATATTATACATTCGCATAGAAAGGTAAGATATTATGCCACTCAAAA
Organism: Candidatus Poribacteria bacterium; assembly: GCA_028818705.1. GTDB lineage: Bacteria > Poribacteria > WGA-4E > WGA-4E > WGA-3G > WGA-3G. Next base: position 27,324 of record JAPPNJ010000149.1, read on the forward strand.
TCGCTAATAAAAAACGTGATTACCGAACAACGAACAAAACAATCTATAGTTGTCAGTATCATGTGATTTGGTGTACCAAGTATCGGCGTAAGGTTTTGGATACGCAAATACAAGGGCGTCTCAAACAACTCATACGCGAAAAACAAGACGATTATGGGTATCAAATCCGTGAGATTGAAACCCAACCCGAACATGTTCACCTACTCATTGAGATTCCGCCAGAGCATTCTGTAGATAAAATCGTTGGTAAAATCAAAGGTTACACTTCCAAAGTTTTGCGAGAAGAATACCCAAGTTTGAAAAGTCGGATCCCTTCTTTGTGGACACGTTCTAAATTCGTCAGTTCCTGTGGTGGTGTAACACTGCAAATCATAAAAGACTATATTGAAAGTCAAAGCGGACAATGAAAACCTATAAATACGAGTTATCACACCAGTCTAATTTGATACAGATTGGCAATCTAATAGACGATATGCATAGTGTGCATGTGCATTTGATTCGGTTGCAGCGACGTTACTATCGTCTGTTTGGTAAATATGCTTCGCTATCGCGTATTCTAAAGCATATCACCAAGTTGAAACAACGGACAAAACCGTATTGGTATCAGTTGCCTTCGCAAATGATCCAAGACGTTGCCATTCGTATTGATCTCGGTTACCAAGCATTCTTTGATAATATCAAGGTTTCCCGCAAAGCCGGTAAAACGAAACGTAAGGTCGGCAGACCGAAAATCAAACCGAATCACAAGTATAAGTCTATCACATTTACACAGGCGGGGTTCAAAATTCAAGAGAACCGCCTAAGCATCAACTGCCTAAAAAAGTCGTTTACTTTTTGGAAACACCGCGATTGGACGGGTATTGTCAAGAAAATCACAATCAAACGTGATAATGTAGGTGACTACTATTTGTATCTAACGTGTGAAGATTGTGAACCTTCCGAGAAACTCCCCTTGACCGGTAGTGAGGCAGGGGCAGACTTCGGTTCTAAAACATTTCTCACACTTTCAGACGGTATCAAAATAGAGTCCCCACAATTCTATAAGCAAAGTCTCAAGGCAATTCGTTCAGCAAACAAAGCACTCTCTCGTAAGCAATATCTGTCTAATGCTTGGTATCGTGCGAAACGTCACCTTGCCCGCGTCCATAAAGATATTGCCAATCGGAGACGCGACTGGTTTTTCAAGTTAGCCCTCCGCCTCGTGCGTAGATACGATAAGATTGCCATAGAGACGCTAAACCTTGAAGGCATGAAAAGACTTTGGGGACGCAAAATCTCTGATATTGCCTTCGGTGAATTTTCACTCATTCTCAAATGGACATGTGACAGATACGGGAAAACACTGTTGAAAGCAGGGCGTTGGCAACCTACAACAAAACCTTGTTCCGATTGTAGGTTTCACAACAAAGACCTGACCCTCAACGATAGACAGTGGACATGTCCAAGTTGCAATGCAGCACACGACAGAGACGTGAACGCTGCTCTAAACATTTTGCGGGTTGGGGTACCCTGGACCTAAACCAGATAAAGCCGATCTGATTCGGAATAAGAACCCGCTGGTGGAGACAACGTTAGACGGTGGACTCTCTGAGAAAACCGCTGTTATCTACGAAACCGAAGCCCCTACCTTTAGGTAGTGGGTGGTATCACAAAACGCCTATGTCTTTCAAGTATTGAAGCGAATCCGCCACACGCGCCTGAACACCTGATTCATCAAGAGTTTCGCCCTCAATACCCTCTAATTCCATCGTGAAGGGACCGTAGAAACCAACATCGTTCAACGTCTGGAATACTGCCTTGAAATCGACGACGCCTTCACCGAGTGTTGGGAAATGCCACGTTCGATAATCGCCATTTGTATCCTTGAGGTGAACAGCACCGACATGTGAGAGAACCTTCTGGACTTCCGAAACAGCTGTCACATTGTGATTGTAATAGTAAACATTACCCGTGTCGAAATTGACGCAGATATTGGGATGATTCACGGCTTCCATTGTTGCCAGTGCGATGTCCCCGTTGTGTGCTATGTCGGGATGTGTTTCCAAACACACTTTAATACCTGCTGATGCGGCATTCTCGCCGATAGCCCGAAGCCGATCGTATACAGCGTTCCGATCCGTATCCCCAGCATGGACACTGACGAAGATAATTTTCACGCCCATCTGAGACGCAATATCCAGTGTCGTCTGGAAATCAGCAACAACTGTTTCAGACGCAACATCGCATCTACCAAGAAAACTGGTGGCAGTGAGTCCGTGTGCATCTAATTCTGACTGGAGTACATCCACAGATTCAGCCGAAGGCACGCCAATTTCCACATTCGTCAAACCGATTTCCGCTAAGTGCGCGTACGCTCTGGTGCGAAACTGTTGATAACTTCCTAAATTGCATGCAATAATATTTTTCAACCTTGCCTCCTACGAACTTTCCTGCTTTCTTGTGAAAATAGGAAGTTCACGGAATTTTTCGTAATAACGTATTACCCAGTAGAATCTCTATCCCTAACAGTAGAACGGCAGGTATCAAGAAATATGCCGCCAACTCTTTGTGGACAATAGAACTGACTGTCTCAAATTTCGTCTTTTCAAATCTATCAATTTCTGTATAAATTCGCTTTAGCGAATGTGTATCTGTAGCGCGAAAATAGCGACCTCCCGTCCCATTGGCAATCTGTTTCAAGGTATCCTCGTCGAGATAGGTTAAAACTTCGCGATACCGCTTACCAAAGGTGGTATCCGCATAAGGAATCCGCGTACCCCCTTCTTTTCCCATACCAATAGTATAAACTTTAATTCCAAATGACTTTGCAAGAGATACCGCTGTCTCTGGATTAATGGTCCCGGCGTTATTTTCGCCATCGGTCAAGAGAATGACGATTTTCGTTTTTGATGCCGAAACGCGTAGCCGATAAATAGCAGTCGCCAGTGCATCACCAATAGCGGTGCCGTCCTGCAACTGTCCAATCTCTACGTCGCGTAGCAGTTCTGCTACTACTGGATAATCCAACGTAAGCGGACAGAGCGTAAAACTCTCGCCGCTAAAAACAACTAAGCCAATCCGATCATTTTCGCGATGGGTTAGGAAATCGTTAACGACCGACTTTGCTGTTTGGATGCGATTTATCCCTTCAAAATCCTCCGCTCGCATACTCTCTGAGATATCAAGTGCTAAAAGGATATCGATACCCTCAGCGGATTTATGCACGCGACTTTGAGAAAGTTGGGGACGCGCAAGCGTGAGAATAAGAAGCGCGAGGATAACAAATCTTATTACCCTAAGTGTGGGAAGTGCTTTAACTGAAAGAGTTTGCCGCATGTGTTGGATGCCAGCTGCAAATCCATGTCTGAAGTCAGAAAAGCGTACAACTGGGACGATCGCCTCTTTCCGGAACCATTGCAGCGCAATTATAAGCAGCGGCACTACGATCAGCAGAATAAGGAAAAAGGGAGAAACTAACTGCATGTCCGCTAAACCCTTTCTGCCCAGGAGATATTTCTCCGGGAGTCTTGGGGCAGCATCGCGCTAATACTACCCAGCAAACATAACCCGATGCTGATAACGTTGACAAAGAGAAACGTCACCCAATCAATATACGGTAGGGATGTCGCCATAAAATAGAGAATATAGCTAAAAATTACCCCAATCGGTTTTAGTCGTCCTGAAAAGATTGTACTACCAAGCGTAAGGAAAATTGCTGTCTTGCCACAAACTGCCAAGGGGAACAGGAGTGCTAACCCCAATAGCATGAATGGCACGCCAATAATTGACAAGGTCAGTAGTATGAGAATCAGCGGTATCACAGGCAACATTAGGATACCAAATAAGATGCTCCCAATCGGTCTACGTGCCAGAACGCCCCCTATCGCGTTTATAGGCTTTGAAAATAAAGCAAGTATCAGCAGGTACATCAGAACAGAAAGACCAGACTTAGCCACGGTCAGCCGGAAATTTGTCTGCTTATCGGGAATTTTCCAGAAGATATAGGGATGCATCACCAGTTTCACTGCAGCAGGTATCGTCTCCCAATCATTACTTACTTGAAGATTCGCTACTCCCTCCATGTTCCCCGACACCTGTCCGCCTATAATCTGCAATGTCCCGTTCACCTGTGATCCTGGCGTAAGTTCGATATCTCCGCCGAGTACCAATACATTTCCAGTGACGCTTCCTTGTAGCTTCGCGTCACCAGCAATCATGATAAGCGTCGTTAGCACCTCATCTGCTGCCAGCTCATAGTCGTTAACCACCTTTAATATTCGCTGCTTCTTTTCTCCCTGCATCCATTCTTCTTGCTGTGTTTCTCCATTCTCTTGGTGAGCAATCCCAACTTGCGTCTGATTCGGTGATTTTTCAGAACTCTCTTCCGAAGGCGAGTCTGAAACTTGTGGGCTGCCATTTGAAGTCTGCCCGAGCACGGGCAGTACACTAAAGATTAAAAAAAGAAAAATAATTGCTAAATCTTTCATATTACCCTATATTTCGTGTCAAGATAAATGTGTGGAGAATTATAGACTGAACTTTCTTTCATGTCAACGCTTTTTTCCCTGTAACTTAGGATCATTAGTTCTTCTGTAGGAGGCGGGCTATGCCCGGTGAAGTCCATACGGACTTCATACCCGGTTCATGCCTTAGGGCATGAATACCGTTGATTCTGATTTAAGGCATGGATACCCCGGTAAAGCCTTTATAGGCTTTATACCGTTGATTCTGAAGCCCACACGGGCTTCATACCCCGGTAAAGCCTTTATAGGCTTTATACCGTTGATTTTGAATGCTCTATAGCATTCATACCGTTGATTCTGATTCTGATTTCTCCGATTCCCGATTTCTCCCTATGTTCAACAGAACGCGAATATAACGTGGGCTACGCACAAGAGGTGTAAAAGACATAGGAACGCCAAAACACAAAGCCCCTTCCAATTTCATTTTTTGCTTGACATCTACCTGTGAATTTGGTACGATAAATGCATGTGATATTTGTAGTGATTTATGCCTTGCCATAGTCGTGTGTTCATGTAAATCGCTATAGATCTGTGTATAAAGTCCTTGAACTGTAATATTGGACGGGAGGTAAAAATGAATTTTAGTGCTATTTTTTCTGGCAAGTTTTGGCTTACGGGTTTAGTCTTGGTATGTTTCAGTCTCTTCTTTAGTGGTGTTCTGTTTATCTCTACCACCTCTGCTGCAATTGATCCCGCAAATGTCGTTGGATTGTGGCTCTTTGATGAAGGCAAAGGAAATGTTGCAACCGATGCATCTGAAAATGGACTGGACGGCGAATTCAAAGGTAAACCGAAGTGGGTTGACGGTAAATTTGGAAAAGGGCTTGAATTAGATGGTAAAGCCGCTTACGTTCAGATCCCTGGTCATGATAGCCCAAACGACGCAATTACCGTTTCAATCTGGGTTAAAAGTCTAACCCCTACTTGGAACCAGCACGGCTGGATGGTTGAAAAGAGAAATGCTTATATCATCCATCCCAACCAAGGGACAAAAAATGTTTCCTGGCCCATTTGTAATGGTGGCTGTTGGAATAAACCCGGTGGTTGGCGCGACGGCGAAATCGGTCCTAAAGATATTGAAGAGTGGCACATGTACACCACAACTTTTGATAGCAAAACCGGTGAATGGTACATCTATATTGATGCAAAACCGGAGAGTGATATGAAAATCGCCAAAAATCCGCTTGACGCAGACAACGGACCCGTCAATATCGGCTTTGACGACTGTTGTGGTGGTACACGGTACGGTAATGCCCTCATTGATGAAGTCGTCATTTTAGATGTCGCTTTGGAAGAAGCTGACATTCAGAAATTACATGACAATGGGCTCTATTTGTCGATTCTGGCGGTTGACCCCGCTGACAAAATGACAACCACTTGGGCAAACGTGAAAATCAAATACTAAATTTTGTCCACACGCGGCAAAATTTGTCTTCGCTTTACATTTTTTGCCCCCGGTAAAGCCTTTATAGGCTTTATACCCGATTCATGCCTATAAGGCATGAATACCGTTGATTCTGATTTGGAATGCCCGGGGAATGCCACACGGCATTCACACCGTTGATTTACGCGCATTCCGCTGTTAGTTTACGCGGCAAAATTTGTCTTCGCTTTACATTGTACCTGATACTTAGAAATGGTTCAGAAATTGATTAATATTGAGAATTGTTGTATGGGCGGACCGGGGTCCCCGTAGTAAATAACGTGCGGGGTCGGTGTCCGCCTACACGCGTAATAAGGTAAATGCTCTTGCAACGCATCGCCTAAAGGCAGCTTACCCGAACATAAATTATAGGTTTGCTGTCCAATAGATTGTGGTGTAAGAAACAAGTAACGGAGGAATGGATGTTATTTAACTATGACGAAGAAACAGATGATTTTGATGATGAACCACAGGATTTATCGCTGGATGGAGAGGATGATACTAATTTTGATGACGAGTTTTCTAATGACCTCTCTGATGATGAAGAGCCTCCTGAAGCGGAACCAGAAGTAATGGAAAAACAGAATGATGACGGCAATGAATCCATCTCCTATGAACGGATTGCAGAGACACTCAAAGAAGACAAATTAGAAGAGGGCTCATCACCACCGACGCTTGTGGAACCCCAAGGCGCGCTTTTTCGGCTCTATGAACAGAATAACCACGCTTATAGAGACGCAGTAACAGCCTATTTTGAAAAGAAAAATTATCAACAGGCGATTGAAAAATTTGAGGAAGCAATCACAGACGCATCCCAACGCGCGGCGCATGATCTAACTGAAGAGCAAGCTCGCGAAATTGTAGCCAAATCAATGTACTGGAAGGCAGAAGCTTGCGTCAAAATGCAAAACCTTCAGCAAGCAGTTGAGATTTTCAAAGCCCTTACACAAAATTACCCTGGGCATTATCTTACATTAGCTGCACGGCGTAGAGCAGGCGAATTGAACGCCAAAGACCTCATAGACGCTAAAGAATCTTAGGACCCCGTTTGCGAACCCAAACTGCAAAGCACAACCCCATATTAAGGAAAAGGATTAACGAAACCTGTGGAAACCTTGAAAGACCTTCTCAAGCAAAAGGCAACTAATTTACGGATTCATTCCATTACCTCCACATCGGAAGCAGGTTCAGGACACCCAACCACGTGTCTCTCTGCTGCGGATATTGTCTCTGCACTCTTTTTTCACGCTATGCGCTATGACACCACCGATGCACAGAATCCTAATAACGATAGATTCATATTATCCAAAGGACATGCTGCACCTCTCCTTTACGCCGCTTATGCCGAGGCAGGCATCATACCATCTGACAAACTGCACACACTGCGGCAAATTGACAGCATTTTGGAGGGGCATCCAACACCGCGGTTTGAATGGACAGAGGTGGCAACGGGCTCCCTCGGCCAGGGCTTATCACTTGGAGTCGGTATGGCGCTCAATGGCAAATATTTAGACGCATCCGATTACCGCGTCTATGTCCTGCTCGGCGATGGCGAGACTGCCGAGGGCGGAGTTTGGGAAGCCGCCGCTTTGGCATCTCACTACCAACTCAATAACCTGGTCGGAATTATCGATGTCAACGCTCTTGGACAGAGCCAGCGCACTATGTATGCTTTCGATATCGACACATACTGCCAACGTTTTGAGGCGTTCGGATGGCAAACCATCGGTATTGATGGACATGATTTTGACGAAATCCTGCCTGCACTTGCCAAAGCCGAAGCCGCAACTGATAAACCGACAATGATAGTTGCCAAGACCTTTAAAGGCAAGGGCGTTTCATTTCTTGAAAACGCAGATAACTGGCACGGAAAAGCGGTCGCCAAAGGCGAAGATCTTGATAAGGCATTGGCTGAACTCGGTCCAATACATACAGATATTCCCATTCAAATTAAATCGCCTAACCCTGCAAAACCAAGTGCGGATCGTGCTGCCCCAACCCAATGTGAGCCACCAGACTATTCACCCGATGAGGAAGTCGCAACGCGAGGCGGCTACGGCACAGGGCTCGCAAAACTTGGCACTGTGAACTCCAATGTTGTTGCTCTCGACGGTGATACTAAAAACTCCACTTATGCCGAACAGTTTATGACGCTTTATCCCGATCGGTACTTTGAAATGTTCATCGCAGAGCAGAATTTAGTCGGAGCAGGCATCGGTTTGGCAAAACGTGGGAAAATCCCCTTTGTTTCCACATTCGCCGCGTTTTTGTCGCGCGCCTACGATCAGATCCGAATGTCTGCCATCTCGCAAGCCAACATTAAATACGCTGGATCACATTGTGGCGTCTCAATTGGTGAGGATGGACCGTCACAGATGGGTTTAGAGGACATCGCTATGTTCCGGGCAATTCCCGGAGCAGCTGTACTCTATCCAAGCGATGCGGTTTCCGCTGAACGCCTTGTTGCAGAAGCTGCGGCATACCAAGGCATCGTCTATCTCCGCACATCACGTCCAACAACCCCTATTCTCTATGATGCTGCTGAAAGTTTTCCTATCGGCGGATCTAAGATCCTTCGAGAAAGCAATAATGATAGCGTAACCGTCGTTGCCGCCGGAGTAACCCTTCATGAAACGCTTAAAGCACACGAGATGCTTGCTATGGATGGCATCGCTATCCGCGTGCTTGACTTGTACTCCGTCAAGCCGGTTGATAAAAAAGCACTACAAGCGGCAGCATCTCAGACGAACAACACCTTAATCACCGTCGAGGACCACTACCCTGAGGGCGGTTTGGGTGATGCTGTGTTAGGGGCTGTTGCAGCTGATGGCATTTGCGTCCACAAACTTGCAGTTACAGGGATACCACGTTCTGGGAAACCCGATGAACTCTTGGAACATCACAGGATTAGTGCGAGCGCTATTGTGCAGAAGGTAAAAGAGACCATCTCACTATAGCGGCAAGCGAGTGACTTAACGGAGACTATAGGCGCGGTTGGAAATCGTGACCTCATATCGGCATGCAAAATACAATTGTCTGGATCGCTGTCTTGGGGATCATCCTTCTTGTAGGTATTGGGATGATCTACGCATTACGTGTGCCGCGCGTCGCGCCGAAAACCTATCCAGCGGATAAGGGACCCAACTTTATTGATGTTACTGCCTATTCGGCTGAAATGCAAGAGACTTACGAACTTTTCACTCGTAAATGCAGTCGGTGTCATACTGTTGCACGTCCAATTAACTCTACTTTTACACCGGAAGGGTGGCGGGAGTATGTCTATAAAATGATGAAGAAACCAGGATCTGGACTTACCCCAAAAACCGCCGACAAAATAATTGAATTCCTCATTTACGATTCGCAGCGCAGAGAGAAAAAGACACTATGATCATTACAATATGGAATCACAAGACGCACCACGCGCTAAAGTTCGCAGGGTTCGTAGTATTGTTCTGTGTAATAGGCTTAGGGGTGGGAGGTGCCAAAGGAGATGACATGAAAAGCGTCGATTTTCGGGTTTCAATAGGGGCACAACCTATCACATTTACCGCACCGCCTATCTTAAAAGATGGTATGTGGTTAGTACCTTTAGAACATTTCGCCGAACAACTCGGATTGAAAGTAGAATACCCGGAAGGCGAGAAGATGGTAGTTCTCTGCGGAGGCACAGAATCGGAACGCTGTGTACCACTTCAGTTTCAGGATAGCGAAGACGGTGCTATAGAGGTTGAGGGTGTAACTTATGCACGACCTGTAAGCATCGCTGTACCCTTCGGCTTTGAAATTTACACAATATCACCAAACGCAGTGGAGGTCATCCAACCTGAACATCTCGCCCCGGAATTTACGCTTCCCGACCTGCAGGATACCCCAAGACATTTACGAGATTTTCGCGGAAAAAAGACCCTCCTCTATGTTTGGGGATCGTGGTGAGGCTGTCGTGAACAACTGCCGGGCTGGCAGGAATTTTATGCCAAACACCGTGAAAGGTTAAACCTTGTTTCTATCGCCCTTGATGCGCAAGGCGCATCTGTAGTCCGTCCCTGGCATAATGCCGCGAACGCCGATTTCATCACACTCGTCGATTCACAGAATATATTCGGCAACCGCTATAACCTTAAAGCCATTCCTTATGGTGTCATGATTGATGAAGCCGGGCGACTCGTTAAAGCACCTTTCAATATCAATGTTAAGGATCAAAAGACCCTTATGATGCTTGAAAAGTGGCTTTCGGACGCTGATTATAATGCAGTGCTGCTTCGCGATGTGAAACGGTCAAATAAGCCGGTTTCGCAAGTTATCACCGAAGCCACTGCGCGTTTTCAGCTTGGTCTTGTCTTGCTGGAAGTCGGTAAAGAACAGGAAGCAATGGCAGAATGGCGGAAGGCGCTCGCATTGGATCCACAAAACTGGATTATCCATAAGCAAATTTGGGCGGTTGAGCATCCAGACAAATTCTA
>JAPPNJ010000056.1:0-4378 GCA_028818705.1 Candidatus Poribacteria bacterium
GATTAACTTTCGTATAACTTTCAACCAGGCTTAGCGCGTACTCGCTATGAGTTCAGAATGTAATCATCTACATAGGAGATACATCATGAGTCAAGTAACAAACGACGTAATTATTAAAGAACTAACGCGTGCATATTGGATGGAGTTGGAAGCAACGATTAATTATTTAGCGATTTCCGTTGACTTGGACGGTATCCGCGCTGAAGAAATCAAGAAATCTTTAGCAGCCGATATCCAAACAGAAATCACACACGCACAAGAACTCGCCGCCCGCATTAAAGAGATAGACGGACGAGTACCGGGTTCGTTTGCCTTTAAACCCGAACAGGCATCACTGCAACCGCCAAAAGATTCGACAGATGTCGTAGCAACGATCCACGGGGTCATTGAAGCGGAAAACGCTGCGATTAATCAATACAATAAGATTATCCGCCTATGTGATGGAATAGATTACGTCACACAAGACCTCTGCATCAAACTCCTCGCCGACGAAGAGAAACACCGCAGGGAGTTCAGAGGATTCCTCAAGGAATACGAACAAGAGTGATCTCACCAGAATAGTCTGAAAATGAAAAACAACGGGCGACACCGCCCGTTGTTTTTTTGATAGATGAAAATTTGCTTGTCTACCCCGTCCGCAACCTCGGATCCAAGGCATCGCGGACGGCATCACCGAATAGATTCGCCGGTAGCACCAATCCAAACATGAAAGCAAACGCTGCGCTAAGATTCCACCAGACAATCGGATCACGCGCGAGTTCCAAACGCGCGGTGTTAATCATATTCCCCCAACTTCCCATTGTCGGTTCAACGCCAATTTGGAGATAACTGAGCACTGCTTCCGCCAGCACGAAATTGCTAAACCCCAAGATAGAGGTAATCAACACGATATGCAGGAGGTTCGGAACGAGATGTTTGAGAATAATGAATCCACGGCGTACACCGAACGCTTCAGCGGCTTGTACGTACTCCAATTCCCGGAGTCTCAACGTCTCACCACGTAAGATACGGCACAGACCTACCCAACTGCTAATACCCATGATGAGGCAGAGATTGAATAAACCCTGTCCAAAGAGGAGCATGAAAGCAATAATAAGAAGGATAGCCGGAATCGAATCAAGCGTGGCGTAGATATACTGAATAATATCATCTATCCAACCGCCGAAGTAACCAGCAACAACACCGAAAAATATCGCAAAAGGCACAGCAATTAAAGTGGTAAATCCACCGATGATGAGTCCGGTCCGGATACCTTTTAAGGCACGATAAAAGACATCGCTACCCACCTTATCGGTGCCCAAAAGGTGTGTGCGTGGATATTCAAGAGGGGGGTATTCGCGAGTCGTCCGTCCATCAGGCGTCTGGACTGTACTTTTGGCATATAAGTGCGTTGCTAAAGGGGCAGAATAAGTTTTCTCCGTCCGCTCTCGAAGGGGTGTGCAAAGTCTGTCGAGGAGACTGAGTGATCTCGGTTTGTAAACAACCCGCCCATCTTCGTTGCGGGTTAGAACACCTTCTTGGTTAAATAACGGGTCCCGCCAGCTAATACTATCCAGTACACCGATGAGAAGGTATCCTAAAAGAATAAAGAAACAAACAATAGCAATCCGATTTTTACGAATCTGTCTCGCAGCGTTCCGCCAATGTTCCAGTTGAGAGGCGTATCGAAGAAGCCACCATACAACGACTCCACAGGCAAAAATGATGGCATTCTGATAAGCATCAGAATGCCACACCCAATTGAGTCGGTCCCCAATGCCAATATCCCCAGTATCTATTCCAAATAAAAAAATAGGCATTTTGACTGACAACTACTCCGTTTGATAAACGGCTTCGTGTGTGTGAAATCCATCTTTGATGACAACCTCATCCAGATTGGATTTATCAACTTGGATAGGCGTAAGTAGGATCGATGGCACCTCAGCTTTGCCGTTATTAACGGTCTGCGTGGCTTCAGTGATCATTTCACCCTTTGCGAGTGCGACAGCAGCTTGGGCCGCTTTCGTTGCGATGAGATGAATCGGTTTATAAACCGTCATCGTTTGCGAACCCTTGACAATCCGCTGACACGCAGCGAGTTCCGCATCCTGACCCGAAACAAGGACACTCCCTGCCAAGTTTTGTCCTTCAAGCGCCTGGATAACACCACCAGCAGTTCCATCGTTGGAGGCGACCACAGCATCTACTTGGTTGTTCGTCTGTGTCAAGACCTGTTCCGCCTTCTTAAGGGCATCGCGTGGATCCCAATTGACCGCCCAGTGTTGTCCATCTGCTACCAATCGGATGTCCCCACTATCAATTGCGGCTTGCAAAGCACGCATTTGCCCTTTCCGGAGAAGTTGCGCGTTATTGTCCGTTGGCGCACCACCGAGTAGGAAATAGTCCCCCCTTGGCTTCTGACGAATCAGATACTCGGCTTGCAGATATCCAACCTGCTCGTTATCAAAAGAGATATAAAGGTCCGGTGAACTCTCGCGAATCAACCGGTCATACGCCACTACCTTGATCCCCTCTGCATGCGCAGCTTGGACAATTTGGGCGGCAGCAACACTATCCTTGGGAATGACAACGAGAACATCTACACCCTGTGTAATCATATTCTCCGCTTGTTCATTTTGTCGCCTTTCATCGCCATCGGCAGACTGAACAATAACTTCGGCACCGAGTTTCTCCGCTTCAGCTATGAAGATATCCCTGTCTTTTTGCCACCGTTCTACACGTAAGGAGTCCATGGACAAACCGATCTTAATCTTCTTGTCCATTCCATCTGAGGATGACTGACCAGCAGTGGAGTCTGTTTGTTCGCTTCTCTTTTGCGTACTCGGATCTGCACATCCGAATAGTATTACAAGCCCCATTGCCAAAAAGCAGAAAAGCAATGACCACACACAAACCTTGCCGTAAGAAGTCGAGAGACGTATCATATAGCACCCCTTTTGAGAATCTATTCCTTCGCTTCAGTCGCATCTGCTTCAGAAGTGGGTTGTGCGGATGCGGTAGAATCGGAGGTAATCTCGCGAACAACATCGCCGATTTTGAGCTGTTCTGTCATTTCAACGACCCGGAACACGGAAATCTTATCATTGAGGATTTCGGCAACCGCCACGACTGCTACCTGCTTTTCAAGGTAGGTCAGGACTTCACCAGTGTCTAAGTCCCGCACCGGCTTACCTCTGGTATAAACAGCAAACTCTTGGTTGATAGCAATGCCTCTGTTAGAACCGATATTAATATAAATCTTATCAAGGTCCTCGTTATCCACATATTGGATCTTCCCTTTGATAGGTCCATCTGCCTTTGTGGGAGTTTCCTTTGCTTTTTTAGCAGTGTCGGTCTTCGATTCCCAAGGCGTAATAAAATTGGGTCCGACACTATCACGGAGCGCTAAAACGACTTTGATGAGCACCTCATGCGTTACGAAACCGAAAAGTGTTCTATCATATTCAGCACTCGCAAACTGGATTTCATTTAACTCCGTCGGCTTGACGATTGGGCGTGGATTTTTTCGCCGAGTGTCCGGGGTCTGACCAAAAGTGAGGTTCGTCCCTTCCTCAGTCACGCTCGCTTCAAGGGAAGCAAATTTTGTGCCAGCGTATGAATGGTCACGACTGGCAGAAACGCGCGGTTCAGCGACAACACTACCGGCGGTATTGTAAAATTTCATATTCAGTTTAATCGTGGCACGGTGGAGGGAACCGCGCAAAATAACGGGAGCCATGTAGCTTGCAGTCCCCCGCTGCGACTGACGCCCACCCTCACGGAGTGTACGAGAAGCGTTAGTTCTCAAGCGTTCCTGATTAAACGTACGGATATCACCCATCACAATCACATCCGCATTCAAACGCTTAGCAAGTGTAGCGCGTTGCTCCTGATCCAGTTTCCTTAAGCTCTGCCGCGAGAGCGTCATAGACGCCATGGCATCCAAAAGTTCATCCTTGCTTACCGGTTCATACACGTTTGTTTCCACCAATTTCCGGTTAAGCATTTTGGCAAATCCTGCCTCCAAATCCCATCGTTTCTTTGTCGTGACCATATTTCCGATAAAACTGGGTATACAACCACACCCGGTGGGCGAATCAAAGCGGCTGTGGTCCTCAAAATAGAGAACAGCAATCCGTTTTTTTGTCGTAGCATCGCTAACAGCGACAGGACTGATAATGAAACACAGGCTAAATCCCACCAATAATACATAGGAGCAGAAACGTCTCATTGTTTTTTGTAGCCTCCTTTGTTTGTCTCTTGACCTTAAAGTGTAACAGTTCCGTAGACATTTATCAAGAAAATTTAAGCGTTGGAGGAACACACCCACCCAAACCAAATTTTGCCCACACGCGGCAAAATTTGTCTTCGCTTTACATTTTTTGCCCCGGGGAATGCC
>JAPPNJ010000056.1:4478-29106 GCA_028818705.1 Candidatus Poribacteria bacterium
ATTAAGGCATTCATACCGTTGATTTACGCGGCAAAATTTGTCTTCGCTTTACATTTTTTGCCCCGGGGAATGCCATTAAGGCATTCATACCGTTGATTTACGCGGCAAAATTTGTCTTCGCTTTACATTAAATATCTGGTATTCTTATAGTCATCAGTCAGACGACTGACAACCATTCAATATACAAACGCAAAAGGAAAGCCCATGTTTACAAAAGACAGATTTTCACATCGCAACTTACTACATATACCCATATTCGTTGCATTGGCTGTGTCAGTTGCCTTTTACGGGTGTAGTGACAAGCAATCAAGTGAAAAAGTCTCGACCAGTGATGCTTCCTCCCGTCAAGAGAAGGAATGGCTCTCAATTATGGGGGGTGTAATAGGCGGTAGTTTTTCACAATTTGCAGGCGGCATTAGCCACGTTTTGACACACCAAGAGTCCCATATAAAAATATCTATTGAAGCCTCAGCGGGTTCAATCGAAAATACGCGACGTGTGAACGAAGATACAGAAGGGCTCGGTGTCGTCTTTGCCTCTGAAAGCTACCTCGGCTACCATGGACAGGAAATCTTCGCAGAAGAAGGACCAAAAACCAATATCCGTATGGTGACATTGCTCTTTATTGCTTACGACCAATTTTCAACGCTCGCAAACAGTGACGTTCATCACTTTGAGGACATTGTTGGTAAAAAAATCGCTTCTGGAGCGAGTGGATCCGGTACCGCTCAGACGTTAGAACGTTTGTCGAAATTAGCAGGTATTTGGGGAGAGTTTACGCCGATTTACAAAGGTGGCACCGCTGCTGCCGAAGCACTTCAAGACGGACAAGTAGATGCCTTCCAATGGCTTGTCAGTGTCCCAAACAGTGCTGTTATCCAACTAACTACCATCAAATCTATCCGGATGATAGATCTCGACACACCCGCCAAAAAATACGGCTTCTACGAAAAGTACCCGTTCTATCTTCCTGGGTCTCTGCCAGAAGGTGCCTACGAAGGTAAGGTTAAACCAGTGAAGACGATCGTGATGCCAACAGTCCTCATCTCAAACAAAGCAGTGAACGAGGAAACGATTTACAAACTTCTAAAGCACGTCTACTCACCAGAAGGACATCAGTCGATGCTCCAAACGAACCAAGCCGCTGCAGATATGACGATAGAAAATGGACCAAAGGCATTTGTTATTCCGCTTCACCGCGGGGCATACAAATTCTGGAGTGAACAGGGTGTCGAAATTCCCGCACACGCGATGCCAGTGGACTAAAGAAAAACGGTTATTTTTTCAGAAATTGCTTTAAAACGGAGAATATGCTATAATTGTTCAGTGACATTATGGGGTGCTCTTACTTGTTTAAGAGCTGAGAAAACACCCTTTGAACCTGATCTGGATCATACCAGCGTAGGGAAATATGCAAACGTAGTTGTCAGTCGTCAGTTACAAAAGGTTTTGACATACATCAGACACCTCCTAACTGAGAACCAAGAACTGATAACCATCAAAGCCGCTTCCTTTTTGGCACTGCCAAGGCTGCAGACGGGCATGTTCCCTACACCGACTTTTGTCAAGCAAGTTTTGGCTTGCAAGCGACACCAAAAAAGGAAGACGGTTTTTTCGCGTTAAGGAGCGACACGGATGCTTAGCAAATTCTTGGTGCCTGTGGCTATCTTGCTCGTAGTGTTAGGAATATGGGAAGCTGCTGTGCATCTATTCGATATCCCTCGCTACATTCTGCCGCCACCCTCGAAAATTGTGGCAACACTATTTGTGGAACATGCACAATTACAGAAACATACACTCGTGACCCTACAAGAGATGCTTCTCGGATTTGCCCTTGCAATCAGCATCGGCATCCCGTTAGCCATATTGATGTTCGAGTTCCCTATGCTGGAGAAAGCCTTCTACCCGTATGTTATCGGTTCACAAACGGTTCCAGTATTTGCGATCGCGCCGCTGTTGGTGCTGTGGTTTGGCTTCGGGATTGCCTCAAAAGTCGTTATGGCGGCACTGATTGTATTTTTCGCGATTGTGCTGAATACTTTAGACGGCTTGAAGTCCACCGATCCAGACACAGTAAACCTGTTTCGGATTTTGCGAGCGACCCGGTGGCAGATACTCTGGAAAGTACGCATCCCTTCGGCACTGCCTTTCATTTTCTCAGGCGCGAAGATAGGCATATCTATTTCCACAATCGGTGCCGTTATCGGCGAATGGGTCGGAGCGAAGGCAGGACTCGGATATCTCATGCTGTATGCCAACGGGAAACTCCAAATTTCACTTGTATTCGCCGCTATTTTCTGCCTAACACTCTTAGGCTTGAGTCTTTTCGGATTGATGACGCTGCTGGAGCGGTACGCAATGCCGTGGCGGCAGCACCAATACAACAAATCAGATGTTCGGTAAACGCATCGAACAATTAATAAGAGAGGAAATCCTCATGAAAACAGCAATTTGCTTAATGTTTCTCATCGGTTGTGGTATACTCTTAACGGAACACATTGACAGTCATGCAGATAGTCACCAGAAAGCCGAAATGGAGAAGGTAACACTGCTTCTCGACTGGTTTCCCAACGTAGATCACGCGCCGCTTTACGTCGCACAAGAGAACAAGGTGTTTGCCAAACACGGGTTGGAAGTCGAACTCCTTTGGGGGGGTGACCCGGACGCTCCACTCAAACTCGTGGCGGCTGAAAAATATCCGTTCGCTGTGAGTTACCAACAGAGTGTCACAATTGCACGGGCAAGTGAAGAAGTTCTCCCGGTTAAATCGATCGGCTTACTCGTGGAACACCCGCTCAACACGATTAGTTTCCTGAAAAAGACAGGCATTAAAACACCAGCGGATTTCAAAGGAAAGAAAATTGGATACACGGTCGCACCTCTGGACGTCCTTCTGTTTAATGCGATCGCAGCGAATGCTGGACTATCAGAAGATGACTACGAATTGATAAACGTGAGTACGAATATTTCAGCTTCTCTGCTAAGTGGACAAATAGACGCAGTGATCGGTCCATTTCGGAACTACGAGATTAATGAGTTGAAACTTGAAGGGGCAGAAGCC
Source organism: Candidatus Poribacteria bacterium (assembly GCA_028818705.1). Lineage (GTDB taxonomy): Bacteria > Poribacteria > WGA-4E > WGA-4E > WGA-3G > WGA-3G. The sequence goes on from JAPPNJ010000056.1 coordinate 7,540, forward strand.
GATTACTTCGCCCTCGAGAAGCACGGTATTCCCGACTATTACGAGTTAGTGATTGTCTCCAACGACGCTTATTTGGAAAAATATCCAGAAACTGCTAAAAAACTGATGATAGCGATTCAGGCGGCAATTCAATTCACGAAAGAAAATCCTGATGATGCCCTGAAATTGTTCTTCAAGGCGAATCCTGATGCCCGTAAAGATTTAGAAGAACTTGCGTTTCGGGATACATTAGATGTATTCGCGACAACGCAGGTACAATCCGCAGAAAAGTGGAACGCATTCGCAAAATTCGCCTACGAAAAAGGGTTAATCTCCAAAACAGTCGAAGCAACAGATTGTTTCATCAATGTTTTAAAAGAATAATCGTTTACTGCACATCGACGAAGTTGATGAAAATCAAGTTTTTACGCTATCAACCTGTATGGAGACGCACCTCCTGTTGGAGAGAGATCCTAAACCAAAGAAGAATATAATAGGTTCCAGATACGCGCAAGGCTAGGCGATAACCGGTTTTTGATAATGGAAAAAAACCGAGCGAAAACCGCCATAGTTAAAAAATGGCAAATAAGAAGATTATTATCATCGGTGGCGGCGTGATTGGACTTGGTATTGGATGGCAGCTTGCGAAAGCGGGTGCCACCGTCACCATTTATGAGCGATCGCAAGCCGGGCGCGCAGCCTCTTGGGCAGCCGCCGGTATGCTCGCGCCGCTCGCCGAAGCACACACCGAAGAACCGGAATTGCTCAAGTTGGGTAGCCATAGCTTAGCACGTTATCCACAATGGGTTGATGAATTAGAAACAGACGCAGCGATGTCTATCGGCTATCGAGTTGAAGGCACCCTCATTGTTGGACTTGAGCCAGATGATACACATCAACTGCGACATCTTTACACTGCACAACAAAATTTAGGGCTGAATGTTGAATGGTTAACCGGCCGAGAGGCACGTGAAATTGAGTCTGTGCTTTCGCCTCGTGTGACTGCAGCCATCCGCTGCGCAACCGATTATCAAGTCGATAACCGGATGATGGTCCAGGCACTCCAGCGTGCCTATCAAGTGTGCGGTGGCGTGTTGCATGAGAACAGCGCTATTGAAAAAATTGTCATAGAAAACGGAGTCGCAGCAGGCGTTCAAACACAAGACGGTTTTCAAACAGGAGACGCGCTCATTCTTGCAGCAGGATGCTGGTCTGCACAGATTGAAGGGTTACCAGACACTATCATCCCCCCGGTGCGTCCTGTAAAAGGACAGATGTTGGCACTGCAAATGGAAGCCGGTATTACTGTCAAAAACGTCATCCGCACTGTCAGGGCAAGATATTCGACCTCGGTATATCTGGTACCGAGAACCGATGGCAGGCTCATCGTCGGAGCGACGAGTGAAGAGATGGGATTCGATACACGTTTGACTGCTGGTGGTGTATTTGAACTCCTGCGCGGGGCATGGGAAGCGGTGCCAGGTATTTATGAATTGCCGATCCTTGAGACTTGGGCAGGCTTACGCCCCGGCAGCAGAGACAACGCTCCCATACTCGGCAAAACATCCATTGAGAATCTGATATATGCAACGGGGCATTATCGTAACGGCATCCTGCTCACGCCAATTACGGCTTATGAAATCACCACACTGATTCTGACTGGTGAAACCTCAGAGACAATCACCCCGTTTCAGTTAGACCGGTTTTTAAGGTAGTAGGGTCTTTAGAAAAGCCATACGCGCTTTTCTCCCGCCGTGCGCCGTAACCATATTAAAAAAAATGAAGATACACGTTAATGGCGAAGAAAAAACGGTTCGTCCGAACTTAAACATTTACGACCTGCTCATCGCTTTAGAACTGAATCCGAAGCAGGCAGGCATCGCTGTGGCTGTGAACCGAGAAGTTATCCCGAAAACGACGTGGCGGGCAACAGAACTCTGCGAGAATAGCGAGGTAGAAATTATCCGCGCCGTTCAAGGCGGATAATTTAGTTATACAGTACACTGACAGGAGAGTTGGTGCCAAAAACTCTTGATAAACAGGCTACGCCAATGCTATACTAATTGAAAATGCACGGTGATAAACTGTAGGCAGAATACTATGAAAAGCCAAGAAGTTCGCTGGATTCAACGCGCAAATAGCTTTGAAAGGGCTTTTAATCGATTAAATGCAGCTGTCATACTTGCGGAACAACGTGAACTTTCGGACTTAGAAGCACAAGGATTGATACAAGGTTTTGAATATACGCACGAACTCGCTTGGAAGACTTTGAAAAACTTCCTTGAAGCACAAGGCGTGCTGAACCTGTATGGTTCACGCGACACAACCCGAGAAGCTTTTAGGAACAACCTAATTGAAAACGGCGAAGTCTGGATGGATATGGTTGACAAACGCAATCTAACCTCACATACCTATGATGAAGAAACTGCAGCCCAAGTTGTCACAGCTATCCGTACTGCCTACTTCGCTGAATTTGAGAGATTGCTCGTCCGACTACAGCAATTGAAAAAGGAAGGGAACTCTTAAAAATGCAATACGGTTTGTCTTCGCAGACCCTCGAAAAAATCCGCGATGTTTTCGGGCGGTATCCACAAGTAGAAGAAGTTGTATTATACGGTTCTCGCGCCAGAGGCGATTACAAAAACGGTTCCGACATCGACTTAACGCTCCGTGGCAGTAGTGAACTGACACACACGCTCATATCCCGGATTGCAAACGATTTAGACGATCAATTGCTTCCTTATACTATCGATCTATGTATTTTCGAGAATATCCGCAACCCTGAAATGGTTAAACAAATTGAGCGGGTGGGCATAGCACTCTATAAAAAATAGACTTAGCAGTAAAAAAATGCAAGATTTCAAAATCGCAGATCAGATATATACATCAAGACTGCTTATCGGAACAGCGGGTTACCCAAATTTCCATATAATGACGGAGTCCATTGCCGCGAGTGGCGCCGAAATTGCGACGGTGTCGATGCGCCGCGTGAAATTTACAGATACATCCAGTGAGAACCTATTCGCACTCCTGCGTGAACGCGGCATGACGATTCTGCCGAACACCGCTGGCTGTTTCACGGCAAGGGATGCGATTTTGACAGCAAACCTCGCGAGAGAAGCCCTTGAAACATCGCTCATCAAACTCGAAGTTATTGGTGATGAAGAGACACAATTTCCAGATGTAGAACAGTTACTCAATGCCGCAGCAGCACTCGTTAAAGACGGTTTCACGGTGTTGCCATATTGTAACGATGATCCGATTACCTGTAAGAAATTAGAAGATCTCGGCTGTGCAGCAGTGATGCCATTAGGCGCGCCGATCGGTTCAGGGATGGGGATCCGCAATCCGTATAATATCCAGATTATTCGCGACCTTGTGCAGGTGCCGCTGATCGTGGATGCTGGCGTTGGAACAGCATCAGATGCAGCGATTGCGATGGAGTTAGGATGTGATGGGGTCTTGCTCAATACAGCGGTAGCTAAAGCACATCGCCCGGTCCTGATGGCAGAAGCGATGAAAAAAGCGGTTGAAGCAGGTAGAGCCGCATTTTTAGCAGGACGCATCCCTCGGAAACTCTATGCAACTGCATCAAGTCCGCAAGAGGGAATGATTGAATAACCGAGCGAGAACATACATTCAGAACTTGAAAATTTACCTTGATACGTGTTGTTTGAGCCGTCCGTTTAATGATCAAACGCAGATTCGGATCCGCCGCGAGACCGATGCAATTGAGAAAATCTTTGATGCCTTTATTACAAACCGCTGGTTATGGGTCGTTAGTGAGACCTTAGTCCATGAAGTTAACAACAACCCGAATTGGATTGAACGCGCTCGGATAAAAGCCCAGATAAATGACGCGCATCAAAATGTTTTAATTGGGAGTATAGAAAATTTAAGAGGCGAACAACTTGAAGCCCTCGGATTTAAGTGGTTTGATGCCTTGCATCTTGCATGTGCTGAAAGTAGCAATGCAGACATTTTCCTCACAACAGATGATAGACTTCTCCGAAGAGCCAAAAGGCTCAGTTCCGAGCTGCGCGTCCGTGTAGAAAATCCATACATATGGTTACAAGGAGTAGATAGAAATGAATGTTCTAAAAATGACAGATAGTGAACTGTATAAACTCGGAATAGAAATACTTACAACCAAACTTGGCAAGGTAGGAATATCCCGTTTTCTGACTATCAACATGCGTGCTCCATGCACAGGTGATTATACCAATGAACGCCATGAATGGCTTGATAAAAGTAATAAGAAAACAGCAGTAAAAAAAAGTAAAGAGGTAGAAAAAAAACACGATGTCAAACAGAAAACTGGCAATCCTGTCTCCCCAACGAAAATCGGGACATCTGAAGATCGGAAACCATTGGTGCTTCGGGTCCGTGAGATGAGCGACCTGGAACTCTATGAAGCAGGCCTTGAAGTACTCGTGGATAAACTCAGTATTGCTGGTATGCCCCGATTCATCCGGCTCGCTCAGAGAAAACAGATATTTACGCCTTTGAACTTCGCAAATTCTCAGGACTTAACATAGGGCGGATTATCCAATGGTCAATCTCAAATGAATATCCTAAAAACAGCAGACAGTAGTTGGGCAGCTTTGCTCATTTTTACGCAACTCATAGGTATTGTATTCTTATCCAACACACAAAGTGTCTCAGCACAACTCCAGACCGAATTCGGACAAAGTTTATTAGAAAAAGAACCCAAAGAAACCTCTGAAACCGATCCTGCAGAACTGACAATCAGTTCCCATTTCTCTAATACCTACAACAATCATATTGAACTCGGTTTAAGCGTAGACCCATACACGAGCAGTTTGGCAGGAAAAGACGATCCGCAACTTGTGGGTATGATTAACCGCCTCGGTGTTGACTTGTACGGGGATTTACCAGTAACCGATAAACTTAGAATCAAATTGCAATATGCTCCACAAGTCGAAAACTATACCGGCGCAGAGGGAAAACTCAACGAATTTGATGCGCTTAGCGATATTTTCTTAACTGAACTGAGTTTTCGTCCCGTCGCAAGTTTACCACCATTCGTAGCATCGCATCGGCTGCAACGCTTCGTGCGTACCTCCGATGTCTATAACAACACCGAACGACAAATCGGTCTCCGCTTTGGACGCATTCTTGAGTATAACCTGCGAGTCCACCGATTTGACGATGACGAGGCACTTAGAGAGGATTTCCTACTTATCGGCTCTAACAGCCACAACATGACAGCACGAATGCAATTCGGACTCCTCGAACAGATGCTCGGCAAACTCGAATACGGGATAGAGCACAGCAGTTACGAAACCAACCTAAACAACCTCATCTTAGGTATCACAGGACTTGAAGACAACGAACGCCGAATGGACTGGAGACACATCAGTTCAGCGAAACTAATACAGGTAGCAACTGAACATATCATGTTTCAGGAAGAAGTTAACTTATTTCTAAATCGCTCCAGTGCTGATTTTTTCAACTTCGTCAGCACTGAAGTAGCAGCAAGTTCATTCTACCGACTCGATACCGGACGGTGGATACGGCTTCGACTCTCCAGACTCTGGCTACAGTTTGAAGGCAGACAAATCCTCGACGAAACGGGATTCATCTCAGAAAATGCTCCAAACCGTCGGGATACACAGATAGGTGCGAACGTGCAATTAAACTGGCAATTCAATCCGTATTTAACACTTAACGCTGATTATCAGGTTACACAAAATCGCACGAACGAAATGGATCCGTTGCTCGACTTCCTCAACTACACACACACCATCGCAACCGTCACACTTAAAGGAGAGTATTAAAGGCGCCTGCGGCTTTTCCCCGTTCTTGCTGCCGTCCACTTTTACCGCTTCCCTCTAAAGAGTTTCAATTTCCCTTCCGACGCAATCAGCGTATAGCACGCCTCAATCCCCTCAGCGACGACAGGTTTGTCCGGCGTATCCCACAGCAGCAGATAATCCACATTGTCAGCATAATCACAGAGATCGATTTTTTCCGGCTGCCAGTGGACCATTTGCACCCACTCTTTCTCTTCTAATGGGGTCTCAAAATCAGCATTGAAGCGGACCGGAAAGTAATCAAACTGTATTTCATAGTTGCCGAGATTGATACAGCCATTGTCAAGACAGTAGTAGTTAGCGGCATTAACAAAGATACCCACACGTTTTGAGCTGCCCCTCGGATCAAAGTGAAGTGGGAGGATGACCTTGTTCTTTCCAACTCGTTCTACGAAAGCGTTAAACTCGCCTATCTCAGCGTTGAGATTTCTGAAGAGAACACCGACATAGACAATGTTAATCAAGGTCAGAAGCGTGACCGCTGCTGTGAACAAGCGTTTCCACTTCAGCTTATCAAATTCACGAAACCATGCAAATAGTGCAAGCGTGGCTAAAATGGCAATCCGATCGTTGACCCAACCACCCGGACCGATAGAGTTTGGCAGGATAAAATAGAGCCCAAAAAGCACACCAACAAGACAGAGAAACGTTTTCTGCCCGGTATGTACTGCTGTTTTTTCTCGCCTGTTTTGCCAGATTGTTACAACGCCGAGAAAAATTAAAAAAGCAGAGACGGTAACAGAGAGCCAACTCGGAGGGTCGGTGTAGGAGATAAGCACGTGCATACCAATCAAGTTAGCAAACAGTTCTCCGACCCGTGCAAGTCTAAACTCAGGAGGTTCCCCTGCCAACAGGTCAGAAGTAGGGAGGTAGACGAGAAGGAGGAAGGCTGCAGGTAGGAGATAGCATCCTGTAATGAGGATCCGTTTGAAGTCTCGCCTGAAATGCCACAATGCCAGCAAGGCGATAGAGAACAAAATGAAGGCATAAGAGATGAGATGTGCGAAATAGGTAACAATGATGAGTAGGTTCAGGAGAATGATACGCCTTCTGTTCATCTGCTCCTTGTGTTTCCACCAGTAACCAAGTGCGAGTAAAAAGAGAGGCACGCTAACAGCAAAATTGTAGAACCCCATCAGAAAAAGATAGTTGTAGATAAACGTAAAACTAAATATGACAAGGGCATGTCGTCCGCGCTCGACAGCGTTGAGAAAATAATAGATTGCGAGTGGGAACAAGATAACATAGAGGCTCAGAAAGACTTTCTCGGCGATAAGCGGTGGAAAAACGAACATTAATACCGCCAATGAAAAATGTGAAAGCCAATTAGGAAAGGGGTACCAGTTAATCTCGTAATAATCTTGAAATTGATACTGAGGGTTGTTGTATTCTGTCAGGATTTGGGAGTTATAGACGTGGCTCACACCGTCTTGTGTCGGAAAATAGGGGAATAACCATATCGGCAACAGATAAATAACAATCAACACACCAATCAAAAGCGACCATCTTGTATAGAAGCGAGAGAAGTCTACCATCAGTTGCCTCCTCAACCCACGCTCTTGGCGCAGCTTGCAATTTTCCAAAACCTGCTGCTCAAAGATTAGATATTGAAATTTTCAGGACTTCAGTTATAATGTTACCATGTTTCCCCATTTTGTAGTTAGTATATTTATACCAGTCACACCATACTATCGTAGAAGCAATTTTTAGTTTTATCTGCAAGGCATCATCTTCTACACAAACCATTGGAGACAATTCATGACTCAAGACCAAGTTAAACATTTCGTCGAAGAGAACAGCATTGCGTTTTTTCTTTGCTCTTTCGTAGAAATGAGCGGGACCCCGAAGGGAAAAGTTATCCCATCCACCCATCTTAAGGATATGGCAGAAGAGGGTGCGGGCTTCGGGGGCTTCGCCGCAGGCGAGATAGGACAATACCCACACGACCCAGAAATGGCAAGTATCCCTGACTTTAATTCGTTGACAATCGTACCGTGGCGAAAAAACCTTGCTTGGGTAGCCGGGGATATGTACGTCGAAGGTAAATCGTGGCACTACTGTCCGAGGACTATCCTGCGACAGCAATTAGAAAAAACAAAAGAAAAAGGTTACATCTTTAACGTCGGCATCGAAGCCGAATTCATGCTTCTAAAGCAGGATGAGACAGGACATTACGCCCCATGGGATAAACTCGATACACTCGATAAACCGTGTTATGATCTGAGAGCGCTGCACCGCAATCTTGATATGATGACTACCCTCATTAAATACATGCAAGAATTGGGGTGGGAACCCTACGCAAACGACCATGAAGACGGAACGTGTCAGTTCGAGACAAACTGGACCTATTCGGACGCACTAACGACAACTGATCGCCATACCTTCTTCAAGTGGATGGTTAAAACGATCGCCGAGGAACGAGGATTGTTGGCAACATTTATGCCGAAGCCCTTCACCAATCTGACTGGCAATGGTGCCCACTTTCACATGAGTCTCTGGGATGAAGAAAATCAGACAAATCTGTTCCTTGATGAGAACGATAGAAACGGTTTGTCCCAACTCGCTTACTGGTTCACGGGGGGTGTCCTGAAACACGCAAAAGCAATAACAGCAGTTACAAATCCGCTTGTCAATAGCTACAAACGCTTAGTGCGCAGACCACCACGTTCAGGTTCATCGTGGGCACCCGTTTACGTCACCTACGGTGCGAACAATCGAACACAGATGATTCGTATTCCAGCACCAGGACGCATAGAAAACCGACTCAGCGATGGAGCAGCAAACCCTTATCTTGCAGCGACCGTGATGCTTGCAGCCGGTCTCGACGGCATCGAAAATCAGATTGATCCGGGGGTGCAAAACGAGGATAATTTTTATGAAGTACCAGAAGACGAACTACAACAACGGGGCATCGGCTCCCTACCCCCAACGCTCAGCGCAGCCGTAGACGCTCTTGAAAAGGACGAGGTCATCAAGAATGCACTTGGGAATGAGTATGCTGACTACTACATTCAGGTCAAACGTGAGGAATGGCAGAACTACCACTTGAGTATCAGCCAGTGGGAAACCGATAATTATTTGGAGGTTTATTAAGCCGTTCATGCATCTGTATGAACGGGTACGCTCGAAAAGCAATACCAGAAATCGGATTTTGCTATATTTACCCAAGTTGCCACTTACAAAATAGCATTGTTTTTATCGAGTCCTCGATTTCTCCAGAGGACGATAGGTGTATAATACGCGTCTCAGACAATATGCTCAAGCCCCAGCGGGGCGACAGGTATGTAGAGATTTGCACTACCAACCTCTAAAGCCCCAGCGGGGCGACAGGTGAATCTCCGAAAATTTCTATATCTTTTCAAGGAAAAGTGGCACTTAAATATCCATGATTCTTCAACTAGCAACTTGCGTTATATTTTATGAAAAATTTATTTATATTGTTAGGTTTAACATTTGTATGTCTATCCGCTGTTTATATAGTCAGCTGTGGAACGCGTGAAGCCGACGAGGCTACTTCAGTAGCACTGTTGGGTGCGGAACCGGCAGCCGGGAGCACCCTTGACGTAAATGGAATTATTACTGTTACTTTTGATGATATCCCCGAAAACGTATCAGTGAATGTAGGCGTCGTTAAAAAATCTGGAAGAATGGTCACAATTTCTGGTCCATTCAACTCCGGTCCGCTCACACTGAAAATCACTTGGGCAGACGGGTTTCAAACACTCACTTATACCATTGCCGCAGCTACGCCCGTGACGACTGAGCCGATCCCTGAACTCGAACCCGAAGTTATCCCCGAACCTGAACCCATTATTCCAGAAGGAATGGTCCTAATTCCAGAAGGCGAGTTTCAGATGGGTAGCAACGACGGTAATGCCGATAACGACGAACAGCCCGTGCATACCGTTCACCTTGACGCGTTTTATATAGATGCAAATGAGGTCACCAACGGAGAATTTAAGGACTTCGTTCTCGCGAATCCAGTGTGGCAAAAAGAACTTATTGACGACAGATTCGCCGATGATAATTACCTAAATGACTGGAATGGAAATAACTACCCACTTGGAAAAAGCGATCATCCTGTGCGTTATGTGAGTTGGTACGCTGCGATGGCTTATGCAGTCTGGGTGGACAAACGTTTACCAACAGAAGCGGAATGGGAGAAAGCAGCACGCGGCGGATTAAAAAGAAAACAGTATCCGTGGGGTAATGGCATTAATTTTAACAGGGCAAACTACGGCAAAAATCTTGGTGAGACCACCCCAGTTGGCGAGTATCCCCCCAACGAATACGGTGTATATGACATCGCCGGAAATGTCTGGGAATGGTGCCTTGACAGATACGAGGTTGATTTCTATGCCAATTCCCCACGTCGTAATCCGACCGCAGGTGCAAACAATATTGAGGAGATTGTTAACGATTTCGAGAATATTGTAGATTTCCGTGTACTGAGAGGCGGTGGATGGAACAGCGAACCTGAGTGGTTGCGTGCCTCAAATCGCCACGGCACGACGCCAGCATACGCCGGTATCGGCGCGCTTGGATTCCGCTGTGCAAAATCCGTATCGCCTTAAGACGCAACCCATGGAGTGTAGCGCAAACTTTTAGTTTGCGCCCCCCCTCTCATTTCCTTCTATCTTCCCAATCCCTATAGAGACCTACTTTCGTATCAACATCTTCCGGGTCGCTGTGAAATTCCCTGCAGTCAACGTATAAAAATACACACCACTTGCAACAGGCTCCCCGAGCGCGTTTCTACCATCCCAATAGGCTGCACGGCTTTTGCCTTGATAGATACCGATAGATTGATGCCCTAATACCAACTGGCGTACTACAGTACCATCTACAGCATAGATCGTCACCGTGACATCCGCAGGTTCCGACAACTGATACGGGATCCATGTTTCCGGGTTGAACGGATTGGGGTAGTTTGGCAACAAGGCCGTTTCTTTCGGGGTTAACGCTACCAAGAGTTGCTCCAGAAAACGAATGCCACGTTGTGAGGTAGCATCTACGAGAGTTAACTGCTATGCCTGCGTGAGCCACTTTTGCACGTCCGATGCGGTAAACATGGCAAGTGCTCTTGAATTTAAAGAAGAAGCAGCTGCTCCGGCACCCAGAGCACCGGCAACCTTGACGAGATCCACGATGTTGACAATCCCATCGCCATTGATGTCCTCTTTTTCGATGTCCCTCCACTGGTTGAAACGCGATGCCACTTTTACCAAATCAAGGATACCAAATCAAGGATATTGACGACGCCGTCGCTGTTGGTATCCTCTGGTGCTATTTGTGGATCCGTCACCCGTCCATCAAAAAGGCGATGCGGCAGCAGTTTGCCAGTACTGTCTGTGAGAATAACATCAGATAAGAGAAGCCTTGATTTTTTGATGTCAACAACTTCAAACGTTAGGGTTACGAGAGTGCCATCCCCATTGACAGCCCTGCGAGCGAAGTCGCACCAAGTGTTACTTTATTACCTCATATATCTGGGGGACAGCAAACGCTCCTGGGGGTGAGTAGTCGCCGTTAGCACTCTCAACATAACGCAGCGCAGTTTCATCAAATTCTACGCTGACCTGATATCCGCCGACATTCTGTCCTGCGATAATAGCAACGTTGATCGCCAACTCGGCACCAATGCTTGGAGATTCCGCTGGGAAGGAGGTCATGCGAACCTCGGTAGCAGGGATCTCCAACAAGATGATGGTGTTGCCATCTCTACCTGCTAACGTCTGACCGTCCGGACTGAACAATATGCCAAAAGGCTTCCATGGAAGTGTGGCTGTTTTTGTACCCGTGGCAACATCCCACAAAATGACGGTGCCGCCCTCCATACGTGAGATGAGAGTGTTGCCATCCGGACTGAACACGATGAAGTAGATACTCCCCTCATGCCCGCTGAGTCTGGCTTTTTCGCTGCCTGTGGCAACATCCCATAAGATAATACGACGATCGCCACCCAGAGTTGCGAGGGTCTGACCATCGGGACTGAACACAAGGCGTGTGATACTATTATCCCCACGGTTACTGGCTTTTTCGCTGCCTGTGGCGACATCCCAGAAGGTGACGGTGTAGCCATCTACAAGTACTAATGTCCGACCATCGGGACTCAGCCCTGTTTCACCGCCCGAGCTGTCCAAAGGGTCGCCGAGTGTGACTGTTTTTGTTGTGCCTGTGGCGAAATCCCACATGATGGTTTGCAACACACCCTCACGACCCCTACCCACCGTTGTTAACGTCTGGCCATCCGGACTGAACGCCATTCCATAGACCCAACCCAAAGGGTCGCCGAGTCTGGCTTTTTCGCTGCCTGTGGCGAAATCCCACAAGATGACGGTGCTGCCATTTGGATCTGCACTTGCTAATGTCTGATCATCGGGACTGAACACGAGGCTGTAGATACTCCCCTCATGCCCTCTCAGCGTCCGAAGTTCTGCGAAGGTTTTTGAAGTATAGAGTGTTGCAATGAGCGTGAGCATGAAAATAAGTGTAAATCGTGTGCTTTTCATCATAGAATTTCTCCTTTTTGCCTTGAAACATAAAAGACCTCCTTGTAGCCTTCACCCCTGTCTATTAAGGATAGGGTTATTGTTTTTCAAGCCATGTTTGTGCCCATTTGAGGCGGTTAGGAGCGACTTGTTTCAGATCACTGTGAATGTCTCGGTTCCAACGACCGATACTCCAAAAGTAAGCGCAGAACTCAGCTGCGTTTTCTTTCAAGTTGGCAGAGTATCCGATGGTCTCATACTTTGCCTTGCCGAATTGCCCCCAATCCTTCCTTTGTGCCCCTGCATACGCTCTCGCTTCAGGGGTGTTTTCCCACTTACTTATCTCATCAAATCTGCCCCTACTATTGAGAGGGATTACAGCTTGTTGGTGTGCATGCGCAATTTCATGCGCAATGACGCCGAGAATATTCGCTATCCCGCCCACATTCTTGGTGTGCAGCATAGCCACACCGTCACTGTACTGTCCACCCCAATTGACCGGAAAACTGACTCTGACAAATAGTAGATCATCCACCGCTTTTGTTCTCTCCAGTATGAAGCGTACCTCATCCGGCCATCTATGACCGAGCAGAATAGTGCCGGGGGTGTTTTGAGGCCCTTTGTAGAATTTAGAGGTAGTTCCGTCAGACATCTGTGTTGGTCCTGATTTGTGTACAGTCACCTCTTTTGGTTCAAACCCGACCTTCTCAACGCGGAGATGTAACCTGCCCCCCTCAACATTCCGGAACAGGTACTGACCATTTTGATTGGTCATAATCTGCTCACCGGACCGTGGTCCTGATACAATTGTCACAATCGCTCCGACAACCGGTTGCGCCTCAATTCTATGCTTCACTCTTTCCCCGATACCGGGAATACTAATTCTGCCGACAATACTTCTCTCATCTATGATTGTCGGTATCACCGCTATTTTTACCGAGGGGTCGGTTGGTATCACCGTTCCCGTATCTGGCACTCTCGGTCTCACCACAAGTGTTGGCGCGATAACCGATTTAGCGAGACGATTACCCGCAAGGTCATCTGTTTCAGCGGTAACCGTGACGGAGAAAGTGTTTTTCCTTGCGGTTGACCGACACAAGAATGAATTTCCTGTCGGGTCTGTCGGTTTGTAGGTGTCATGCCTGTGAATACCGAAATACTGTTTTGAGAGCGTGTATCTCCTGTCAACATTATTTCCCGAGGTATAGGTGATGGACGGTGTTACCGGTTCAGAGAACACCACTTCGGTGTAGATATCCGTTCCTTCAGAAACAAACTCTGTTGTGGGATTAACCTTCAGATTCCTTGTGCTGTCCAGGTAGTAGGTAACAGATAGTACCGTCGGTGAGACTGTGTCCTTCGGAACAATGGGTAACTTTTCCTTGTGCGTATAGAACGTAGGAAGCAGGTTCCCGTCTTTGTCAGTACTCTGTCTACCGACAGCAACAGTAAATGTTCCGACCGCCTCTTTCGGCACCGTGTACTTACAGATGTAGTCGTCTGTGCCATTTTTCAACGGTTTCGCATCACCGGAGACAAAGTCCTCTCCACTTGCGCCGTGTTTTGCAACACGAAAACGGGTGAGTTCCTTGTCTATCTTGTAGTACAGAATAGGTCTCGCTGTTTTGTCGTCAGCGGCAACATGCTTCATCGGCTCAGAGAACATCACCTTTATCCAAAAGGTTGTCCCCGAAGCAACAGTACCACTGAGCGGTTTTGTCAATTTCCAGTCCTTGTAATAGCCAACCGCTTTGACAGAGGGCTGACCGACTCCCGGTGCTTTGGGTGCCGCAGCAACTGTCTCGGGCACCTTCATCTCTCCTGAACTCACAGCACTGTTGGGTTTCACAGCAATAGGAGGCTCCGCTTCTTCTTCGCCGCAGCCTTGTATTGTTACCCAAGCAATACCAGCGGCACACAGTGCCACCACAAAGATTATATGGCAGCGGATATCCCCGGCAAAGATCCTTTTTCTCAATGTTTTTCCTCCTCTTTATCAAACACTGGGGACAACTGTTAGAAGCCGTCCCCAGTCCCTTTTCGTTTTTACCTACTTCAAAATCACCATTTTGCGCACTGACGACATTTCGTCGGTTTTGAGCTGGTAGAAATACACGCCACCCGCCACAGGTTCACCGAGTGCGTTTTTGCCATCCCAATACGCCGCACGGCTCTTGCCCTGATAGATACCGATAGGTTGATGCCCTAATGCCAACGTCCTAACCAATTTTCCGTCTGCAGCATAGATAGCAATGCTAACATCCGCAGGCTTTGCTAATTGATACGGTATCCACGTCTCTGGGTTGAACGGGTTCGGATAGTTCGGCAACAGTGCTGTCTCTGTTGGATGGAACGGTGTTAGGAGTTGTTCTAACACCCTGATTCCTTTTTGGAAGGTTTCATCGCCAAAGTTACGTCGCTTCGCTTCAAGAATCCACCGTTGCAAGTTCGCTGAGGTCAAGGTAGGTGCAGCAGGCGCGCTTTCCTGAGATTCCAACGCCTCCACAACTAATAGGAGATCCTCACGATTCACAAGACCGTCATTGTTGACATCCGAGGCAGCTCCGCGAACGACAACTCTGCCGAAGTGAGAGGCGACCAACACCAAATCCGCCACATCCACCACGCCGTCGCCGTCGGTATCCACACGCGCAACATCACCCACGCGAAGCGGATACGTTTCCTGTGTGAAGTTGCCATACACATCAATCACCCGAAGCGTTACTTCCGTCGCGAATCCGGGTGTTACTTCGGTTGTCGTAAATTCAATCCGGCTGATTTCACCGTCCAATGCCTGACAACTGTGCAACTTAACGCCATCCGCTGGGTCTCCGATAGCAACGGGGATAGTCAACTGTGCTTGATGGAGCCCATCGGCATCGGCGGCTTCAAAACGAAAACGGGTCACATTGGAGGGCAATGCGAGAGGCATATACATCGTCAGCGTTGTAGGTTCGTTGAAAGAGGTTTGATGCGTATTGAAGTAGCGATGAGCGTCTAACCACTCGGCGGCACAAAATGACAATTGGTCGCGATCGGATCCATAGGACATCAGATAGGCATCGTCTCGGAAATCGTGATCGAGTCCGAAAGCGTGTCCGAGTTCGTGTGCCGCGGTTTCAAGTCCGTGGTCTCCAACGAAGCAACTCCCAGAGGCAGGAACGATTGCTCTGCCTCCCGTAGTCCCATGGGTTCCACCTCGACCACACCATTGGACATCAATCTTTTCGCTGCCGGTCTCTATGGAAATTAGGTAAAGATTTGTTGATAAACTGAATCGTTCCTCAATTTCTTCTATGACTTTGTCAAGCGTCTCAGTGTCGTAATACCGGTCGGTAAATTTACCGTTCACGTGATGCACGACCGCCTTACCGGTGGCATCGGTTTCAAACGAGAAGGTTTTTCTGCCGAATCCGTGATTGTGCATCTGTTCGACGTAAAACTGCTGCACGTCCCTTATGAGGGTATCCAACTTTGTGTCAATGTCGTGTTGAGCGGAACGGTTAATTGGAAGGAAATAGATGAGCCGCACCATTTCTCGTTGTTGCAGCGTCTGTAGATAGGATTCTATGTTTTGGACCCGGACAATGCCATCATCTCCACCACTGGCAAGGGTTTTCCCATCAGGGGAGAATGCAGCTCCGAAAACCCACCCGGAATGTCCCGTCAAGGAGGTGATCTCCTCCCCATTTTCGACCGACCAGAGCGTTACCGCCGCGTGTCCGGTGCTGACGAGTGCTTTCCCATCGGGAGAAAAATCGAGCGTATAAGCCGTGCCTCGATTCTGGAGTGTGCCGAGCATTGTCCAATCGGAAACTCCCCACAACTTGATGAGTCCGTGATATCCGGCACTGGCGAGGGTTCTGCCATCAGGGGAAAAGGTAAGGGTGTCAATCCTAACCGTATCACCATCAAGTTGAGAGATAACCTGTCGCTCCTGAATATCCCAAATTTTTACAGTACCTCCAACGTCTCCGGTGGCGAGAAATTGTCCATCCGGAGAGAACGCTAACGCCGAGACATAGTTGCTGTGTTGAAGCGTTGCTATCTCGGTTTGCGTGCTAACCTCCCATAATTTTACATGTTGACCCGCGGTGGCGAGCAGTTGCCCATCATGAGAAAAGGCAACCTCCGTGATTGGAGACCGAGTTCGACCCGTAATATGTTCAAGGGTCGCAATGTGTTGTTGCGTGTGGACATCCCACAGTTTGAAAGTCCAATCATCACTGCCGCTGGCAAGCAATTGTCCATCCGGGGAAAATGCTATTGAATTGATTTGTCCACGGTGGCCTCTAAAAGCTGTTACAGTGTCGTTCCGCAAATTCCATATTCTGATGCCGTTGGTCGTGCCAGCACTCGCAACAAGTGAGGTGTCCACTGGGGAGAATTTCACCATTTGAACGGAGCCACCGTGCCTGAGAATAATGGGTTGCTGGGCAAAACTAAAACACAAAAAACTGAAAAATATTGGTATCGTAAGACAATAGTGTTTGAACTGCATAAAATACCTTCTGATAAGGACCTTATTTTTTGATCAGCATCTTGCGTGTAGCGGTAAAATCGCCAACTGACAGCGTATAGAAATAGACACCACTTGCTACGGGTTCACCGAGTGCATTTCTACCATCCCAATACGCCGCACGACTCCGAGTTTCGTAAATTCCCACAGCCTGATACCCTAAATCCAGCGTCCGAACTAATCTCCCATCCGCAGCATAGATTGATATGCTAACATCTGTAGGGGCTGCCAGCTGATACGGTATCCACGTCTCTGGATTGAACGGATTTGGATAGTTGGGCAAAAGTGCCGTTTCTTTGGGGATCAGCACTATAAGAAGTTGCTCCAGCATCAGAACCCCACGCTGAAAAGCGGCATCTGTCAGGTTAATGTCCCGTGCCTCACGCAGCCATCGTTGAACTTGATTTCTGGTAGGAGCGATTTCCAAATCGCGACCCCAGATCGAGGGAGAGGCTGCAGCATTGCCTATCGCCCCCGCAACCAAGGTCAAATCAACGATGTTCACGACCTCATCCTTGTTGACATCCGCAGCGGTTTGTCCAGTTTTCCCGAAGTTGGAAGCAACCAAGGTTAAGTCAATGATGTTCACAACGCCATCGTTATTGATGTCCGCTGCGATTTTTTGGGGTTCAGGTGAAGTCGGTGCAAGTTTCCAGAGCAGTACTGTCCCGTCCGAACTCCCACTTGCGATTGTGGTTCCATTGGGATTGAAGGCAACGCTATTGACCGAATAGGTATGCCCTATGATCGTTCGTATGTGTCTGCCTGTGTTTGCATCCCAGAGATGGATGGGACCGTATCTCGAATCCCCTCCACTCGCCAGTGTGTCCCCATCCGGACTAAACGCTACGCTACCGACCCCCCGCGTATGCCCTGTGAAAGTTCGTATGTGTCTGCCAGTATTTGCGTTCCACAAGTGGATGGTATCGGCCCAACCTACACCACTTGCGATAGTATTTCCATTGGGACTAAACGCTACGCTACCGACCTCCCGCATATGCCATGTGAGGGTGCGTATGTGTTTGCCTGTGTTGGCGTTCCATAACCGGAGAGTAGCATCCGAACTTCCACTTGCGAGGGTGGTTCCATCGGGACTAAAGGCTATGCTATTGACCGACCCTGCATGCCCCGTGATTGTTCGTATGTTTCTACCCATGTTAGCGTCCCAGAGGCGGATGGTAGCGTCCCTACCCGCTGATGCGAGCGTGTTGCCATTCGGACTGAAGGCAACGCTATAGACCGCATCCGTATGCCCTGTGAGAGTTCGTAGATGCTTGCCTGTCTTTGCGTCCCAGAGGCGGATGGTATCGTCCCAACCTCCACTTGCGATAGTATTTCCATTGGGACTAAACATCACGCTATAGACCGCATCCGTATGCCCTGTGAGAGTTCGTAGGTGCCTGCCCGTCTTTGCGTCCCACAAGCGAATAGTATCGTCCCAACCTCCACTTGCGAGTGTGGTCCCATCGGGACTAAAGGCTATGCTATTGACCGAACCTGTATGCCCCGTGATTGTTCGTATGTTTCTACCCGTGTTAGCGTCCCAGAGGCGAATGGTAGCGCCACAACTTGCGAGTGTGTTTCCATCCGGACTAAACGCTACGCTATGGACCCACCGCGTATGCCCTGTGAGGGTGCGTATGTGTCTGCCTGTGTTGGCGTTCCATAACCGGAGAGTAGCATCCGAACTTCCACTTGCGAGGGTGGTTCCATTGGGAGAGAAGGCAACGCTCCAGACCCCACTTGTATGCCCTGTGAAAGTTCGTATGTGCCTGCCGGTATGTGCATCCCAGAGACGGATTGTCTCGTCATAACTTCCACTTGCGATAGTGTTTCCATCTGGACTGAAGGCAACGCTGGTGACCAAACCCGTACGCCCAGCGAGGGTTCGTATGTGCCTGCCGGTGTAAGGGTCCCAAAGATGGATAGTGTTCGTATTTCCACTCGCCAATGTGTTTCCATCTGGCGAAAATACGACGCTGTGGACTTCATCGACGTTATCCCCCGTGAGGGTTCGTATGTGCCTGCCGGTGTGAGTATCCCAGAGACGGATGGTATCGTCCAACCAACCTCCACCACTTGCTATTGTATTTCCATCAGGGGAAAATGCTACGCTCAAGACCGGACCCGTATGCCCCGTGAGGGTTCGTATATGCCTACCGGTATGTGCATTCCAGAGACGGATTGTCTCGTCATAACTTCCACTCGCCAGTGTGTTTCCATCGGGAGAATAGGAGACGCTCTCTACATCACTCGTATGCCCGATGAGCAGATCAAGTTCTTCACCTGTCTGTGCGTCATACATCCAAATGCCGATACTACTCGCAACTGCCAAACGCCTTCCGTCTGGAGAATACGCGATTTCACTAATCCACCCTTTACCGAGGCGGGCTTTAGCACCTTCGGGTAAATGCCATTGCGGTGAATCTCGGGCGAAGGTGTTTGACGCAACTGTAAGGATTGCAAACAAAACGGTTAAAATCAAAAGTAAGATGTTTTTCATTTTAGAATCGCTCCAGTGCTACGCTTATTTCTGCTTTTTTGCTAATGTCTTCCAATCCCAAATAAAAATCTTGCCCAGTTCGTCCCCACTGGCAACTGTCTTCCCATCTGCCGAGATGGCAACGCCTTTAACTTCCCAATAATGCCCACGCAGTGTGGGCAGAAAGCGTCCCGTTTCGGCATCCCACAACCGGACAGAGCTATCTTTACTACCACTCGCAATCATTTTTCCATCACGAGAAATCGCCACGGATTTTACATCATTACTGTGCCCGGAAAGTGTTCGTAACATCCTACCGGTATTGGTATCCCAGGAGCGGACGGTATCATCGTCACTTCCACTGACGAGCGTTTTGCCATCGGATGAGAATGCAAGAGTCCTTACCATTTCTTTATGCCCCTTAAGCGTTCTGATAAGTTCGCCATTATTTGCATTCCACAATTGGATTGTCCCATCAGAACTGCCACTGCTGGCAAGCATTTTGCCATCAGCTGAATATGCAACTGCCAAAACCCATTGGAGCGCGAGCATCTCAAATGGACTCCTGACGGGACGCGTTGGCGTGTTGCTCCGAAAAACACCGGGAAGCGGTAGTTTTCGCTCCTCGTCAAGCATTTGCTTTTGAGGGGTATCAGCAGACCACAATTGTTTAGATGTTTGAATTGACCACAGTCGCACCGTGCCATCACCACTTCCACTCAACAGTTTCTTCCCATCTGGAGAAAACGCGACAGCAGTAACAAGACCTCCGTGCCCTGTGAGGATGGCTACGTTCTCGCCCGTTTTGGAATGCCACAAGCGAATCGTTTCGTCGCGCCCCGCACTCGCAAGCGTTTTGCCATTCGGTGCGTATGCGATTGCAAGAACGTCACCTTTATGCCCAGAGAAAAGGGCAATTTCGCCACCTGTGCGCGCATCGTAGAGCCATATCCCCTTATTCGTTGCCACAGCAAGTTCTTTTTCATCAGGCGAATACTGCATATTGCCCGTTATTTGACCGCTACCTTCAATGTGTGTTTTGACACCTTCGGGTAACTGGTTCCGATCATCTTGGGCAAGGACGTTTAACAGAAATACCGATGCCAAAAAAGTTAAGATTAGAGAGGTTATCAGTTTCATCAAGTTGTTCTCCTTTGCTTTCGTTGCTGATCGCAATTTTGATACGGGATTAAATAAGGTAACCCAAGTTGCTACGGACGAGATTTTAGGCGTGCAGCTACCGTTTTTCATTCAAATCGGTCATGATGCGTAGGCATTTTGTAGCGCAAACTAACAGTTTGCGTCCGAGGATGCACAACCTCGGTGAAGTCCATACGGACTTCATACCCCGGTCTATGCCCGGTGAAGCCCACACGGGCTTCATACCGTTGATTAGGCATAGATACCGTTGATTCTGAATGCCCTAAGGCATTCATACCCCGGTCTATGCCTTAAGGCATAGATACCGTTGATTCGGAAGTCCATACGAACTTCATACCGTTGATTCTGATTTTGATTAGGTTATGCTACAAACTGGCAACTCGCGTTAAGGTATTACTTCCTTATTAACATCTTCCGTGTCGCACTAAACTCGCCTGCCGTAAGCGTATAAAAATACACGCCGCTTGCGACAGGTTCACCGAGCGCGTTTCTACCATCCCAATACGCTGCACGACCTTTGCCTTGATAGATACCGACAGATTGATGACCTAACATCAAGGTACGCACCACTGTTCCATTCGATGCATAGATGGTCACTGTCACGTCTACGGGTGCCGCTAACTGATAAGGTATCCACGTCTCAGGATTGAACGGATTCGGATAGTTCGGCAGGAGTGTTGTCTCAGAAGAAAGTACCGGTGCTGAGTTTAGACTCGCTGCCAACGGGGCAGCGGGCACCGCGGCATTCGACCCGACAGCAAGTGCAATGCTTGTTGGACGACTACCGGTGGGCAGTCGCTCAATCCGGGAACCATTTAGATTCGCACGATACACCTGATTCTGCTGGCTATCCGTCCAGTACATCTTACTGCCTGAAACATCCAACGCAAGCCCACGCCCACTAATATCAATATCGGTGACCAAATCTCTAACATTCTTACCATTTAGATTCGCACGTTGAATCTTATTCGCACCAGTATCCATCCAGTACATTTTACCCCGCGAGACATCCAACGCAATACCTGTCGGGCGACTTAGGCCACTGACCAAATCTCTAACATTCTTACCATTTAGATTCGCACGTTGAATCTTATTCGC
>JAPPNJ010000056.1:29206-30752 GCA_028818705.1 Candidatus Poribacteria bacterium
ACCAGTATCCATCCAGTACATTTTACCCCGCGAGACATCCAACGCAATACGCTCCGGTTGATCCAATCCGCTCACCAAGTCCTCTATCCCCGAACCATCGAGATTCGCACGTTGAATCTTATTCGTCCATGGATCTGTCCAATATATCTTACCACCTGCTATATCCAAGGCGAGTCCTCTCGGCTGTCTGACATCAGTAACCACATTTACAACCTCAGAGCCATCTAAATTAGCACGTCGAATCACATCTATCTCCGTGTCAACCCAGTACATCTTGCCGCCTAATGCATCGAGTGCAATGTCTATAGGATTTCCACCGTCAAATAAGACTTGGACCTGGGTTCCATCGAGTTTACTCCGATAGATTCTGTTGTCGCCTCCCGTCCAGTACATCGGTCTTGATACACCTTGACCGTCAGTCGTTACTGTAATGGTGTGGAGGCGTTGTTGTGGTGGGTTAAGGAGGGCAGATGCCTTCAGTTTGGCGTTTGGTCCACTACCGTCTGACTTACGCACCTTCACATTACCGAGTTTACCGAGCGTTAGTAAAACAGTTTCTGCTCTTCTGTCGGTATCCTTCAATAAAGTGAAGACGATTTCCTCGCTTGTCTCACCCGCAAGGAACAATAACGCGCCCCGAGGCTGCAGATTTTTATAATCGGCTGCTGTAGCGGTGCCACCGATGGTATAAGGCACTTGGATGGCGACTGGAAGTGAGCGATTGAGAGTAACCATTACTCGGACAGTATTACCCTCTGCTGCATTCTGTGTGGTTATGCTGAAGCCGAATGTCGTTTTCAGAGAGTCATCCAAACTTAGGGAATCAGATTTCAACGTATCCAGGACATTATCAAAAATACCTTTAGGTAGTGTCGTCAGCTGGTTCTCCTTCAAATTCAGACTTTCTAATGCATTTAAATCCTCAAATACACCTACGGGCAAGGCAGTCAAACCGTTATCCTTCAAATCTAACCGTCTCAGTGAGTCCAGTTCATCAAAGACACCAACTGGCAAGGAACGCAAAGCATTCTCCTTCAGGTCCAAGGTTTTCAGTGCACGCAACCCGTCAAAGAGCCCCACGGATAACGAACTTAGCGAATTACTGTGCAAATCCAAATCGTCAAGGCCGCTAAGCCCTTCAAAGTCCTTTTCTTGCAGTGCAGTAATTCCTGTGTCACTCAGCACCAACGCAGTGATTGAATCCAGGGCCTCGCTGTCAACATTAGCACAGTCGTCAACATCCATCGCAGCCAAGATTGCATTAAGAACTTGTTCCGTCCGGTCACAGATGTTTTCTGTCCGTGTACTTTCGTCATCAAAACCCCAATTAAAACTTGGGACGGGGACCGTTGGTACGATAACTGGTGGTGGCACCTCGGGCGTTGGTACGATAACTGGTGGTGGTGCTTCGGGCGTTGATATTTCAAGCGGTGGTGGCACTTCGGGCGTTGGTACGATAAGCGGTGGTGGCACCTCAACCGTTGGGATTTCAAGCGGTGGTGGCACCTCAACCGTTGGGATTTCAAGCGGTGGTGGCACCTCAACC
>JAPPNJ010000056.1:30852-37166 GCA_028818705.1 Candidatus Poribacteria bacterium
GTTGGGATTTCAAGCGGTGGTGGTGCTTCGGTCTTCGGTATGTTCGGGATCGATGGCACCTCGGGCGTTGGGATTTCAACCGTTGGTATGTCTGTGTTTGGTAAATTAGGAGTTTGAACAGTAGTAGCCATGACGGTTACACCTACTTCGGTGCCAACATTATTATGGATATCCGTGTCATCGGTGTTAGCTGCTAACCATGCACCATAATAATAGGTTCTCGGAATCGAAGGTGCCTGTAACCGAATTGCCTTCGTCGTACGCTTACCCGGGGCGATTGGATTCAAGGGCACAGTCCCTTGCAGTTGTGGTGGATCCGTTGGAGAGCGTCCCTGAACAGAGGAATGATAATAGGATAAATATGGGGTGCCAGATCTGCCGGGACCGTTATTGCGGACAGTAATATGCAGCACGAAGGATTCACCAGGGGATAAATTGCTTTTGTTGGGGCTGATGGATTGGATCGCCAAATCATAGGATTGATTCGCTGGTTCCGATGCTGGTGGTTGCTGAATCTGCGGAGCCCTGACGGTAACAGAAATGTGCTGAAAAACTTGTAAACCCTCAGGATCCGTTGCTTTTACAATTACTGTCGTGCTGCCCGCACTTATAGGTACAATCGTTATCTGATCCCCTTCCCGTTTCACATTTACGATACCCGCCGGTTTTGACCATGCGGCATAAACGAGGATGTCGCCATCAGGATCACGAAAGTAGTTTGACACACTCAGCGGGGGAAGTGAATTTCCAACTATCAGCGTTTGGTCAGAAATCGTGTTAAGTGCTACCGGTGCAGCGTTGACGCGTGCCGCAGTAACCGTGACCGTGAAAGTCTGTGAGACTCGCAAGCCTCCGGGGTCTGTTGCTCCGGCTGCCACCCTTGTGCTTCCTATCTTCCAAGGTTTAATCGTTATCCAAGAACCCGACCTATCCGGCAAAGCCGTTACCACGTTAAAGTCCTCTGAGTCTGCCCAATAAACGAGTTTGGCGTTTTCTGGATCACGGAAGTAATTCGCCAAGTCTAACCTAAAATCATCACCCAACACCAACCTCAAAGGCGGAATTGTATCCACCGATACCGGAAAATTGTTGCTCTTCCGATCAACGATGGTAAAGGAGATTTCTTCAATACGACCATCCCCATAACCTCTTGATGTATGGCTAAGAGACACCCTATCATTTATATTATCAGTATCTGCAGCAGCACGAAGGGTCACGACTTTCGGCTTATACCAATCGCTGGGGGTGAACGTTAATACAGTAGGGGAAACAGTGGCATCGCTATTATCGCTGCTTATAGTGATAGTGGCTGCAGAATCTGGCGGTGAATTCAAGGATACAGTATAGGTAAGACTGGCCCCTTCATACACGTCAAGATATGCAGCAGTGAAATTCAATCGAGGTGAACAAAAACCGTTCCAATTCAAGTCCCAGGAAGCGGAATCGTAGATGTCTTGTACATTCAGTCTAATGGACCGCGCGATTTTATTTCCGGCGGAAGCTTCCAAGTCTTCTAAGGCATTTTTTAGTTGGACAGCCTCTACAGGTGCAGCCAAAATTTCCAATATAGGCCCAACACCGGTTAGACCCGTCAACCACTTAAACCATCCGTTTTCAGATTTACCTAAGTCTGCCCCCATTTCTGCCGCACGCTCGGCATTCTCTTGATAAACCTGTGCTGCAAGTCGTAGGCGCAAAGGAACCTCTATGCTTATATCCCCTGAAACCTCCGCAGATCCTCTGCCCACCTTAACAGAACCACCGAAAATATCCACAATCTGTCCACCCTCTATAGCATCCCATAATTCTGCGGCTTTCTGATTAGCGACTTTCTGTATAGTTATCGTCGTATCGGCGTGTACAGATGCTATCCAAAACGCATAAAGTAACTTTCGCATTTGGATTTCGATATTTCCTAACTTTGAAATCAAAGTAGCAGGGACTGCAATAACTGCTACCGGACCACCTTTAGGAACTATATTGAGACTTTTAAGGAATGTGTGGTCTTGTATGCCGCTTGTTACGTATCCAACGGCTTCTTGGACTGCCAGCTTTTCTGCTATTTTAGTCGGAGCTAAATCTTGATCCTTTACAGCTTGTTCAAGAGCCAGAACGAGTCGGGATGTGTCAAAGAGGGGTGTCCTGCGCGGTGTTTTCGCTAAGAGGCGTGCTGCTGCGTAAAGCTCCGAAGTTACTCCATCATCATTACCCGGACACAACTTTACTCTTCCTGATTGATCGTAAATTGAAAAATCCTGTACAAAATCGCCCAAATCATAACCACCGCGCCTCGGGTCTTTATTGCGAAAACGGATTTGGTAAACACCCCCGTCGTTGGTCCTAACCAAGGCAGTTTGAAGTGCTTCAACCAATCCCGGAAACATAAAAAGAAAACAAAACAGCGTCAGTCCCCCAAAGAAGGTTCTAAAATTAGCCATCCAATGTGGAATAAAAAAACGGCGATCCATAATAACGTACGCTCCTTAGATACACTATAGTTTGGACAATATTGTAAAATTATGCTGCCTTGTCAAAAGGCAGGGCTGTATCGTTTTGGAAAGTAAGGCTAATATTTTGCGAGTTTGTTTTTCGTCTAAACTTCGCAGAAAATAGCGAAGATCAACCCTCAAAGTGGAAGCAGGCAACTCGTTGAAAACGCAGCGTCTGTGTTCGGGATTAAACGGGTTTGGGGAGTTTGATAACAACGTAGTTTCAGTGGCTGTGATTGTTAATCATTTCCGAGAAACCTGCCACTTTCCGAAATCATCTTGATAGAATACAAATTCAGCAACTTCATCAAAATCACGATCTTCAAATTCAAAAAAACCCATTTCTGCCTTAGCAGTTCCAACCACTCTAATCTTCGCAGGCCAATACTTTCGCGCTTCATTGAATTTCCCCCATTCCTCTATTTTTACTGTCTTTATTGTTGCTTGTGTCGTCCAAAAACGGGCGTTTACCCAAGATGCTGGCACTCCCTTACTAAGATTTTCCTTTACCAGTTTTTTTACTACAGATTTACTCGGTTTTTGGGCAGAACACCCAATAAGTAATGTGGGTATAGCGAAAACCAAAACGAACAGAACAACAGCTTGATTCACGAGTTTCAATGTTTTACCTCCTATAGTTTGTCAATTTTGGGTGTATTCATTTTAGCTTCCACAGCAGCACTGTCCCATCACTACCCCCACTGGCAAGCATATCACCCTCAGGCGAAAATGAAACGCTCTCAACTCCCTCCGTATGTCCTTTCAGTGTTCTGATAAGTCGCTTGTGAGCCCATAGGCAAATAGGACTGTTCATACCCGCGCTTGCGAGCGTGTTTCCATCTGGACTAAGTGCTACGCTCAAGACAATAACCTTCATAACTATTGACTCAAACAATGTTTTGAGAAACATCAGTTAAGTTGCTCAGAGTGGATCAGGATCCTTGCACTTGCCTTCTTGAATTTTGAAGATCTATTTTCCTCTCTGATGTGCAATATACTGTTCGCGAGAGAGGATCCTTGCACTTGCCTTCTCCCATCTTTGATATCCACGCGGAAGATAACGATTTAAAATTCTGTAACCTTTGTCATTGTATTCCATAGTGAGTTCAAAACGCTTTTGTCCGTTTCCATCCCAAAATGTCCACTTGCCATCGAGTAAACCGGCAACAGTGTGTAAAGTGTCTTGCCATTCTCCACGGCTGGAAAAAGGATGGCTCCCAAGAGTGTTAACCACACCGAATTCGGTAACATAAATACCTGATTGAGAACTCCTAAAAGTTCCTTTTGCTACCATACTACCGTCGTCCCACCTCCATACCCATGTCCCATTACTGTTACCATAACTGTATATTCCTTCTGTCCATTTCTGTCCATTCTTATGCCAGAATTTCCAATTACCGTGTGCAACACCTTTTATCCATTTTCCCCCACCTAATTTGTAGAGCCAACTCCAATCCTTACCTTTCTTGAAAGTTCCTTCTGCTTCTTTTGTTCCATTATCGTACCACCACGTCCATGATCCAATTCGGAAATCGTTTTTGAAGTTCCCTTCTTCGCTTTTTTGCCCATTTTCATACCACTCAGTCCACAAACTATCTTTAGAACCACTTATATAAGTGCCTTCACTGCTTTTCTGCCCATTTTCATACCAAAAAACCCACGCACCATCGTTTCTACCATTTTTGTAGGTTCCCTTGACTTTTTCTTTTCCGTCAGGATACCACTCAGTCCATAAGCCGTTTTTGATTTCATTTTTGTATGTACCTTCGCTACTTTTTTGACTATTTTCATAGGAAAAGACCCACGCCCCATTTCTTATGTCATTTGCGTAGTTTCCCTTAGATTTCTCCGTTCCATTGCTATACCACTCAGTCCATAAGCCGTCTTTTGAGCCGCTGATGAAGGTACCTTCGCTGTCTTTCTGTCCGTTTTCATACCAGAAGACCCATGTCCCATCCCGGATGTTGTCTTTGTAAGATCCTTCTTGGCTTTTTTGACCATTTCCATAGAAAGAGACCCATGGACCATCTTTCATCTTTTCTTTGTAGTTTCCCTTTGACTTCTCTGTTCCATCGGTATACCATTCTGTCCATAAGCCGTTTCTGGAACCACTCGTATAGGTGCCTTCACTGCTTTTCTGGCCGTTTTCATACCAAAAAACCCACGCTCCATCTCGACTGTTATCTTTGTAGGGTCCCTCTTCGCTCTTCTGCCCATTTTCATACCACTCGGTCCACAAACCATTTCTCTGACCGTTCGTGAAGGTACCTTTCTCTGATTTCTGCTGATTACTATACCAACTGATATAAGTGCCATGTCGCTTACCACGCTGGAACTGTTGAAGTGACCGATATTGCTTTACCCATCCTGTGTAGGGTTGTTCTTGGTTAGGGGCATAAGGTAGTTCTTCGCCCGATGGTGCGCGACGAGACAGTAAGTTATCCTCGTCTATTGCTTCAGCAAGCACCTTCTCGCGAACTTTCGGGTCATCCAAGTTCGGATCACTGCAGCCGTTGAGCAGCGCGATCACTAAACAGAAAACTGATGCCAACCCCACTGTTTTCCAGACACTGCGAGTCCTTCCGATAAATCCAGGACATTTCCTTCTTTCCAACAATATGTGTTCATTAATCATCGTTTTCCTCCTAAATGCGGATATTGCTTAAGCAATACCCTCTGATTTTTTTATGAATCTGAAGCGGTGTCTTCAGAGGTTTCCTGAGTTGCCAATGCTGTCTCAATCTTCTTGAGGTTCGTTGCCATATCCGTAAATATACTAATCTGTTCGGCTATAAAGTAAGTGAAAATCAATATTACTGCTCCAACGAGAACCGAGCTCACGAACGAAATCACACCAAAAATAAAGCTGATGTTTCTCGCTAAGTCGCTCAGGAGAAAGTCCATTAAATTTAGGGACGTAAATCCAAAAATTGAAGCCAACAGTGCTTGGATACCCGTTCCAACGAGTGAAAGAAAACTAAATTCACCGAACAGTCGAATCAGGATAATTGTAATGGGTAGCAAAGTGAAATGTGTTTCATCACGAAGTGCGTTGATTTTATTGGACCTGTTCCAAAACAACATGACGAGAATCAATCCAACGATAATATTGATGCAAAGGGACAGAATAGTTCCGATGATAACAAACGTTCGAGAACCAGTTCCCATGTATTCACTCGCGACGATTGATCCAATGCAGAGTGTAATACCCCAGACAATGGCACCAATTAAAGCACACACGCCAAGGATTTTAACCAAAACTGAAACCCATTTTCGGAATGGCTCACCTGATTCCAATGCTGTAATCCAATCAACGATTCCGCGTAAATAGTGCATAAAGCATTTCCCCCTAATACTACTATAGTTTCCTGGTTTTCGTCTCAAAGTTATGTAGAAGTTCTTTGCCGCCTTTTGAGGTACTATTTTCTCAATGGTTGTGAAGGTTTGTACCTCATCAGAGACGATATAGTTTCCCACACTCATTGGAAAAAAACAAGGTAGGTTAGAGCATTCATCCATGCTTCTCGCTGTTTTAACGTGCATACGCTATGAGTTTTTCAGAGAGTTCGGCGGACAATTTTTCCGCCGCATCAAACACCATATCTTCTTCAAGCGGAGCTTCCTGTTCCCCACGTAAGATAAGTTGTTTATCCACTCTCTCTAACGCATCCTCATCCCCACGGAACCTGCCCCATTCCGCGCTGAAGTCATGTTTTACGGTAAACCGCTCAATTTTATTGACTTTACCAGTTTTCACGTCAATAATCTTACGCAATAAGTAGTTTTGGGACTGGTAAAGTTTGGGTTAACTAAAAAAAATGGGAT
>JAPPNJ010000102.1 GCA_028818705.1 Candidatus Poribacteria bacterium
CGGGCAAGGAGTATGGAAAGCCCGGGGTGGGCTACTGCACGGCCTGCTTCAGCGGGGACTACCCGGTCATCCCGGAAGATTCGCTCAACAAGCTCATGCTGGAATCATAGGGCGTACGGCGACACCAACCTCGCACTCGCTAGGGATTCCATGCCAGCGTGGCAACGCCATACCGCCGATCGGCAGGGACAATATGCTTAGGTCACCAAAAACACTTCAAATCCTAGTGACGTTTATCGTCTTCCTGCAGAATCTGTAACCGTGTTATTTGTAAGTTAATTGGTTCTGACGTGGCTTTATTCGCTACGCACATCCCTTAAATGATGGGGAATGGAAAATGTAAGCGACTTTGCATCGGCATTGCCAAAAACCAATGCAACCGGCCATCATCCCAACAACACCTTCTCTGCCGCCTTCCTGCGCCCCGCCCAGTAGACTCGCTTACGTAAACGGATTGCACCTATTCGTCCGGTCCAGCGTTACTCCGCAGCCGGATACAACGCTGGGTTATGCGTGGCCGTCATCGTGAGCTTGGACTCGGCCATTTCGCTCAGGTTTTCCTGGCCGAGGTTAGCGAGAAGGCCCCGGTTAACTGTAAGCCCACCCAGACGAGCGGAGATTCTACTGCCGAGAAGCGACGCATCCAGGGCATCCCCACCATCGCCGAAGCTGAATCTCAGTTGCTGGAATAGAAGCGAGACGGCTGGCGTGGTCGGTGTCACCGACGCGAGTAGATATAGAGCCTGAGGTGGTTCATCCCACCGAGTAACGGCAAGATGCCGTTCTTAGGGGTCTTGAGCGCCGATGTGCTTGAAATCGTTCCCCATTTGACGCCGGATGTCCTCTCGACCCGGTGGATGCGCCAGCGACTTAGGGCAGTCTTGGAATGGACCGCAGCTATGGAGTTCAGGATCGACAATCCCCACGTCAGGATCGGCCCGTTCTTAGGTTCCCCAACATGACGTGACCGAGCACATGCTAACCTTGCCCCATATGCAAATGGCTGCAGCAATTCGGACGGTGCAGGCAGTGAAAGCGCCGCACGGGAGAGGGAGTTCCTCCTCAGTGAGCCCTGCGGTAAAAGGTATAATTGCTGAAGACCGAGTCTGGTTGTCCTGCGTAACCAAACCGGGCTTCGAGCCTCAGGATCAGGCAAGACATACCTTGCCCTGAAATCACACTCTTTAGTATGGTGTAACTTATATGTTCCAAAAAAGGGCAGTGAATCCAATGATTGAGGCCAAGAACACCATCGAAAGTGCAGAAATGGAAATCGGACAACTACGATGACGGATCCCACAAACAATGCTGCGATTTTAGTCCAACTATTAGTAGCACCACCTAGAGATTGCCGAATTGAGAGTTGTCGCCTCGAACCATCGATTCTGCGTCCCATTTGAAAGGACCGAGATAAGTTAGGGAGCAACTATATGGAGATACTTGACCAAGGCAAGGAAATCGACGCAGAAGCAATCGAGGACAAAGCTGACGATATCGTTGAGCAACGGACAGTAGTCAGGTTTCAGAAAGGTGTGGACTTTGAGACGTTCGAGGATTTCCGCGAGTTATTTTTGTCGATTTTAAAGAGCAGTGAATTGTCAAAAGGCGAGAAAAGGATCGAGAAAATAACCGAGAGCGATACACCAAGTCAGCTTCGTACCTTACCTAAATTTGGAGCGTTGGAAATGACTTTTCCCAACTCCATACTGGATTTTGACAAGCTGTACAGCCGGATTCGGGAAAGCCAGATTACGATTGAGAAGATGAGGGAGTCTGGACTCTATGTGGAAAACCTGACCACTACCTTGTTCCAAGTAGGCTGGCCTGGTGGAACGCTTACATTGAGATGTACAGGCGTACCGAAGATTAGTGAAGAGGCCAATGTCGAAATCAAGAGTACTATGCAGCAGTTCTCCTCTGATTGTCAGATGATGTTAATTTGGTTTGCGGCCATTCTGGGTAGTCAGAATGCAATGCGTGATCATCTCAATCATATCGCCAAGCAGGACGAGCCGTTCACCATAAACACTTATCGTCCTGATGGCAGAGTCGACTCAGTCCTTGCTCGCGTATCGGTGGATAGCGTTATCAGTGCCTTCACTGAAGCCGGTGATTTCGAGCGTCTGTATGCGAAGGCGTTCGTTGTGTTTACATACCAGATTTGGGAAGAAGTCGCGCGTCCTAAGATTGCCACGGCGTTGAAGGTAGAGAAACCCGATTACATCACTGCCAACTTGATGGGAGACTGGCGACACCTTAGAAACTGGCTAGTGCATCGTACCAAGAAAGCCGAGAGTGACTTCTTCAGTAAGGCAAAGACGTTGCAGATGGTATTAAATATGCAGCCAGGTGATCCGAGTCTCACTGCTAATGGGGTCGCTACATTGATGCAACAGCTAAATCATATGCAGGTGGATGTGAATCCCCAGTCGTTGGACTTCGGGCTTGAACGTAGCCCGATAGATGTATCGATGATAGCCGATTTGGCGAAAGGGATGGAGGCTGGTCAACAGATAGCTCTCCCTGAGGCGCTAATGTATCCATCCGGAGTGAGTATAGTGTTCAACGACGGACCGACGGCCACGATCCACGAACGCGACTGTAGTTATGCGGACAAGGACTTTCGAAGTCTCGATGGAGGATGTCTTCTGGTAGTGACATCGAGAGAACTCGCACGAGGAGTGCTTGAGCACTTGGGGAAGACCGAGCACAAGTGTGTACATTGTACTAGATGAATGCGCCTTCTACGCTCTGTGGACTGATTGACTCAGGAATAGATATTGGGATTTGGAGGGTAGGTTTCTGAACAAATACACGATCCCCGCTTAAGAAACCCAACCTGCATTGGTCTCGCATAGTGTACAGAGCATATGCTTGACGCGTGATTTGTAGTGCGCGCTCGATGTCGAGGAGTAGGCTGTGGTATTTATTGTGAAGCACTATCTCAAGGAAGAACTCAGGTCTGTGAAAGCTGACCTAGGTGAGGCTCTACGAGTTTGATGATGTCACTGTCGATGGCAATGATCTTCGCGCGAAGTAAATCGAAAAGTATGCGGGCCTAGTTTGTCATATGGAACTTGCTAATATCTCTTCGAACAAATGCTGGCATTAACCGATTTCCGTTTCTCACGCCCAATGTGCACGTTGGAAGATGTTCGAATTTGGGAACCGGTTAAATAGCAGGGCGGTAGACCACAATAGCAATCAGGCCGAGAGGAGCAAGACTGAATGATGCACACAACCCTATAGCCCCGATCCGCAGTAAGCGTGAGTTGGCATCCCACTCGACGGTCTCGGACGAAGAGCCTCAGGTGTCCGACCATCGTAGGAGATGTCCTCCAACGGCCATACTGGTCCGGTGGATTCCTGTTTAAATTGAAGGATCATATGAGGAGATCGAAGCGGGAAGGACCTCACTAAGTTTTATATATTGTATGTTTTACATGTGATTGATTGTAATCGTGGGTCTGTCACGGATTTTGTGTAACTGACTTTATCATGTGATAGGTACTCTGTCCTCGTACATGATGATGAACTGGTTGATGGCGGCCGTCCAGTTAGCGA
>JAPPNJ010000104.1:0-635 GCA_028818705.1 Candidatus Poribacteria bacterium
AAGTTTGATATAAAGAATGCTCCTGCTCTCATCAATCTTGTGTATAACAGGGGTCAATATGAGTTACATTTTGTTTACAAGAATGATGAGAGTGAGAAATCGGAAGCAGAGGGAGTAGTAGGCGTTGATATTGGCGAAGTGCATCCTATGGTCAGTCATGATGGTGTGATTACTGAAATCTTTAATGGGCGGTATATTAGAAGTCTATACCGGTTGAGGAATAAGGTGATTGCGTCTATGAACAAGAAAATAGATAGGTGTGAGCGTCATTCTCAGCGTTGGTGGCACTTGGTAAGGCGTAAATGGAAACGCATCAAAAAGATAGATAATCAGATACGCGATGGTTTGCACAAGCATACTACAAAGTTTGTGGAGTTGTGTGAAGAACGTGGCGTTGGCACTATTATTTTGGGCGATTTAACGTATATACGCGATGATATAGATTACGGTAAAAAGTCCAATCAAAAGTTGCATCAGTGGGCGTTTGGTAAAATCACACAACTGATAACCTACAAAGCCAAGGCTTTGGGTATCAAAGTGGAAGTGATTAATGAGGCGTATACTTCACAGACTTGTCTGATTTGTGGTAAGAGGAACAAGCCACAAAAGCGTTCTTACAAGTGCAAATGCGGATT
>JAPPNJ010000104.1:653-147933 GCA_028818705.1 Candidatus Poribacteria bacterium
CAAAAGTATCTTGGGTGTTTAGGCACCCCAGTAGCGGCGACTATGGCATCGCCCATCGGAATTCGCTTAGAAGTCCGATGTTGCTCTGTATAAACAGAGAATGTTCCCACGAGGAACAAAAGGAATCTCCAGACTTTAGTCTGGAGAGTATGTCAAAAAAAACACAGCAATAAAAAAGGAGACACACCTTGGAAAAAATTCGTGAACTGATTTCCCTTTTGGAATCTGGGATTGAGGACTACGACGCGCAGATGAAAATCTTGCAGACGGAGCGGTTAAAATACATTCGACTCTCCATAACCGATGGGTTCGGTACGGAGGAAGGCGACTCTCAACAGTCGTGGCTTCTTCACCTCAAACAGCTTGAGGATTCTCTCAACCTTCGCCGGAGCAGTTTGCGACAGGCAATTCGCGAAGCCGCAAACGCTATCTAGAAGGAGGAGCACCCATAATGTCAAGAATATTCACGTCCCTTAATATACGAAAACACGGACAGTGTGTGGTACTACTGACTTGGCTTTTTACTGTCTGCACAGTAGGGGCGCAAGAGGTGAACACCTCCCAGATTATCGAAGAGGCAATCCGGTATCAGAATCTCGGATTGGCATACCTTGAAGAATCGCAGCCTTCAAAAGCAGTCGAGGCGTTTACAAGTCTCGTCGAATTGCTACCCGATGAGGCGATTGGCTACGGCAACCTTGCTGTCGCACACCTACGACTTCAGCAAGCGAATACCGCCGAGGAATGGGTGAAACGTGGGATAGCTGTCGTTCCAAATGACAGTCAGTTACACTTCATTTTATCCGAAGTTTATCAACTACAAGGCCAGAGCGAATTAGCCGTAGAGGCGATGAAAGAAGCCGTCCGATTGGCACCCGATGAATTAGAGTTCCGCTACAAGTTGGTCCGCCACTATCTCGGACAACGCAACAATCCCGAAGCACAGCGGGAAGCGGTTCGTCATCTCCAAGAACTTCACAACCGGTCACCTGTAAATGTTGTGGTATTGTTGAAGCTAACACAGGGGTTGTTGGCACAAGAACAATTGGAAGCTGCAGAGAAGCTCAGTCAGGAATTAAGGCGCCTTTTAGGCGATACCGACCCAGAAAAACTTGCATATCTCACACAAGGCATAGACGTAATAAGGCAAGGTGACCTGAAACTCGCTTCACGAAATATCCGCATCTTCGAGAATTTACACCGAGCCAGTCCGCGCTATCAGCAAGGTATCGGCGAATTGGTGACCGACATTCTTGGGCATCCTATAGAGACGTTCAACCAAGATTTCAGAGCACGGGTCCTTGCCAAACAGAGTCCACCGATTGATGTGGAATTCGTTGATGTCACCGAACAACTCGGACTTGCAAATGTGGGAAATATGCCCCCTGATACCGTAGACATTTTTCTCATTGACTACGATGGTGACGGAAACCTCGACCTGTACATAACACCCACAGGAGTCCTCTTTCGGAATACCAGTGGGCGGTTTACATCTGTTCGACAATTTCAGATAGAAGAGCAGGATGTTTTAAGTCCACACACTGTAGCGTTTGCCGATTTGGATAAGGATGGAACACAAGATTTCTTATTGCAAACGCTCAACCGAATAGGGATTTTCCGAGTAGATGCATCCGGAAGTTGGGGAGGATCTACCCTCGTGGAATATGAGCAAGCGAGAACAGAAACGGGTCCACTCCACCCGGTCGATTTTGACCACGACGGCGATCTGGATCTCTTTGCAGACGGTGCTGCGATGTATCGGAATAACGGCGACGAAACT
Organism: Candidatus Poribacteria bacterium; assembly: GCA_028818705.1. Taxonomy (GTDB): domain Bacteria; phylum Poribacteria; class WGA-4E; order WGA-4E; family WGA-3G; genus WGA-3G. The sequence goes on from JAPPNJ010000104.1 coordinate 2,434, forward strand.
TTCACCAACGTCGGAGATCAGACCTTTGTAGTGACCGATGCAGAGGGTCCGAACGCCGGACGGGGTATCCCTACTGAAGTGCTGTCTGCCGATTTTGATGATGATGGGGATATAGACATCTTTGCTATACATAGCGAATCCGGATGCACCCTTTATGACAATCTCCGCCAAGGGCGACTCCGTACTGTTTCGAGTGAAACCGGGATTCCACAGGATATTCGCTATACTGCTGCGGCTGCTGGAGACTATGATAACGACGGTGACTTTGATATCTTCTTGGCAACAGCAGAGCGTATCCACTACTATCAGAATACGGGAGAAGGTAGTTTCGTCGATGCGTTGGGTCCAGAAGCAGGTGTTGAAGGTCTACCCCCTGTTTTATTGAGAAACATAGATTACGACAACGATGGGTTTCTTGATGTCTGGGTCGGTGGCGAAAACGGTATGTTCCTGTTTCGGAATGACGGCACTGGTGAGTTCACAGAACCTTACCCTTTCATGGACCCAACGACACTAACAAGTGAGCCGCTTCTCATGAACGCAATTGCTGGTGCGGTCGGTGATTACGACAACGATGGCGACCTTGATCTCTTTTTCATCAACAGCGACGGACGACTGCGCGCACTGCAAAATAACGGGGGGAACCAAAACAACTGGATACAGATCAGGTTGGAGGGTATTACTGCTGGAAATAACAAGGTCAATAGAGACGGTATCGGATCAAAGCTGGAGATAAAAGTCGGTGACCTCTACCAGTTGCGGTATGTCTCTCAACAAGTATCACATTTCGGGTTAGGCGCATTTGACGAGGCAGATGTCGTCCGTGTCGTCTGGACGAATGGCGTTCCACAAAACGTCATCACACCACAGGCGAGACAACGCATCTTGGAGAAACAGGTGCTAAAAGGTTCCTGCCCCTTTCTATACGTCTACAACGGTGAACAGTATGAATTCGTGACCGATCTGCTGTGGCGCGCCCCGTTAGGACTTGTCACTTCAATGGGGTTCGTCGCGCCCGACGAAACAAGGGACTTTGTGAAAATATCCGGGCAGCAGATGCAACCGAAGTCTGGCAGGTATTCTATTCAGATTACCGAGGAATTGTGGGAGACCGCCTATTTCGATGAGGTAAAATTGATAGCAGTCGATCATCCCTCAGATACTGACATCTTTGTGGACGAACAGTATATCCCACCCCCATTTGCCGAATTCAAAGTCTACGGTGTCGCAGAGAAATTGCGTCCGAAATCTGCGGTTGATCATCACGGCAAGGATGTCTCCGATGCTCTACAAGCGTTTGATTACCATTACGCCGTCGAACATGCACCCGGTATGTACCAAGGCGTTGTTGAACCGCACGCCATCGTCCTTGATCTTGGCGACATCCCTAACGATACACCTGTAACGTTGTTCCTCACCGGATGGATTTTTCCGACCGATACGAGTATCAATATCGCTATATCCCAAAATCCCGCGATTAACCCGAGTTTTCCTTCAGTTGCTGTGAAGGACCAAACCGGTGAATGGGAAACTGTTATGGATATGATCGGAATACCCGCAGGGAAAAACAAGACGATCACCGTCGATCTAACGGGCAAATTTCTATCGGAGGATCGGCACGTTCGGATCAAAACCGATATGCAGATTTACTGGGATATGGTATTTTTTACTGTTGGCGCACAGTCGGTGCCGATGGAGTTGACAACGCTGAACCCGGATAGTGCTGATTTACACTACCGCGGCTTCTCTGAGATGTATCGTCCGAACCCACATGCCCCGCATCTATTCGATTATCAAAAGGTAACGACCGAGGCACAGTGGCGGGACCTTGCCGGATACTACACCCGTTTTGGCGATGTTAGTGCTCTGTTGCAGGAAGTTGACGATATGTACGTCATCCTCAATGCAGGCGACGAAATCACGGTAGAATTTGATGCAGCCCGGCTCCCCGATTTGAAATCGGGTTGGGTGCGTGACTTTATCCTTTACAGCGACGGATGGGACAAGGATGGAGACATCAATACGCTCACATCGCAGACGGTTGAACCTCTACCATTTCACGGCATGTCCGCGTATCCCTATCCCAAAACGGAACACTACCCGGACAGCAAGGCGCATCGACAGTATCAGCGTGAATACAACACGCGACGTGTCGAACACCGGCTGCCGCCGTTTCGGAAGTAAATGACATGCGTTCGATAAAAAGGGTTTGTACCGTAAACTGTTAGTTTGCGGTGTTTCTGCGGTTCACCTCGCACACCACAAACTATGGTGAATTATATAAATAAGTTTACATATCTTCTGTAGGAGCGATCTCCGAATCGCGACATAGGACACTGAGAGTCGGGAATCGGAGTTCCCTCCTACAATTCAAGAATGTAATGTTAATTCTAAAATCTACCATAAAAGTTTGTGCTACAATAATCCAAATGTAGCGATTATGAAGCGCTCGCTACTTCTGATTCAATTTTGCGTAGGGGAATATATAGACAAAGCGTTGCAATTACCAGTATACCTGCCAGAACTACGTACGGGTAAGCCCCTTTTTCGTAAAGCCAGCCACCGAGAATCGGTCCTAAGATACGTCCTAAGCTTAAAAAAGCATCCATAATACCGATCGCTGTGCCTTGTCCAATCTGCGTCTGCTTGGAAATCCACGATGTATTCGTTGGACGGATCAACTGATTGCCGATACCTGCAATGGTAAGATACAAAGTAAGCGATGCAAAGGAGTAAGCTGCGAGCAATAATACCATGCCGAGTGCGTTGAGCAGCAATCCAGTGAGAACAATTCGCCGTTCTCTGAACCTGTTGATTAATCTGCCGAGCAATCCGCCCTGTAGCGGCACAACAATCGCTCCCATAACCATGAACATCCAGCCCATCTCTCTCTCTCCATAGTCCCAACCGCTTTCGATGAACAGCGGAAAGGTCATCTCTAATCCTGAGAAGCTGAAGGTTGAAAAAAATGCAACAAGGAAGAGAGGCGTGAGCGGCGATTTCAAGGTTGTCTGACGAAAGATTTCACGCGGAGAAACCCATTCATGCTGGTTTTCGAGTGCTTCGTCTGTCAGGCCTTTCTGAAGCGATTCAGGTAATAACACGAGAGCGAAGAAAAAGGTGAGTAACGACAACCCCCCTGCGACAAAAAACGGCATATTGTGGCTGCCCATGACACCACCGATCGCCGGTCCGAGAATAAAACCGAGTCCCATCGCAGCACCCATCAATCCCATGCCTTTACCGCGTTCTTCAGATGTGGTAACATCAGCAACATAAGCCATAACACTCGGCATGACTGCCGCCGAAGCGATGCCTGCAGCACCCCGCGCCACAAGAAGCCATGCATAATCCTTCGCCAACCCGAATCCGATTAAGGCGACAGCATTCCCAAGCAATCCGAGCAGAATTGCGGGTTTTCTTCCGTATCTATCCGATAGCCTACCCCAGATCGGAGCAAATAGGAGTTGCATCCCGGAGTAGATCGACATTAATATAGCAATTTCGGTGGGAGTTGCGCCGACATCTTTGGCGTAATAAGCGAGATTTGGAATGATGATGCCAAACCCAAGCATCACGAAGAATTGGGTTAAAAACAGGAGAAGTATTCTTGATTTTTCCATCTAATTGACGCGACAGTCTGTTATAAAGCCTTTATACCTTTCAACGCTAACGGATGCGTTTACAAGCGCAATCCAAAAGCTATTTATGAATATAATATCGTTTATTATAGCAAGTCTGAGAAGCGTCTGTCAACTTAAAAGCAGATCGCACTGTTCCTAACTACGTCGGATTTTTAAATACAAAAGTCCTACTTTTTGGAAAAATTAGTATAGAAATTTTGGCAGATTTTTGGTATAATAAAATCGTATTCATAATTAACAACACCCTCAACAATTGCACTTATTAAACGCTGGAGGAAGGATGGCAACCGAATTCGTTCATTTACATAATCATAGCGAGTATAGCATGCTCGATGGTGCCTGTCGTATCGCCGATATGGTGGATTGGGCAGTTGAAAATAGTGCGCCAGCCGTCGCGCTCACCGATCACGGAAACATGTTCGGTGCATGGGAGTTATACGACAAAGCGAAAAAGGCTGGTGTCAATCCAATCGTCGGGTGTGAGGTTTATGTCGCACCCGGGGACCGAAGGACGCGTGGAAAAGAACAGGGCGGTCCCTATCATCTTACGCTGCTCGCAGAAGACGCAACCGGTTACCAGAACCTCCTAAAATTGGTATCACTCGGATATACAGAAGGGTTCTACAGCAAACCGCGCATTGACATGGAAATCTTGCGCGAGTATCGTGATGGCATCATTGCACTAACAGGATGCATCCAAGGACAAGTGCCGCAGCTGCTCTGTTCCAATAGGCGAGAGGAAGGCATTCAAAACTTCAAAACGCTCATGGAGATAATGGGGGAACGGAATCTTTATGTTGAAGTGCAAAATCACTACATCGACAAGGAGCTTGAGGCGTATCCGATAATGGTGGAGCTGGCGAAAGAGTTCAACCTTCCGCTCGTCGGCACAAACGATTGCCACTACCTCCGCAAATCCGACCACAGCATGCACGATGTCCTCTTGTGTATCCAAACGAAGAAAACCGTCAACGATCAAAGTCGGCTGCGATTTGACAACCACTTCTACTTTAAAAACGTTGACGAAATGCGTGAGGCGTTGAAGGGTTATCCGCCAGAAGCCATCACCAACACGCTTGAAATAGCCAATCGGTGTAGCCTTAAGCTCGATTATGGCAAAAGCGTCATGCCGGAGTACGAAGTTCCCGAAGGGCATACAAACGACAGTTATCTCAAAGAATTGTGCTATCAAGGCTTACGCGAAAAATATGGCGGTCAACTCTCCGAACCTATTCGACAGCGGCTGGATTATGAACTGGATATTATTAGCAAAACTGACTACTCCGGTTACTTCCTCATCGTCTGGGATTACATCAAATACGCACATAAACAGGGTTACCCACTCTCCGCCCGCGGCTCTGCCGCCAGCAGTCTGGTGTTGTATGCGCTTGATGTGATTACCTTCAACCCGATGGACTATGATTGTCTCTTTGAACGGTTTTTGAACCTTGAACGTATCAGTCCTCCCGATATTGATATTGATTTTGCCGATCGTGCCCGTGAACACGTCATTGACTATCTCGTTCAAAAATATGGGGCAGATTCCGTCGGTAAAGTTGCCACCTTTGCAACACTCGGTGCGAAAGCCGCTATCACCGATGTCGGGCGCGCACTTGAGATGCCTCTCGAAAACGTCAAACAGTTGACGCAGCGAATTCCAACCATCCCCGGAATCACAATTGATGAGGCTTTAGAGCAGGTCCCTGAATTTCAAGCACTCGCCGAACGTCCCGAAAATAAAGAACTCATGGACCTCAGCAAAGCCGTCGAGGGGACAAAACGACATGTCTCCTGTCATGCCTCCGCGATTGTCGTCTCAAATGGTCCCCTGACAAATTACGTCCCACTATTCAAAGATAAGCACGACCAAGTTGCGTCGCAGTTTGAAGGAAAAACTGTTGAAGATGTTGGTATTGTCAAATTCGATTCCCTCGGCTTACGCAGCCTTACAGAGACCTACGACTGCCTACAGATGATTAAAGCGAACCACGGTAAGGACATCAAGTTAGAGGACATTCCCTTTGACGATAAACAGACCTACACACTGCTCAGCAAAGGGTTGATTAACGGTTTATTCCAATTGGAAGCTTCTCCAGGTATGTATCGGGTTGTTACCCAACTTAGACCTGATAACTTTGAGGAGTTCTCGGCGATTCCGGCGCTCTATCGTCCGGGTCCACTGGATAGCGGTTTTATGCAGCAGTTTATAGATCGTAAAAACGGGTTGCAGAAAGTGGAATATATCCATGAATCGCTTGAAGGCGTCCTCAAAAACACCTACGGTGTCTGTGTTTATCAGGAGCAGGTAATGCAGATCGCTCGCGATATGGCGGGCTTTACGCTCGGCGAAGCCGATATCCTCCGCTCCGCTATGGGAAAGAAAGACGAGGAGTTACTCAAGGCACAACGTGATAAATTCATTGACGGCGCAACGAAAAACGGCATTACAAGGAAAGAGGCAGAGGAGATATTTGAGCTGCTTGAACCTTTCGCACGCTACGCCTTCAATAAGTCGCACACTGTTGCCTATTCAATATTAGCCTACCGTATGGCGTATCTGAAGACGCACTATCCGCATGAGTTCATGGCGGCAATGATGACGGGTGAGGCTGGCGACTCAGCGAAAGTGACGCGTTATCGCGCCGAATGTAAGAAACTTGCTGACTTCTTGAATGTAGAAATTAATCTTTTACCACCAGATGTTAATAGCAGCAGTCGGGAGTTCACGGTAGATGGCAACGATATCTGCTTTGGGCTTGTCGCCGTGAAAGGTGTGGGTGATGGGGCAATAGATGCAATCGTTGAGGCGCGAGCACAAGGCGGTTCCTTCACCTCTTTACAGGATTTCTGCGAACGCGTGGACACCAAACAGGTCACAAAGCGTGCTGTTGAATGTTTAATTATGAGCGGGGTATTTGATTCGCTTGAAGGCCATCGCTCACAGCACATGGCAAGCTTAGACAGTATCATGAAAGTCGCACAAAGCACACAGGCAGAGCGCGATCGCGGGCAGATGAGTCTTTTCGGTGAGACAGAGGAGGCACCACCGATAACTGTGACTCTCACCGATGCCCTGGAATATGACCCCTTGGAACGGCTCAAACAGGAAAAAGAGCAACTCGGCTTCTACGTCTCTGGACATCCGCTTGAGGCGTATAGCGACATCATTGCGTACTATACAACTGCAAGCACCCAAACGCTTATCGCACATCCAATTGACACCGAGGTTTTCGTCGCAGGCATGGTAACAGAGGTTAAAAATCTCACCACGAAGAAAGGGGATCCCATGGCAGTCATTGGATTCGAGGACCTTGAAGGCTCCGTGGAGGTGGTTGTTTTCCCTGATGCCTATAAGACTGCTGGTGATCTCTTTGAGGGTAGAGTTGTTTGGATCCGCGGGAAAGTCAACCAGAATGGTAGGAATCGGAGGTCTGATGACGAGACGCAAAGGGAACAACGCCAGATACAAGCTGATGACATCGTTGATATTGAGGCTGTCCGTGATAGACAAACCTCCGCACTTGAGGTGACAATTACTGAGGCGGATCTTGAAAACACTGAGAAACTGGAGGCACTCCAGAAGATTGCCAGTGCCAATAGAGGACATAACGACCTGATTTTACGCCTCATGAGTCCCCGCTACGGTGAGGTTATCGCCCAATGTGGTAGGAAATACAATGTAGCGTATAAGCCACAAGTTATCGAACAGGTGGAGAAATTATTTGGTGCGGATTGTATCAAACCCAGCAATCGCACAATACGTGGGAGTAAGAGTCGCACTGCATACGCCGACTTTGTGTAATTCCCGATCAATGCGTTTTGCAGACGCACCTACTCAATTGTTGCAGGAGGAGATTCATTCACTATGCAATATCGCACACTTGGTAAAACCGGACTCAGCGTGTCCGAGATCGGTTACGGCGGCGGTCGGGTCCGTCCAGAACAGGATGAAGCCACACTCGTCAAAATGCTCCATTACGCCATGGACTGCGGACTCAACTACCTCGACACTGCCCCTGACTACGCCGGCGGTTATAGCGAGACAATTATTGGTAAAGCAATCGCTGGACGACGGGAATCGTGCATCGTTGCGACCAAGACGGAGGAATACGATCCAGATGGGATTGCGACTGATGTAGAAGGAAGCCTGCAACGACTCGGTACCGACTACATCGATGTCCTACAGTTCCACGGCGGTTGGTTCTATGCCGACGATACCGACATAATTCTGAACAGAGGTGGGTTAGAGGCATACCTAAAACTGAAAGCGGACGGAAAAGTGCGTTTTATTGGGTTTTCTGCGGATGGTCCCTCTGGCGGTGTCGAGCAGCTTATCGCCACCGGTGCATTCGACATGATACAGACCCACTACAACCTGATGTATCAGAGCACTTGTGATGCCTTCGGCAGACGTGGCATCATTCCAGATGCAGTCGCACAAGAGATGGGAATTGTGTTAATGCGCTCTACCACCAGCAACGCCTTCCAGAATCTCATGAAGAACTGCTTTCCCAACGAGATGGCAGATGTCGATGTAGATAGTTTTCTCCTCAATTATTCCATTTCAAATCCGCTGGTGAATGTCGCGTTGATGAGTCTGCAGAGCATTGGCGATGTGGACTGGACAAATGCCGTATCCGACAATGTCGATGCTCGGTTGGATCTGCGAGCGGTTCATGGGAGGTAAGCAACCCATGAAAAATATTCCAGACATGTCACTCGTTGAATTTCGAAAGTTTTTGAATACTCTTGTCAATGAAGATATTTTTATATCGCGTGAGCGACTTACCGCGTTATTGGCAAAGGATAGTTCGCGTGAAGAACTGGATGCGGAGTTCATGGAATTTCACGGGGACTACGAAGATTTAGGATTTTGGTTTGAAACCTACACGAAAGATCCGCTTAAGGGATTGGACCCACACGCCTCACTCACCAAAAAATTGCAGCGGCATCGCGACTACATCTTCGCAAACCGGAAAACTACCCTTGAAGAACGAATCAATAGACGCATGGGCGTTTATCTCGAAAGCGATCCAAAACCAGAGAAGAAGATTATTGAGCTGCCATTAGATGAATACCGTCAACTTCTGCGCAACCTTGTGACACAGGAACTCTTTGTTGTCCGTGAACGGCTTGCTGTGTTATTAGAAGAGGATGCCCCGTTTAAGAAGTTAGATGTAGTGTTTCGAGAGTTTTTCGTCGCTTACGAACTCTTGGAGTTAGCCTTAGAAGATTATCACTATGATCCCGACGAAGGTTTAGAGATAAGCGCTGTGTTCGCAGAAGAATTAGACCGGGTAGATGCATCTCTCAAGGCAGGAGATAGGACCTATTCATTGGAAGAAGTGTTAAAAGAGTTTGAAGGTGAATAGGTTTGTATACAGTAGAAATAAGCGGGGATGCCAAAGCAGATTTGAGACGTTTAGACCCGATGATCAGGGCGCGAGTCCGTAGCACATTATTGCGATTACAGGAAACTTGTGAAGATAGACCACATAAGGCACTTCGAGGTAGGCATAGGGGTAAGTTCAGTCTGAGAGTAGCGAAACATTATCGTATCATCTATACTTTCAATAGACAAACGAAAGTAATTAGCGTCTCCCGAATTGGACACCGTAGCAAAGTCTATTAGGTGCAGTTTTCCAACTGCACCTAACCTTAAATTGGGAAAGTCAATTAAGCGGACAAGAAATTCCGAATCACATAGTCCAGAATCCCACCGTGTTTGTAGTATTCTACTTCTACGGGTGAGTCGATTCTGATTAGCAGCTCGGTTGTCTCTGTCTCACCGTTTGCCCGAACAATCGTCATTGTTGCCATCTGCCCGGGTTCGAGATTGTCCGCAAATCCTGTGATGCTAATAATTTCGCTACCGTCAAGATTCAACGTCTGAACGTTTTCACCGTCTTTGAACTGCAAAGGCAAGACCCCCATCCCTATGAGGTTGCTCCGGTGAATCCGTTCGTAACTCTCCACCACAACAGCCTTGACCCCTAAAAGCTTAGGTCCTTTCGCTGCCCAGTCGCGAGAGCTTCCCATACCGTAATCCTGTCCGGCGAAGATGACAGTCGGGACACCATTTTCCTGATACTGGAGTGCCGCTTCATAGATAGTCGTCTGTGTGCCTTCTGGATACTGAAGGGTGTACCCGCCTTCAACATCGGGGGTCATCAGATTCCGAACGCGACGGTTCGCAAACGTGCCTCGACTCATGATACGGTCATTCCCACGTCTGGATCCGTAGGTATTGAAGTCGCGGGTCTCAACGCCGCGCTCCTGTAGATATTCCCCTGCGGGACTCGCTGCAGCAATTGAACCTGCCGGAGAGATATGGTCGGTCGTAACAGAATCTCCGAAGATACCGAGGATACGCGCATCTATGACATCAGAGATAGACTCAGGCTCGCGTGAGAAGCCTTCAAAGAAGGGTGGATGTTGCACATAAGTGCTCCGCTCATTCCACGGATACAGCACACCAGTGGCACCAGCGAGTTCTTCCCATTCCGGTGCCTGATTACCGATCGCTTCGTACATTTGTCGGAACGTTTGTCGGTCAACGGCTGCACCGATCATCTCAGCGATTTCCTGTCGGGTGGGCCAGATATCCTTCAGATAGACAGCTTCGCCTGCATCGTTGTACCCAATAGGTTCCGTAGAAAAGTCGATGTCAATCCGTCCTGCAAGTCCATAAGCCACAACAAGTGGTGGCGACATAAGGAAGTTAGCTTTTATCTCTGGGTGCACACGTGCTTCAAAATTCCGGTTACCGCTCAAAACACTGGCAGTGACGAGGTTACTGGTGTCAATTGCCTCTTGAACGACATCGTTGAGCGGTCCACTGTTACCGATACAGGTCGTGCAACCGTAGCCTACGACGTTGTAGCCGATTTCTTCGAGGTAGGGCAGCAAGCCTGTGTTCTGTAAGTATTCAGTTACGACACGTGAACCGGGTGCTAAACTGGTTTTGACATAATCACGGACCCTTAGCCCTTTCTCAACTGCTTTCTTGGCGAGTAGCCCTGCACCAATCATAACGGATGGATTACTCGTATTTGTGCAGCTTGTAATCGCGGAGATAACAATAGAACCGTGTGTGATGTCATCACTATCGCTATTTACCTCTGTTACACCAAATCCATCGTCGGCTATGGGACGTGCGAGCAATTCAGTAAAAGTCTCTTTGACATCCGACAAAGCGATTCGATCTTGTGGACGTTTTGGTCCAGCGATACTTGGCTCTATGTCGGCAAGATTGATCTCAAGGACATCTGAGTACTCGACTTCACCAAGCCGTGGAATCCCGAATATGCCTTGTGCTTTGAGATAGGACTCTACCAAGTCGACGTGTGCTTCATCGCGTCCAGTAAGACGGAGGTAGCGCATCGTCTCTGCATCGGGTGGGAAGAATCCGATGGTCGCACCGTATTCGGGACACATATTGGAGAGCGTCGCCCGGTCGGGTAGAGAAAGTGCTTCCACACCTGCGCCAAAGAATTCGACGAATTTATCAACGACTGCAGCGGCTCTGAGACGTTGCGTTACAGTCAGTACAAGGTCTGTTGCGGTTACACCCTCTTGGAGTTCGCCTGTGAGGTGAACGCCGAGGACTTCGGGTGTTAGGATATAAACAGGTTGCCCTAACATTGCCGCTTCTGCTTCAATACCACCAACACCCCACCCAACGATGCCTAATCCGTTAATCATCGTGGTATGTGAATCCGTACCGACAACGGTATCTGGGTAGGCGAGCGAATCTTCACGCATAACTACTTTCGCAAGGTATTCCAGATTCACCTGATGCACGATACCGATAGAGGGTGGAATAATGTTGAACTTTTCAAAGGCTTGCTGTCCCCATTTCAGGAATTCATAACGCTCTTTATTACGTTCAAATTCCCTTTCGGTATTGAACTGAAAAGCATTTTCTGAACCGTAGGCATCGACTTGGATAGAGTGGTCGATGACCAAATCGACAGGGACGAGCGGCTCTATCATACGAGCGTCGCCGTCAAGCGCCGCAACAGCAGAACGCATTGCGGCAATATCGACAACCAGGGGAACACCTGTGAAATCCTGTGCTACGACGCGTGCGGGTTTGAACGGGATCTCCTCGGCTTTTGGGGAACTTGCGTCCCAATTCGCTAAATTCGTGACATCCTCTTCAGTGATTTGGTGTCCATCGTAATTTCGCAGTAACGACTCAAGTAGGATACGGAGACTGACGGGCAACTTCGCAATTGAACCGACACCGGCTTCCACTAAGGCAGGCAGCGAATAATAGGTGCATTCCTGTCCTCCACTTTCGAGCGTTCGGCGTGTATTAAACAGATTGTGAGCAGGGTGGGGCATCTGCTAACTCCTTTGTTGTGTAAAATCTTTTTAATTATTTTACCACAAATCGGTGGTGTATTTCAATTTTTCCTTTAAAATTGGCAGCGAGGTTTCTAACCTTGCTCCTTAAAAGAGATAGGGCGATTTTTAACCACACCGCGTGTAGCAATGCAGACCAGACTCCATCGCAGATTGAGTTGAATCCAAACACACTACTAAAGACTTGATATCCGCAGAAACCCCTAAATCCGAGATTCAGCCACATTCTCTAACACACCTGCTCATTCTCCAACAATAATGTAGGTAAGTCTCACAGTTTGATATGTCCATGCGACAATAATTGTGAGAGGACCTGGCGTGAAGGGTCCATCAATATACGCTGTTCTTCCATTAACTGTAACCTTACCCGCACTTGATGTTAAATTAATAGGAACGCCATCAAAAGTAAGCGTGAGGGTGGCATTTGTTGCAATCGTTTCACCGCTTCGTGGAGATACACTCACAAAGTGCACTGGCACGTCTTCTGGGTTTTCATAGTCTTCTTCTTCACTACAGCCGGTAATGTAAACAGCGAGTAGGCTCGCAAGCAATACAGGTAATATCCTGAGCATGTTATTTGATTCCTTCCATCCCGGTTCGGACAAAAAAACGCTGCACATTACCTCACGATCTTCGCATAAACCCCATGAAGTTTCTCGCCGATACTACGCCAATCGTAATCTTGTTCAACGCGAGCACGACCGTTTTCCCCAATCCGACGACGGAGTTCGGAATCCATGAGCAGTCGAGTAACAGCGTCCGCAAAAGCAGTTGGTTCATCAGCAATAAAAATTTCCTCGCCATCTCTGAGATCTAATCCCTCTGCCCCAACAGTCGTGGAGACAATCGCTTTCCCTATCGCTAACGCTTCAAGAATCTTTAGACGGGTACCGCTCCCGATGCGCAACGGCACGACAAAGACCATCGCTTCAGCGAAGTAGGGTTTAATTTCCGGCACACGTCCGGTGACAACAACTCCTTCCCTTTCTGCCAATTTTCGTACACGCGCAGATGGATTCCCACCGACAATTGAGAACGTGACATTGGAGACCTTTTCCTGAATCAGTGGTAACACTTCATCGGCAAAAAAAGCGACAGCATCCTCATTCGGATACCAGTCCATACTCCCGATATAGATGAGATGCGCTGGGGCTTCAGAGGTGAAATCCGGCAGGTAATGCGTAATGTCTACACCGTTTGGAATTATCTCAATAACGTTTTCCGCGCAGTGCTGTTGGAAAACGGTTGCGTCAATATCAGAAGTACAGGTAACAGCGTCGAACTTCGGACTTAGCACACGTTCATAGTGCTGGAATGCCAGTTGCTGCGTCCAATAGGTGAACTTATAGAACGGATTGGCAGTTTCACTGCAGAGCCTACGCCAGATTGCAGAATCGACATTTTGCTGTGAAAGCACACCAGGGAGGTTTGTTTCTGTATGAAACTGTGCTGTGTGGAACATCTCATAGTGCACGAGATCGAAGGTTTGCTCTGTGATGAGTTCCCTGATTTTCTGTCGATAGGCAGGCACGTCGTAGCGGGCAACAGTGATAGGTTGCCTTCTGAAAAACGCCTTGATCAGGGTGTCAAAAGATACGCGTGGGAGCGTCTGCGCGTTTGGGACAAGGTAAACCTGGATGCCTAACTGCTGGAGTTCCGCTATGCCGTCTGCATCGGTTGACTGCGTCTCTAAAGCGAGCAGCGTTACCTTGTTCTTTTGTGCGATCTGTTTGAGGAGGTTGAAAACCCGGATACGTCCGCCGTCGGTGAGTGGGAACGGTACAGTGGGAGATAGAAAAAGGATTTTCATCTTTTTAATTTTACGCCAAGCGTGTAATCAGACACCTTTGGCAGGGTATAGGTGTCTTGTCAGTTCTGCAATGTGCCGTTGTTGCATTGCTATGTGTCTTGACTGACTTTTTTTCAGTTGCTAATAACTGCTGCTTCGTCAATAGCGATTTCCTGTTTTGTAGAATTGATGCGGACCTTCATACCAATAGGAATTACAAACATCGGATCGGTATGACCGAAGTCCATATTGGTGACAATCGGCATATCGTTTAGTCCATATTCCTCGCGAACCGCTTTACAGAGTGCTTCGTCGTATTCGTGGAAGGTTTGAGGATCAACACCGCCGCCGGGTCGTCCGAGTAGAATACCGCTGAGTCCTTCAAGGATATTCATTGCCGCGAGGCATCTCACAAATTCTGTTAGAAACGAAGGTGGTGGTGCGTCTTCAGAGGTTTCCAAGAATAGCACAGCACCCTGAAGATCGCCAGTCGCGGAGAAATAGTCAGTCCCGCGAAGCCAGTCTAAAACTTCAACGCAGCCCCCAAAAAATTGTCCTTCAACGATACCCACCTCCTGATGAAATCTCCAACCGGTACAGGCATTCAGCTTTCGACGGATTGATTGGTTTTCAGGGTTCTCCCACGGCAGATATTCAACCGTCCACCCCATGCGGTTCGGTTCAATAATACCGAGCGGTTCCGTAGAGAAGAGCGTGCGTCGGACGGAATCCACCATATATGGAAACATTCCACCGTTTTCGGCGAATCCCGTCATAAACGTGGGACCGTAGAATGAGACGATACCTGCTTTAAAGCAGGCAGCATGTGATATAGTAGTATCTGAAAAACCCATGAAGACCTTCGGGTTATTCCGAATCAGATCCAAATCAAGATACGGCAGTGTGCGGATCGAATCTTCACCACCGATTGTTGAGATAATTCCGTCAATTGTCTCATCGGCAAAGGCTTCCATCAAATCGTCGGCACGTGCTTTGGGATTTTTAGCAAGCCAGTCTGCATCGCGCAAAGCATGTTCTGTTTCGATGACCGTCACACCGAATTCATCTTCAAATTGCTGTTTACCTATCTGATAGCGGTGAGGAATAGTACCGGGACCACCCCAAGAGAGCGAAATCGCCGCGATACGGCTCCCAGGGCGCAGCATCTTCGGCTTTGTTTTAATCATTGGAAATCCCGACTCTGTCTTTTAATTTGTCGATGAGAGCAAGCAGGCGTTCTTTGGCTATCTGGCGTGAGCTAAGGGTCGGAGGAGGTGGCTTGAAAATGGTACCGCGTTCGCTTTGCACCCAACCTGTTGTGTTGTCGTCTATTTTAACGCGGATCCATTTGCTATCAAGATGCAGATAGACTTTCAGACGATTGTTCTCACTGTGGATGTTATATTTTAGCGGAGGACTGTTTATTATCCAATTCTCTCCGTCTTTTCCTACCGACACCTGTGCCCGTCGTGATAGAGGCAGGTTTTCCTTCACGAATTCTTGAATTAATTCCGATGGTAACTTGCCTGCTGCGAGGGAGGGCTGGAATGCTGAATCCGTCTCAAACAAGAAGGTAAGAATCGTAAATTTCGATTGCTGGTAAACGTGTAATTTCCCTTCGACACTCTCAATACTGTAAGCCTGCTTCCCTTTATTGTCTTTAATCAGCCACCGTTTGTTTGTTTTTTGCGTCGAGATTTCCAAATCTGTGGAGAGCGTAATCTTGTTCGCGTCAAATGCTTCTTTTAGATCGGGTAGGTAGACACCAACGTTATCGTCGGTCCTCACAACCGTATAGCCAGCACCCGTGGCACCTCTGAGGTGCCACTCCTCGCCGCTTAGCAGAACTTCTATGGGGGACGGATTCGGACGGAATCGAATGCTTTCTGTTAAATCGGAAAACATTTTTTGCCAATCAGTTGCCCTTTTCAAAGATTCGTCCAAATCTTGTGCTTTTAACTTCGCTCGATGTCCCAACGACGCGTTAAACAAAAGTTCACGCTCCAACTTACGGCTATTCAAATTGCTGATGTATTGCTGATCAAGACTAAATCGGTAAACATCTTTGGTTTTCACAATTGGCATTGAGTCAACTGTTGGTCTTTTACGGAGTGCTGTACCGGTGTGAATTTGAAGTTTCGGTACCTCTGTCTGTTCAACTGGTGGTGCTTGGAGGAGATAGACCACGATGCCGAAACCGATTACAAGGCTAAAAATAATGAGGAATATCAGACTCTTCAAAAGTGCTTTCATGTTTTCGTCCTATTGCTGAGAGGAATGTATACGCTTTGTTTAATGAAACGGGAGGGGACAGAAATTGGTTGACATTTAGTTGTCGAAAGTCCACAATTAACTTCAGAAAATCTATCTGTTTTTCGTATCTTAACCCAAGTTGTTACTAATAAGTCAGGACTTACGCAAAATCAGTGAGTTTTGTCTATTCGGACGCATTCGGTGCGGTTAGGGGGAAATTGAAGAAATTGAGGAAACACCCCACAGACTCTCACTGCGAGGCAACACGCGCATTCCGTGTTGATTCGCAAAGACCTCCAGCAAAAACCCCCAGCAAAAACACCGCCCCTACTCGGGAAGTGCGTCAGTCCTGTTTATTTTATATCGTAGAGCTATGCAAGACTTAAATCCTATAGCAATTGAACTAAACGAACAAATTTGTACTTCCGCTCCGTCAGTTTTCACACTACTCTCGGAGCTGGGGAAACGTATCTACTTGCCTAAAGGTATATTGAGCCAGACGGCAGAGGCGAATATAAAAGCGTATCGTTTCAACGCCACACGTGCGATTGCCTCAGAAAATAGCGACATGATGCATCTCGCCGTTTCGCGGGAACTGGTGCCTGAGCTCACACTTGAAGGGGTCTATGGATACGCACCCGTCCTCGGTCAACCTGAATTACGGGAGGCGTGGAAAACCCATCTTTTGGAAGAAAATCCTTCACTCGTCGAGGCAACCTTGAGCCTACCGATTGTGACGAGCGGTATGACACACGGGTTTAGTTTAATTGCTGAACTTTTTGTGGATAGCGGAGACACGCTTGTTCTCCCGGATATGATCTGGGGGAATTATCGTCTCATCTTCCAGACCAAGGCGGAAGCAGCTATTCAAACCTATCCGTTCTTCAACGCTGCGAACGAGTTTAACACGTCTGGCTTTCGAGAGACGCTTACCAACGCCACCGATGAAAAGTTGCTGATTCTCCTGAATTTTCCACATAATCCTACCGGCTACGCGATTAATCGCACAGAAGCGCAACAGATTGTCGATGCTATTATAGCATGTGCCGATGCTGGATGTCAGATCCTTGTTATGATTGACGATGCTTATGCTGGTTTGTGGTATGACGCATCAGTGATGCACGAATCGCTTTTTGGGCTGTTAGTCGGATGCCATCCGAATGTGGTGCCTGTCAAGATAGACGGTGCTACAAAAGAGGAATACGCATGGGGTTTACGCGTCGCATTTATGAGCTTTGGGCTTGAAGAGGCGACAATGCAGCCGCTCGAACAGAAACTCAGTGGATTGATCCGAGCGGATACCTCCGGTGCCTCACAGGTTTCTCAGACACTCATTCTTGAAGCAATGAAAGCACGAGGCTATGCTGAGCAGAAACAGCGTAACTATGAGATTCTCAAGGAACGTGCGTTAAAAGTCCGGAAAGTAGCATCCGATTCGCGTTATACCAAACTCTGGGAGGTGTACCCAAGTCACGCCGGTTATTTCATGTGCCTGAACCTCAAATCCGCGAACGCTGAGTCGGTCCGACAGCGCCTACTTGACGAACACGGCATCGGCACAATCGCACTCGGCGAAACAGGGCTGCGAGTGGCTTATTCGTGTCTTGAGGAATTCGATATCGAGACGGTTTTCGCAGTAATTGCGCAGGTGATTGGCGGCGGATAGCGTGAAGGATAATATCCTTTGGAGGGAACGTGTTATTCGTGTTAGAAGACATGCGAATAGTAGAAAATCATAGGTTGCTGATGCATACTCTGGAATTGACGCGGTTGGGAAACC
Organism: Candidatus Poribacteria bacterium; assembly: GCA_028818705.1. Taxonomy (GTDB): domain Bacteria; phylum Poribacteria; class WGA-4E; order WGA-4E; family WGA-3G; genus WGA-3G. The sequence goes on from JAPPNJ010000104.1 coordinate 20,270, forward strand.
GCGCCTACCGAGTATGCTGAATGGTGTCTACTCTCTTGCCTTCAAAGCACCCCATGCCGTAGCGAGTTTGTCTTCAGGTTCAACAGAAAGGCTACCGATGGTATATCGGAAATAGATGTCATCTTCAACATCGTTGGGACCGCACCACACCCAATTCGCTTCACAATCCGGGTCTTTGAGAATTTGTTGCATTATTGCGGCACCGAATCCCCAGATACCTGCCCCGAACTTTTCATAGATTTCGAGTTCGTCCTCCCAATCGCTGTCGTCGAAATCGACCTCTTCCCAGCCATCGTTCCGGTCACCGATAGGCTTACCGGTATCACACCGCCAACCATCTTCACCTGTCCCGATGTAGTCGGGTTTATCGTTGAGGATAATATCGGCGAGAAAACCACCTCTACCGGCGGCACCGGGTTCAGCATCGTGGACATAGACAGCAATCTGCGCGAAGCCTTTATCCAGTTTAAATTCGCTGACAGTGGGAGCCTGCCAGTTTCCGCTTGCAGCGACCTCTGCACCGTCAATAAATGCAACCCAAGTGTTATCGCCACTGACGCGTAGCGTTCCTTTTGTTGGCGCAGCATTGACTGTTTGCATCAAAATCATCCCGCTCAGGAAAAGGATAAGTGCCAAATAGAAAATTACCTTGGTTTTCATAAAAACCTCCCTAAATTGCACAGTTAGAAACCGTGCGAATTATATGTTGCGGCACACAATGTGTGCCATTATTTTGCGTGTGTGTTTGATTCAAGTGCTAATTGTCCAGCGAGATCCGCCACGAACTGGTAGGCGACCCGTCCTGAACGTCCACTTGAGGATGCCTCCCACTCCAGCGCCGCGCGGTGTAACGCTTCCGTCGGGACAGAAAGCCCGTGTTTCTCCGCATAGTGGGAGACGATCTGTAGATACGTATCTTGTGATATTCGTTGGAAAGAGAGGCGTAACCCAAATCGATCGCTTAAGGAGACCTTTTCTTCTGTCGCTTCGCGCGGGTATAATTCATCTTCCTCATTCTGTGGATACCGGTTATCGCGAACCTGTCGGGGCATCAAGTGTCGACGATTTGAGGTGGCATAAATGAGGACGTTGTCCGGGCACGCAGAGATTCCGCCTTCTAACATCGCTTTCAGCTCCCGATATTCCGGTTCATCTTCATTAAAAGCGAGGTCGTCGCAGAAAAGGATATAGCGTTCGGGACGCTCCCATAGTACCTCGGCAATCTCCTGTAGATGGACAAGCCCCTCTTTACTGACACCAATCAACCGAAGCCCAGCATCGGCGTAACGCGCCAGCATACCCTTCACAAGTGAAGATTTGCCAGTGCCGCGATCCCCCCATAACAGGACGTGGTTAGTTGGCAAGCCTTGTAGGAATTGTCGTGTATTCCTATCGAGTTCTCTGGATTGCCGCTCTATCCCGATCAAATCCGATAAACCTACGAGATTCGGGTGTTTTACCGGAATTAGATACCCTGAACCATTCTGGGCACGCCATCGAAAGGCGATGTAGTCGTCAAGTACCGCATTCGGTAATTGCCCTTGGCGCGCGCCTAAATGAGTTAGCAAGGTATCCGCTTTCTCCAGCAGTTGTATAAAAAGTTCTTCCTGATTTCGAGTTTTTTCAGACATTATTTAATACGTGACGGAGCTCACCGCACGTCCACTTCAAGACGCTCTCAATCTTTTTATGAGTTCTAAATCCAATAATCCCGGCACATCTTCGAGAATAGCGTACACATCGTAATCCTCAAAAGCCGCTCGTGGTGTAACACCCGATAGCGCAGCAATAAACGCAATACCAGCCCGCCGCGCTGTTTCGGCATCGGTTTTGCTATCTCCCACGTAGACGCAATGTTTGGGATCATCGCTTGTTTGGGCAACCGCCATCAGTAACCCTTTGGGGTTCGGTTTATACGGTGCGTCCCCTCCACCGACGATGGCATCAAACGCGTCTAACAGATTTTCTCGCGCAAGAATCGGTTGAATGTAATGACGACGTTTCTGAGAAACGATAGCAAGTTGAATGTCAAGTTTCTGCAACGCCTGCACCGTTTCTGGTACACCAGGATAGAACTCCGCTAACGCAACCATTGTCTCGTCAGCACGTTGGTAAAACAATCGCGTAAATTCATTGACATCCTTACCATGTGTTTTCCCTGCTAACGCCGGCAGTATATCAGGTAGTGATAAACCAATGGTCTTGCGAATCGCGGCATCGGAAGCGAGCGGTAAACCCATTTTGTCAAACGCGAAATTGACCCCGTCAATAGTTCCACGCGCAGAGTCTACCAAGGTGTAGTCAAAGTCGAATATAATAGCTTGAATAGGTGATTTCATTACCTCCAGACTCAAACTTTCTCAGACACCTGCTCTGCTAACCGAGTCAGTGCAGGCGACATGTCCAATTTGCCAACCTTCGCCTCAATTAAGACAAAGTGTTGGGTTTCGTCAAGTGCGGCTTTCATAGCAGTGTCAAATTCGCCTTCGGTCCGGACAACAAACGCACATCCTGTGCCCAAGAGTTCCGGCATACGGGTGTAGTTCCAATTCTCTATGTCGTTAAAGCTCCCTTCAGCGAGCGGACGGATAGTGCCGTAACCCGAATTGTTTAGTACAAGGACAATTGGGTTGAGTCCGTATCGGAGAGTTGTTGAGAGTTCGGTACCGGTCATTTGGAAGGCACCATCTCCTACAATTGCGATCGGTCGAGACTGAGGTTTAGCTGTTTGCACGCCAATTGCGGCGGGGATTGCGAATCCCATTGAGGTATAGTATGCAGGACTTATAAAATCGGTGTGTGCAGGGAGACGTAGGTCGACAGCCCCCCAGAGACTGTCGCCGATATCGGGGATAATCGTCATATCCTCGCGCAGAAATTGATTGAGTTGTTGGAACAGGCGATGCACTATTAACGGCTGATCGGGCACCATCTCAAAAGGTTCTGGCACTGTTAGTACCCATTCCAAGTCTATATCACCCCGTTCCTGGAGTTTAGGCGAACAGAGTCCATCGATAAAGTCCTCAAATGCGACATCTTCATAAGTGGAGTAACGCACCGCGATTCGGTCCGCGGTGGCGTACACACAGCGACTTCGCTCAAGGTTCGCCGTGTAAATCCCAAGGTTGACATCGGTCATGAAGGCACCAAGAACGATAACGCAATCGGAAGTTTCAACAAGTGTTGTAATTTCTGCTCTACCCATTGCCCCGCTATAAATACCCAGGTAGAGCGGATGTGCCTCCGGTATCACGGATTTGCCGAGCAACGTTGTTACCACAGGGATCTGTTTTTCTTCAGCAAGGCGGGAGGCTTTGTCTTGGAAACCGAATCTGTGGAGTTCAGCACCCGCTAAAATGATAGGGTTTTGGCTCTGATTTATGAAATCAATTGCATCGGTTAAGGCGGCATCCAATGTTTCCGTGTCCCTGTGGTGTCCACCGGTTGAGGGACGTTGGTAAAGCGATCCATGCATACTTACCATATCTCGTGGCAATTCAATATAGCCCGGCCGCTTATGCCAATAGACTGCGTCCAGCACTCTGTCTATCTCATTAAAGGCGGTAAAGGGTTCATCAAGCAGTGCTGTCGCAACGGTTATCTCTGCATAGATACGTTGTTGTGTATAAAAATCTCTGCCTTTATGGTGCAAAAGCGCATCCTTATCGCGCTCACTTATCCCTGGACTACCGCTAATGACGAGGAGTGGTGATTTTTCAGCGTAGGCACCGGTAACAGCGTTAATCATAGATAACCCTCCGACCCCATACGTCACACATGCGGCACCGATGCCGTTTGTGCGGGCATAGGCATCTGCAGCAAATCCCGCGGTTTCTTCGCGCGTCGTACCGATGAGTTGGATCGGGCTCTGCTCAATCAGATCGAAGAACTGTACTACATAATCGCCAGGGATGCCGAAAATGTGGTCGATACCGTAACTTTGCAGTTTTCTCAGAAGATACTCACCAATAGTGAGCTGCCCATTTTGCATCTACGGCTCCTATTAAGAACAGCTTGAGTTAGTGGTTTCTTCATCTATAGTAGAGCCTACGATCAACGATCTCTGTCTACATATTTTCAAATTTTACTATAGATGCCTCAGAGTTCGAGATTCGGGAGTCCGACCGCCGCTGCGGTCTCTTGGATCTGTCGCCATGTTTCGTCATCAATAGGAATACCTTCGCTCAGGCGCTGTTCGGTTTGGCGTGCCTCGATTTCACCGGGTGTCAAAATCTCGTCGAATCCGGGTGCGGTTGGCGAGGCTTTCACGTGGGCAACGAGCCCCTCAACGTGCTGATAAAAATCGTCAAGTGATGTAAAATTGGCGATATCCAATGCAATCATCAGGACACCATTCTGGAGACGAGTATTGTCAGAACCGCTACAGCCTGCCCCGGACAACGCACCTCCCAAAATGTCAATCATCAGACCGAGGGCGTATCCCTTGTGTCCAACAATTCCTCCGAGCGGTAACAATGCCCCCGGCGGAGATTGCATCAGGTCTTGTGGATTCGTCGTCGGTTCACCCTCACTATTGGTGAGCCAACCGAGCGGTACAGCGTCTCCGCGATTAACTGCAACGCGAATTTTGCCCTGTGCGACAACACTGCTTGTAATATCAAGTAGAATTGGATGTCCCTCGCGGGTTGGTGTAGCGATTGCGATAGGATTCGTCGCAAGGCGTCCATCTCGGCCACCGAATGGGGCAACGTAAAGTGCTGTGCCGCCAGCGTTCACCATCGTGATACCTACCATACCCGTTTCTGCTGCCATCAACGGGTAACTACCGATACGTCCAATGTGGTTGCAGTTGTAAACACTGATAGCACTGATTGTGCTTGACTTCGCTTTCTCAATCGCCAGTGACATCGCCTTCTGTGCGATGACATGCCCGAATCCCCAATTCCCGTTGATAAGGGCATGTGAAGGCGATTCACGTTCAATTTCCAGCGGTGCCCCGGGTTGAATTAACCCGGAGTTGATGAGGCCAATATACTGTGGTATGCGGAGAACACCGTGTGAATCATGTCCGGCGAGGTTTGAAGCGACGAGCAGTTCTCCGATAATCGCTGCTTCGTCGCTTGGAACACCCCCTGCTTCAAAGATGTCAGTTGTGATTTTCTGTAATTGGTTCTGCGTGAAATTTGGCATATACTTTCCGGCTTTCTATGCGCTGTATAGGAAGGTTGTTCTAATCCACTTACGATGCTATGTCAAACAATGATGGGAAGTGACGATACGGGTCGGCAGGTTCACGGAAGAGAATCTTTTGACGTTCTGTCAGCTCTATACCCTCTGGTAGTGCGACACGATCCCCTTTCCACGCGATATGTGAGACACAATATTTATACAACAGCGACCGGCGTTCATGTTTTCCATTCCATGCCGCTGTGCCGTGTGTCAGTGCCTCAGTGAATAAGATTGCTGAACCTGCAGGCGCATTTGGAATAATGACAGCGGGTGAATCTTCGGGTCCTTCAGCTATCTGCCGTGGCAGCTTAAAATTGCTCTTGTGGCTGCCTGGAATACAGCAAAATCCACCGTGTTCCGGTCCGGTGTCAGCGAGATTGTATGTCACAACAACGAATCCGTTAAGAATCTGATTATCCCGGAAAGAGTAGTACTCCCCCGGTGTCGCTTTAGCGGTTGGGGAGGTAGCACCGTAGTCGGCGTGTAGATGTCCTCGCGGCATTCCTTCTCGCATATACATCCCATAAATTCGATCCAGCCGAAAACAGTCTCCTAAGCGGAATTGAAGTATCGGCATAATCTTGGAATGGTCGAGTAAATCGCAAAACAGTTTTCCCCACTGCAGAAAACCGGGACCGTCCGGCGCACTTCCAAATCTTTGGACCTTTCCGGGAGTGGGGAGTTGTTGATCGTCGATGTGTTGGTTGAGCGTTGCGACCTCTTCTGGACTTAAAACATCTTCGATAACAAGGTAACCTTGCACGTCAAAGAGGTACTGTTGCAACTGTAAATCACTCATAGCCTACCCTCCTATGATCCACAAAACTGTGAGGTTGTTTGTTAAAGGTTGATAATCAGTTTATCATATTTAGTGGAACACTGTCAAACATATTTCGTTTTTATAGTGTTGTGTTCACGTTAAAGTGATAGGTAGAGAGTATTTAGCGTGCGTCTATATTTCGAGATGTCCGTTTATCTTCTTGTAGGCGTGATCTGTGCTCGCGACCTGTAAAAACAGCGTGAAACCCGGTAGATTCTTAAAACTATGGTAGATTTTAGAATTATTTGGACATCACAGATGGGAAAAAGGAGGTCGGGATTACAAATCCCTCCTACAAGTACTCCTAAAATGTAAATGTATTTTTATGACTCACCATAAATGCCCCTATTTTGACATTGACCCAACCCAGAATCTATTGTACACTCTGTATCATCGTATGTATCAACGTTACAGAAATGGCAAAAGGAGGAACCATGGAAAAACGAATTCTCGGTCGAACAGGACTTGAAGTGAGTGTTTTAGGAATGGGTGGACTCTTTGTTTCGACGGCTGGCGGCAGAAACCGTGCTGACGGACGCGATGCTATCCGACGCGCTTTGGAACTCGGTGTCAACTATGTTGATACCGCACCGAGTTATGCCGACAGTGAAGAGGTTGTTGGAGAAGCCTTAGACGGCGTGCTACAACCGCACTATCTTTCCACGAAAATCGGTGGGAGACCGCAGCCCTTTGATCCAAAAGATAAACAACTTTTACGTCAGTCGGTTGAAGAGAGTCTACGCGTGCTGAAAAGGGATGTCATTGATATTTTGATGGTGCATGAACCTGATCGTCCTGGCCAATACGATTGGTGGACAAGTCACGAGACATTTGATGGCCCTGTCTGCGAATTGTTAGCGGAGCTCAAAGCGGAGGGGATTGTCCGTTTCACAGGATTAGGCGGCACAACTGCCCATCAACTCCCTGCAATTATGGCAACAGGCATCTACGATGTTGTGTTGGCGGCGCAAAACTATAGCCTGCTCTGGCGTGAAGCGGCGATCTCAATTTTCCCGGAAGCGAAACGACAGAATATGGGAATTGTCATCGGTGCTCCTTTACAACAGGGCGCGTTGTCACGCCGCCATGCTGAAGTGGAGACGGGCGCATGGTGGCTTAGCCGTCCTCGGCAGGAACAGTTCAAAGCACTCTACCGGTTTTTAGATGAAGTGAAACTCTCGCTGCCAGAGGCAGGGATCCGCATGGTTATATCCAATCCCACTATTTCTGCCGTGTTAGTGGGGGCGAGATCAGTAGAAGAGGTTGAACAGAATGTGCGTGCTGTTGAAGCAGGTCCCTTGCCTTCGGAAGTGTTAGAACGGCTTCAGGAGATAGCAGATATGGTGCCGTTCCGACCCTTTGAGGAACCTCATAGTTTAACATTCGGCAGGAAATGGAGCGGTCCAGGGTACGCACGGTGAGATGCAAAAAGGAAAGGCGCGCTCCGAAAGCGCGCCTCCAAAAGCAAGCAGTTATGAGATATTATTCGTTGATGTAATCTGAACGCAACTCAAATGTATGCAACACCCAGCTACCCGCTTGGTTGTCAAGTTCAGCCTCAATCGCCATTATCTCTTCCAACTCCTCATAAGCATCAATATCCTCTTGACTCGCAAATTCCAATTCGACGAGCCGGTGCGGAGATTCACCATAATAGTTGTCGTAAGAGGCCGTCGCTTTCAACTGAGGTGGGGCGACGAGTGCTTGAGAAACGGACGCAACCCATTCCAAGTACGCCTGTTTCCCACCAAGTGGATAATCAATCAGAAGGATACCTTTAATTTGCCAATTGCCTCCCTCACCTTTTGAGTAGTCGGAACGTTGGATAAACGTGTGCGCGGTTGTTACGCTTGTATGGTTCGGAATATCTCCGAGTATGGCAGCGATCTCTGGACGATTCAGATAGGTCGCCATATCGAGGAAACTGTTGAATTCCCATTCGACGAGCCGGTTAGGACTCATTTCCGGGTCCTCGTTGTCGTAAGATCTTATCCGGACGACCTCTTCGGGGGCTTGCAGGGCTGGTACAACGGATGTGACCCATGCGATATAGGCATCTTTCCCACCCTCTGGATAATCAATCAACAAAATAAACTTCACTGGAGTCGCTTCCATATCCATCATAGTCTCATCCATGGTAGCATCTGCGGACGGGACGTCCAACACAGCTTTTTGTGCCCTGTCACAACCTGATAGGGCAACAAGCGCGATGAGAATTATCAAGGATAGGTTTACTAATTTCAAATTCATGATTTGTTCTCCTTCGTTAAAAATATAACGCGTAAGCGTAAGAATTTTTCAAAACTAATACATTATCCTCCCAAGTCTAACCCCCCTATATACCTGTGACATGACACTTGCAAATTCTATATGGATGGCTCCTACTTTACAATGACGAGCCGTCGTGTTTGCTGGAAGGAGGGTGTCATCAACTGGTAGAAATAGATACCACTCGCAACTGGTTCTCCAAGGGCATTGCGTCCATCCCAATACGCCGCACGTCCCTGACTATTATAGAAGCCTGCGGATTGAAAACCGAGCGCAAGTGTGCGAATCAACCTACCTGTTGCATCATAAATAGATATCGATACAGGGCTGTCTTCGGAGAGTTGATATGGAATCCACGTCTCCGGGTTAAACGGATTCGGATAGTTCTGTAAGAGGAGATTCTGTGTCGGTTTACCGATGCTATCAAGCCTTACAGACAAGACCGCATTTGCCAAGTCCTCAGATGTCACTTTGAAACTGAGGGGTTGTAACTCAGCATTTCCATTCGGACCAATGAGGCGCAATTCAATCACGTCACCGACTTGGACGACGCTTCGTCGCGTCAGATCAGCAGTTGCCGCGGCGAAGTAACTCCCTTGCACTGGGGTAGTTATGATGTTGTTTGTTCTCAAGTTACGAACGATGACTTGGTACCCGTCAAACGCGGGTTTACCTTTCAAGTGTCCATCAACAACGAACGCCCACGCTTCTTGCGGCATCTGTGTGGATGTGGTGGGTGCTGCTGCGGCAGCCTCGGTTTGATCTGTCCAAGGTGCGCCGACGAAGGCAAAGTTGCGAGTTTCTGGAACATTGACGATATAGCCTTTTCCACCTTCAATGGGAAACCCGTCATCGGGTGCGCTTGGTGTCCACGCGATGAAACGCTGATTGGGTGCATCGAGTGCTATGATCGTTGTTGCCCCTGTCATAGCGACAAGGTTCTTAGCAGTCATAGGGGTTGGGGATACCAATGGCACAGAAAGCATGTTCAACCCTTTAGACAGCGTGACGGTGTAGGCGTTACTAAAACGGTCGTGCGCTGCCTTGGTGTCGAGCCTGGCAATAAACCCGTGTCTGCGTCCATCTGGTGAGTTATAGTGTCCGACGACAGAACCGTCCTGATTAATATTCCAGCCCTCCGTGCTGACACTACCCGGAAACTTCAATTCATGTAGTCCATACCGGTATGAGCCGACATAGGAGCGCGGGATGTCCCCCACAGCTTTGGCTCGGGCAACCACAAACACGCCGCTTCCCTCTGAATCGTTAATACCGTGGAGAAAAAAGTATTCCAGACTCGATGGTTCCAAATAGTCCAGAATTATAAACCTGCCAGTCGAGGGAAGCGCGTATGCGTGATATAGGCCTTCAGCATCTACATAGCTGCCTACGATAGAACCTGCCGCATTCACAAAATCGGCATAAGTCGCTGTTGCCCCGGGTACCTCAACGATGATATCTCCTGAGAAGCCGCGGCGAACACCAGACGCATCTATAAAACTACCCGTCAGTTTCCCTGTCGAATCGCTGTAACCGTATATTTCTGTTTCAACGGCACCCGGAAAATCATATTGCCGCAACTCACCATTTTCTAAGATGACACCGCGATGAAGACCCTCGCTATCTTCGTAGTGTCCCGCAGCTAACCCATTATTGCCAAACGCATAGAAGTAAGTGTTCTGTGAACCGGGGAAGTCATACGTCGTAAAAACACCGTCTATGAGTGTAAATCCGACCATTTTTTCACCATCAGCACTCCGCGTGTAACCAGCGTACCCCTCAAAGTCGCTACTCGCTGTCAACGCTAAAAAATCTACGCCTGGTACATCAATGCTCTCATAGGTGAAGGTGAATTCAGGTGGTGAGGGAGTTGGTTCATTATCGGTTTGTGCATCGGTGTTGCTTGGGAAAAAGGAATTGAAGTATACGAACAGCGTAAACGTGAAAAACAAAAAACTAATTTTAGTCTGATTGTGCATAGTCCGGTTGTGCCTTAAGAGAGAATCTCACTTAAGGTGTTCTCCTCAAATATTAAGTTGTGTTTACATTTAAGAGTCCTAAAAAGCAGGTAAACCTAAGTTGCCACTGAACAAGAGCTTATAAACATGAAAATTTATCAATAAGAGATTTATAAATAGTTATAGTGAAGATAATCAATTATACACAAATTTGATGCATGAATCAAGTTAAAGTTTGTGTATGGCTTCAGAATGAGGGGAGATCGGCAGGATGTTCAAGCGAAACAGAGTTAAATATCCATTGTCTTTTAGGTGAAAAGTTAATACATCCCTTTTTTCAAGCGTCTGATCGGGACTCCCAAATCGGTTCTGAAGCGTTTGCTCGGAAATTCACTGTTCGGGCGAGAACGAATAGGAGGTCCGACAACCTGTTCAAGCTTCGGATTATCTCAGGATTGCCCCCCCCTTCGCGTGCCAGGCGCACGACACACCGTTCACTTCGGCGGCATACAACGCGTGCGATATGTAAAATAGCACCGGCGGGACATCCGCCGGGTAGAATAAAATTTTTCAGCGGTGGAAGTTCTGCAGAAAGTGTATCTATCGCGGTTTCCATTTCTGTCGTGAAATTCCCTGATATTCGCATTTCAGAGGCTTTTGAATGTGTTGCTGGCGTTGCCAAATCCGCCCCAATTGCAAAAAGGTGATTTTGGACCCGTGCTATCAGTTCTGAAAGGTCGGAGTCGTCAATCAAAGTCTGTGCATAACCGATATAGGCGTTCAGCTCGTCAACAGTACCAATCGCCTCAAATTGCAGCGCGTCTTTCGCTAACCTTGTTCCGCCGTACAGCGCGGTTTCTCCAGAATCACCGAATTTAGTATAGATTTTCATATCTGTCTATTATATACTCTATAAAAAAAGGAGTCAAATTAAATGCAAATTTCAGGACAATCTATAGCAAGTTTTGGCTTGCAAGCTACACCAAAAGTTGAAAAGGTTAACGTCATCGATTTACGGGTGCCTACATCTGATACACTCCTCGGTTCCGACCCGTTCCACAAAAAACCAAACTATTCTGCGGTTTTAACAACACTGGAGACAGACACAGGGCACATCGGCATCTCAGTCGCTTTCACCGCTGGTGCTGGAAACGACTGGATCGCTTATGGAGTCAAGGACCTCGCGCAGCTCGTTGTAGGTATGGATGTAGGATCTTTTATCACCGATCCAGGGGAATTTCACAGGCTACTGGTTGATCATCATCAATTGCGTTGGCTTGCGGATGGGGTTAATCGGATGGCAATCGGGAGCATTGTCAACGCCATGTGGGACGTCTGGGCGAAACTGGTCGATAAACCACTCTGGAAACTTCTCGTTGATTTGCCGCCTGAGAAAATCGTACAGTCTATCGATTGGCGATATCTGCGCGATGCCCTGACCCCTCATGAAGCGTTGGAGATTCTCAACAGACACTGGGACAGTCGAGAAACCCGTGAACAGACACTCCATAAGCAGGGACCCAAGGCGTATTCCACCGCAGGCTGGCTCGGTTTGACGGACGAACAGATTATTGAAACAATCGACCAAGTCAAAGCGGCAGGGCTCGACTGTTTCAAAATGAAGGTCGGACAGGATCTCGACTTTGATAAGGAACGACTCGCCTTCATTCGCGAAGCGATCGGTCCGGAAGCACGTTTGATGCTGGATTCAAATCAGATATGGGGGGTTGATGAAGCGATTGCGTACATGGAAGAACTGGCGGTGTTCAAGCCGACATGGATTGAAGAACCGACAGCCCGTGACGATGTCCTCGGCTTTGTGAAAATCGCCCGTGCCTTAGAGAAACACGGCATCGGTGTTGCTACAGGGGAGCAGGTGCCATCACCAGTTATCTTCAAACAATTAATCACCTCTGGTGCTATCCAATACTGTCAAATTGATGCCACGCGGTTAGGCGGTGTTAACGATGTGTTGGCGGTCATCTTAATGGCAGCGAAGTATAATACCCCTGTCTGTCCGCACGGGGGTGGCATCGGTTTGTGCAATATGATTCAACACTATGCCATTTGGGATCAGATCTGTGTTGCTGCACATTCAGGGACACAGGTCGTTGAATACCTCAATTTCCTCCAAGAGGAGGTATTCTTGCATCCCATCCGAGTACACAACGGTGCCTATGTTACCCCAATCACTCCCGGTTGGGGACTTGAGATGTATCCAGATTTCGTTGAGCAGCACACTTATCCGACAGGCTCCATCTGGCAGGGCAGAGAGGCATCAGGTGGGATAACGTTCTTAGCCTAACTCGGTAGACGAGGTTTCCTCTTAAACCTGTCAAAATCAAATGGCTCAAGACTTCGCGTCTTCCGCACTTTCTTTAAAGGCTGCTGCGCCTGCCGTAATCCATCCACCAACGCCCGTCATTAAAAATCGCACGCCTGCCTTTACATACTTTTCAACAGTGGCGTTGGTCGTCAAGGTGCCGGCAGTCCGTCCTGCGTCTTGAATGCGAGCGAGTGCGGAATCAATAGTGTTCTGGACATCTGGGTGGGTAAGATGCCCAATATGCCCCATAGAGGTCGCTAAATCTGATGGTGCAACGAAAAAGACGTCGATATGATCGACAGTAAGAATCTCGTCCAGATTGTTAACGGCTACGATGTCTTCAATCAAGACGATGACGAGCGTCTGTGCATTAGCTACTTCAAAATAGTCGTCTACACCGTAACCTTGACGGCTCGTATACATCCCACGGTGTCCGATCGGTGCAAACTTCGTCCCATCTACAACATTTTGCGCTTCTGCTTTCGTGTTGACGTGCGGGACACAGATGCCCATTGAACCACAATCCAATGTCCGGTAGATCAACCCTTGGTCGTTGCGATTGACGCGTGTGATAGATGTCATACTCCAGAGATCGCATGCACGCGTCAAATCACCGATGAGTGATGCGTCAGCGTTTCCGTGTTCGCCTTCCAGCCATACGCCATCGAATCCGTTCGGACCGAAAATATCTATATCATCGGCGTTTGTTAACCCTGAAATAACGTATGCCAGATCACCATCTGCTAACTTCTGTTTAACTCGGTTCGGTCTTATTTTCATAAATTTCTCCCTTAAGGTTGTTGTCTTGTGTAGGAAGGATTTGAAATTTTGCCCCCCGGTGAATGCCATAAGGCATGAATACCCGGTGAAGCCCGCACGAGCTTCATACCCGGTAAAGCCTTTATAGGCTTTATACCGTTGATTCTGATTTTGATTCTGATTTACGCGGCGAAATTTGTCTTAACTTTAGATTTTCCGACTCTTAACTGATAACTGACTGTTGACTGCCGACAATGAGAAATAAAGACTATCAAGAATCTCGAAAATTGTCCATAAAAAAAATGAAGTGCGCACTTGGAAAGCACGCACTTAGCATTCGGATTCGTTACAATAAATCGGACAACCACGAATCGAGATGTTAACGCTGAAAAGGGATAATTCTGTTCCCTATTCCTTGTATTAGCTGGAACGCAGCAGGTGAACACCCATCGCGCCATTCAACAACGGAATTGTGGCATCAAAGATAATCCATATCAACGATCGAGTACCATGACCTACGGCTGTAAAGTCTGCTCCGATACCGCTAATGCCGAACCAGTTCCAGAAGAAGATTATGGCTACGAACAGGAATCCATAGAATTGCGTATTCGCAGCTATGAACTCTTGAACGCTTGCGTCCGCGCCAGCACGGCTCATGCGAATGTAGCCGAATATTACCCCCAGGATTACCGAAATGGCAGAGAGCCAGTTGATATAGTCCCAGGTAGAACTGTGCGGGCTATCTTCAGTGGAGGTGTGGTAAATTGGCTCAATTATTGTCTGGATGGCGATTATCGCCGCAATGACGATAAGCACAACGCCTATAATTCGCTTGAGAGTTTCCATGAGAATTTCCTCCGCTTCCCTTATTGAAGAGAGTTAAATCCTATCCCAAGAAACGAAATTGGGTATAGCATTGTCAATACATTCACGTTTGAGATCCTTACCCATTTTGGTAACGTAACAAGAAGTTAGCATCGGTGATTGACTGAATTAAAAAAATAACTCGACGCCGATCAGCAGCTGCCAATCTAACATCGAGTCCTTCTTTTAGCCTTAACGCCGACCTCAACTATTTGAGGTTTACCATCTTCGACAGACAAGGGCATAACATTCGCTTGCAGTTGTTCGTAATAGACACCCACTGCAGCACGTTCCCCGAAACCGTTGTGGGCACCCCATTGTGCCGCACGCCCCTTTTTTGTGTAACAATCTGACGGCTGATGTCCCAGCGCAAACCAGCATATAACGGCAAGGCAAATTGCCAACTGATCATAGATGCTGCTATGCGTCAATTCGTTGTTGCTCAAACGCAAAATTCCCAACGAATTTGAATCAACAGAACTTTGCAATGCGACGTGAACACGGTATCGGGAATTCATTATTGGGACCTCCGTAATAAGGCTTCGCCCCAAAAAGAAAATTATCGCGTGTTACAGAAAAATTCGCCAGATTGCGCGTATTATACATTATGCGACATATATAGTCAAAGTTTTTTATACAGCATTTATGGTAGATCTTAGAATTACTTGGACATTCCACACCGGCGAGGTTAGGAGGGAAACACCCAAGCAAAAACACCTCCAGCAAAAACCCTCCCATGGGAGGGAAGTGTCTGTTTATTTTTCGGTTTTACCATAAATGTTGACTCTTTCCATACAATATGGTATTCTTAATGCTAACACCTCATTCTGGTTCAAGCTGTTTATAGAGAATGTCCATGCCTACGCCAACCTATCCTGAAATTGAAAAAATGATAAAGACTTTCAGATTCGCGCTAATTTTAGTGGTCTTTACTGTAGGCGGGATTTGTAATCCTGACGCTCAAAGTGCTCCTTTTACCTACCATTGGGAAATAGATGAAACCCCAGAAGGGAGTGAGAGTGCAACCATTATTGAACCTGTGGAAGTGACGCTGCTGGATGAACAGATCCAAGTGCCATCGCATAGTGCCTCCTTAGCCTTAATGCGGAAGTATTCCGTGCATCTCGGTCCTGAGTGGAGTCCGGGTCACGCTTACAGGTTGCTTCAAACTTTTGCATCCATACCGCAAGAAACAAACCATCTTGGCTCTGAATCTCGTAGCGTAGAACCTTCTATATGGAGAATTGGTAACCGACACATTCAAGGGGACATCGCCATCGAATACCAAGGTGGACAACGCGTTGTCACTATCGCTCGAGCGGTATTCACTTATGCCCAACCGCTGTTAGCTGAGATTAAAGGTGTGAGAGGTAGATATTTCTCCAAACGGCTTCACCGTGCTGTTGTTAGGTTTGTGACCGATAGAGGTACAGATAGATATGCACTTGAACGTATATTGAAAGAACGCTATGGCGTTAGCATAAACATTCCGGATTATAGTGTACTCACACGGTATACAACCGGTGAGCATGCCGGACGTTTCTCTGAATTCAAGAACGAAGAACTGATGGCACTCGTATCGATGCTTGAAGAGTTTCCACAGGGTATGATTAAAACGCCGGGTCTTAACTATTTTGTTCGGCGTTTGGATGGCACACCTCATCCGACACGTCCCACCGCGGATGCGGTTGCATGGACAGGAGCAGGTTATATTGAATTCATGGAATCTGCGTTTAAGGGAAAAGGATTGAACCCCATCCACCGTTTGATTCTCCATGAGAAAGCGCATTTCTTATGGGATTACCTCTTTGACGAACAACTCAAAACGGATTGGATAAAACTCGGCGGCTGGTTTGAGAATCCCAATGACGTTGATGGTTGGTCAACAACGAAACAGGTCGAGTTTGTCTCTGCCTACGCCCATGGTGTAAATCCAAATGAAGATATGGCAGAGAGTATTAGCTACTACATAGTGAACCCCGACAAATTACGTTCGCGATCACCTGCCAAATACGAATTTATCCAAAACCGAGTCATGCACGGCACCCGCTACATCTCAAAGATACGCGAGGATTTGACGTTTGAGGTTTATAATCTCTATCCTGACTATGTATATCCGGGACGGATTATACGTGTGGACATACAAGTAGAGGGTGAACCTGAAGAAGATAAACTCATAACAGTAGAGATTGAAATTCATGGCGAAAGTGCCTTGGATGCTGCACAAACCGCATATATCAGAGTTTGGAGTGAAAAAGGCACTTATTTTGATCTTGCGTGGATGCAACCTGTTGATGCGAATGGGATGAACGTTGCCTCCGGACATGTTTTGCGTGGACAAGCAACGTTATCAAAATATGCAGCGAATGGTTACTGGGCACCTGATCAAATCAAAATCTATGATGCTCAACGCAATGAGAGGCTCACATCCAAAATTGATTTCGGGTGGAAACTCTATATTGACAATCCACTTGCAGATACTCAAGCCCCACAATATATCCCGTACTCAATGCAACTCTTTTTGTCCGATGCAACCACGCAAAAAGGGAGAGCCTATCAAATTATGACCGCGCATTGGAAGTTTATTGAAGAAAACGGAGTAAAAGGGGTTTATGCGGGAATAAATGATGCGCTTACTGAAACCTACTCTGTAGAAAAATGGGGAGAATATACCCAAGAATCAAATTGGATATGGAAAGCAACTGTTCAACTTCCTGTCCCTGACTATTTTCCAAGTGGTACTTACAAAATTAACCGTATCTCCATGAAAGATTTAGCAGAAAACAGCAACAGGGTATATTTCACAGAAGGTGGGGGTGATGAGTTGCCTGCATCTATTGAGGTTCAGACGGCAAATCCTGATGTAAATCTGCCTGTACTTGATTTGAATCGGATTACGATTCAAGCAGAGCCAACACAACTGGAGACACCGAACGGTGAGACGCGGGTTGACATCACTTTTCGGGTTAAGGACGACATTAGCGGATATGCAAAAACAGATATGCGTTTGCGTGATCCACAGGGTGTAACACATTTCTTTAGACATTATGATGCCGATTTTTGGGACATCTATTTTTCACGCGATCCGACCGTTTATGAAATCTATCATAAGACGATTGTTTTACCTGCTGGAAGTGCCCCTGGTATCTGGGGCCTGGCTGAGATGACTGTATTTGATAAAGCGGGGAATACTCTTCGAGCAGATTTTACTGAAATTGTCCGTTTCGAGGTGGACGATGCAGCCACAGCATCACCTATAATTACTTCACTTCCTGACCAAACGGAACTGTTTGTGAACTATCCTAATCCATTCAATCCAGAAACATGGATACCTTATCAACTCGCAAACAGCGGTGATGTCCGAATCACCATCTACGATACAAGAGGCATGTTAGTCCGCACACTACCACTTGGGTATCAATCAGCAGGCTATTATACCGGTAGAAGTCGTGCGGCGTATTGGGATGGTCGCAATGGTTTAGGGGAACCTGTTGCGAGTGGAGTCTATTTTTATCAACTTCGGACAGATGAGACTTCATTTCTGCGCAAGATGGTTATCTTGAAGTAAAACTTGGATGGAGATCACAACACAGAATTAGGTATAATACCTATATGGCACAATATGATATCAGCGCGAAATACTTATTGCTTGAACATCCAAAAGCACTCATTGAATACTTTCTCGGTAGACAGAACGTCGAAATTATAGAACATCTAAATACCGATCAACCAACATTCAGAACGCATCGTGGGGATAGCACAACAAGAGTCCGTATTGATGGCGAAGAAGCAATAGTTCATCTGGAAGTGCAATCTGGCAACAGTCCGAAACCGATGTGGGCGCGCCTATCCGCTTACAATGGCTTTCTAATTAGCGAATTTCAGAAGCCAGTTTATTGCATTGTTTTGTATTTAGGTGCCTCTGCAGGGCGGAATGACCTTGGGTACTATGCTTATGAAACAGCAGAATTCCGCTATCTGATCCAATATAAAGTGGTAAGACTTGCAGAGGTAGACGGACAATCTGTATTGGAAACGCAGACACCTGCGCTACTCCCTTTTACGCCTCTGATGAAACCGCCTGCGGATGTAAGCGCGGAGCAGTGGTTGAGAAAGTGCGTCACAGCCACTGAAACAGCACCCGTTGAGAAAGCCGTACGAGATGACCTTGTGGCGACACTTGGTATCCTCAGTGTTTTGGCTTATGATAAAGATCTCGTGAATGAATTGATAAAGGAGGAGATTGTGCAAGAATCTACTTTTTTTCAAGACCATCTTGAAAGGGCAACAAAACGCCTCACGCAAGAAGCACTTGAACAAGGTATTGAACAAGGTATTGAACAAGGTATTGAACAAGGTATTGAACAAGAGAGGCGAGAAGGTGCCATTAGACACATCTTAGTCGTACTCAAAACGAAATTCTCTCCGGATATTGTCAATGCCTTAGCACCCGCGCTTCGAGACATAAGCGATGCGCAACGACTGGAGCAGTTACTTCTCACTGCTGTCGAAGCGGAAAGCCTTGAAGCCTTCGCGCAAGCACTTCACGAATAGAACACATGGGGAACAAAGTAGGCAGTGTTCTGCTTTTTACATGAATTCAATGTGTAAATGGGCAATCAATTAAATGCGCCCTCAACACATCTGCCCGATTGCGTGCCATTGGATATAAAATTTGCCCTGTTTTGTGCAGTGTTTCTGAGCATTTCGCAAAGAACCTCGCCAACGTAGTCCTGTACAGACTGGCACAGAATTTGCTAAAAACTAAACGAAGGGAGTTTTTAAATGGAAACCGAACAAGAATATCGTGTTGCCCCACCCGGCTTTACGGCGGAACAGTGGAAAACCTTTAACAAGGAAGGCATTATCTTCATTGAAGATGCCATTTCTGATGAAGAAATCGAAACCTATATTGACGCAATAGACCGTGTCGCTGCTACCAATCCAAAATATACCCCAGGTGGCTACCTCGGCATGCAGAACATCGTTGAACGCGATCCTGTTTTTGCCGGATTAATCGATCATGAACGGCATGTCGGTTATGCGTATGACCTTTTTGGCGAACTTCTCAAACTCCATATCAGCCAGTTTTTCCTGAGACCTCCTGGCGGCAAACAATACAACCAATGGCACCCAGACGGTGCACGAGCGCTGCCATACGGTGTGTTTTCGCCCAACTTGCCGTTGCAAATCAAAATCGGGTACTGGTTAACAGATCTACCGAAACCGAAGATGGGCAACCTTGTTGTGCTACCTGGCAGCCATCGTCATCAGTACATGGACGGCTACGACACACATGAGAGCATTCGTGGGGAAATGGTTGTCTGCCCGCGTAAGGGGACAATGACGGTAATGCACTCGAGCATCTGGCATCGCGTGGAACCCAACGAAAGCGATGCGGTACGCTACAATATCTTCGTCGCCTATTGCCCCTCGTGGCTAACGCCAGCCGACCGGTTCCATTCCTCACCAGAGTGGTTGGAGACGCTCAACCGTGAACAGCGGATCATCATGCGGAGCTACAGCAACGCCTATCATAACGCCAAGCCACCGGCGTCTGAGTTCCCACTTTTCCTCGAACGCGGCACGGGTACTGAAACGGATGCAGAGGCGTATCTCGATCATGTTCAATTGCACCGTCGCAAACGGCAGACAATGCCTGAAAGACTTGCTGCTTTGTGAAAGAACGACATTTTTAACTCTTAACTGGTAGCAAACCATCTATAAATGCATCGAAAACCGATTTTGGACAGGGGCCCATAGCGACTAGCGTATGGGACTGACAAAACCGATTAGAGACCCAATTGTTAAAAATATGAAGACCCTATTCCTCAAAGACATGCGGTATCGTCAAGCAAGAGTTGTACTAACAGCACTCGGTATCACCGTGCTGATTTCGCTCATCTTGTTGTTAGGCGGTATAATGAACGGCATGCGTATCCAAGCACGCCAATACGTCGAATCGACAGGGGCAGACCTCTGGATTTCCGCAGAGGGTTCGGGTGGTGCCTTTATTGGGTTCTCTCTCGTTGTTGAGGAGTACATGGCGTTCCTGAATGCAGGACAGGGATTAGTCCCGGATTCTGCGTCTCCGCTCGTGTTTGCACAAGCCCGTCCCACTGTCCGTGGAAAATCCACCAAAGCGATTGTCGTCGGCTACAAACTGGGACAACTCGGTGGACCCAAGCGAGCCATCGAAGGAAGAATGTTTACACCCAGTAACTTTGAAGACTATAGACCTGAGGATCCAGTCCCTTATGAAGTGGTTGTCGATGAAAAAATGGGTTTGGAGATCGGTGAGCAGATTACACTCGGCGATGAAAAGGTGCGGGTCGTCGGGAAAACGAGCAGTCTGATGTTCGTTTTGGACACACCGCTCCTCTTTATGGATGTTCGCATTGCCCAGAAACTCTTACTCGGCAATACGCCGCACGTTAACATGATGATTGCCAAAGTCAATGAGAATTTTCCGATTCCAGAGGTGGCAACCCAGTACGATGAATTTGAAACGATTGAAACGCGCACCTTAAGACAGACAGTGGGGAACATCATTGAATATTATGTTGATGAACCGATGAAGGCGGTGCAATTCTTGCGCGTGATGCTCTGGTTGGCAGCGGGTATTCTCGTCGGTATGATTACTTATGTGACAATGCTCGAGAAAACGCAGGAAATCGGGGTGTTGAAAGCGATAGGTGCTGCAAATAGTTACGTCATGTCGCTCCTGCTAAAACAGGTCGCGCTGATGTCCGCTGTCGGTGTGATCCTCGGACTCGCCCTATCTTACGTTTTTGCAGCAGCGGCACCTATTTTTGTTAAGATCAATTTTGCCGAATCAATCATCGTTGCGTGCATCAGTTTTATTGTGTGTTGTGGAAGTGGTTATTTGGCGGCGCGCAAGGCAATCACGGTGGATCCAATGATTGCGTTTCGCGGTGAGATTTAGGAATTGCGTGGTACGCTCAGAGGAAAATACAGAATGGCAGCAATAGTAGAAGGGAACGGCTTAACCAAACGGTTCGGTACAGGCGACGCAACAGTTGTCGCTATTGATTCGGTTGACATTACCATCGAAGCACGAGAACTCGTGATGATTATGGGCGACAGCGGTTGTGGAAAGACAACGCTAATTAGTCTTCTTAGCTGTATTTTAACGCCTGATGCCGGTCAGATCCGTATTGATGGTGAACCGATTAACCCCGCAGTGCAAGATATGAGTATCATTCGCCGCGAGAAGATCGGGTTCGTATTTCAGTTGTTCCACCTACTCCCCTACCTCACTGCGCTCGAAAACGTCATGGTAGCGATGGATCTCGCTCGGACACAAACCGAGGAAGCAGAAAATCGCGCAAAGGAACTCCTCACGCAGGTCGGTTTAATTGAGCGACTTCACCACCGTCCCGCCCAACTCTCCGGCGGTGAAAAACAGCGTGTCTCTTTTGCACGGGCACTCGCCAACCAACCGAAAATCATCTTTGCCGATGAACCGACTGCTAACTTAGATAGTCGCCAAAGCGATAATTTGATGAGCCTGATTCAAGAACTACGTCAGGAATATCAAACGACTGTCGCCATTGTGACACATCACGAAGGATTAAAGAACAACGCCGATCGTATTATCCAGATGAAAGATGGAAGGATTGTCGCTGCATGAGTGTAAACAGCGTTTTCTCAACTGGGAAAATCCGAGAGTGTTTTTCTGTATCCTCAACAATTGCCATTTTATTCCTTTTTCTTATCCGATCGCTTCCTGCCCAAAATGAACCGCAAACTGCCCTTGCTGAAGGAGACAAAGGTCTATCCGCGATGGGACACTCCGATTTTCTAACAAGCGGATTGTACGGCGGCGGTTTAACCTTTATTAACGGTGATGCTTATGTTCAACTGCAACTTCAACCCGATATACCACTTGGAAAAATCGGTGTCGGATTAGACCTAATTTTACTCTACAACCCGTACGCAGAAGGGGCAGAGCCTCAAGTCCTCGCTGAGGATGGCGAATCGTGGGACAGTCCAAGCACTTGGTTAAGGCTTGTCCGTTACATTCGCTACGGACAGCCTTATGATCCATTCCATTTTCGCTTCGGGGAATTGGACTATCTGACAATTGGGCACGGTTCGATCATGTCAGGTTATTCTAACTATGACCGACGCGGATTGCGTGTGAATCTTAGAAATTCTGAAAATCGTTTCGGGGCTGAGACGATGCTCAATGACATCGGCAATCCTACAATTTTCGGTGGACGCGTATTTTGGCGTCCGTTCCAACGGGAAGAAAATAACAATATGCTGACTCGGTTTGAACTCGGTGCCACCTATCTCACCGACATAAACCCGGATTTTCAGGAAGTGGGGGAGGAACCGTTGAGTGCAGTTGGATTTGATGTAGGATTTCCGATCTTTGAAACGAGTGCCTTTCGGCTTGACGTCTATGACGATATTGCGTTTCTGAATACTTTATCTGAGGCACCGGCATCAGAGGAATTGTTAACCCCCCTAACCCCCCTTATCAGAGGGGAAGAAAACCTCACTGCGACGAACCTTGCATGGGGAAATGCCGTTGGTGTTGGTTTCAACTTCACCCAAGCGATTTTCAAATTTGAATACCGCATCTTCGGAGATGGATACATCCCTTCCGTGTTTGACTACACTTATGAATCCGCAAAATCGCTATCGCCAGCGCCTGATATGCCACAATTTTTCGGCTTGGAGACAATAGCAGAACCCAGACGCGGTTTCTTCTCACAATTTATCTGGCATCCCATGCCGCAAATTCATTTCTTAAGCACACTTGAGGACTATACCAACAGCCAACCTAAGCTCTATATGGGAATTACAGAATCGGGGTTAGTGCCACGCCTTTCATTGCGGGCGTTCTATACGAAACGGGATATTGGCGAGGCAGGCGAGACAAATTTCGTTGTGGATCTTTTCGATTTGGACGAGAAATCGGCATTTAGTGTAGAGGTTCGTTATGAAATCTTACCACCGTTTGAAACAATTGCTATCCGCGAATACACGTTCAGGCGTGTTGAAACAACGGAAGGTAGTTCCCAATTTGAACCGATTCACAAAACTTCATTCATGGTAGGTGTTAGCACGGATTTTTAATGCTTAGGCATCAGATTTTCCCTGGAGGCGTTCCAAAGTTGCTAACGCTTTAGCAAGTTCTTCCTCTGCGCGTTGCCGTGCCTCAGTTTCTTGTTTAACTTGGTCTTCCATCTGATTAACTCGCCTATCCAAGGGTTGCAACCACACTGAATGCTCTGGATCATAAAGTCCAAACACACCATCATGTTCTCCTAACTCCAGACCCAGTACAAGAGAGGGTAAGCGCTCGTCCACAAACGCTATCTCTTCATACACGCCGTCCACAAGACGATACCCGAGAAAATATGGATTAACCTCGTGATATGGATCGTAGATGTAATACTCGCGGACACCGAAGATGGAGGCATACAGATCTTTTTTGCGGGTGAGATCCTGCCTATATGTGCTTTTACTTGCGAGTTCTAATACAAAATCGGGGGTATGTCCCTCTTCCCATGTTCTATAGGTGCGCCGACGCTTCTTACTAACACCGAAAACAACAAACACATCAGGGGACACAGATTTGTAAATGTTACCCTCTTCATAATACATGAGTAGATTTCCAGAGACATACGCATCGTTAACATCTCGAAAATAGTGTTTGAGCATCTGGATGAAATCTATCATTAGGTCCCGATGGTACTCGGTTTCTGCCATAGGCTTGCCGTCCGATTCAGGATAGATAACTGTCGGAGCTGCGTTTATTTTTTCCTGCATCGTACTACCTCCTGTCTGTATAATAGTGTCAGTTTATAAGATTATTTTATCACGAGACTTATGATATGTCAAGTTTTTTGGAATCTACTAAAGATCTCAACTGGAGATGGGGAGACGTCTATAAATTCTCTTCACGTTTTTACTTCAACTTTAATCTGCTCATCCTCGACAACCACTGGATACGTCCTGATAGCGAGACGTGGATCCGTTTGGCATTCACCCGTTTTTGTATCGTAAGCGTAGCCGTGGACAGGACAAACAGCGATGCCTCCCCGAATTCTACCCCTACCCAGAGACCCCAGTGCATGTGGACAGGTGTTATCCACAGCACAGTATTTACCGTTTTCGCTGAAAATAGCAATCCGTCTTCCATTAACCGTAAACGCTTTTCCGCGTCCTTCGCGAATAGCAGACGTTTTCGTGACCGTTGTATAATCTGACATTTTTTCTACTCCTTAACGCTTCCTAAAGTGATTCCTTGGACAAATTCACGCTGCATCGCTAAAAACAGGATAACAATTGGCATAAGAGAAAGCAGCGTCCCCGCCATCAGCATGCCGTAATCTTGGCGATAGATGCCGACAAGGTTTGCTAACCCGATCGGTAGCGTGTATTTCGCCTCATCCCGTAAGATGATAAGGGGCCAGAGATAACCATTCCACGAACCCAGAAACGAATAAATAGTTAGCGCGCCGAGTGCCGGTTTGATGATCGGCAGAACAACTCGGTAATAGATACCAAATTCCGAGCACCCATCAATGCGTGCAGCATCCAGCAATTCCGACGGAATCGAGACAATAAATTGGCGCATCAGAAACACTCCGAACGCACCTACTGAAAATGGAATGATAATTGCTTTGTAACTGTTGAGCCATCCGATGTCATACATCAATCCAAATAAAGGAACAAGCAGCACCTGAAAAGGCACCATCATGGATGCCAGCAGGATACCAAACAGGATTTTCTGACCGCGAAAATCATACTTCGCAAACGCATAACCACCGAGGGAGCAGAAGAACAGCGTCAATAGGGTTGAAGCAGTAGCGATGAAAACGCTATTAATAAAATACCGATTGTAAGGGACGGTCTTCCATAAGTTCCGGTAGTTTGAGGTAAACTTATCCCACACAATTGATAGGTAACCCGGCTGATGGATCGTCAGTTGCAGGAACAATTGACTTTCAGTCCCTGTTCCTGTTGCTGGTAGATTTTCAATGTTCGTTTCCACCTGCTCCATCGTGATGTGCGATGACTCCAGTTCACCAGGCGTACCGTGCAGTCGCCATACCGCATCTTTCCACAATTCACTTTCTAAAATAAAAGAGCGGGTCGGTTGATACGTCGTGCTACGGGTATTGCCGGTAGGTGGTAGCACAGAGACCGTTAAATCAAGGTGATGGTACGAGGCATCACCACGTATAGGCAGGATGACGCGCCGAATCCGTTCAACTGGTATCGGTGAGGAGATACTGGTTGTCATACGAACGGTTTTGCTGTCTCGGAACTCATAAGATAAATTCGCTGCAGTTTGAGAATCCGAAGATGTACGAATGCGTGTCCCTGTCTCTGCTTCCCACCTCACAGCTTCAATCGGTGGACGATTGAAGTCGAGATCTTCTATCTGGAGAGTCCCAATCGCAACTTCGCGATAAACCGACCCCCAAATTGTATCGACCGCTTCTGGAATAATCGCTTCCTGCACCGCAGCGACAATTGACTCCCTTGTACCATCCCACATTTCCTCTGGCAAGCTTGTCACCAGTTGCTGCCATAAACCTTCCACGATTTCCGCTTGTAATTCCTTGGACGGAACATAATTGGAAAGTTGCGCGTTCGCTGCAGCGTGTGCTTTCGCTTGGGTCCAAACGGCCTGTGTGAGTTCTGGCGCTAATGTTTCCCACACCGTTTCGTCCTCTACCGCATCCGGTTTTTCTATGTTCCGGTAAGCGTTTTCGACGATATATGGAGATGATTCAACGCGCTGCGGAAAACTTGGAAACAGCTGAATCGGGACAGCGAAAATCTCATTTGCCGTTTTAAATGAGGAAGTCAACAACCATAACATCGGTATCATCGTGCAGAAGGCTGCACCTACCAAAAGAAGGTAGCCGATACCTCTGGAAACTTTAATTATAACACGTCGGTTACTATTTTTTTCGTTCATCCTATAAGCCCAATTCCGATAACTCCACTGTGCGTGCCCGTTGAATGTCGTCTTGATACTTAAAGACGCAGCCAAGCGTTTCAGCAACGACATCAGCATCCAACTGTGCCTTGCCGAGTGCGACGAGTGCCAACGCCCAGTCCAGTGTTTCCGCTACACCGGGTTTCTTATAGTAATCCCCTTGCCGCCAAAGCTGCATTATCTGGCACAACTGCTCCGCAAGGTGTTCGTCAATATCTGGCAACTTCGTCTGAACGATTGCCAGTTCTTTCTCAATACTCGGATAGTCAATCCACTGATAGAGACAGCGCCGTTTGAGGGCTTCGTGTACCTCGCGCGTCCGGTTTGAGGTAAGCACAACATGCGGAATATGTTTCGCTCGGATTGTGCCAATTTCCGGGATCGTTATCTGGAAGTCCGACAGAATTTCAAGCAGAAACGCCTCAAATTCGCTGTCACTCCGGTCTACCTCGTCGATGAGTAGAACAGGTGGGACATCACTGTCGCTCTGAATAGCCTCCAGTAGCGGACGTTTCAGCAGAAACGCCTCACTGAACAGGTCTGTCCCGATGTCTTCTTTGTCGCGTCCTCGTGCTTCATCAATGCGGAGCTGCAAAATTTGCCGTGTATAGTTCCATTCATACAACGCACTGTTTGCATCCAAACCTTCATAACACTGCAATCGGATAAGTTTGGCGTTTGTTGAATCCGCAAGTACTTTAGCGACTTCTGTCTTACCGACACCCGGTTCGCCTTCCAGAAAGATAGGCTTTTTGAGGTGATGTGCCAGATAGAGGGTCGTCGCTAAACCCTTATCTGCGATATATGCATGGTTGGCACATACGGCTTGAACGTTTTCAATAGATTTAAACATAAATTTACTTTACTTTTCCCGGAGTGCGCGTTCATAATCTTCTCGGTAATCAATATCTCGCAGCACCCGATCGGTATCTACAGTGACATAGTGAATATCGTCGCTATACTTCTTGAACAGCGTCCGCACGCCCCCACTGTCCGTTCCCAAGGCAAGGATTTCGCCAGCATACCGTTGATGGAAGACAACCGGATGACCGCGTTTGTAATTGTAACTGGGGAGCGCGATACCCTTGTCTGTCTGAACGTATGCATCAACAACCCGATCAATCAGGGCAGAAGTGATAAAAGGTTGGTCTACCAACATCAGGGCAAACGCGTCGCTTTCCTGCAGTCCCCGAATGCCAGTCTGTGCTGAAGTTAACATCCCTTCGCGGTAATTAGGGTTAAAAACAGTGCTAACAGGACGCTCCCCAAGTTGATCTCGGATGCCTGATGCGCGATGCCCAACGACGACGATAACCTCATCGAACTTCGCACCGAGCATGCTGTCCACCACGGTCTCAACGATGGTGCTTTCTCCAAAAGGGAGTAACTGCTTCGGTTCCCCCATCCGAGAGGAGAGCCCGGCTGCAAGAAGAATTCCAGAGATGAAAGGAGACGAGGGCTGCGTCATGTTTAATACCGAATCCCGAAGCTCTTGTATTCCCCAGTGAAGGCACGTTCATCAATTTCGATTGAATCAACCCTCGCGTAACGGGGACCTTTCCTCAATAAGTCAACTAACGCATCCAACTGCGCCTTATCGCCTTCCGCCACGACCTCAACTTTGCCGTTTGCTAAATTCTTAGCGTAACCGGTAACACCAAGTTGTGATGCGTTGAGTTGCGTAAAATTACGGAATCCTACACCTTGCACCTTACCGCTAATGAGCACGTACAGTTGCATCTTCTGGTTGACCTCAATCGTGAGTTTGACAGATGTCCCAAGTTCTGGAAGCAGCGCATCGTTCTTCTTATAGATATTCTCTTCTGACGATTCAGGAAGTGGGTTCTGGAAGAGCGCACTCGCATCGAACACTCTTAAAGCGACAAGGTCGTTGCTCATAAACGCCTGCGGTATCATTGCATCTTCGTCTTCACTGTCGAGGTCCGGCACGATACGCGAACCAGAATAGACCCAATCAACCTGTTGCAGGGGTTTATTAGTTTTTACATTGTAAATGAGTTCTTCGGCGCGAACCTTTTTCATTTTATCGCCGTCTTTCCACTCGACAGAGATAGTGAATGCGGTTCCTGTTGGGGGCGTCGGTGCGTCTTTTTCCATGTCGTAGCCGGGCGGTGCACCTACTTCAACGCCGAGTTTGTCGATTGCATCGTAAATCTCTTTCGCTGTCGCGTCCACAACGATGATACTCTCATATTCCTTGCCATCGCGTCCACAAACAAGATATTCGACCGCGCCCCTTAAATGTGATTCGTATTCGCCGAGTGCTTTAGAAATTTCACCTGTTAACACAAGCCGCTTCTCTGCTTCCATTACCTGCAAATGCCCGTCTCCCCAGCCGATACTCGACAGAGCCATAAGACACGCAGTTAGGCAAATTATGATTCCCATTTGCCAAATCCAAATATCTGATTTCACTTTCCTCATGAGATCGCTCCTATTATTGGTTTTCGGTTTTCAGTTCGCTACGCTTTCAGTTATCGGTTAAGAGGTTTTCAGTCATTGACAACCGACAGTGTAGCGAAGCGGAACACACCGACCACTGACAACCGACTCCCTTTCTAAAAAGTATAACGCAAACCGTTAAAAATTTCTACATCATGTTTTTGGATACCTGTAGGTGGTTCATTGTCGTAGCGAAAGTTGACACGCAGCGGAAACGCCAATTGCGTCGTTAGTCGGAACGTAATACTCCCTTCAAACAGAATCCGATAATCTTGAAAATGCCGAAGATGTAGCTGATAATAACCCGTCGCGCTGGTTGTAATACGTTCATCTAATTGCCATGTCCAGTTGATGTAGTTAGTCGAACGAACGAGACGGGTCGTAATCTCGCCGATTGATTTATCGTTAATACGTTCGTGTTCCCACATCGCACCGATACCGAGATAAACGTTAAATCTGGTGCTTGATGGCTGTAAAGCGATTCGGACCCCACCACCTACTAAATTCCGGTCATTTAGCAAAATAGATTCGTTGAACTGTTTTTGGACAAAGGATTCAAAAAGAAGATGTTCCGTTGATCGCCAGATAATTCGGGCGTGTGCCATGCCTTTGTTTATAAAAAACGTATCGTCTTTCCTGCCTTGTTGGAGACTTCCGAAAATAAAACTTTGATAGTTTTTTGACAAATAGTCAGAACGAAATCGCGTCCGCGCCGTCAGCAGGTTTGTATTTCCGGCACGATAGGTTAAATCCAAAGCGACACTGTTATACCAACCCGGTTTCAATTGCATCTGTCGCATTGTTTCGTCGGTAAAGATATTAACTTGGGCTGCAAGCGGGGAGCAAAAGGTGAGGCATAAAACGAGGCAGCCCCCGACAATCTGGCACTGTCGATGCTGAACGGGAAAACTACGGAAAAATGCATTGAATAAGGTCATTGTATAATGGTAAAATTAAGAAACTGTAAGGAACAAGAGCCACACGCTACGAAAACATATACGAAAAAAAATAAGAAGGCGAACAATGCAACGCATCCTCATTGATACCGACCCGGGTGTAGACGACGCTTATGCAATTATCCTCGCCATGCGTTCACCCGAATTACACGTCGCAGCGATAACAACTGTCTGTGGGAATGTTCCTGTCAACCAAGGTACACAAAATCTACTAACCATTCTCGGCCTGCTTGACTTGGATGAATTTCCCGCGTTTGCTCAAGGCGAGGCGGCACCACTCGTAAAACCGCTCGTAACAGCAGCGCATGTCCACGGTGACGACGGGTTAGGTAATACCAGCCACTTACGAAATACTGATGGTGGTCCTCTGTACCCACCTGCTGACACAGATCTCGCATCAATATCCGGTGTTGATCTGATTCTGGAGATGGCAGAGCGTTACCCAGACGAGTTAATCATCGTAGCACTCGGACCTCTGACGAATCTCGCAAAAGCAATCCGTAAAGATGCTGCCAAGATGCGAAAAGTTCGGAAAATTATTATGATGGGTGGTGTTTTTGAAGAATACGGCAATGTCACGACAACAGCTGAATTCAATACCTTCGTCGATCCGCATGCAGCCCAAGAAGTTTTCCAATTTGGAGTACCTGTGCAGATTGTTCCTCTTGACGCGACGCACCAGGTCGTCTTAACACGTGATCGATTGCACGCTGAGCTCGAAAATCGGGCAGATAAAGTGTCCCGATTTCTCTGGGACGCTACGCAAGCCTGCATGGAATTTTATCGTCAACACGTCGGGTTTTGGGGATTCCATATCCATGATGCTCTACCTGTTGCTATGCTGACACACCCAGACTATTTTGAAAGCGTCGATGCATACGTACAGGTTGAAACCGTGGGCGATTTAACAAGCGGAGTGATGGTTGCTGATCTGCGACCAGAACGCCAGCATTCCAATCCGAATGCCCAAGTCTGCGTTACGGTGGCGGCGGACGCATTTCTGGACCACTTTTTCGAGCGGCTCCGTTAAAATGTATTTATGCCACCGAGTGGATGATTTGGAATATAGCGCAGATCGTTATACGGATCGCGCTGGAGCATTAAAGGCACATCCAATTTCGGGAGTTTTAACTCCGCAAATTTAACCCGTTGTGCATCTGTAAGTTCTGAGGCGACTTCCCCAACCAATTTCTGAATTTCCTTAAGATAAATCTCACGCTGCCTCAGAAACTTTCGTGCTTCATCTCGGAAGGCATTCAGTTCACGCCGCGCCCGCATGTCCATAAATCCGCTCTCGTATCGGTCGTAGTACCGATCTGTTATGCCTGCACGAAACACCTGATAATCCGCCTCCAACTGCTTCTTTTCAAAGTCGTAATCATCAACAATGTCACGGATGAGCTTCAATTTCGGATGAATAGTCTGCTGTTGTGTCGTTGTGAGTTGCAGTACAGCCGAACTTTTGGAAACATCAAGTAGTTTAGCGCCTCCACATGCTTGCAACAGACCACAGAGGAGTAAAATGAGGAACATCCAAACGTTTTTCATGACAATGCTCCATTTATAGGTTACACGGTTACGAAACACTCTGACCGGGCCACGTTTTGACCATATCCTCCCATTGTTGAGTGCCATCATTATCTAAATTGTAAAAATAACCATATTTTAGTTTAAGATATGCGATATAAGGTTTAATGGACAGGGGACTTCCCGTTGCGCGTTCGATGATTTCGGGTGCCGTGTACTTTGATCCATGCTGATAAAGATTTTCTTTCAACCAATTGTGGAGTGTACTGAACTCGCCTTTCCTCTTAATTTCAGCAGGGATTTCGGGGTGTGCTTTAAAAGCAGACGTGTAAAATTGTGCCGCCAATATGTTGCCCAATGTATATCCCTGAAATGAGCCACCAATGAGACCAAAGTACCAATGCACATCTTGCAAGACACCGTCCTTATCATCTGGCGGCACGATACCGAAATCTGCTTCAAACCGTTCGCGCCACGCATCGGGTAGATCTCGAATCTCAAGTTTGCCTTCTAACATTGCCAATTCAAAGTCGAAACGCAGCATAACGTGGAGGTTGTATGTCACTTCGTCGGCATTTGTGCGGATGAGAGAGCGTTCTACCTTATTGATTGCACGGTTGAACGTATCGCGGGACACGGCACCGAGCTGCTCAGGAAAAACGCTTTGAAGTTTCGGATAGTAGTAATACCAGAACCCGCGACTCCGACCGACCATATTTTCCCAGAGCCTCGACTGGCTTTCGTGGACACCGGAGGAGGTGCCACCAGCAAGCGGGGTACCTTCCAAATCCATGCGAATGCCTTGCTCATACAAGGCGTGTCCTGTCTCGTGCAACGTGCTGAACAGCGCATCCCCGAGGAAATTCTCCTTTGTACGGGTTGTGATGCGGACATCACCGAGTGAGAACTTCGTCATGAATGGATGGTGTGTTTTGTCCTGCCGTCCTCGATTCATATCATAACCGAACTGCTTAGCGACCTCTAAGCCAAATGATAGTTGTTTTTCCTCTGGGAAATGTTGGTGCAAACACGAATCATCTGCGGGTTCCTGCGATGTGATAGTAGAAACAATCGGAACGAGTGCTTCGCGTAGTTCGGCGAAAACTCGACTGACTTCTGTCGCCTTCATTCCGTAGTCGCTCGATTCAATGAGTGGGTCTGCGATGTGTTCATATCCCGGAAAGAAGTTGGCTGCCTGTCTGCTGTAATCCAGTGTTTTTTCAAGATATGGACGCATTCTTTCAAAATCATTCGCCGGACGCGCTTCCGTCCATACTTGGTAAGATTCGGAAGTGTGGCTCGTTACTTCTGCCAGAAATTCGGACGGTATTTTGGTGGCACGTTCGTATTCTCGTCGCGTTACGCGGAGCATACTCGCCTCGTCGGAATCATAATTGAGGCTTTCTTCATAGGGTACCAGTTCATCCAGCAGTTTTCCAACAGCGGGATCTACGAATTTTTCGTGTGCCAAGCGACTGAGCGTTGCCATCTGGCGACCTCTCGCCGCCGCACCCCCCGGTGGCATATAGGTCGATTGATCCCAATAAAGCAGTCCAGCAGCCGACGATATATCGTTGACCTCAAGCAGCCGGGTTTTAAGTTCCTGAAATTTGGTTTCCACTGTATCTCTCCTCTTTTGTATTTTGTATTAACAATTGCAGAAATGATGTATTTCGCAGTGCTATTATTGAAGGCAGAACCATCAAGTCAATTTTATCATAACCAACTTTAAAAATCAATCACTCTATAATCCTGCCTAGGGTCATTTATGGTAAACGCAAGAAAACTGACGACTTCTCACACTCGGATGGCAAATTAGAAAAATTCCGATTTTTGTCTTATTTTCGTAACAATTAAATGTTATAATTTACGACAGAATCCAGCAAGAAAGGCAAATTGATGCAAAAAAACGATTGGATAGCGTCCACGACGATAAGCATTTTGTTACTCTTGGCATGTAGTATTGCTATCGGCGGTTGTTCACCCAAAGATAGTGAGGGTCTCGCGAGTAAAGAAACTGCACAAGTCATCAAGAATAAAGGTTCGGACACAATGGTGAATTTAGCACAGGCGTGGGCGGAAAGGTACGTAGATGTCACCAGCAAGGCATCGGTGGAAGTGTCAGGCGGAGGTTCCGGCACAGGCGTTGCTGCACTCATCAATGGTACCGTAGATATTGCCAATTGCAGCCGACAGATTTCACTGACAGAATTAGAACTTGCCACGCAGAACACAGGCAAAGCCCCTCAAGAATTTATTGTCGGATACGATGCCCTCGCAGTTTATGTCCATCATGACGCGCCTCTTGATAAAATCACGATTCCTCAACTTGCTGAAATTTATGGTGAGAACGGCACAATAACCCTATGGAGTCACCTCAATATCACACATAGCGACTGTCCGAGTGACAAAATTATTCGCATCAGTCGGCAATCTAATTCTGGCACCTACTTTTACTTCCGGGAAGCACTTCTGGGGAAGAATCGCGACTTTCGCATAGGTTCACTGGATTTGCACGGCTCTAAAGATGTCGTAGAAGTTATAGGGAGAACCCCATGTGCGATCGGCTATAGTGGAATGGGGTATGCAACCTCGCACGTCAAAATGTTAAAAGTTGCTGTTGATGACAACTCGCCCTGTTATCCCCCGACGCTTGATAATGTCCTCGCGAAAACCTATCCTATCGCCCGTCCACTGTACATGTACTCTCTCGGCGAACCCACAGGGGAAATTAAAGTCTATCTCGATTGGATCTTGTCTGAAGAAGGTCAAAAGATTGTTGAGAAACTCGGTTTTGTGCCGTTAGAAAACAAGTAGAATATATGAATTCCACATTTGGTAGGCGAGGTTTCTAACCTCGCTGGTTTACAGGAACAAGTAATTCTAAAATCTACGATAAAATATGAACATTCTACGCAAAAAAAGCACGGCGAACCTACCATTTTTTGAAACAGTCATTGAATCGTTTATCCGTCTCTGTGGCATTAGTTCAATTATCTTTGTATTTGGCATCTTTTTCTTTGTATTTCGAGAAGGGGCAGGTTTTCTTTTCAGCGGTTTAGATTTAAAGGAGTTTCTGACAAGTGTAGAGTGGAAACCCACTTCACTAAATAACAAAAGATACGGGGCGTTTGCCTTGATTGTAGGCACGTTTAGCGTAACCGCGTTAGCGATGTGTCTTGCTGTTCCCTTTGGACTCGGTGCAGCGATCTTTGTCTCAGAATTCTGTAGTTCCAAACTGAGAGAAGCGTTTAAGATTATTATCGAGTTACTCGCTGCTATCCCTTCCGTTGTGTGGGGATTCATCGGCTTGACGTTGATGAATCAATTGATTATTGCTGTGTTCAAGGCACCCATCGGCTTAACGATGTTAAACGGCAGCATTATGCTGGCGTTGATGAGCGTCCCTATCATCGTCTCTATAGCAGAGGATGCCCTAAAAGCTGTGCCAGATTCCTATCGCGAGGCAGCGGAAGCGTTAGGGGCAACCCGATGGCAAGTGGTCTACCGCGTACTGTTACCAGCGGCGAAAAACGGGTTATTGGCAGCCGTGTTACTTGGCGCAGCACGCTCCATCGGTGAAACAATGGCTGTCCTCATGGCGACTGGACACTCCGTTAACATCCCATCGGGTCCGCTCTCTTGGATTCGGACGCTTACAGCAACAATCGCCGCGGAATTAGGCGAAGTCGCCAGAGGTGATGAACACTACCAAGTCCTCTTTATTATCGGTATTCTCCTCTTTACCATCACGTTTGTAGTGAACCTCATTGCTGATTTAGTTATCAAGGGGATCCGCCAGGAGTCATAATACCGGATAGCCATTCTTCTGAGGACATCCAAAACGCGCAGCCCGAAACGAAGTGGAGGGCGGGTATACGGAATGGAACGTGAAACTATCGACTTACCTGAATGAACCGCAAGGAAAAATTAAAAAATGTTTACAGAGACAGCAATCAGCCGGCAAAAACGGCAGATAGAAAATGTGATGCGGATTTTCCTGTTTATCATAACAAGCATGATGATTATCCCGCTCCTACTCATTATCGGCTATCTGCTCTATAAGGCACTGCCAGTACTCTCTTTAGAGTTTCTCTTTACGAACCCGAAAGACAACATGCGCGCAGGTGGACTCTGGGCACCCTTCCTCGGAACCATCTATTTGGTCGTTGTTTCTTTATTGGTATCTGCTCCTATTGGGGTCTTTGCGGCAGTCTATCTCAACGAGTATGCCCGTGATAATTGGTTCACACGTATCACAAATTTGGCTGTTGTTAATCTGGCTGGTGTGCCGAGTATTGTCCATGCTTTATTTGGTGTAGGCGCGTTTGTGCTCTTTGCCGGTTTAGGTGAATCCGTGCTCGCAGCGTCCCTCACCCTCGCAATCATGACGCTTCCGGTTATTATTGCCAGCACGACAGAGGCACTCAAAGCCGTGCCCATGTCTTTTAGGGAGGCCTGCTGGAATCTCGGTGCTACCCGCTGGCAAACGATTCACCGAATTGTACTTCCGAACTCAATTAGCGGTATCCTGACGGGTGTAATTTTACAGGTATCCCGCGCAGCCGGTGAAACGGCGCCTATCATGTTCACCGGTGCAGTCTTTTATAAAGCTATTGCGGAAGGAAACCTTTTCGCATATAATATAACGGAACAGTGTATGGCACTATCCCTACATCTTTTCACAATCTCAACACAGGTGCCGGATGTTACCGAGGGAATTCCGTACGGAACTGCAGTGGTGCTTGTTGGCACTGTTCTACTCGTCAACGCAGCAGCAATTGTGCTGAGGGTTTATCTCCGAACTCGCAAGAAATGGTAGAAGGGTTATTGGTTATCAGTTATCAGTCGTTAGTTATCGGTTAAGAGACGCTTCGTAACAATTCGAACTTTCCTGAAGACTTCAAACTCGTGTTGATTGTTATAAGTGTCCTCTTTAACTGAAAACTGAAAGTGAAGCGAAGCGGAACGAACTGACAACTGACAACTCTGAAAAACATGAACAAAGAAAAATTACGAACTGTTATTGAAGGTGGCGTATTTCACGCGATAATCCAGTTCCTCATTCTTGCCTCCGCTGTCGTCTTCGTCTTTGAATCTGATAGTGCTGTATGGGGCTTAGAGGCGTACACAACGCATTTCATTGTTCTCGACTGGCTGTTTTTTGTTCTATTTTCGGCAGAATATATCCTGCGGGTCTACATTGAACCCAGAAAACGGGATTTCATTTTTAGTTTCTACGGCCTAATTGACTTGATCGCTATTTTGCCGTCTCTGTTCCTGCTGCCGGGGTTTCGTGTCCTTCGCGTACTGCGATTCCTGCGAGTTTTCAGAATATTCAAGGCAACGCGGTTTATTCTCGCCGTTGATCGACTCGCATCGGCACTCCGTGGGATCCAACAGGAACTTTTGGCACTCGTCATCTTATCGTTGATGCTCGTCTACCTCGCGGCTTGTGGGATTCACTACTTTGAAAGAGACGTGCAACCTGAAGACTTTGGCACTATCATCGATTCGATGTGGTGGGCTGTTGTGACATTGACAACAGTCGGTTATGGAGATGTCTATCCCGAAACAGCGGGAGGAAAAGTTTTCACTGCTCTCGTCACACTGGTGGGTGTAGGACTTATCGCGATTCCGTCCGGGTTATTAGCGTCGGCTTTGACAGAAGCACGGGTAGAGCGAGAAATGGAAGAGGAAGAAGAGCAATCTACAGAGGACAACACTAATAGCGAATAAAAAATATGAACATGAATAGTAATAACGGTTCACATACCACACCTGTAATTGAAATCAGCGACCTGAAGGTGCGATACGGAGATCAATCTGCACTGAATGGGATCTCTTTTGAAGTCTATAAAAACGAAATCCTTGGCATCATCGGTCCCGCGCAATCCGGTAAAACGACACTCTTGAAGGTTATCAATAGAACGCTGGAATTCACATCGGGGACCACCGTTGAAGGGTTGGTAAAACTCGATGGCGTAGACATCAGTACAATTAGCGATGTGTATGGATTACGCCGACGCATCGGTATGGTGCTCCCGTTACCCGTGGGATTACCGCTCTCGATATACGACAATGTCGCTTTCGCACCCCGGACATCAGGGGTTCGGGCTAAATCGGAATTGGATGGAATCGTTGAACGCTGTCTACAGCAAGCGGCACTCTGGGATGAAGTAAAGGATAGGTTGAATACGCTCGGTACGAAGTTGTCTGGTGGTCAACAACAGCGTCTCACAATCGCCCGCGCCCTTTCACATCAGCCAGAGATCCTCTGTCTTGATGAATTTTCTATTGCTGTCGATCCCGTTACCACCATGCGTATTGAAGATGTCCTGAATACTTTACGCACAGAAATGACCATTCTCCTCGTCACCAATCTCGTTCAACAAGCAAAACGGTTAGCAGATCGCACTGCTTTTATGCTCAACGGAAATCTGGTTGAGATTGGGACAACGGATGTAATCTTTTCCGACAATCCAGCGAATCAAGCTACTTACGACTACGTCAACGGAAATTTTGGGTAGATAGCGGTTGGTAGTTAATGATTAGTATATTGATAGTCAGGGGTCAACAGGAGAGAACTTTGTAGCAAGATAGCAGTTAACAAGAAAACCTCTTATCCAGAAGCCGATAACCACTATGACACAATGCGTTTTTGAGTCGTGAGTTGTGGGTCTTGGGTTTTGAGTGAAGAAGCGTTACTTTCCGCTATAAAAAACCTCTTAATCCAGTATCCAATACAAAGAAACACAATAAATAAAAATATCGTCATGACCAACTGAAGGCCGAAATTAAAACAAAAATGGACTCGCAAACTACACCCTTAAATTATAGCATTGAAACTGAAAATCTTAGTCTCTGGTACGGGGACTTTCAAGCACTCATTAATGTTAACGTCAAAATACCCGATGGTCAGATCACCTCACTTATTGGTCCTTCTGGGTGTGGGAAATCAACGCTGCTTCGTTGTTTTAATCGAGTCAACGAACGTTACGGCAATGTCACCACAAAAGGGAAAATTGAAGTCCTCGGGAAAAACATCTACGATTCAGATGTCTCTTTGCCGGAACTCAGGAAGACCGTCGGCATGGTATTCCAGCGACCAAACCCACTGCCAATCTCGGTTTACGAGAACATCTTATTCGGTTTACGTATTCATTCACCGGTGGGACACCTGACACGAACGGAATCAGACCAAATTGTTGAGGAGGCGCTTACCTCCGTTTTCCTGTGGAACGATCTAAAGGATAGGTTAAAGGTCCGGGCAACATCACTGCAGCTTGAACAGCAACAGAAACTCTGTATCGCCCGTCTGTTACCTCTTAAACCGAGGGTTATCCTTATGGACGAGCCGTGTTCTGCTCTGGATGCGCAAGGCACACTTGCTGTTGAAGAACTCATGGAAATGTTGGCGGGAACGTATACATTCTTAATTGTGACACATAACATGGCACAGGCGCGGCGCGTCAGCAAAGAGTGTATTTTCATGTTCCTGGGAGAGCTGATTGAACATAGGGAGACGCAGGCACTTTTTCAAACACCACAACACCCAAGAACCGCAGATTATGTCCAGATGCGGTATGGATAGCCGTTAGCAGTCAGGGCGTTCGCTTCGAAAGCCGAAGCCATTCTCAGCGGTCAGTAAATCGTCTGGCGGTTGGGGAATTTTGTCCTTTGCAACGCTTTCTTTACCGATGGTTTCCGATAGCTATTTAGCCTATGACTTCCTTAATTACGCGTCTAAATCCAAAACAAGAATTCGTTTTACAGGGCGTTGCTCTTGTTACGCTCGGCGTACTGTTCATTCCGTTGTGGAATGTGCTGAAAAATATACACATCTC
Organism: Candidatus Poribacteria bacterium; assembly: GCA_028818705.1. Classification (GTDB taxonomy): domain Bacteria; phylum Poribacteria; class WGA-4E; order WGA-4E; family WGA-3G; genus WGA-3G. The sequence goes on from JAPPNJ010000104.1 coordinate 59,240, forward strand.
TGAGGTCCAAGTGTCGTCAGTCGCCCGTGTGCCAGACCCTTTGTCGAATCTGTTCAGCGATCTCTATCTTTTTTTGTCTATCAGTTTTTTGGCAATTCTGCTTGGTGTGACTTGTGCTTTTTACTTGGAAGAGTGGCTCATAGAAACAAATTGGGTTCGACGTTTGGTCGAGAATCAAATCGGAATTTTAAGTGGTGTCCCTTCGCTTTTGTATGGACTTTTGGCAGTCGCAATTTTCTTGCCTTACACGGATGTGTTCAAAGCAATTAACACTTCTCTGTCTGCTGGAAATACGGATACTGTTTCATTGCAGATGACGGCTTTTCAGGGGGATAAGACCCTATTTTATGCCACGGTGTTAACCTTTGTTTTGTTAGTAACGCCCAGAGTTATTAGGACAACCCAGGAGGCACTTCGGTCGGTGCCAATGTCCATTCGTGAGTCGGCTTATGCCTTGGGAGCAAACCGGTGGCAAGTACTCATGAGACATGTTGCACCGCTTGCGTTTCCACAGGTCCTTGCTGGTGGCTGCCGTGCCATGTCGTGTGTATTTGCCATAGCAGCGCTGTTCGTTGGTGTTTGTATCTGGGGACATACAACTCACTCTGGACAGATGGCGGACAAATTTATGCTGTTTTTAGGTGGAGCACTGTTATTGAGCATCTTCTCAAGTATTCTTATTGAGAGATATCCGCCTGATTCGACACGGCACGCTTAATCACTGCTGGAATGCTTTAAGTTTAAGAGGCATCGTTCATTGTCTGAACCAGGATTTTGGGATTTTCAGGGTTATAGACGGAAGCCTAATTGAAAAGGGCTTGCATAAACGGATCGCGGGTTTTAAAACGCCTCGCGATGCTGATCATGAAAATTACAGAAGCGCAACCCATTCTGGAAATTCATAATCTAAATGTCTGGTATGGTGACAAGCAGGTTCTCAGATCTCTCTCTTTTGAGGTTGAACAGAGGCAGGTGACTGCGTTCATCGGACCTGCTAACTGTGGTAAAAGCACGCTCGTCCGGTGTCTGAATCGGTTAAATGATTTTACACCGAATTTCACGTTCACCGGGGAAGTATTTTTTAAAGGGAAGTCTCTGGACGCCATCAAAGATGCTGCTACTGTTCGGAAAGAGATTGGGATGGTGTTCCGACAACCCACTCTCTTTCGGGGTTCTATCCACGAAAATGTCGCTTATGGTGCTCAAATTTCAGGTGTAAGTCGGTCTGCAGAGTTAAATACCATCGTTGAGAAAAATCTCCGAAGAACTGGACTCTGGGATCTCGTTAAGGATATTTTGAACGAGACACCCGAACAATTACCTACTGGACAGCAGCAACTTCTCTGTGTCGCACGCGCTTTGGCTGTTGATCCAGAAGTTTTAATATTCGATGAACCTTGTGGAGAATTGGATCCGATAGAGACTGTTAAAATTGAGACACTTGTGCGGGAGTTGACTGACGACTGCACGGTTATTTTCGCCACGAATAAAAGGAGGCAAGCCGCTCGCGTCTCTGATGTCGCAGGCTTCCTATACGGTGGCGAATTAATCGAGTTTGGCGCAACGGAGAAGATATTTACAAATCCCGAGGATAACAGGACGGAACAGTACGTAACGGGCAGGTTGGGGTAAAATCACGGAGGAAGTGCCATGTTAGCAAACGAAATCAAAGACCTTCAGCACGAGCTCTTGGAAATGGCGGGACTTGCCGAGCAGATGCTACGCCAAGCTATTGAATCCGTTTTAACGCGAGACGAAGCCTTAGCGCATATTGTCATCGTTGCTGATGATACAATTGATCGCTTTGAAAACGAGATTGAATCATCGTGCATCCAACTGATCGCACTTCATCAACCTGTAGCATCTGAGCTTCGATTTCTGACAATGGTGATGAAGATTAGCCATGACATCGAAAGGCTTGCTGACAAGAGTGTTGCTATTGCGAAACGCAGCCTTGAACTCTTAAAATATCCACCTGTCAAGCCCTTCGTTGACCTACCCTATGTCGCGCAACTGATTCAGACGATGGTAAAGGATGTACTGGACGCTTTCGTTAATCGCAATGCCGAACTTGCTTTAGAAATACGAGAACGGGACAACGAGGTTGATGAGGTCTATGAAAAAATGCTCCGTGAACTTCTTACCATTCTCACCGAGCATCCGACGCTCATCTCGCCGGGGATCAGTATTCTGCTCCTTTTCCGTCATCTTGAACGGATAGGAGACCTCGCAGCAAGTATCGGTGAAGAGGTCTACTACCTCGTCAGAGGCGACATCATCCGACACTCTTAGAGCCTTGTAGTCCCTGTAGGAGGGATTTCCTAATCCCGACGCTTTCATCCTTCTTATGGGAGCCGCCCTATCCTCTTGCCAACCACTAACCACCAACGACCACTGTAGGAGGGATTTCCTAATCCCGACTTATTTGACTAACCGAAAACGCAATAGTCCTGCCATGAAAAAAAGCGGTTGTAGGGGCAGGTCTTGTGCCTGTCCAGACATTACTTGAGAATCAACATTTTGCGTGGATGCGGCGCATTGTCCGCCTGCAACTGATAGAAATAGACTCTGCTCGCCACAGGTTCACCGGGCGCGTTATTGACCGCACGAGCCGCGCTATGACTTAATACTTTCATTCCATCACTGCTATAATAGAACATATACCCTCTCTCCTAATTTTTTGGGTTTCATTCTCACCTATTACGGACAAATGTACATATCCACGATGAAAAAAGCAGGTTGTTCTTGGAGACTTGCACAACCTGCAAAGCAAGTATGAAAGTAAGTTCCGACGGACCGCTTAGCGAACGCACGAGCAACAGAAAAGAACCCTAACCCGCGGTTCGTTGAATCAGCGTGCGGAGATAGTATCAATATTACAAGATATATTCCTAAAGCAAGTGTTGTGATTTCTGCCAGAAGATGGAACTGGTATATGATACTCCCGATACTATTCCTTTTTCTTTGTTGCTTCCCAACTGATTTTCAACTTGGGACGTGCTTTGCTGGGTGCTACGGGTGTTGGGAGTTCGAAGAAGCCGGAGCTGCCTATATCCGAGCGATATCCATAGTAGTAGATGTGCTGCGGTGACTCGCTGGCATAGCGATTGTATAAAGTTCTATCCTTCAGGATCGCTGTACCTCTGACAAAACAGACGGATCTGTGTGAGCGTATCTGTTAGAGTGTTGCGATGGAATATGACACGTTTGAGTATATCGCGCAAGAGTCCAAGGACTTCAAAGAGTCGAACCAACACCACAATCAGGAGCAGCCCCACGATTGTGACGACACTGCATGTGATGAATATCAAGATTTGTTGGAGTGTGTAATCCATTTAGTTTCAATATCCCCTTCATCGTTTTTAATTTTCAGCTCAGAAATAAATATTTACTTCCGAATCAACATCATTAAGCCAATTGTTGCGTATAATAACAATCAAAAAAATGCGTAAAATCTTTTTATAGTTTAGTTCCAGTCTCTTCAGATGTGTTTGTATAAAGGCAGGTTATTTCCTTTACCTCACCAACCTGCAATTTGCAGAAATATTCAAATACAAGGCTAAAGGCACATCTCATGCGGGTTTTCAACATTCCCTAAGGGTAGCAATACCACCACGCTCAAGCGAGAACGTATGCCTGGTGTTTCAGTTAGGTGGCAGTGGCGTACGCGTAGTAATACCACCACGCTCAAGCGAGAACTATACAGGTCAGACAAGTTTCGCACAGGCTCTCAAAATTGATCTGAGGCAATTAATGCGCTATAAAGTTATGGTAAGTCAATTTTTATAAGTTGTCAAATAAAAAAAGAATAAAACCTATATCTAACTAAAAATTGGACGATATTTTTAGGTGAAGAACAAATTATACCGACAAAAATTGCTGATTTTGCTTGAAAAGCGCATAGTGCTTTGGAATCTTATCCGATTTGTTGAAGATTTCGATGTCGCTGGTGGGTTAAAGAAACTCGCTGAGGTGATAGCGACACGCCAAGGTTTTGAGACCGAACGCGACAATCTGACGCCTGAATCCAGCAGAAAAGAGGTAGAGAGGATTCTGGGATGTTCCTCAAGGCAAGCGAACCGAGTTTTACAAAGGCTGAGGGGTGGGAAAATCGCGCGTGTTCCTTGCCGTGAGCAAATTCTTGCACTTCTCGCCAATGGAGAAAAAAGAACACCGGAACTCACGGAGGTGATTCAAGGGCATCCAAAAGCAATAAATACAGAGCTTACGCGTCTTGTGGAGATCGGTGAAATTGTAAAGGTTCAACAGGGTGTTTATAGGCTTCCAGAACTTTAAAATAAAATAGAAGCCGTTGCCACTGTAGCGTTGGCGGGGATAACACGCCCCGAGCAAAACTCAATGCAATAGAAATCCTCCTACTTCTCGCCCTGCGCGCTTTCCTTCGGATAAAAATGAACATCTCGTTGTGGGAATGGAATTGTAATACTGTATTCTTTAAATTTGTGCCAAATCATGAAATGAAGGTCGCTGGCAACATCAAAACGTTGAAAGGAATCTGGAATCCACACCAATAGGTGAAAGTCTAAAGACGACTCGCCGAAACTCACAAAGCGAACGAAAGGAGCGGTAACGTTGCTGATGTTCGGAATTGGTTCTTTAATCACGCCGAGATGTTCATTTGCAGCATCAAGTAGCACTTTCTTGACAAGATCCACATCTGAACCATAAGACACACCTACATCAATCTGAAGTCGGTACAGATTACTCGCATGTGTGAGATTATGAACGGATTCTGTAATCAATTGAGAATTCGGAACAATAATCTCTTTCTCGTCAAGCGACACGATGACTGTTGAACGCAGGTTAATGCTACTGATTCTACCAAATACATTAACGTCCATAATTTCGACGAGGTCTCCGATTTTGATGGGACGTTCAAAGATCAGAATAAACCCAGAAATCAGATTGGAGGCGATGTTTTGTAAGCCGATACCGATACCGATACTCAAACCACCGAAAATCAGTGCCAGACTCGTGAAGCTCACACCGATCGCACTCAAACTGATAAAAATACCGAGGAGAATAAAGGTAAAGTGAAGAAAACGGAGTAAGATAAACTGGGTGTGCTGCGCAATTTGAAAGGCATGTAGGACTTGCTCCCGTAGCACCCATTGCACATATTTAGACAGAACGAACATCCCAAAAACAATCACGAACGCATAAAACAGACGGACTAAGGTTAAATTATGTTCATTCGCATCTTCTGTCTCAGCATCGGGTAGCTGAAATAGCTCCGCGAGCGGATAATGAAAGAATTTACTCAAAATCCCCGTCCCGATACCAGCGAACCGTAATCCTAAAATAGTCCCAACAATCATAACGATGAGGAATAGGAGTACCAGCAATCGACTTTCAACATTTTCTGTTATATTGAGTCGATTAAACAAGCGACGGAACCACCAGCGCAAAAGTCCGGCAAGTGCGAACGAAGCTGCTAATATAGCAATTAATAGAGCAAGTTGACCCATTTTTATCGGATCATCCAGCGTAATTACAGGGGTCTCAAGTAAATCACGTAACTGTTGTATTAATTCTTCCATCTTACGCTGTTCTTTCTCTTAGTGGTCCATCACGAAACTGAGTTGTCCACAGATATTGTGCTGGTGCCGGTTCTTCACCTTGTGGTGATAACAAGGCTTCCCTTTCCACGTATAGAAACTCAAGGTTGTTCACTAATCAATTGAAATCTGTTCAACCGCATGGACGAATAGGACATCATTAGCTGCCGCGTAGGAACGCAATGTTTGTGCAAAATCAGCGGAATCCAAATCTTCCGCTGTTAATCCCGCAATGACTAGATCTGCTTGAGAAGATCGTAGTCCTATTTCTTCTTCCAGAGTTTCTGTGCTGTCGTAAGGTACAGAAGACACTTTCTGCATTGAAATCGGCAATCTTCCTTCTTGCATCAACGTTGAAAGTTCATCTGCCTCTCGTTCAGCATTCCTTCGCTCGGAACAAGCGAAAAGCCGAATTTCGGCACGTTTCCATTCCGGATGTCCAACAATTATGTACGCCAGCAGTAGCATCAAAGGGGCATTTTTCAAATTCTCTTCTGTTACCCATACATGGATTGAGGAACGATAGCCGAAGCGGTACTCCCTTGACCGAAGGATTAAGACGTTGTACATTAAGCTTGATGCCAGACGCGCCCCTTCTCCAACTTCTATGAGTTCGTCAGGATTCTCATCCTTAAACTCAAGGAGAAGACAGTTATTCGGTAAACCAGAAATTCCTGGCATCTGTAGAATTTGTGCCATGGCAAGTCGAAATGTTGGACAGATTACGGAATCTACAAATATACCTGCTCTACTGATTTCCGTTCGCTGGATCAATCCATCCACTTGTGTTTGTGCATCACTTTCACTCGTAAATGAGAAATCAGTTTCGACGAATTGGATGAAGTGCCCGAATCCATGTCGGTGACAGATCCACCGCAGCAAGTCAAAATGCCCAAGCCGTCGTGCCCCGAAGCGAGTCATCGCAACAATTGAGGGACGCCATCCGCCTTCAGATGTCATGACCCGACTTTTCTGTAAAGTCGTCTGCAACCATCGTGTTAACTGAAACATTGTACCTTGAAAAATCGCTGTCAAATCTCGCTGATCGCGTCCGCTGTGCCGAAACCCAAGATACGCTGCCACCATGAGTCCAACTGAAATGAATGAATACAGCAGACTTATTTGTACCATCATCAAACCGCACATGGCAGCACCCAACAGGGACACGTACCACCGTGAATGAAATGTAGGGCGATAAGACGGATTGCCAGCAAAGTGCTCAAGAAAGGAAACGATACACAACGCTCCGTACATAACCATAAAAAACATGCTAAGGATCTGGGCAATAAAATCCACACCGCCTATCACGACGAACACTATCGCAATCGCACCCGATACACACGTCGCATACACAGGTTCTTGATTTTTGCCTATGCCTTTCTCCATTAGCCGATTCAACTGAGGAATTGGCAGGACGTTATCGCGGGCAAGTGCTTGCAGTGTTCTGGGTGCTACCAAGATTGAACCGAGGGCAGAAGATAGCGCAGCCGCTCCTAAGCCAATGTAAATAGCAGGGCCCCAGAGAGATATCTTTGCCATTATAAACTGATCCACCGCAAGTTCTGCCGGAGTAGCGCTCTGACACAACTTAAACGCAGTAATGGTGTATATGAGCATACCTGCCAGGGTTGCACCAATCGTACCCAACGGTATACTCTTCTGTGGGTTTTTCAGGTCTCCAGAAAGCCCTAAGCCCGCAATCATCCCTGTGAAGGCAGGAAAACAGGTCGCGAAAACCGTTCCAAAATTATCGCCGCTTTCGATACGCGCAGTAAGATTCAAGCCGTCAGGTCGTATGGATTCAGGGCCTTCTCCCAGGAAGAAAGCTGCTAATGACGCACCCAGGACCACGCTGACCCCCCATAATACTGACATTCCCACATTTGCTCCTTTAGTCAGCATGATGACGATAAGCAAAATAGTTCCAGGGACGCTCAACCAACGAGGGTCAAGCTGGAATTCATAAGTGTCCGCGATCCATGCATAGACAGGACCAAAGGCTTCAGCAAATGCTACCATATAAAAAGCAACTGAGATCGCTTGGGAAAGATACAGCGCAAGTCCGATGGCACCCCCAATACTTGTTCCAAAAGAACGGCTAACAATGTAATAGGCACCCCCTCCCGCTACACGACGGTTCGTGGCAATTTCGGACACTGCCAAGACTGTAGGGATCGTCACTAAATGCCCAAGGATGATAATGACGAGGCTGCCCCACAGTCCAACGTTCGCAACAGCATACCCGAATCGTAAGAAGAGAATCGCACCGAGAATCGTCGTGATTGACGTAAGAAACACAGGCGCGGTACCAAAACCCAGCCCTTGTGGGGAACCCGTCATTTTGGATCCGGATCGTTGTCCTGGCTTTGAAAACATTGATAGTTTCCTTTGGTTTGAAGTAGGCGACCTTCGGGGTCAAGGGTTTCAGGTGAATGCCCAACTTTTTGGACATAGTTACAATCCTACTGGGTTCTATGTCGCTTCTGTCGTATCCTCTGTAGTATCTTCTTCACCTACAGAGGCTTCTTGCTGTTTATCCATAGGCGGCTGCACACCTTCCTTAATACTATCAAGGGTCTGCTGGGCAAGTGCTACAGTCTGGTTCTTCGCGTCAATGGAGGTCTTACGAATCTTCTTTCGCATTTCCTCGCCTGAACTTGGTGCATAGAGCAGACCGAGCACTGCACCTGCCGTAAGGCCCGCGAAAAAGGCAACTATCATTCCCAAGCCGTTGTTCTGTTCATTATCGCTCATTTTTTCTCCTTTTTATAGCATTATAGTCCCGAGCGGACTAAATAATGGATTTTTTTCGTTACTTATAACTTGTAAGATACTTTTGGTGCTGGCAGCACCTTCTTCTGGTAAAAGATTCCGATCAGTTTGATTTTCTGGAAGCAAAACTACGCCAACCTGCCTTGATTCCGTACCCCCAACTTACGATGTTTGCCAGTAATTTTGAAAGTTGATTTCGGAAAAAGGCGACTTGTTCGAGCGTCTCTTGAGAAAATCCACTCACTTTTCGGACCAGTTCACCAAGTTTTTGAGTGCTGCGGTTCAAGGCAGCACTTGTTTCTTGGATGTTATGCACAGTATGTCGAATTTCAGATTCACTCATACGTTGCCAAGACGATGCCAACGCGCTTAGGTTTTGTAACAGTGTCGGGAGTGCCTTGTTCATTTCTTTCACCATCTTATTCACATCCCCAATCAGTTCGCTGACTTCTTGGCTGACTATGTTTTCTATGGAATTTAATGTGTCTTGTATACTATTGAGCGATTTTCGGAGACCGTGAAGGGCAGTACACAGATAACCTATGAGTACTACCAATCCGATTAGGAATATACCGAGACTAAGCTTCCAAAAGTGTGAAGCAAGTAAAGCCCAATCCATAGTTCATCTCCTCAACTCTGGAGCTATTTTCTAAGAATTTATTCTCTAAAAGCTGACTACGAAGTTTAAGCGGCAATGCAACTGGCACATCACCGCCTAAACCACAAGCAGGATAATAGATACCCTTATTCCCAAGGAGGTGGGAATTTCTCTGCACAATTTACTTTTCGACAGTATTGATCAAATAATGTTATTTCCAACTTTGTGCCTGCTTATTTTTTGTCTTCACCATTATTAGAAGATCCGGTAGTTGAGTAAAGCAGTAAAACTGGTGGAGATGTCTTCATTAGGTACTATTTCAATCTGTTCGGTTACCACCAGGTTGATGTTATTTTCAATGTAGTAGATGAACGAGGCCCCGAATGAGTGGCTATTTTCTGTATTTCCCACTTCCGGCTTATCTAACCGAAACAGATGTCGGAGGCGAAGGTCAATACGGTTGGACAACTCGTAGGAAATATCGCTTGATAATGACATTGAGAATGCCCTTCCCAAGTTATTAAAGGGTGTATTGATTGAAAGCCTCTCACTGATCTGCCATTGCCATGCTATCGGACGCGCATAACTTACGGTCACATCAAGGTTCCCAATTGGACGCTCTTGGTCGGTATAAGGCGTGGTAATATCGAATTTGGAACCAACCGTCACGTCCCAACCATAGAATCTATCTGCTATCTCCTCACGTTCAAGAATCTCTTCAGTTCGAAGAACCCCGATTGCACTGAGAGTACTTTCTTTCAGAAGACCTGATTCAGTCAGGATCGCTTCCATGTCTTTATACCACTCTTTTTGGTAGGTCTCGCCGAACTTGTCTTTATATTCATCTTCGCGTTGGATAATTTGACTCAACTCAAGAATTGCGTCCTTGGGTAGATGGTCGCTCAACTCACCCTCTTTAATGAGAAATGCTTCAATGCGAACGGCTTTTGCTAACGCAGTGGCGTTAATAAATCGTCCATACCCCACCCCAAGTGTCACGGCAGAAGTTGGTCGGTCGTATGCCTTGCTCATATCTGAAGTAGCACGGAGAGAACCGAAACTATCTCTAAGAAATGGATTGTTTTCCATCAGGTACTTTTTGACCCCGACATCTCCATTTATTTGGTAATTTGTATTATACGCATCGGTCTCTATGTTTCTATCCACCAAGCTCGACCCGATAATGTCAATCGAATAGCCAAATGGCAAGGAATCGTAAAACCTTTTGTAAATACCGCCAATGTTTCCTTTGCTGGTTGTCGCATTCGATCCCACTGTTGCATGGTTCAAGGCAAAATCGATGAGTAACCGGTCCGCAGTACTGACTGGCACTTGATAATCGGTAACGGATACTTCTTGGGCAGAAATATTACTTGTAACGAGAGTTATTCCGCCAAATAATAGGAGTGATACTCCCAAGAGGGTATAAACACATTTCTTTAACATGATACATTTCCTTTTTTAAGTGTTGCAGCAGTCGATCAACTGCCAACAGTAATTTAATACAAGAATAATATCCGTGATACATTCACTGCGAAGCCAAGGGGGCGTGTCACACTACAATCTATGCAAAAACTGTGCCACTCCTCACTTTTACTCGGGATGCATATCGTTTAACCCAAGCCACATCGGGGTTCTGCGTCATATTAATCCCAGACCTGATAGATTTTCCGCTTTTGCCGGTTTGAAAAAAAACAGAAAATTTTTACTATTACAAAATTTTTTCGTTTTCACAAAAAATTTTATTGCCAAAATTCAGATAGGTTACAAAAAATTGGGTCTTCAGGTTGCTTGATTGATAGGATAGATGCAGACGGTTTCCCCGGAGGACTACGCCCTTAAAAAGGATTTAAGAAGACTTGGAAGCACGCTTCACCATTAATGCCACATTCAGAGGTGGACATCCCACGACGCAATGGGACACACTTCACTGGATCCCTGCTATTGTGAGGCATACCAGCGTGAAATGATCGGAAAAGTAATTCTAAAGCCTGAATGGAATTGTGGGGTCAAACAGTAAGGGGTGTTCCGTTAGTAACATACACTATGGTGGAGGGAGTCGGTTAATTATAACAAGGCAGGAGTACTGGAGGGTTTGTAATGCTACTGAGAATAGTTCACTATAATATGATTTTACTCCATCTTAAGCATTTTTTTCGCATATCCACAATACTTATCCAAAGTCGGCACAGATATCTTGAGATGTTTCGCTATATCTTTCTTCGATCGCTGCTGGACTTCTGACACATATCTCATCAGACTAATGTGAGCGGTAATTTCTGGTATTGTTCCTTTCCAAATCAGTGTCCATAATCCGTCTTTAATGTTTTCAACGAGCGTGGGTGAAGTTTCCTCAGATGTTTGTGAATATCCTGTTACTACGGCGTTTGAATTGTCCGACACTGTCGGGATCATATCTGAAGTTTCCTCAGATGTGTCTAAGTTTTCTACAACCAATTTTACTACCTCTTCTCCCAGTTTTTCGTCTTCGGTCAAGATAATAGCAGCCTCTATGACGTTTCTAAGTTCACGGACATTACCAGGCCAATCAGCATTTTGAAGATAAGCGAGTGCTTCAGATGTTACGCGGGTCACTGATTTGTTATGCTCTTCGCTAAGTTCGGCGACAAAATTTTGCACCAAAGGAGGAATATCTGACCGTCGATTACGAAGCGGCGGAATCTGAATGCGAAAAAGATTCAGTCGATAATAGAGATCCTCTCTAAACCTTTTCTCATTAACAGCAGTTTTTAGGTTGATGTTTGTCGCGGCTATCAATCGGACATCCACTTTGATAACCTGTTCTCCACCGACCGGAGTAAATTCTTTATCTTCTAACACGCGGAGCAGCTTCACCTGTGCTTCAAAAGGCATTTCACCCACTTCATCAAGGAACAAGGTCCCCCCATTGGCTTGCTCAAATATACCGCGATGCTGACGGATAGCAGTTGTAAAAGCTCCTTTTTCGTGGCCGAAGAGTTCGCTTTGAATGAGTTCTTTGGAGAATGCGCCACAATTGATTTCTTTGAATGGCCCCTTTCTTCTTGGACTATTGTCATGAATCGCTTGTGCAATGACTTCTTTACCAACACCTGTTTCACCTGTGATGAGAACAGTCGCTTTTGTAGATGCAACTCGACGTGCATATTCAAAGACTGCTTGCATTTGTGCGGATTCACTAACGATATGTCTGGTAACGTTATATTCCGCGAATCTGGTTTTCTCATCCATTATATTTCCCTCTGCCTCCAGTCGATCTCTTAGCACCTACAGTTGCAGCAGTCTGTCGTCTGCCAGATATGTAAGTGAATCTATAAAGTTTCGCTGTATATCGAAAGTGCCTCGTGGAAATCCCCGCGTTTGCCCAAGAGAAGTGCTTTCTCACGACGATATTTCCTGTCTTGTGAACTATCACTGTGTCCGGGTTTTATTCGTTGAATTTCCTTATCTAAATTTGCACGTATCTCGCTCATTTTGAAACTCAACTGTCCCTGTTCAATACCATCTTGTATTCTCTCTCGAAGCCATAACGTTGGCAAAACACTGCGGAGTGTGCCTGCATAAGGTTCACGATCACCCTGAATCGCCGAACAAAACTCTTGGAGCTGGCCTGAACTGCCTTGTACGTTCGCAGATATCTCTTCATCGCCTCCACCCATCCTGAAAGTATTCTCATTCGAGAAACGCTGCCAGGTCTGCAGATCACTCAAGATGTGAGATGCTGCTCCGGTAATCTCGATTTTGTGATACGCATCATTTCCCCATTGGCGATTGGAGGTTTGACAAAACGTACAAAGAGTGCCCTGTGGGAATCTAACAATGCAGGTCATATTGGGTGCTCCGTTCTTAGTAGCCATTCCCATTATCTCTTCCGGTAGTATTGCATATTCCGCAAAAAGCCGGCGGACGATCGCAAAGGCTATTTGGAAATGAGAATCCCCATATTTTAACAAGTCGTTTAGATACGGGACGCGTCCGGTGCCCAGTAAGAATCGCATGTCTTGAATGCCGCCAAACGTTGGGATACTGACAATACGTAAGATCTCCTGAAAGCACCTGCCAAATATGAATCGCGTCCCTGTCATAACGAGTCTTTTGTATTTTTCAGATACCGCAGCAAGATGGATTCCCTCTTCCAAAGAATTGAGCGGTGCCGGAGACAAGACATGAATACCAGCCATAAGTGCTGATTCAATGAGTTGAACGTGCGGCACACTTGCTGTGTCCTCGGAGATGATGATTACACCATCCAGTTTTGGGTTGGCAGTGTTAAACATCTCTTTAGGATTTAAAAAGAAATCACACTCGAAAAATGACGCAAACTCCTCAACACGGGCGCGGTTTTCAGGGACAACACTGGAATCTGCAACACAGCTCACACGCAATTGAACAGGGTATAAACCTCGAAAAAGCCATGGCTGTATCTGTTCTCCAGAGTAAACAACACCTATTCTCATAGGACTCTCCCGTAATCGTAGTGTTCCCTCAGCTCCTCTACTTCCGCGAGACGTGCGTTTGCTGCTGTTGTTTCTGTTTGCACCCATTGGTTAATGGCATCATTTATTTCACTGATGGTTGTCTGGTACAACAGTTCAATTTCTGATTCTGTTTTGGCGAGCCGTTTCGCTATTTCTTGGAGGGGTGTTTTTATAACAGTGAGACACCCCACCTGAAGTTCAAGCAATCCACTGAGACGCAAGGTAAGGGCCAGCATTCCCCACCACTTACAGTTTATTTCCTCAATCAACTGCATGCCACCAATCAAAGGACGCGAGAGTGGATTGTTCGCTTCAGGCAAGCACAGAATATCAAGCGCGACGGTTATCGTCAAATTTTGGAGCCCTTCCCAACGTGTGTTACCTTCCCAAACATCGGCTACAGAGAAATTATAAGTCTGTGTGATAGCCCGACAAAACACTTCATGTCTCACCACATTCGCAGCATTTCTATCAACTAAAAGGTCAAGCGCAATTGCATGAACGTTATGCCCGTAAGGAACAGCGTCATTAATACGAGCGGTATTTATCACAGCCAAGTTAGGTCCCGCCCTGGGTGCCCGCAATTTAGCTGAATAAACGGCGGAATCGTAGTATTTTAGGAATTCTTCCTTTGTAATCTTCACCACATCCCTTCAAAAGGAGGTCATATCGACCGCTACTATGTAATATGCATTATACCATATCTTTAGGCAGTATACAAATCCTGTAAATCTTGATTCAGACAATCCTCCAACCGCCAATTGCCAGCTACTAATTGCTAACTGCCAACTACTCATCCTCTTTGGGATCAAAATGGACATCCAATTGTGGAAATGCGATTGTGATGTTATGTTCTTTAAATTTGTGCCAGATTATGAAATGGAGATCACTCGCAACATCGAAACGCTGAAAAGAGTCCGGAATCCATGCCAATAGTTCAAAATCTAAGGATGAATTCCCAAAAGCAGTAAAGCGAACGAAAGGCGGGGTAACATTGCTCATGTTGGGAATGGGTTCTTTAATCACGCCGAGATGTTCATCTGCAGCAGCTAATAGCACGTTCTTGACAAGTTCCACATCTGAACCGTAGGACACCCCCACCTGAACACGGAGCCGAAACAGATTATTCGCGTGTGTCAGGTTATGAACCGATTCTGTAATCAATTGAGAATTCGGGACAATAATTTCTTTTTCATCAAGCGAAACGATAACGGTTGAACGAAGGTTGATACTACTTATTCTCCCAAATATATTAACATCCATAATTTCTACGAGATCCCCAATTTTGATAGGACGTTCAAAGATTAGAATAAATCCCGAAACCACGTTTGAGGCAATATTTTGTAAACCAAAACCGATACCGATACTTAAACCACCGAAAATTAGTGCGATGCTCGTCAAACTCACACCGATCGCACTCAGACTGATAAGGATCCCCAGTATGATAAAGCCGTAGTGAAGAAAACGGAGTAAGAGAAATTGGGTATGTTGTGCAATTTGAAATGCTTGTAGCACTTGCACTCGCAATATCCATTGCACGTACTTAGACAGGATGAACACCCCAAAGACAATCACGAACGCATAAAAAAGGCGCGCTAAGGTTAAATTATGTTCGCCTATGTTGTCTGCTTCTGTAGTCGAGGGTTGAAATAGATTTGCGAGTGGGTAATGAAAGAATTTACTCAGAACCCCTGTCCCAATTCCTGCGAATCGTAATCCCAGAATCGTTCCAATGATCATAATAGTCAAGAACAGTAGGGCGAGTAAGCGACTTTCGAGGGGCTGTGCCAATCTAAGACGGTTAAATAGACGACGGAACCACCATCGCAAAAATGCTGCAAGCGCGAACGATGTTCCCAGCGTAACAATTAATAGAACAATCTGACTTGCCTCTACAGGATCATCTAGTGTAATTATAGGGGTTTCAAGTAAATCACGTAACCTTTGTATCAATTCTTCCATCTTATCTTACCTAATGTTGCGTCCTCGTGGAAGCGTTGATAACAGATATTGCGGCGGCGGCAGTTGTTCACCGTGTGGTGATAACAGTGCTTCCCTTTTCACGTATGCAAACTCAATATCTGCTTCACTCATAAATGCATGGGAAACACGTTCCACGATGCGTGTTAAAGTCTTTTGCCGCTCCACGGCACGCACGCGATACCTGAGTTTAGCGACCACACCTGACGGAATGAACTCAAATCTCACATAAGGCGATTCGCCTGTTTCACTACATATATCTGATGTAACTTCCTTCGCGGACTCACACATAATCTCCTCGGCACGCCTTATATCCGAACGATAGGTCAACCGAATAATCACCTCATCGAGAATGTATTTCTCGTCGCGCGTGTAATTAATCACGTTCCATCTAAAAAGATGCTGGTTCGGAATCAACACACTCCGCCCAGACTTCTCTTCACCGCCAATCGTGCCGCCCACTTGATCTAACTGTGTATGCATAACAGAAATGTCCCTCACGTCCCCAATAGTCGCGCCCAAAATCACGCGATCCCCGATACGATAAGGTTTCTTAAGGATAATTAATAACCATGCCGCTAAATTCATGATTGGGTTTTTTATGCCCCAACCCATCAGCGTCATAATAAAAGCCAAGGACAACCCTATGATTCCAAAGACCTCTGAAAACAGAAAAATCACGCACGCTCCTATCGAGAACATGAACACGTAACGCCACGTAAAAAAGAACCGATCCACATTTTCTGGTTTATAGGCGCGTGCCTCCGTAAACTTCCGCATCTGCAATGTCAGACGGAAATACACAACGATGGCCCCAAGAACAGTTAAGCCCATCCACACCAGAGAAATATATTTGAAACTCTCAATCGCATTCCAGACTTCCCAAAACATGATTATACCTCATGAAGCGAACTTGGCAAGACAGGTTGGTCTTTCCACGAGTAGATGACTTCAGAGTGTGCATAACAGAACTCAACATTTTTACTCATAGCGAATTCGTGGAAGATAATCTTAACAATATCACTCAGACTTTTCGCTCGATCCACCGGACGCGTTTTATAGCGCAACCGCATCATTACACCGGCATCAAATAACTCGGCGCGGATAAACGGATCTTCACCAATCTCGTTGATGACGTCGGTAGTAACCTCTGCTGCCGCGTTTACCAAAATCCGTTCTGCTTCCGCCCAATCCGAGTCAAAGGTAATCCGAACTGGGACTTCAACCAAAATATACTCTTCTTCTAAGGTATAGTTGGTAATCGTCTGTCCAAAGAGGATCGCGTTAGGAATAAGAATCCCGCGACCCGAACGCTCCTCACTCGACACCGTGCCGCCGACTTGGTTGAGAATAACGTGTGTGAGTGTAATGTCCATCACATCCCCTGTGATACCTGCGATAATAACGCGGTCTCCAATTTTGAACGGGCGCTTGAGAATAAGCATCAACCATGCGGCGATACCTGTCACGGGCGCCTGCAAGGACCACCCTAAAACCATGCCGAGAAATCCCGCCGAGATACCCAGTGTTTTCAGAGAACCGCTCAAGCTGATAATGCCGAAAATGGCAATAATAGCCGTCCAGATATAGCCCCAGACCGCCATGAAGTTTTGTGCGTTTGTTTCGACCTGAGCGTGTTGATAGACATACCTTTTGACAAAATATCCTGAGATTGATTTGATAATGAGTAAAGTTACGATTGTGACAACGCTTAAAAGAATACCTCTAAAGGGTGAATTGATAATAGCGTTTATTATGTCTTCCAGACGTTGTATGAATTCCATACTTTTTACCTTCCTACCTTGGTGTTTGAGAAATAGTGGTTTCTCATTAATCGATTGAAATTTCTTCAATTGCATGAACAAACAATACATCGTTAGCTTTCTCGTAAGAACGCAATATTTGCCCTAATTTGTCAGAATCAAGATCTGCCGCTGCTAAACCTGCGATAACTAAGTCAGTCTCAGAGGATTGTTGAGCTACCTTTTGTTCCAAAACTTTCTGGCTGCTGTATGACACGGAAGTCACATTGTGCATTGAAATCGGCAGCCTTCCTTCTTTCATCAGCGTCGAAAGTCTATCTGCTTCCTGTTCAGCATCGCTTGCATCGGAGCAAGCGAAAAGTCGGATTTCAGCACTTTTCCACTCTGGATTCCCCACGATGATATAGGCGAGCAGCAGCATCATTGGGGCATTTTTTAAGTCGTCCTCCGTCACCCACACATCAATCGAGGAACGATATCCAAATCTGTACCCAGTTGATCGTAAGACCAGAACATTGAAGAGTGAATTCGCAGTAAGACGTACACCTTGCTCTACTTCCTCAATTTCGCCAGGATTCTCTGGGTCGAACTCAAGTAGGACACAGTTGTTTGGCAAACCCGAAATTCCTGGCATTTGCAAGGTCTGCGCGAGAGCGCTCTTAAACGTTGGGCAAATTATGGAGTCAACGAAGATACCAGCTTGGGAAATCTCAGTCTTTTTTATCAATTCATCAACATTCATACGCTCTTGGACTTCACTGGAAAACGAGTACTCACCGTCGAGAAGCAAAATGAAATGCCCGAACCCATGCTTGGAGCTGATCCAGCGGAGCAAATCAAAATGCCCGAGCCGTCCTTTTCCGAATCGAGTCAATGCGATAATTGAAGGACGCCACCCGCCTTTAGACGAAATGGCTCGACTTTTTTGTAGCGTCGTTTGTAGCTATTGCGTCAACTGAAACATTGCTCCTTGGAAGCTTGCCGCCAAGTCGCGTTGTCCTCGCAGCGTCCGACGGAGTCCAAGATAGGTTAACCCCATCAGACTCATTGAAATAATGGCATACAACGTGCTTATCTGGATCATCATCAAACCACACATCACGGTTCCTACCAGAGATAAGTACCAACGCGAATGGAACGTCGGACGATACGACGGATTACCCGCGAAATTCTCCAAGAACGACACTGCACATAGCGCACCATAAGTTACCATAAAGAACATGGTCAGAATCTGAGCAATAAAGTCCAACTCACCCATCGCAACAAAGACGATTGCAATTATGCCTGACATACATGTTGCGTACACTGGTTCCTGAGTCTTTCCTGCCCCCTTTTCCATGAGGCGATTGAATTTAGGGATAGGCAGAATGTTGTCGCGAGCGAGCATCTGCAGCGTTCGCGGCGCACTCATAATAGAACCAAGGGCAGACGACAAGGCTGCTGCACCTAAACCGATGTAGATCGCCGGTCCCCAAAGCGAGATCTTCGCCATGATGAAATAATCATCGCCGAGGGCTTCAGGTGTAGCACTCAGCGTCAACTTGATAGCAACAATTATGTATATGATCATACCTGTCAGTGTTGCACTAATCGTTCCGAGGGGTATGCTTCTCTGAGGATTCTTCAAATCACCAGATAACCCTAACCCAGCAATCATACCCGTGAAAGCAGGAAAGCAGGTCGCGAAAACCGTGCCGAAGTTATCTGGATTTTCAATAATCGCTGTAAGGTTCAATCCGTCGGGTCGAAGTTCTGTTTGTTGGTGTCCTCCGCCGAGTAAAAAAGTACCAATGGATGCCGCAAGAATTGCACTGACAACCCACAAAACCCGGACCCCTAAGTCAGCCCCTTTCGTCAGCATAATCGCGATAATCAGAATCATACAAGGAAGACTTACCAAACGAGAATCAAGGCTTATTTCGCGAGTCGCGGCGAGCCAATCATAGATAGGTTTGAACGCCTCAGCAAATGCAACAACATAGAACGCCACCGAGATTGCCTCGGAAATATACAGTGCGATGCCTATAGTACCTCCGATACTCGGACCGAAGGAGCGACTGACAATGTAATACGCACCACCACCTGCCACACGACGGTTCGTCGCAATCTCAGACACCGCCAAAGCCGTCGGAATCGTCACGAGATGCCCAAGCGTGACAACCATTAGGCTACCCCAAAGCCCGACATGCGCCACAGCGTAACCGAACCTCAAAAACAGAATCGCTCCCAGAATCGTACTAATCGATGCAAGAAATACAGGAGCAGTGCCGAAACCATGTCCGTGTTGGGTATTTGAAGGAATATTGCCACGAGCAGATTCAGCAGATTGTTGTCGTGCGTTTAAAGACATCGCTAATTATCCTTTATTTAAAAAACTATGAAAATATGATTGATCTGAATGACAGAGATTAACGGTTCAGCAGAGATCACACCTCTATAAACTAATTCGCAATATTGACAGATACGTGTAATGCCATTTTTCTGTTAATGGTTCACTATTATACGTTACGGAACCACTGAGACGCAATCCTAACCGATTGGTTAGACTAAACGTGATAGCTGGTTCTGCTGAAAACTTAAAGTTTTTAAACCCCACTTGTGGCATGAATTTCAGCACAGTATTGAGTTTTCGCCATCCGATAGATGAGAACACTAACCACCGGAACGTTGTTGGATCGAGTTTCTTTAGCACGAGATCTTTATGAGGTTGGATATTCTCAAGGAAAGCACCAATACCGCCAGATATCCGAAGCGTCCCTCTTTCATAAATTGCCGGACGGATGTAACTGCCAATTTGTGATGTCAAGGCACTGCCTTTGATAATATCACGCTCTAAGTCGGTGAATCCTTCGATACCAAATGTACCTATCCGAAGCCCACCTTGCGCCCGCGCCTTGAAGATTTCAGAGATCACTTCTCCTTCACTGGCAGCGCGCGAACCAAAAACTCCTGCCCAACCATTAAGCCTACGAAATGGGATGACAGCGGTAAGACTGAGTGTCTGTGAAGCACCGTCGCCATTCACGCTGATGTCTACAGTTTTGGCATCTTGTGGTAGATCAGCAAACTGGCAGTCGGCTGGCATTGCATAGAGCGTCAGGAAAAACGCTGCAATTAGAAGCGTCAGCAGTTTGTTGGTACGCGTGTTCTCAATAAACAGTGCCAGTGCTTCTGTTATATTTTTCATTCTTCTCTTTAACTTTCAGAACCATTTTTTGAATTTGAAATAGATAAACATACCGATTCCAATCGCCACCATAACTAACAAAACAGCAGGATAGCCCCATTGTGCTTCAAGTTCTGGCATAGATTTGAAATTCATGCCATAGATACCAGCGATGAAGGTCAGCGGAATAAAAAATGTAGCGACAATGGTCAGGACCTTCATGACTTCATTCATTCGATGGCTCACTGCAGAGGTATAAGTATCAAACAGTCCTGAAGCTGCGCTGCGAAGTGTCTCTAATGTATGGATTATCTGAATCAGATGATCATAAACATCACGAAAGTACAGATGTGTATCTTGCGAGAGTAGCGGGATCTCACCATCTAACACCTCATCAATAACGTCGCGGAGCGGAAGAAGCGGTCTACGTAAAAGGAGGCACTCCCTTCTCAAAATATTAATTTTCTCCAGAACTTCTGATGTAGGATTCGCAATAGATTCTTCTTCTACCGCTTGGATTGCATCGCTGAGTTGCTCCAGCGCAATGAAGTAATGATCAACGATAACATCTATCAATGCATACGCAAGGTAATCAGATTGCCTCTTCCGGATTCTGCCATTGGCGTTTTGGAGTCGGTTATGAACAGGTGCCAGGATGGATCCAGAATTTTCTTGGAGGGAAATGACGAAATTCTTGCCGATAATGAGGCTAATTTGTTCTCTGAAAACGCTTAGGGAGGTTTCATCATAGTCGAGACTCTTGAGAATAATAAAGATATAGTCTTCATAAATTTCTATTTTGGGAATTTGGGTTGGACTCATCAAGTCTTCGAGAACGAGGGAATTGATCTTAAAATGCTCTCCGATCTCTTCAATAATCTGGGATTCATGGACCCCTTTAATGTGGACCCATGTAACAGTCGCGGTGTCTTTGAAAGGCAGACACTCCTTAATTGTTTGAACTTCTTCTTCATGAAAGTGTGTTGCATTGTAATCAGTGACGGTAATTTGAACAGGTTCTGTGCGTTCTTCACCGATATAGACAAGGCTTCCAGGTGGGAGTCCAACCTTTTGGGAGTATCTTTTAAACAGCCTTGTTTTAAGCAATTTCGCCCCAGGAATTTTCAATATAGGACCTCCGCGATGGACATGAACAATGGAATTGGAAACCGAAGTCAGGACCCGTCTTTAAATCGATACCCGACGCCGTGTACCGTCTCAATATGTTCTCCGAACGCCCCGAGTTTGCGGCGAAGTCGGCTGACGTGTGTATCCACTGTTCTATCGACCCTGTAATATTCCTGCCCCCATATTATATCCATCAGAATATCGCGAGTAAAGACACGACCGGGTGAACGCGCAAATAGCGTGATGAGTTTAAACTCCGTCGCTGTGAGATCGATAGGACCGCTTTCGGTTAGCACTTGATGTTTATCGAGATCAATTGTTAACCCGTGTCTTTCGATTTGTTTCGTCTCCTCTGTCTGCTTACCGACTTGGATACGGCGTAGCACGGCTGAAACCCGTAGGACCACTTCTTTCGGACTAAACGGCTTAGTAATATAATCATCGACGCCAAGCTCCAATCCAGCGATACGATCTCGCTCTTCGGTCTTGGCAGTTACCATAACGATGGGAATATTTTTAGTTCTCGGATCGTTCTTTAGTAAACGACAGACGATCAGCCCATCTACTTCTGGAAGCATCAAGTCTAACAGGATAAGATCCGGAGATTGTTCAATAGCGCGGTGGAGGGCATCAGCACCGTTCCGGACGTAATCCGTCTCAAAGCCGGCTTCTTGTAGATTATACCGCAGCAAATCCACAATATCACGTTCATCTTCCACGATTAGGATCTTGGCGTTCATTTATCTCTCCCTTGTAGTCAGTTTTTGGTAACTTATTCTATTTTAACAAATAATAAGGTGTAATGTCAATTTTGCAATTATTCTTTTACAAAAATTCAATTAATTTTATACAAAAATTTTGCTTTTTTATAGT
The DNA here is from genome assembly GCA_028818705.1 of Candidatus Poribacteria bacterium. Taxonomy (GTDB): domain Bacteria; phylum Poribacteria; class WGA-4E; order WGA-4E; family WGA-3G; genus WGA-3G. Next base: position 81,577 of record JAPPNJ010000104.1, read on the forward strand.
CACACAACCTAAACCCAAAAAAACACCTTCTTTACCTTATAGTGAAGCTCGTAATTATTTAGACGCGCGGGGAACCGTAGGGGCTGGGTTACCTAGGGGAAACACCAAGCAAAAACACCCCTACGAGCGTGCAATGTGGGGTTGCTATCGTGAGGTGTCAACTTATTTTCGGTTTTTACTATAAAATAACCCAGGTTGCTATTTACGAGATTTTAGGCATGCAAACACCGTTTTTTCGTTGAAAGTGGTTCATTCTCCATAGAGGTTTCGTAGCGTAGACTGTTAGGCTGTGTAATAATGGGCACAGGCTAACAGCCTATGCTACAAAGTGGCAACTTGGGTTAAAATAGTAGGGGTGGTTTTCAACCCGGGGTACCAAATCCACCAATCTGCGCTTTACATTTCCATTCCTTGTATTACATTGCAAAGACCTCCAGCAAAAACCCTACCAGCAGCGGAGAAGGTCTATGTATTTTTAGAATCCACCATAATAACGAAAAAAATAATGAACACACACAAGCGAAATGTGCTATGATGTCTAAAAATCAGAAAGGGGTAATAACTAATTACAATGCTAAAAGATATTTTTCGTTCTCAGGAACAGGCATGGAGACCTATTTTTTTCCTTACCTGTGTTCTTGTGGTATTTACACTTTTCTCCAATGATACCTTCGGTATGCGGGGCTTCACAGCAGAAAACGCTATTACACAAAAAGAATACGAAACGGCGTTCCAGAAGCTGGTTTCAGTCGAAAGGTGCCAGCATAAATTGCGTTACCTGACCGAAGAACCGCACCTCGCTGGCACCGAGAACAGCCGAAAGATTGCAGAATACCTTCGGGACGCATTTCAAGCGTATGGCTTGAAGGTTCAGATGTATGAATACAAAGTCTACCTCCCATACCCACTTGAGGTCCGTGTCGAACTCGTCTCGCCTACCGAGTATGTCGCCGTCGGTAAAGAAGCAAGTTGGGAATGGGACAAGGATTCTTATGAAACCGAGATTGTAGCAGGTTATAACGCCTATTCGCCCGATGGAGACGTAACGGCTGATCTGGTCTACGTCAACAAAGGGTTGCCCGAAGACTACCAAATCCTCAGCGAATACGGCATCTCGGTAAATGGTAAAATCTGTATTGCTCGATACGGTGGCAGTTACCGCGGTGTGAAAGCCAAAGTCGCCGGCGATAACGGCGCAATCGGATTGATACTCTACTCTGATCCCACCGATGACGGCTACATGCGTGGAGATGTCTACCCCCGTGGTCCCTGGCGTTCTGCCGATGCGATCCAACGCGGAACGGTTAAATACATCTTCCAACACGCCAGTGATCCGCTCACGCCGGGTTGGGCAGCCACTGAAGATGCCGAGAGGATCCCAATCTCAGAAGCCACAGACTTACCCAAAATCCCTGTCGCTCCTCTCGCTTATAGGGATGCCGAACCTCTTTTGAAAGCACTTGCGGGTCCCAATGTCCCATCAGAGTGGCAAGGCGGCTTACCTTTTGCATATCATATCGGACCCGGACCCGCGAGGGTTCGTCTCAAAGTCCGTTGTGAGCATAGTACCCGCCCGATCTACAACGTCATCGCCACCTTAGAGGGAACAGAATATCCAGACCAGTGGGTAATATTAGGCAACCATCACGATGCGTGGGTTTACGGTGCCGCGGATCCCGGAAGTGGCACAACCGCACTCTTGGAAGTCGCGCAATCCTTGGGGGAACTCGCTAAATCCGGCATGCGTCCGAAGCGATCAATCGTCTTTGCCGCATGGGATGCTGAAGAATTCGGTATCTTAGGATCAACTGAATGGGTTGAGGAATTGAGAGCAACGCTCCAGCAGAAAGTGATCGCATACCTGAATGTGGACATCGCTGCAACCGGTAAACGGTTTTATGTTAGTGCTATTCCGTCGCTACGGGAATTAATTCGTGATGTGACCCAAGAGGTTATCGACCCGGAGACGCTGAGACCGATTTTCGAGCGTTGGAAAGCAAGGCAGGGAAAAGAGATTCCACAGGTCGGTAACCTCGGCAGTGGTTCGGATCACTCGCCATTTATCGGGCATGCAGGCATCCCTGCCGTCAGTATGGGGTTTGGCGGACCTTATGGGGTCTACCACGCCATGCAGGACAACTTTTATTGGATGCAACACTTCGGAGACCCGACATTTCAGTATCAGGCAGCGATGGCGAGAGTCTGGGGAATCCTTGCCCTGCAGCTTGCCAACGCCGATATTCTACCCCTTGATTATGAGACTTACGCCACCGACCTGATGACCCCTTTGAAACTGTTGCAAAACTCTGGTTCAAAAAACAAGATAGCCGAAGAGGTAGGAGTGTTAAATAAGTTACTCACAGAATGGCAGCAGGTGGCGGGTTCGCTAAACCGAGAAATTTCCGATTATCTTGCTGCTGGGGATCTATCCGCGGTTATGGAGATAAATCAGCGTCTGTATCAGTTAGAGCGGAACTTGATAACTGAGGCTGGATTGCCCTTGCGCCCGTGGTTCAAACATCTCATCTACGCCCCGGGACTCAATACAGGCTATGCAGCGGTCATTTTTCCCGGCGTTCTGGATGCCTTCGAGCATGGAGACGACGCGGCAGTGCATGCCGAAATTGATAAGCTCGTTATAGCGTTCACACAAATGATTCGGGGGATTAACGAAATCCGAAGAATGCTGTAGCTTAGTGGTAGTCAGTAGTTAGTAGTCAGTTTTAGGAGTCGTCAGTTATCGGTTATCAGTTTAAGCCAACTGCTAACTGCTATCGCTAATTGCTACTGCTGAAACCGCTTTCAACCGCACAACATCACCAAGCTGAAATGGGCAGCGGTAATCCGTCTGGACAAGATAGCACTCTCCATCGACCTCAACGCGGTAGGTAAAATCGTGTCCCTTAAACGCTTGCCCAACAACGCGTCCGTCTTTTATTCTACCGTTTCCAGCGTCAGGTGACATCATCGTCAAACATTCGGGACGGATAGACAGCAGCATCTCTCCAGTTACCGCGCCTTCCACTGCTACGTGTCCAAACGGTGTCTCAGCGATCCCGTTTTTCACATAAGCATTGACGAAATTCGTCTGTCCCAGAAAATCTGCGACATAAGCCGTTTTCGGCTGACGATATACAACTTCAGGTGTGCCTATCTGTTCAACGGTGCCGTCCTTCATCACTGCCAACCGTTCAGCGAAACTCAACGCCTCCTCCTGGGCGTGGGTAACCAACACTGCACTAATCCCTTCAGATTTCAGAAGTGCGCGCACTTCATCTCTCGTCGTTTGGCGTAACCCCGGATCAAGACTGGAAAAAGGCTCATCTAAAAGCAGCAGTTTTGGACGCGCAATGATGGAACGTGCCAGCGCAACCCGCTGCTGCTCGCCGCCAGAGAGATGATGTGGTAAGCGCGCATGTAAATCCGTCATACCAACCATATCCAACACTTCAAGTGCCCGCTCACGCCTCGTCTTTTTTGGGACCTTTCGGAGTCCAAAGGCAACATTATCAAGGACATTCTTATGTGGGAAAAGGGCGTAGTCTTGGAACACGAAACCGATACCACGCGATTCAGGTGGAACGTAAACACTGTCGCTTGCAAGAGAACGTTCTGCCATAGAGATTGTTCCAGCATCCGCCTGCTCGAAACCCGCTATTATGCGCAAGGTAGTCGTTTTTCCGCAACCGCTCGGTCCCAAGAGGGCAAAGATTTCTCCTGGGTAAACCGTAAAACTAACATCCTTTACTACCGGCGTGTCTCCAAAACGTTTTGTAATGGATTCAACTGTAAGCAGTGGTGTCATACCCTAATCTCCAATTGCAGTTTGCTAATAGCAATTCACTATTCGTAATTCGCAGTTCGCTAATCGCTAAAGTGTATGTCCCGCCCCCGACGAAGGCATCCAAAGATTCAACGCAAAACTAATCAGACTCAAAATACTTCGCGGAATATAATCTCCCAAAACCAATCCGAGGAAAAAGGGAATCGCTTTCCGATACATCTGCCATCCCCAGAAACGGAGAATTAGAAACTTAAGTAGCCAACTCACCATCACCGGAAATCAGAAGTAGATGAGTCCACCCCACGATGCCCCTGAAAGCACATAACCCGATGGATGAAGCGTCCACCACAGCAGACGCGTCCGTAAAAAATTAAGCAGGAATACAAACGCAAATCCGCCACACATAAAAGTAACTGCACTGATATCGGGTTCTTTCGGGTGTTGTAACCAACTCTGAAGCGGATTGAAGCTCTCCCATCCAAAACGCCCAACAACCCCTTGGCACCGTGCGAGTACGCCGTAGTGATATGCCACTTGTAGATACGTCCAGAATGTCGCTAACGCACCCACTGCGATAGCAAGTGCCATACCCAAAAGCAGGGTCTTTCCCGGCATGCCTGACCGATCACCAATACGAAGTGATTCAATCTGATTGGGCATTGGATGCGAGCGATTGCAACGATTGAAGGCGTAGAGGAAGGTCATTATCGTAAGATTCGCCGCACCTAATTGCCGTGTCCCGAACATGTGCACCATCATTTGCCGCGGATTGATACCAATAACTTCGTGGTAGGGTGGACCAAGTTCAGCACGGACGCGCCCTATCGCAACAGCGAAGGCGATAAATAGGGCGTAAAACACACCGATTGCCCACAACGACATACCAGCGAGGTAGCAGAACGCAAAGACTACCGCTATACTCAGCACTGTCATAACAGCCACTGTCCGATAAGAGAACGGTTCAGTGCTATCGTCCCCGCGTTCACGTCCTATGATGTGTCGGAAGAAGCGGGCAAAATGCCGACGGCTCATCCAAAGCGTTAGTGCCGCAATACCCACCCATGCCCCAGAGGCACGGTCGTTGAGATGTAGAACGCTGATATTTGTAACACCGACCATGCTCGCAATCACGCGTTCTGCCCGGGTGAGCCAGAAAAAGAACCACGTCGAAAATGCCAGGTCTAACGGCATAAAATAGGTCAACCCGACAATGGCAAGGTTGAACGACATTGAGGCGTAGCCAATCGCATTCCAAGGACGTTCCGTAAAATGCTTGTCGAGTCGGTAGTTCGGTGGCAATGCCGGAATAGCGGGAAAAATATCGTGCAATCCTGCTATTACGCGGAGCAACGCAGCAATTCCAAATCCAAACCAGAGCGCGCGGGATCGGAAAAAATTACGATTCGTCGTCATCTGCAACGGCAATTGCGTTAGTGGGAAACTCAGTTTTTCACGCTCCATCCACTGTTTGCGGAGTAGCAGTCCCAAACAGAGCAGTGAACCGTAGAGGACGAATATAAATCCCGACCAGATGAGGGCAGGTTTCACCCAGATACGCAGATGTTCTGCCCAATAAATGCTCGATTCGCCCTCGTAATATCCCGCTAACCACTCGAAGTCGTGTACAGTCAACCATGATGGGATGTAGTGCAAGAAAAGCTGCGCCCATTCATTTTCAGGGGTTGCGAACCAGAACGGATGTGCAAGCGTACCCATCAGAATTGCCATCATCGCGTGCCCAGAAATAGTGGACACCATCGTTACCATAACATAGATAAGAAGCAATTCTGCGGTGGTAAAGGCAATACGGGGTGAGAACTTACGAAGTAGGACGTTAAGCCCAAGGAGTACGACCAACGTAAAGACGGCGTTGGAGAACGGCGAGACGAGCGTATAAACCGCATACCAAAGTTCACTGGCTATGCCTACCCAATAAGCGTTAATAACAACTAAGATGAGTCCGACGACAATCGCTTTTTTGGTGATAACATCGGGGCGGTTCGCGGTTCTGTCATTCATTTTTTGCTGTTAGCGGTTAGCAGTTTGCTGTTAGTGTGTGGCAGTTGCGTATTGCGTGCTGCCATAAAACTTTTTTGCTAATTGCTATTCGCTATCTGCTATTGGTTCGGGTTTTTCGGGTGTGTCTGCTTGCGTCGTTGATGGCAGTTCTGTGTCTTCTGGGATTGGGTCGAAATATTTTTCAATCTCCTCTGCTTTAATGATGCGGATTGCTTCCTGCAACTGCCGATCGTAATCCAAATTGACTACCGATTCAATCCCGACGTGTAGATTGAATAGCTCCTCGGCGCGCTGTTTCAACCATCGTAGACTCACAATGATTCGTTCTTCTTCAAGCATTTCTTGTAGTTTTGGAAGTTCGGTTTCAAGTAAAGAGAAATCTTTCGGCATTTCCCCCGGACGTTGATAGTGGTCATCAATCCATTTTGTGACGAAATCTCTGAGCGTACCGTTTGCATCCACCTTTCTTAGCATTAACTGTTCTATCTCATCGGGTTCCTCAGGTTCGATAGGGACTTGCGGGGTAATACCTACATCGTTAATTGAGGTGCCGTTGGGTGTATAATAGGTGGAGATGGTCAGCGACATTGAGCCACCATCTACTAACGGGTAACGTTTCTGCACCACGCCTTTGCCATAAGTTTTCTGTCCAACAAGGATCCCACGGCGGGCATCCTTAATCGCACCCGCCACGATTTCAGAAGCACTCGCACTGTATTCATTAACCAAAACGATCAGCGGGATGTCCGGTGGACACAGGAGATCAGGTGTCGCAGGGTATTCCTCATTAAACTCTCTACGTTTTCCTTTTGTTGAAACAATAAGGCCGTCATCAATAAAGGCATCGGCGATGTGGTACGCAGCATTCAGCAAGCCACCTTGGTTGTCCCGTAAATCTAAAATAAGTGCTTTCATACCGGCGGTTTTATGTGCTTCGAGGGCTTCAGTAAATTCGCCTTCTGTACCATCTTCGCGCCGACTACCGATAAACCCAGTTATCCGAATGTAGCCGGTATTGCCTTCAAGCATTGTTGACTTGACGCTATTGACGGGAATTTTGCCACGCGTCAGTGTCACATCAAAAGGCTCAAGAAATTTGCGTTGCACCGTGATCGTTACATCCGTACCGAGTTCACCTCTGAGTAAGTTGATAACATCGTCGAATCGCATACCAGATTTTTCGCTCAAATGGATCCGTTTTCCGTTGACTTTGGTAATGTAATCTCCGGCTTGGAGGTTCGCAAGCGCAGCGGGTGTGTTCGGAATGGGTTTAGAAATCTTGATGAAACCTTGATGGTCATAGTAGAGGTGGATACCGAGTCCTCCAAATTGCGCATTATATAGATTTTCAATAGCACGTTGATGTTCCTTCTGGGTAACGTAATATGTGTACGGATCATTGAGAGATGCCAGAGCGCCTTTGATTGAACCACGGAACATCTCACTGCTATCGTCGATCGGTTTATAGTAGTTTTTTTCGGCAATGCGGATAGCATCTTCAACCGCATCGCTTAGCATTTCTTGCGTAACACGTCCATTGCCACTCACAGCACTTCTTTCATTCGGGCTAATGAGGAGAAATGGGATGCCGATAGCGATCACTAAAACGATGAAGGACAGGGTGTATCTTTTCATGAGAATTTCCTCTGCGGTTTAAGGTCTGCGCGTATTTGTTGCGATTTTCAAAGTTTCACTCTATTTTAACATGTATTCAACATCGATGCAATACAATTTTCACTTAACTGCAGAGGCATTCAGTTTTCGGTTTTTTGAGTGCGTTATGGGCAATAGGGGGCACTGCTTTCGGCAAGCATCGGGGTTACAAACCCCTCCTACAAGAGGGATTCGTGACAATTGAATGGCTCTGCACTTAACTGCTATCGACCGGCTGCGTCTTCCATCGATTGTGCAACCATAACCACTGTTCTGGATACTTGTGGATATACGATTCCAGCTGCTTCAGCATCCGTGTTGTATATACTTCAATGTCTCGTTCTGAATCGTCCGAGGTCTCGACATAAATTGGATCCGAAATATAGACGTGGTGTCTGTCGTCGGGTTGGCGGATACTTAATGAAAAGAGGAGTGGTGCTCCAGTTTTGAGTGCTAACACAGCAGGTGCACGGGCTGCCGATGCGGTTTTTCCCATAAAATTAACAAATATACCCTCTGGACCTGCATTCTGGTCAGCGAAAAACCCAACCGCCTCGTTGTTTTTTAGTGCACGCAATGTCTCTCGGATGGCTCGGTTTCGGGGAATCAACCGCAAACTCATCTGCTCTCGATGTCGCCAAATATAGGTGTTGAGCAGAGGGTTCTTCAATGGAAAAGCAATCGCTTTCGCACGATCAGGAATTAATGCCCCGTATGTCAGTGAAAGGAGTTCCCAATTCCCAAAATGTGGCAGAAACACAATTGCCCCTTTCCTTTTCGCTAAAGCATCGTGGAGATTTTCCGCACCTTCCACAGTGACCTCTCGCCAAATATTGTCGGCGTTGAGTTTAGGAAACCGAAGGAACTCAATGCAGGTCTTCCCGACATTGATAAAGCTTGCCTTACAAATTTCTGTACAGTGTGCCGTTGTGAAATGTCTACTGAACGCGGTTTGTAAATTGCCCAAAGCAATCTCCCGCCGCTTTTTGACGAGATGATAATATAGGATGCCAATACCGCGCCCGACTTGCATCGCCCACGCTTTAGGCAAGCGACGACACCACCACCCGAAAGTAGACACTATCCAATATATCCATCTATCTCCCCATGTGGACTGCTCGCGCTGCATCTCAACGCTCCTTCGCCTAAATCTCGTAATAGATAGAGTATACCACACCTATCTGTGCTACGCAATACCGGACAGCCCTAACCATAAATCAGAGGCATTCAGTTTTCGGTTTTTTGAGTGCGTTATGGGCAATAGGGGGGTGCTGCTTTCGGCAAGAATCGGGGTTCCAAACCCCTCCTACAAGAGTGATTCGTGACAATTGAATGGCTCTGGACCATAAATACCTTTCCCTTGATGTAAAGCATCGAATGTGCTAAAATATCGTGTGTATATAGTAAATTCCCTTAGAACAGCCGCAAATTTACTGTTTTTAACCCCCTAAAGCATCAACCGTTGAATGCCGAATCAACGGTATGAAGCCCATATGGGCTTCCGAATCAACGGTATTCATGCCGTGTGGCATGAACCGGGGCATTCAACGCCCCTTATCAGGGGGACTTTAAGAAGAAATATGCAAGTTCTATTCCATTAGATTTGAGGAAAATATGCAAGAACACAATGAATTAGACCCTACAAATAATAATCAAATCGAGACCCTATCCCTACAGCCGATGCATTTCACAAGTATCTTGGACGGAATGTTCAGCCTCTACGGAAGAAACTTCCGGCTTTTCTTCGGGATCATAGCAGCTTACCTCGTCTTAGGATTTGCTATAGATCAGATTTCTGCTTTGCTGAGCACAGGCGATGCTGTATCTTCCACAAATATTGTGATATCGGTATTCACTGGCATCTGTAGGGTTGTCGTAATTACTTTAGTCAGTGCAGGGTTAACCTACGCCAGCGCGCGGATCTGCTTAGATAGAATAATTACTTCAGGAGATGCGTTGCAGCAGGCACGGCAACATTTTTGGGCTTACTTTGGTGCTGTTTTTTTCTGGAGTTTGGCTGTAGGAGGTTTGGCTGTTACAATCATCGGTATCCCATTTGCAATTTATTTTGGAGTTCGGTGGGGACTTTATGGCGTTCCTGTAATGATTGAGGGTAGTAGGGCGTGGAATGCGTTGGGACGCAGCACCGAGTTGGTAAGAGGCTCTTGGTGGCGAGTGTTTGGTATTATGTTGGTGATCACGCTAATCACTTTGATGATTGTATATGTACTTCAGAATTCTCTTGATTATGTTCTTTCTTCAATGGGTGTTCCTAAAGCCGAGGAACCTGCAAACACTTTAGAAAGCATTCGTCATCTTTTTATTTCGGATGTGAATGAGATTGGCTGGTCTGCTTATACAATTCGCAGTTTTGTCCAACTATGTATTACCGCATTCATAATGCCGATTGAGCGTATCGGATTTACACTCCTCTACTTCGATCAGCGGATTCGGAAAGAAGGCTTTGGTGTTGCCAGACAAGTAATGGAATAAAAGCATCCATAGGCATCAATTTTAAACAGGACTTACGCAATTTTATAGTGAATTTTAGAATTACCTGAACCCTGTGAGACAGCGAGGTTAGGAAACCTCGCCAGCGGAAGCAGCAAACGCGATGTGAAGGAATCATGATGGCTGACAACCAACGCACCAATCTCGCCAGAACAATTGTCAAATTGTATTGGACACATTGGGCACTGTTCTGGCGTATCATGCTCCCGGTTGCTATCCTTGCAATCGGATTGAATGTCGCACAAAATTTCCGTCTTGACGCGTTATTTGAAAAGACTATAGGTAATATGACGCCAAGTTACCCAAACGGACATGTTTCCATACCCGTCAGTAGTATCAGCACCGCTTACGGAATCCATCCAACCGTAGCCAGTTCGGACACAAATCCTACTACAAATACGAGATATCCATTCCATACAACTTATCAACTCTTCCCTGTTCCGTCTGTTAGAGTAACCAACAATCGCAGCATAACATGGGAATGGGAATTTAAGTTCCAAAGTTTTTATTCCACGCATCTATTCCTTTTACTCCTAATCCTCTGCCCATTATCCCTTGCCGTTGCTCGCGTATCCTGCCCTTCACGGATTTATGATAATGCTACGGAGGTAGCACCGCCGACTGCCCGTGAAATGTGGCGACAGACTGGACGCAAGGCATTTACAGTTTTTGTCACTTTTCTGCTGTTTCCATTGCTTGTGGATGTGGTGGCTAATTTTTATGCCTTGATCTCATGGCTGCTATCTTTACTAAATTGGAGGTTGGACCCAAACTTACTATTCCTGCCGACACGCATTGCGGGCTTTGCCTACTCATCTTTCCAAGTGTTGAATGCGACCTTACTATTCCCACTGATGTTGGTTTCACATATCTATTTATTCGTGGTGTTAAGTCTCTACAACCCGTGTTTAATCCTTGAGAACAACTCGATCATAGGGATTTTCCGTAGGAGCTATGCGCTGGTTAGCGGCGCGAGGTTGCGTTTCTTCGGGATATATCTTCTGATGGGCTGGATTACTTCGATTATCACCTCTGTTCTATTGGGTACGGTATTGTTAGTATTTTCCATATTTATCCCTGATCTTGCACAGATACGTGCAGCACTCTTTCCGCTTAAATTCTTGCTCCTCTTCATCGGTGGTGACATTGAGGTGGTGTTACCTCAGATGCTGGGCGCGTCCGTTACAATGGTGATCCATGTTGTTAAAGGTTTAGTCGTTACCTTTTTGGTCCCGATATGGGGAATCCTAACGACACACCTCTACTTAGAACGCGCAGGTGTGAATCCAGATTCTATAACTGATAACTGATAACTATTTATATCACATACGGTCGAGGATTCCGTTCAACTTCTTCTACAAGCGTATCGACATAATCCTTAATATAAAACAGCCGACAGACCGCATCCCCTACCTCACCTTTTTTCAATCTACCGAGTGCCTCCCAAAACGCACCCAGTTCTTTACGCTCCAACCGAAGATATTCGGCGTCGGGATCTTCAGTGCGTTCTCTATTCCAATGAATTACCTCAACGAGATGCGCATAAGTTGATGACTCATAATCCACACCAAGCATCAGAAGCTTGGCATCCGAGGTGTAGGCGCGGAACATCGGTGAATGTGTGCCGTAAGTTTTTCCCCACGGGTATTGATCCCACGGAGATTCGTAGCCCTCACGTCGGAGGTGATCTGCCACAAACGCCCGCGCCCCTCTGCCGCGAGCCGCAATAGCGTGGGAATAGTGGTTAGAGCGGTAGGTATCGGACATCTGCCGAAAATACTCCGTCAGCCACCCCACAGTGGACGGTGTCATATCAATGTTCCACGAGGCTATCCGTTCTTCCCGACTCGGTAACAGACTGAATGACGGCATCAGAATCAATCCATCTTGCCCGACAACCGTCTCTAAGGCAGAGATGACTGCTCTGGCTCCACCTTCAACAGGTCCCAAACTCTTGAAAGAGGAATGAATAAAAAGCGTATCCCCCTTTTCGATACCCAGATTGGTAAAGTCTTGTGTGAGTTTCTCGCATGTGTAAGGTGTTTTCACTGTTTCGCCTTAAAGAAAGTTATCATATCCGTGAAGCCGTAGAGGACTGATGCTATGATAGGTATCAGACAATTATTTCTTTTTTCAGCCACGCATTAAACCCATCCACAGATTCAACCTTATCCTCAATAAGTCCTATTATAACTAACAACTATCCAACGGCACTATACACCCGCAACAACTCAACAACTTTTCTCGCTTCTGCTCTTCGCATCCGCTGTGCAACTTGCAATGGTGTCAAATTTTTTTTATTTTTAACATTCAGATTAGCACCAGCAACGAGCAACGCTTCCAATGCTGCCCGCTGTTTTTCGCTATCTTTTATTGTTGATCGAATTGCATCAAACAGTGGGGTCTCGCCATCGTTGTCGGTAGCGTTAAGCGGGGCACCTCTTTCGATCAGAAGATTGATAATTTTAAGAAAACCGGCTTTCGCTGCGTAATGCAACGCCGTTTTACCCTTGTAATTCCGAACATCGATATCGGCACCGAGTGCTAACAGTCTCTGAACTTTGTCGGGATGCTCCCTATTGTCGCCGCGGCATACGTAAACAAGATCGGGCCAACCCATGTGGCTCTTTTCGTTTATGTTTTTAGATGGGATTCCGTAACGCTTGAACAGTGTGCTTATTGCTGATCCGTCATCCAAGATACGCGGTGCTTTGCTTGGATCCGCACCGTTTTCGAGTAACAACTCGGCAATCTTCACCCGATCATCTGAAGCGGTGTAATCCAGAAAGCGTTCGCTGTAGGGTTCAATAATCGCACCGCGTGAAATAAGCAGTTCAACAATCGCAGTATTTTTGCTCCTGATGGCATAGCAGAGTGGGGTTGCCCACTCGGTTTCGCGATGCTCGAAAGTGGTAGGTCCTCCCGCGGGCAGCATCACTGCTTGAAGGTATCCTTTGTTGACGAGGTTTGGGTCGTTATCAAGGTGCGAACGAACCGTGTCGTAGTCTCCAAGGTAGGCAGCGGTGTGAATGTCGATTGTCGCGCCGTGCTGAAGTAGATACTCCGCGACAACGTCGCGTCCTTCGTACCGTGCCACGCAGTAAGGCGTTATCTCAAGGCGGTGCTGGATGTGATAACAACCGGGCAAATTTATATCGGCACCCCGTTCCAGAAGAAATCGGGCCACCTCCAGTCTACCTCGGTACGCTGCCTCCCACAACATCGTCCGACCGTGCGAACCGACCGTGTGAATCCAAGCCGGATTATCATCAACCAATTCCTGAACGGTTTCAAGGTCGCCGCGTCCTGCTGCTGCGACAATGATTTTAAGAAAGTCACTCTGTTTTCCGGTAAGTTGAACTTTAGGCATTTACCTTATCCTTATTGAGTTTAAGTTGTCACTATACCGCTATGTAGCATAAACTGTTAGTTTGTGCATGCAAAGCCGCAAACTGAATGAAGTTTAATTATTTAAATCGGTAATTCTAATTCCCCCAGGTCCGGTAAGTACGGTTTCCTAACCGCACCATAGGGGTCAATTTAGGGCTTTTTCACAACTTTTTAGAACAATTATTATACATATGCCGCCCTTACAGGGCTTGGGGATTTTTTGGTCACACGCTGCTATAAATATAACGTCCCTACGGGACTAAATCGCATATTTTATCCGAAGATGTTCTATTATTATACATATGCCGCCCTTACAGGGCTTGGGGATTTTTTGGTCACACGCTGCTATAAATATAACGTCCCTACGGGACTAAATCGCATATTTTATCCGAAGATGTTCTATGCTATACCAGCGGTGTTTGGATTTCAAAGCACTCCCATCAGTGCAAAAAACATCTTTATTTTTTTAAATTAACAGTTATGGTGCGGTTTCCTAACCGCACCGGACTTCGTCAATAAATTACCGAATTAATTTTTTAATTTTCATAAAGTTTCTGCTGCAAAAATACTCCTGATCGGAGACACTTTTCAATGAAAACTCGGTCTGTGGATCTAAAATTTTGGAATTAGCAACTCGGATTAATTGTAGAACAATGAAGATGATTTCAATCTACACACCGATCAACCTGCTTCCACAACGTACGGTCGTCTACCAACAGACGGTGGCAAGAGCATCCGTTTCTGTTGTTCGGTTAACGCACCGTATTTGCTGAGATCGTGATATTCCCCTGACCATGCGGAGTGTCCGGGACTGTATTTATAGAGGAGTGAGCGCCGTTGATGTTTTGCTCTCCACGTCATCGTTCCGTGAACGAGTGCTTCGGTGAAGAACAACACATCCCCTGCCTCGACAGGCGGTTGCACAACGTAGTGTGCGGGACGCTCAAAGTGCCGCACATCTGATGGCAATTCTCGCAAGAAATTGCTTTTGTGGCTTCCCGGAATGCAAGCGAATCCACCGGCGCCTTTTGGGGCATCCGCTAAATTGTACGTCATCACGGATAATCCGTTCCGCATAACCCCGTCCCGGTATTTGTACCAGTGATCCGCCTCAGGACCACCGGGTCCACCACCATCTTCACCGCCATGCAATCTACCACCTTGTTGTCCTTCATCCATAAAGATCGCATAATCGTGGTCTAAACGGACATGGGGACCTAATAGTTCGAGGAGATAAGGGAGAATTTTCGGATGGTCAATCAGGCTCTTAAAGGGTTCACCCCAAAGACTCGACACTCTATCGCCGTGTCCTCTCAAATTATCGCTGGATTCTCTATCGATAATCTCATTCATCTCAGCGACTTCATCCTCGGTCAAGATGTTCTTTATCACGAGATATCCTTCAAGGTCTATTTGAAATTTTTCTTCGCTTGTCATTTGTAGAAATTCCTTTTTTCGATGTTGGTCGTCAGCATCGGCAGCCAGAGTCAGGATTCGGAGATCCTGCCTACATGGTAGTCAGTAGTCAGTAGTCAGTAGTCAGTAAGAAAACGTTGGCATCAATTGTCAGAATCAGGGTTAAGCGTTGAGAGTCAGATATCTCTCCTACAGGGGCAGTTAGCTTGTAGGTTGGGTTGAACGCAGAGAAACCCAACTGTATACTATAACACTCTAACCCACCTCAATAACAGGAGGCCGTCTACCGACCGATGGCGCCATCAGCATCCGTTTCTGTTGTTCGGTCAACCCATCGTATTTACTAATATCGTAATAATTCCCCGACCACGCCGAGTGTCCTGGACTGTATTTATAGAGCAGCGAACGACGTTCATGATCGGCTGCCCATGGCATCGTCCCATGGATCAAAGCTTCAGTGAAAAATAACACATCACCGGCTTCAACGGGAGGTTGGGCGACATAGTGTGCTGGACGCTCGAACCGGCGCACCTCTTGGGGAATCTCGGTCGGAAAATTACACTTATGGCTTCCGGGAATACAAGCAAACCCGCCTGCACCGGCAGGTGCATCCACCAGATTATAGGTCATCACAGATAATCCGTTCCGCATGTGCCCGTCGCGATATTTGTACCAGTGATCCCCGACGCGGCCGCCAGCACGTCCACCGTCCTCCCCGCCGTGCAGTCCGCCGCGTCCTTGACCTTTCTCCATGAAAATCGCATAGTCGTGATCCAGACGCACGTGTTGACCCAACAGTTCAACGAGATACGGCAAAATCTTCGGATGGTCAATCAGTCTCTTGAAGGGTTCACCCCAGAGACTCGGTGGGCCTTGACGATCCCCGTTATCGATAATGTCGTTCATCTCGGCGACTTCATCGTCAGTCAGGATGTTCTTTATAACAAGATACCCCTCAAGATCCACTTGGAATTTTTCTTCACCTGTCATGTGTGCGAACTCCTTTGGTTATAGCGGTCAGCAGTCGGCTATTAGCGATTAGCAGTTAGCAATTAGCAGTTGGCAGTTGGTTATCAGCAAAAGGATTTTGCGACAGTTACACTTCCGCTGGTGAGGTTTCTCATGTTTGAGGGACTCCTCTCTATCGTGTGCAAATCATAGCATATTCAGCTGAAGAATGTCAACTGGATATTAAGGGTATTTGGTTGCTGTCTGAATCGCGACTTATGCAGATGACGCGGATTTTTGGCTATCTGTGTATTCACTGGTTTTGACTGGGGACTTCATGAAAATTCTGCTTAAAATGTTACACCAGTGTAACATTTGGTGTCTAAGGCGTGTTGGTATGGATCCCAGTAACTGTAAGGGTTCATCGGCGTTTTTTTGTCGATAAATTTCTGTTGTGAAAAAAATAATTTGGCTTAAAGTGTAACATTTTAAGTTCGCTATTTATTGTCTGAATCTCAAATTTTCAGGATTTTAGGGTTATGTCTCTCTTTTGGATTGATGGCTGTTTTTCTAAATTTCATACTGATAACATAACATATTTTAAGTATATCATATATAAAGCGGACTGTCAAGAGGAATATTGGGTTTTTGGGTATCGGCGGTTGGTTCGTGTTTGTCTGAATCAGGATTTGCGGGATTGTATTTTAACAGGGGTTTTCACGGAGGCTTCACGGAGCTTTTTTTGGAGCCTTGATTTGATTGGGTTTGTGAACTTGGAATTGTGCGTTCTCCGTGAAAGCGAGTTTTAGTTATATTATGTTTAACGAATAGGTATATTTTTGCTGGTTGTTGGTTGTCTGAATCACGGATTACACAGATTGCGCGAATGACACGGGTTTTTGGTGGCTATCGGTGGTTGGTTGGTATTTGTCTGAATCAGGATTTGTGGGATTATAGGATTTTCAGGATAGATGGAACGGACGCAGCATTGGAGCAGGAGGCGTATCGTTTGTTGGAGAGGTTTATGACCTCGACTTTTCCGACACCGGTCTTTCCTAACCAACGACCTCAGTTCGTCAACTGACTGCCGACTGCTGATCGCTGATAGCCATCTGCTATCTGTAGGAGGGATCTCCTGATCCCGACTTCTAACTCCAGCGAAGTGCTATGCCTTCTACAAAGTGCTCTATTTTAGTTGTGGGTGGACTGTTGGATAAAATTTTCTAATATGGAGAAATATGGAGAATTGTCATCTATAAGACACAAATTTAGTCTTCTAACAATTGCATGATTTCATCAAAACCAAAGTTCAAAAGGAACTCTGCATAATAACTATCGAACAAATCTTTGAGGTAGGTCCCTAATTCAACATCGGAATTGCCATTATTATCGAAATCGGTCCCATTTTGTTCTTGTACAACCTGATATTTACGCGCCTTTGTAATTGAATACAAAAATAGGACGTGAGAATACACAGAGGCAACATATCTCTTATTGGCTATCTCTAACTGTTCCTGGCTGGCATTTCTAGTTTTTGCTTTGAAATTCTTTAAAACAGCGCTATCCATGTTGATATAAACGCTTTCTAACTTCTCACCATTTACCATCGGGTACATCACAGTAGCGAAGTCAATTTCCTGCCCTATTTCCGCTCCAAATTTCTCCCATGTTACACCGTTCCCGTTTCTTTCTGGTCTTTCCTCTTGGTAAATGAATGTAATGTTGGGCAATCCTAAAGTCGGGATTTCCTTCTTTTCAGGTTTCGGTGAGGGCTGCGAAGGTACTTTCGGCTCGCTTACTTTCACCCAGAATATTTCCTCAAGTTCCCCTGTTGAATCTTCCAAGCTAACCTTGATTTTTACTTCATCTCCAACGCTTACTTCTTTTTTAGGATTGAGGTGGATTTTGATTGTTCCATCTTGAGGACTACTTCTCCGGACGTTGAATACATCTTCAATCCTGTCAACTTTTCCAGGGGCATTTCCACCCTCCGTTTCATTCGTTTTGTAGTCAAGGATGGCAATTTTCAACTCCCCCGGTTCTTCAATACGGTCAAAATAGTTGTTTTCAACATCCGTGTCAAAAAGGATTGTTTTCTCCCCACCAAGTGGTATTGCTACTACTTCCTTATCTCTGTTTCCCGGCGCACGACGTTTGAAAAATGCGGGAAAACGTTGCGGATTAAAGGGGTATTGTTCCTTTTCCCTCCGTTTTTTCTTCGTTGTGCTTTCAGTGTTCCCTTTTTGCTTACCTTTGGGTGGCAGGTCTAAATTTAAAGTTTGCTCCAACAACTTCAACAATTCTGTATTTCGTGAGAAATTCTGTGCGAAAGATTTGAGCAAGTCTTTTGCATCCTCACTTTCTACCGCTATTGAATCTTTGCGCCGTTTCTGAATTTCCGCTAAGCGTCCATTTTTGTCACCGAGTTTTTCTGCCAGAAATCTTCGTAATTCCCTTGTTTCTTCTCCTCCCTTTAATCGATCACGAGAAGCCATAAATAGTTCTTTGCGGAAATCGTAATTCATGTTTGTACAATCAACATGAATAAGAAGGTGCTCCTTGAGTAAATTCAATTTTAAAGATTGGGTTATGAATGCAGATGTGTAGTGTCCATGAACCTGCCCATTGAGAGAAAACAGCACGGACATGTTATTTTTGAAAAATTCTTGTCGAATTGTCTCCTTAGTTTTTTTCACAGATCGGTCATCAAGTTTCGTTTTGAACACATAACACGTTACTTTCATTTTCCCAAAAAGCGCGTGGTCAAAATCTTCTGAGAAAAATTCTTCAACGTACTTGTTATCTTCTTGTTCTAACCTGCGCTTTATTCCGTATAGACCCCTTCGCAAAGAACTTTTAGGATAGCGTGCCTTTTTTTCGATCGTATACACTGGCAAAACAGGTTCAAACAGGTATTCGTTGATACTCAGGTTTAAATCCCTTGAAATATCCGAAACCCCGGCAAGATGGTAAGAGTAGAGTTTGATAATGGTTCCAGTCGTAAAAGGTCTATTATACAAACATAAATTCTGCCTGTCTGCTTCAAAAGCAGGGATTTTTCCATCAATTTTCAGATATTCGTACCATGTATTCTTTTTGATTCCTGCTTCTGTCTCGCTCAACGGATGCTCTCTAATCAGCGTGAAACCGAATTCCCCGGTGTCATCGTAACGCTTTGAGGCGATTAACTGATATCGCTTCTTGCCACAAAACACAATGGCACCACTACCACCCATATTGTATTTGCCTTGGACAAAGTGGATATCGTTTTTGTTTCCCCGCAAGAGTGACAGAAAAGTATTCTCAAATTCTTCAGGGTGTTGACCTTCACCGTCATCATAAATAATTAGAGAGGTATTTCTCTTTGGCCCATCAGCAATTATTTGAATGCTCTCGGCTTGTTCATTTCGGTATCTTGCCAGATCCCAGTCTCTATGATTTGGAAAGAAAATCGTTCTGGCTTCTTCCATAGACTGAGGAGCTTGACTGGATTCGGGTTTAATACCTGCTTCCAAACATTTTTTCATTAAGACCGCGTCGATTGAGTTCGTGATTTTCTCAATTAATGATGCAATCGGGGCAGATTGTTGATTTTCGATGACCCCGAAATAGTTTTCATTTTGACCGAGAGGATGCCAATTTTTATCAATGAAAATATTAGGGTGAGCGTTGACAACTTTATCAACATCATTCTCGGTTTGAGCGAAGTATAGTTTGTTAAAAAGTTGCCTCATGTTCATCGTTTATCTGCACTTTGCCTTTCTTTAATGTCATCTACTACAGACTTTAAAAGTAAGACTTGAATCTGAGCACCTGATTTCGTGTTCTGTAGGTAGCGTGTTACCCCTGGATAGACTCTATCTTGATGATATCCACTGTGTTCTATGTCAGCAAACCCAAATTGGTCTGAGTTTGAAGTCCCTTCGTTCCATGCTATAACCAATTTTAGTTCGCGAGGGTCCTTAGCTTCTCGTTCTAAATCTCGAATTAATGAGGCTGCTGTCACTTTAAAATCTATTGCCGAAAGTTGTCTGTCGTCCGCTGGTACTATAGGATCCTCCTTGTCTCCACTACGTCTTATGAGAAATCTGCCATCATAAGAATCTACTTGTGATAATCCAAAGTTCTGGTATCCGGTGAGATATTCTTTGCCAAGTAACTCAAAGAAAAGTGCGATGACATCATTTTCATCTCTAGGAACTTTTTTAACTGCAAGATCGGGAATACCAAGGCTGTCACGTCTCAAAAAGAAGTCCGGTTCTTCGTCTTCAGTTGGAGGATTCACTCTTCCGACCCAGTTACTTGCTGCAGTTTGAATTGTTGTCGCGTAGGCATCATTCACAAATCGGCGTATGCGACTAACTAGGTGAGTATCAGCTAATTGTGATTTTCCATAGTTAAGTTGAGCATTTGTATCTATGACTAAATCAAAACACCGAATATATGCCTGATTGCGCCCTCGAGTAAGATCTATAGCGTGTGTCGTGGCTACTCCATTCGCGGAAATAACCCGTTGACTCCCGCCCGGAAGGAATTCTTCAAACGAGGGAATATGACCAATAGTGAGGAGAATTCCATTAATTCTTGGAAACAGTTTTTCTCTATACTCTTTTATTGATTCCTTCACCGAGTTTGGAAATTCTCCGTGTTTGTTAGTGAGAAGTTTTTCATAATCTTCTTCATCAAAATAACTGGAAAAATTAAATCCTTTCCAAGTCCGGGTCAAATTTGTCCCTCCGCGCCCCAATGCTTCGCGGTATAAACCTGGGCGATTTTGCTGTGCGACCCAGTTGAGGTTATCTGATACTAGAAGATATTTGGGGCTAATTTTGAATGCAAATTTTGTTTTCCCATCGAAAAGGTCCCCTATTTCATCCCCAAAACTATCTGAAGGGTCGGAGCAGGTGACGCTTATTTTAATAACAGCGTCCGTTAATTCTTTTTTTCTCCCAAGATAATTCAAAACATCTCCGGCATAAGTATGACGGCGGAGGAAAGCCTCCATTAAGCCAGAGAATCGGTTTTCATGAAAACCTCGGTCTACCGCAGATTTTAAGGCTTTGCCAAATCCAGTGTCATTACCTTGTGGCAAACATTGAGCATACATATTTTGCATGAATTGCTCAATGGGATCATGTGCAATCTGATTGGGAAATTGATAATAAATTTCTGTTCCCTTTTTTAGTGGGGAGGAGTCATTAGGGAACTGACTAGGCACATGTAGATTAGAGGGTGGATCTTTATCAAATTGGTAAGCGTTTGGTATTTCATAACAGAATGATTCATTATTTGAATGTCCCCGGATACTAAATCTTTTAGAAGAGAATAATACCACCTTTATCCCTACTCCTACAAATCCAAAAAGACGCGGGTTACCGTGGCGTTTTGTTCCACCACCCAGAAACAAGAGTTTTGGATTGTTTGGAAAACCAATACCAGTATCAGTAACTTTGACAGACCTTTGGTCTAAGTTAAGATCAATAGTTATTTCATGAGAGGTTCCATCTGCCTCAACAACAGCATCAATAGCATTTTGGAGAACTTCCCCTAAGACGATTTGCGTGGGGTTATAAGCTCTAATTGTCTGCTTGAGTTGGTGGCGATAATGCTCACTTAAATCTGAAGGATTCAATAGATCTAAAGATTCCAAGTTCCTAACTCCATTCGCTGTTTATTAGGTTAGAGGTGGATGCTTATTTATCACTTATGGCAAATCAAACATGGTTCTTCATCGTCTTCGTCGTCGTGAACATCGGTGAGGATTTCTATCAGGCGACGATTTGGTTTTTCCTTTTTCTTTGATGTCTTTGCCTGTTCAGTACGTGCCTTAATTTCTGCCACCCGTTCTGGCTTCGACAGTTCCGCCAGGCTTTCTCCTTGACTCCACGTGAAGTGCTCACCAGTCTCTGGATTAAACTTTTCATATTCTTTAGCAAGTTCAAAAAGATCGGGATGTTGCTCTAAGAGTCCTACCCATTCAGATTTGCGTTGGAAAAAACAGAAGTAGCACCCGGACCGCGTCCGCCATTTGTAATAGTCGGGTAGACCTAGTCCATTGTCCTCCAAGATTTGATAAACGTACTCTTTAGTTCTGCCGTCTTCTTTGAAAGGATATTTGGGGATAATGTTTCGGTGAGATGTTGTTTTCAGTGGTTTGTAACCAATACGCTCTTCGTCAGCACGAATAGCGATGTAGTGATATACTTTATTTTTACCAACGTATTCCTCAATATATTTCTCAAAAGGTCTGATCTTGAGCTTGATAGTACACCAGCGGACCTGAGACGATGGCAGCATTCCTCCGTGAAGCGTCAACCAGTGATCGAAATCGCGTTCCACATTGAGACGGATGATCGGTTTACCGAGTAATATCTCTAACTTATCCAAATACTCATAGGTCTCTGGTAGTTCTTTTCCGGTATCAGTGAAAAAGTATTCCATTTCTGGCTCTTTGTCTCGCATGTAAATGGCAAGTGCTGAGCTATCTTTTCCACCCGAAAGTCCAAGAAAATGACGTATTTTTTCTGCCATGCTGCCTCCTATAAATGCCTTTAATCGAGAACTGTTACCTTAAATCAATTTTAACATAACGCACAGGAAAAGCAAACTAAATTTTACTTTCCTATTCTTCCTGCTGTTGCCTCCATTCTTGTGAAATTCGTGCTAAAATAGCACTACGAAGATCAGGATCGGCATCTATCTCAATAGCATTAAGTGCTTGTTTTAATACTTTTCCTATTTTGGGAATCTCTTTCTCAGTGGTAAGCGGCAAGGTGACAACCCATTCTTGTTCAGGTTGATTTGGCCTAGTGATTCCTATCCGAATTGGTTCATCTTCTGACGATTCAGAATGTTTTCGTTTTTCATAGGCCAGCACTTTAAAATGCTGGAACTTCCTTGTGAGTTGGGAAAGGTTAATTTCAAATTGTCCTTTATCTCTGTCTGTCCAAGATGCAGGCGGTTTGTTGACTACAAAAGTTGCAATTGCTTCAAGCCAATTATCTAAATCAAGTTCGGTATCGCGAATCCGCATCAAAAATCCTGTGAGTTGTGTTCCTCTTGTAACCGCCTCTAACGGTTCAGCTATATTGATTAATTCTCTGCGGAGTTGTTCACCTCTATATTCTAAAGAGAAATTAAATGCTAACTGCTCTTGAACGGAGTTTAGTAGAGAGGGATAAATTTGTTTTAGTTCATTTAATGCATTTTGAAATGCTTTGAAGAATTGGTCTGTCTGTGGGGTAATATCTGTTTTTGCCCCAAGAACAGTATAGCCCATGATTTTGGGTAAATCATGAAAGAGTAGTCTATCAGGTTCATGCGCATCTAAAACGACATCCCGCAGGTTTTTTGCATTTTCGCTCAAAGCTTGAGTCATCAAAGTGTACTTGGGAAGTCTGGCAACAAGAAGCATAAGTGGTGTGGCTACTGTTAACAGATTTGGTATGTCTGTATCTGATGTGTGCTCAAGAGTCTTTAGGTACTGTACTAAAACATCTGTTCTGTGGGTTGTCATCCGAAACCTTTTCAGTTTAAATTGTTTCGGAACCTTAAGCAGCCGTTCAAAAACTGGCATTGACAGATCCGGTACAAAGGAGTCATTTTCATAGAGTGCAACTTCTGTTTTGTAACAGAGTATCGCAGCACACAACAGAATTGGAAGTGGACCCCTTCGGATTCCATAAGGCGATGCCATTAGACTTTTATAGAGTCTTTCAATAGGTTTTCGTTCATTTTCGCACTCGGTAAGAAAATCCTCAATAGCACTCCATGTATGCTTCATTCTGTTCTTATCGTGTGGTTTTTTGGGTGGATGAAACCTCCATTTATGGTAATAGCTTCGATGTATTCCTGAATTCAATAAGAGTGAACGATAGATGCTCATTTCAGGCGGATAACCGGTGATACCAAGATTTTCTTGGTCACCATTTTCAAGCATGGCTTGGATTAATTCTCGCCTTGCTGCTGTCACTGTCCCAGAGATTTTTCGTCGATTGATGAGTTCATTTCGTAGGATCGGTGTTCGGTTATAAACTTGGTCGCAGATTGTTGACAGGTATACGTTTCTTACGCTATGGGTTGAAATATTTTTCTTTTGTCGTCCTTTATGGTACCAGCGGCAGGTGCTTTTGTTGTCTTCGTCAAAAATTGCTTTTAATTGTCTCGAAACATCTTCTTCTGCTTCTATAAGTCTTGCTGATAGTTCACGTCTTGCGACCTGATTCCTCAGTAATTTAGATATATGTTGTTGAACCCATCGTAATTTTGCCACCTCACAAACCGCCTCTTGCAAAGAACCAATAGAGTTAGGAATTGCAATCAAGACTTCTTCTCGGTTTACCTTTTTTGCTTTTTTGCGTAACTGTTCCGATTCAGATTCACTTATAGGCAATGCATAAAGTACGAGACCATCTGCATCTTCAAGTGATTCTTTCAAATTCACATCAAAGTTCTCAAGATCGGTGTAACGAACAGTAAAGTACCGTAAAGTGCCTTTATCAAATAGATGACGCTTGGCAACCAAGGGACGTTTCGGCATGTAGTGCGATAGGTTTATATCAAGTGCTCCCGTTGCGTTAACGTGTGTTTCAGCTTCAAGGAGTTTTGCTTCAATGTCAATGTCACTTCCTTCCCATATTGAAAAAGTATCGTTGTAGTGACGGTAGATAATAATCGAATGTTTCTTTAGCTCAGTGATTGCAAAACGAAAGTCTTTTGCAAAGGTTTTTGAATTATCGTCAAGAGCATAATAAAGCAACTTTTCTGAAGCTTTTAAACCGTTGATTGCCTCTCCGGCGATACCGAGGAGTCCAATAGTCTTAATCAGTTTAACCGCTATTTCAGGAGGATCCGGCAACCGATTAATAGCGTATTCAATTTCAGCCCATTTCTTACCGGGCCCAGAGGTATAGAGTTTATTACCTTGCGTGATGTTAAGGTAATCGTACAGGTTTGCAAGTCTATACATCGGCAGTCGGTTGCCATCATAATGTTTGTTTGAAAGGAAGTGTTGTAAGCCGTAGGGTTCACTTGAACTCAGAAAAGTGAAAAGGGAACGTTCGTTCTGTGCGAATCGTCGAAAAAGTGGTCCAATAAGGAGTGCCACTGTAGGATGAAGCGGAAGACAACTTTCCAAGAGTTGGATAAATTCGGTATCGTCAAGTTGGTGAAGTTTAATCCCTAATTCAGTTACATTGTTAAAATTATCTTTGCAGGTAATTTCTGAAGACTTCTCAAGTGCTTTGCCAACTAAGCGGAGTAACTGCTCTGTAGGTTCGGTAAACGGAACATCTTCAAATCGCCCTTGGATCTTTGCCCATTCCTCACGTTGTAATTTTGCGGTACGTTGTCCGTACATTTCAAATGCTTGATGAAGGATAGTGAGTAAAAATAACGGTGTTTTTCCACTTCTCTCAGCAAATTCGGCAAGTTCTTGTAGAACATGTATATCTCCTTGTGCCGGATATTGAGAAGCATATTCAAGAAATTTCCCAAACTCATCAATCACGAGCAATAGCCCGGTGCCTTCATGTTCCTCAATTTGGTGTATTGCTGATTCAAAGAGTTTTACAATTTCAGAGGAGTTGGGGAGGGTTCCTTTTTCTGCTGCTTCTAAACATTTCTTAATTGTCGGAAGTGGGGGTTTTGTTTCTGATATTCCATTGAAAGAGGCGAGACCCCGTTGCAAACTACGTAAAAGAGCAAGCGAGATTGGAGCACGTTCTCCAGAAATAAGAATTGGACAGAATTGAAAAGAAGAAGACTGTTTGTTACCTTTTATGTTAGTGAATCGCTTATGTAAGGGAGTATTTTGTTGTTCAAGTAGTTTTAATGCTTGTCCCTTTATCGGAGAAACGGAACTCCCCATCAGATTTGCAGTGAAGAGGGCAAAAGCCGATTTTCCAGATCCGTAAGGTCCAGTGAGAGACCATGCTTTCGATGACTCTCCGTTTTCTAAAGCCGAAGCGACACGTTCTAACATTTCAAGCGCTGTTACTGTTACAACGTACCCTTCCAAAAGATTTTCATCGGTATAGAAATCCCGTTCCAGATGAATTGAGCGTCGGAAACGTCCTTTAACGTGAAAAATGTCAGATAGTACTTTACTCATAAACACCTTTCAAAAGTTTTAGCGTATCCAATTTCTCGCGTCGGGAAATCTGCTTTAATCCTGCGGTATCATCATAAGTTATATTACCGTCAGTTATTGATTCAAGCTTTTCAAGGTGCATGACCAGTGTATTCTCATCAAGTTTGAAAACTTGACCAGGACTTAATTTTGAATACATGATTTTTGAAAAAGAAAGTGTGTTCGCGTTTGGAAAACGATCATTCCAGAATGCGGTTATAGTTAGTGCAAGCATTGAATCTGTCAACGATGGTTTTGCCCCCAAATTGAATTGATACCTATTTTCGTCTTGTTCAACCTGTACTTCTCGAATTAAGTCTAATTCTACCAGTGGGCAATCAAATGTGTCCTCAATAATTGCAGTTTCTGATGAGTGTGAAAGACAATATGTTCGAAAAAAGCAGTTGACATCCTTTTGGATCGTATTTTCGGAAGGCTGCTTTCTTATGTTTTTTTGTTGTTTTATCCAGTAGATAAGGTCCTTAGTTAAGGATTTTTTTGTGAACTCTGGATAATTGAGAAAATTAAAAGCCCAAGAGCACGTAGCTGCTTGATCTTTATTTGTTGCAATTTTCCAATGGATCCACCACAAAGTAGATGGATTTTCGAGGTAAGGGTCAAATCCCTTTTTATCCTTAAAAATTGCTTCACCAAAATCAGATGCCTTAAAACCACGCGGATCAGAACCGTCCTCTTTTTTTTCAATAAGGTTGGCAGCTAAACACCAATGACGTATGGAACTCACCATGTTTTTACCAACACCTAAAACAACAGGCGCGTCGTCATCAGCAAAAACGTTTGATTTTTCTATCACTGCATCAACGCCCTTTTTCAGCCATGTATACCGGAAGGGGAAGGTCTGGTGTCCTGAAAAAGAGGGCCTCACCAGATATGGTGGAGTTGTATGTTCAGCAAGAAAATTTTCCATACAACTTATTATACAATAAATAGTTAGAAAAAGCAACACGTTTTTACAAAAGGATCATATCCATAATCGCAGTGCCTTGTTCACAGACGCAGCGTCTGAAAACACCGCGGCGACATCGGGTTCTAACTTGGCAAAGTTACCGAACTGCTTACGCGCGGGACCGGACTTCCGCACTCGCAACTTTCTCTGATCATACTCTGGACGGAGTTCATCTTGTATTATTGTTTTATCCTTCTTCATATTCCATTAGGATTAACCTAACATCGAATGTATCAGATGGTTTGTCTGAAGTTTTTGGCGGGCAACGATAGATTCATTTTATTATACCCTATATAAGCAATATTAAATATACATATTACAGTTTTCTAAGTTCAGTTGTTGTGTTTCATGAGTTCCCATCAGAGATCGGAATCTCGAAAAAGGTAATCTCTGAAGCCACCCCATGACGGCTTCACAGAGTTCAGTGAAACTTTCAAAGAAATAACTCCTGTTGATTTGCTCTCGCATCAGATGCCACAAGCGTTCAATGAGATTCAGATGTGGACTATAAGTCGGCATTGGCACTAAACGTAATCGGTCTTTGTGGCGAATGAGAAAATCATCTAATTTTGCTGTTGTATGGCTTGAGGCATTATCTCGGACGATAAACAGCAACTCATCAGGAAACATGTCCATGAGATTTTGCCAATGCGTTTTCATTTCAAGATGCGTTTTATTGCTATAGATCTCATACAAGCCATCCCCTGAGGGATATTCTAAGGAGCCGATAAGATACTTCCGCTGGTTTTTACCAGGGGTGTTGACTTTATACTCACTGCCTTGCTCCCGATAGACGCGTCCGGTCTTCGGGCACCAAGACACATTGGCTTCATCAAAGAAAAATAGGCGAGCCTCCTTTTGACTTGCTTTCGCTGGCGGGAGCCCTAAACGCTGAAGTTGGGTATCTGGGACAAGCAACCGAGTCGCCTCGCTGGTTAGGTGTCCCGTTTTCGCAAACACGCCAACTCCCTAAGTTGATGCCGTTTGGCTTGATAGTCAGGATCCGGACTCCCTACGCGGAGTTTACTCCGACCTGTTCGGTAGCCGATGCGCCGTAAAGCAAAATGGATGGCAGGCGGTGTTACCGAAATCTCATGGTACACCTTGAAATAAATACGCATCAGGTCAAGCGTCCATTGCCGAGAATCCGTCTGAAGTTTTTCATATTGATTCGGGGTTTGCTGAAAAAGTCGCTCCCAATCAGATTTACTGAAGTGTGTGATTTTACCACGATGTCCCGGTGGACGCTTGGGCATCAAGGCTTCTAAGCCAGAGGCGTTATACTTATGAATATAACTCCGAACGCTGTCAGCTGAAAGATTGAACATCTTGGCGAGTTGCGGCACCGACATCCCCTGGGTAGCAGAGAGTTTGATGATCAATAAACGTTGATACCATTTGGGTTTGATCGCTTCAGAAAGCGCAACATCAAGATGTTGCAGTGCTGAGGCATCCTCAAGTTTCGCGTAGATCATTACAAGAAATGCTCCTTAGGAAATAGAGTTACCTTAAGCATAACTAAAAATTTACTAAATTACCAATTTATTTTTTAATATTGCTTATCAATGAAGGTCAATGCGTAATTACGGACAGACCAGAGCCATTCAATTGTCGGTTTTTTGTTGTGTTTGTGGAAGAAACCGCGATTCAAAGATAGCACCTACAGAAGAATGTCGGGATTTGGAAATCCCTCCTACAGGGGAATTGAATGTCTCTGACGGATAGACGGGGTCATTATATAGTAGAGTTTAGAATTAATCCGAGACTCCACATCGGCGAGGAGTGTAAAGCTAAGACAAATTATGCTTTCGTAGCATAATTTGAAACCTCGCCTACCTTATTTTTAGGGGAACTGGGGTTAGGAACCTCGCCAGCGGCTTTAAGGTGAATCGCTCGTGAAAGAAAAGAGGAGAATCAAGGTGGAATTTAGGTTGAAAAAAAGCGTGTCGTTAAGTTAAAAATATATTCACATTTGTGTTTTCACGGAGAATGGGTTTATTCGATGTCACGAACCCGCGTGACACCTACCCTGATAAAATTCTCCGTGAAGCCTCCGTGAATCGTACTGAAAACCGATAATACAATTACCCTCAGAGGCATTCAGTTTTCGGTTTTTTGAGTGCGTTATGGGCAATAGGGGGGCGCTGCTTTCGGCAAGAGTCGGGGTTACAAACCCCTCCTACAAGAGTGATTCGGGACCATTGAATGGCTCTGCAATTACCCTCAGAGGCATTCAGTTTTTTGAGTGCGTTATGGGCAATAGGGGGGTGCTGCTTTCCGCAAGAATCGGGGTTACAAACCCCTCCTACAAGAGTGATTCGGGACCATTGAATGGCTCTGCAATTACCCTACCGACAGATTGCAATGAGAGCGGAGATGTGCTATACTAATAAGGCACAGGCTAACAGCCTATGCTACATGAGAGAACCGACAATCTGACATGCACATCGAAATACTCGATTATCCACTCGTCTATATCCCCGCTGGTGAATTTATCATGGGGACGATTCCTACCGGACTCCGCAAAACGGATCCAGAGGAACCGCAACGGAGTGTCCTGCTCGATGCTTATGCTATCGGTGTATATCAGGTCACGAACGCCCAGTACGCACAATTTGTGGAGGCGACGGGGCATCCACATCCACTTTTCTGGAGGGAGGAACATCTCAACGCTCCTGATTTTCCTGTCGTCGGGATAAGTTGGGACGATGCGATGCACTTCTTGGCATGGCTCAATAGACTTGAAAATGGTGCGTATCGCTTACCCACTGAGGCGGAATGGGAGAAGGCGGCGCGCGGCACCGATGCTCGCGAGTATCCTTGGGGAGATGCATGGAATGCGAACAGCGCAAACACATCGGAATCGGGGAATAGACGGTTGATGCCCGTCGGGAGTTATCCGTCAGGTGTGAGTCCTTATGGGTGCTACGATATGGCAGGCAATGCTTATGACTGGTGCAGCGACTGGTTTCATATAGAGACCTACAAATACTCGCCTGCGGAGAATCCGTTGGGGGCGAGTGAAGGACGTCGGCGGGTGATTCGCGGGGGTTCATGGATCGCACGTGGCGAGTTTGCTGCTCGGTGTGCTAATCGTGCTGCGTATGAACCGATACAGGCTATTCATAGCGTCGGGTTTCGGATTGCTAAGGAAGTCTGAACTGTGATTTATGGGATTAGTAGATATACCATGATTCAAGCCCCTAAAGAATCAGAATCAGGATCAACGTCAGAATGCGCGTGTGGCATTCCGTGGGGGCAAAATTTGGAAACCTCGCCAGCGAGGAAAGTCGGGGTTGGAAACCCCTCCTACAAGAAGCGTTTGATTGAACGTTCCTAAGACTGAGGTTTGGAAACCTCGCCAGCGAGGAAAGGTCGGGGTTGGAAACCCCTCCTACAAGAAAAAAATGCTATGCATCAAAAGCCATTACCCCAATACTCCCAAGACTTTCGAGATAGCTTGTTAGATTGGTTCAGAGACTACCAGCGTGATATGCCGTGGCGCAACACCGATAACCCATATTATATCTGGGTCTCTGAGGTAATGCTCCAACAAACACAGGTCAAGAAGGTTGTGGATTACTATAATAGATTCATCGCACGGTTTCCAGATGTTCAGCACTTGGCAGCGGCTCCACTCCAAGATGTGCTAAAGGTTTGGGAAGGCTTAGGGTATTACGCCAGGGCACGGAACCTGCACAAAGCCGCCCAGGTTATCGTGAACGAACTGAATGGAAGGATCCCGCGGGACTATGCGACGTTTCGGAAATTGCCGGGTGTTGGGGACTATAGTGCAGCGGCGGTGCAAAGCATCGCCTTTGATGAACCTTACGCCGCTGTAGACGGGAATATCAAGCGTGTGTTGGCGCGCCTGTTCCTCATGGATGCCCCGGTTAACGATGCCAAGTCGGCGAAACTGTTCCAGCGGCGAGCTGACGAACTCTTGGATTCGACGGCTCCGGGACTTTTCAATCAGGCGATGATGGAGTTGGGGGCAACTGTCTGTCGTCCACAATCGCCGATCTGTCTTGTTTGTCCTGTGAACGCGTTCTGTGAAGCATTTCAGACGGCACGTCAAGACGAATTTCCACAACGACGTGAGACGAAACCTGTGCCGGAACATCATATTGCAGTAGGGGTCATTTACAGAGCGGATGAGGTGTTAATCACGCAGCGGCAGTTTGAAGGTCTGCTCGGTGGGCTTTGGGAGTTCCCCGGCGGGCGGATCGCTGAGGGTGAAGCCGCTGAAGTGGCGTGCGTTCGGAACATCAGGGAGGTTGTTAATCTCTCGGTTAGGAATATAGAATACCTCACCCGTGTGAGGCACGCCTTCACACATTTCAAGATAGTCGTGGATGTTTTTACGTGCGATTATCAATCGGGTGAGGTAATTCTGGACGGACCGCGGGATGCGAAGTGGATTGCGATTGAGGCGTTAGGTGATTATCCGCTCCCGCGTGCGACGCATAAGTTTTTGGACAAGTTAATTGTCTGATCCGAAGCGTGCTTCGTATTTCTTCCATACCGCATCGGGTAGCGGCGTACTGGCGGCTATGAGATTTGCCTCAAGCTGCTCGACGTTGAGACTCCCGATGTTGTTGCCTTGAATCCGTGCCTCTTTCAGACAGAACTGAAGCGCGAGTTGTAGGATGCTGATGCTTTCTTCAACGCACCATTCCCAAATTGGGTATGCTGCTGCAACATCACCTTCTTTTTTCCACCGTCCCCTTGCAATCTCAGCGTCGAGATCGACACCTGTGAGGATACCGCGCAGGATCGACCAACCGTTCATAACCCCGATATCGTGTTCAGCGGCGTACGGAAGGATCTCGTCAACAGCGGTCTGTCGGATGAGGTTGTAGTCGTTGAAGCACAAGATAAGATCGACATCACCGGTTGCCATCGCTTTAAGATGAAAGTCATGGGGACGCATGCCGTAGCCGAGGAACCGTACGAGTCCGCGTGCTTTGCACTGAAGCAAGCCGTCGAGTGTGCCACCCTTCTCAAGGGTCGGATCGATTTCGCCGGGGTCGTGGATGAGCATACCATCGAAATAATCCGTGCCGAGGAGTTCAAGTTGGTTTTCGAGGTCAGCGATTGCGCGTTCAGCGGAATAGTCAGGTCTACCTTCTCCATAGCCTCCCCATTCTGCAGCGGAGTGGCAACAGAGTCTGCCGGTAATGATAACATTTTCGCGCGGAATCTCCTTTAGTGCCAATCCGAGTTTCCGCATCGAGTCCCCATAACAACGAGCGCAATCGAAATGATTAACACCGATGGAGACTGCGTGTTTAACGAGTGCCACAGCCTCTTCATCTGATACGAAGCCAAAATTATTTCCGAACCCCTGTGTGCCGAACGGAATGACCGGAATACTCAATTCCGTGCGTCCCAATCGCCGCCTTGGAATCGTAGGTAAAGCTTGATTTGCCATAAGAGTCCTCTCTGTTAGTAGTCAGTTATCGGTAGTCGGTTGTCGGTTAATAGCCTTTGCTGTAACAATTCATTACTTCTTGGAAGCATTCTAAATTGGGGAAGATTGTTACCAGTGTTCTCTGAACTGAAAACTGAAAGTGAACGAAGTGAACGCTCTGACAACTAACAACCCTTTAATACTTATCCGAGCCTTCAAGCGGGAGTGGAATCGCCCAGATATTCCGATACCGAACGTCATTGCCGTGATCCTGCAGGCGGAGTGGACCGGGTTGAGCAAGTTCTGAATCCGCGCCCCCAACTGTTGTTCCAGCGATCTGCGCGTTATTGATGATTACCAAACCGTTTTGGATGACTGTTATGCGTGGACCTTCGCTCATCTCACCAGTGTCGTTAAAACGGGGTGCCCGGAAGACGATATCGTAAGTCTGCCATTCAAGGGGCGGTTTACAGGCGTTGACGAGCGGTGCAAACTGGTTGTAAATTGCGCCGCAGTCGCCCATTCCAGGGACAGAAATGCCGTAGGAGTCCAATACCTGGACTTCATACCGACCTTGAAGGAATACACCGCTGTTGCCTTTTGCCTGTCCAGTTGCTTCGGGCATATCGGGGCATCTGAATTCAACATGGACGAAATGATCTGTGAAGGTTTCTTTGCTTACTACATCGCCGGTGCGTGGGACGACAAGCATTTGCCCATCTTCGACTTTCCAACTCGGTGTGCTGCCATCTTGGCTCGTCCAACCACTAAGGTCTGTGCCGTCAAAAAGAATGACTGCGGATTCTGGAGGTGTTTGTGTCATGGTTTTCCTTTCACACGCGCTATGCGTGGGTTAGTGAACAGAAAATAGAATTTTCCATCATTTTAACGCAAATCGCTTTTTTGTCAAGGGATTAGGTGCAGTTGCTACTGGCACAATATCATACCTGCGAAGGTAGTGATTGAAGGACGGGAATAACATAACTATGGATCGTACAGTCATCCACCCTATCTGTTTCGAGGCGGTGCTCTGGATTCTCGCGATAATCGAACACGACGTAATAACCCTCTGTTGCTCCTTCTGATTTCAGGTATGTTGATAGTTGTTGTTTGCCGGTCTGATAACCGCGTTCGCTTCGCCAGACCTTCGTTTCTACAACATAACTTTGTCCGTTGTGTGAGATAATGAGATCGGCTCGGCCTCTACCCGTTGGGACTTCTAAGTGCATAGTTGCACCAACGATTTTCACAAACTCGTCAAGATATGCGAAGAGCAGGTATTGCCCAACGAATTCTTTTGGTGTATCGGGGACTTGGAGTATTCTGTAGCCAGCGCGCGCAATGAAATCCTTAAAGTTTTCGATGAGTGTCTGCATCTGAAGCTGCCCGGTGGGGGTCATATATTCCGAAAAGTCAGCGGGCCCGTCTTGGAGGAAGTATTCTTCCTCAAGTCCGTTTATGAGGGGTTGGAATGCTTGCAAAACTCGGTGTAGATAGATTGGATTGAGAATCTGACACATTCCGTCTTCATCTGCACCGATGATACCGTAAGTTGCTAACTCGCTGATAATCTCATTGTCAAGATTAAAGCGTCTACTTTCTTGGTAAAAAGCGATATGCATGAGCATTTTTTCAAAACGCGGATCTCTACGTACGTTTGTAATAAGGTGTGAAATGTTGGTATTTCGCTCCACCAAGAGTTGTTCGTGTGCTTCCGAGAGGTGGGACCTCTGAATCGTTTCGGTTTTAGGAATGTCAAGTTCCTCCGTGAGAATCTGCGCGAACCTGTTGACAAGGAAAGGTTGTCCTGCCGTCTGTTTATGAATCATTTCAACAACTTTGGGCGCGAATGGCTGTCCAATTTCATGGGTGTACTGATCAAACAACTCATGCACCTGCTCCAAGCTAAAGTTTGGCAGCGTAAATTCGTCCTGTATGTTGAACGGAGAGATGGAGCGATCGTAGTTGAGTTGTGTTATGTTTTTGACACCGACGATACCAACGCTATATGGAGAGCGGGCTTCGCGTCCAGCAAGATATATCCGACGGAGCGAGCGGAGCAAACCGTTAAGGGCACCTTGTGGAATGCCATCGAATTCGTCAATAATCAGAACGACTCGCGGATTTTCCGCTAAAATGGCGAATTGTTCAAAAAATTCACGCATTGAGAGATGGTTCGTTATCCGTGCGTTTGCCAAGAAGTCGCTGAGTTCTGAAGAGAGTTGCTCGCCGCGGACTCGGAGAACCTTCTGAATTTCCTTACCAATTTCTCTACAAAGGGAGCCATAAAACTCGTTAGGTGTGATGTCTTCGTACTCCTCGAAATTGAGCTGTATCGGAAAATAGTCTTTCCCTTCCTGCCTAAGAATCTTGAGGGCATCTTGGAAAAACGTGGTTTTGCCTGTTTGTCGTGGGGCAAAGAGGACGATATAGCGTCCCTCTTTAACGCGACTAATGAAATCAGCCAGTTCTTCACTCCGGGCAACGACATAGTTATCTTTAGGATTGACGGGCCCTTGTGTTCCAAATCGTCTCATATCTTTCTCCCTTCTTTCGAGTGCCAAACATTGTATCAGATTTGGGTGCGAAAGTCAATCATGTTCTTGGTCGTATACGGAGGCATTTATGGTAGATTTTAGAATTACTTGGATGGTTTCCGAGAGGGTGAGGCCAATAGGTCCCCTTCAGACGCGAAAAAAGTTTTGAAAAAATGAACAGTGTGGTATAATACATGTTGTATTTGGACGCAACTTGCAGGGAAAGAGAAATAAAAGGCATTATGCTCAGACCAAAACCCAGCATCGACACAATTCAACCCTATCAGGGTGGCAAACCGATTGAAGAGGTCCAGCGCGAGTTGGGCATCGTTGATATTATCAAACTGGCATCCAACGAAAACCCGTTGGGTCCATCACCATTAGCGGTGCAGGCGATCGCTGAGAGTGCTAGGCGGGTACATCTCTATCCCGACGGTAACGCCTTCTACCTAAAAAACGATCTTGCGCGTCATCTGGGGGTTTCAACTGAACAACTGATTTTAGGAAACGGTTCAAACGACGTACTACAACTCATCGCTGAGGCGTATGTCGCTCCTGATGATGAGGTCATCTATGCAGCCGGGGCATTCATCGTCTATAGTCTTGTAACGAAGTTGTGTAGTGCAACAGCTGTTGTCGTGCCAATGCAGAACGATACACACGACCTATCCGCTATGGCAGCAGCAATCACCGATAGGACAAAAGTTATCTTCATTGCCAACCCGAACAACCCGACGGGAACGATGGTTCCTGCCGATGAGACAGCTGTTTTCATGGAACGGGTGCCGGACGATGTCCTTGTCGTTTTTGATGAGGCATACTATGAATATGTGCTCCGTTCGGACTACCCACAGACACTGCCATACATCTTAGAGGGGCGGAATTTTATCATTACTCGGACATTTTCCAAGATCTATGGGCTTGCTGGACTTCGCATCGGCTACGGTATCGCACCGCCTGCATTGATTGAGACGCTAAATCGCGTCCGACAACCCTTCAATTGTAGTTTGGTAGGACAGGCAGCGGCGCGTGCAGCACTGAAGGACACCGACCACGTCAAAAAGAGCCAAGCGAGTAACATTGCAGGAAAAGTGCTTCTCTACGAAGCGTTTGATGACATGGGACTGCGTTACGCACCAACCGAAGGCAATTTCATTATGCTCCATCTCGAACAGTTAGGTGCAGACGTTGCCGATGCCTTACTCCAAAAAGGGATTATCGTCCGACCAATCGCTGGATACGGCTATCCAGATGCTGTCCGTGTAACCATTGGCACAGAAAAAGAAAACGAAAGATTTATCACTGCTTTAAAACAAATCTTGTAAATCCGTGATTAAAAACCGTTCAAGCAAGTTTGAATATTAAATATACCCTTTGTATATCGAGAACGGGCGGGGAAACCCTGAAGAAACACCCCAGCAAAAACCCCCTACAAGTTCGGTGTCTGCTGGAAAATTGGAAAATCAATAATTTATTATTTAATATTGCTCAACCCAACCTACGTTCTAATAACTATGGTAGGTTTTAGAATTACTTTGACGTGCTGCAGCGGCGAGGTTGGAAACCTGGTCTACCGCGATCGGGGTGCGTTTAGGGTTGGGGAACCCAACCCTAAACTACTGTTCACATATTTTTAGGATTTACTATAATAGCCATTATGAAAGAACTCATACAGATTGACAACAGGCGTCCTACACGCAAAATCATGGTAGGGAATATCCCGATCGGCGACGGCAATCCGATCTCTATCCAGACGATGACCACAACGCTAACCCGTGACGTAGATGCCACATTAGCACAGGTAGAGAGATGCGCTGAGGCGGGGGCACAGATTGTTCGCGTTGCTGTTCCTGAAGCACCGGACGCCGAGGCACTCAGTGCGATTGTCCGACGTGCATCAGTGCCGATTGTTTCGGATATCCATTTCAATTACCGATACGCACTGGCTGCGGTAGATGCAGGTGTGGCTAAAGTCCGTATCAATCCAGGGAACATCGGTAACGAAGAACGCATCTCTGAGGTGCTGTCGGCGGCAAAGGCAGCAAATATCCCGATACGCATCGGTGTCAACGAGGGATCGCTCGAAAGGGATTTGTTGGAGAAATATCCGTCTCCCACGGCTGAGGCGTTAGTAGAGAGTGCCATGCGACACGTCAATATCTGTGAGGATCACGACTTCACAGACATTGCGATCTCTGTTAAGTCGAGTGACCCACTTCGGATGATAGCGGCGAATCGTCAACTTTCGGCGAAAGTGCCGTACCCTTTACATCTCGGCGTGACGGAAGCCGGAACCCCACGGCGTGCACACGTCAAATCGACGCTCGGCATCGGTACACTTTTGCAAGAGGGAATTGGCGATACCGTCCGAATCTCAATTACAGGCGATCCTGTTGAAGAAGTCTTAACAGCGAAAGAACTACTGCGTGCGCTTGGTATGGCAGCGGATATGTTGGATGTCGTCTCTTGCCCGTTTTGTGGTCGTGGAGATCCTGCCGCCGATTATGAGAACATCGTTACCGTTGCTGAGGCGCTTTTAGAAAAACACGGTATAAAAATTCCGGTAGCTGTGATGGGGTGCGAGGTCAACGGTCCCGGTGAAACGCGCAACGCAGAGGTGGGAATCCACTTAGGCGGAAAAGAACTCGCAGTTCTGAAGGTGCGTGGCGAACGCGTGCGTACTTTCCGTGGAAGGGACGAAGTCAACCCAGAATTTTTAGCAAACGCGTTATTAGAAGCCGCACAGCAATTGCAGGCAACTCAGAAGGATACATCTTCGTAGGGAAAAATGGAAAACCTTCGGCAGAATGACCAGAAACCGCTTCGATTGATTCCTGTCCAGATCGGACTACTTGCGCTATTTTTCGTAGGGTATCACTTCTTCCTGTTCTACATCATGCGCGAGACAGCTCTCAATCTCGGTGCAGTACGGTTTAAAAGGCACATTGTCCCACTCTATGCCGAACCGAGTTTTGCTCTGAGTTTGTGGATATTGCCTGCCCTTCTGGTGTGTATCGGTTTTCTATATCTCTGCCATAAGTTCCTGCTTTCAGGTGCGTCTGCGAAACGACTCATCTGGATAGCGTTTGTCTGTTTTCTCGCGATTACTGTTAGTGTTGCACTCATTGATGGATACCGAGAATATGAAGAAGAAGGTGAGGAAAAACGCATTTTGGTGCTCTTGGAGCCGTATACACGAACTTCATTGGAGTATTACGGTGATGTGCCGCGGGTTGATGAACTCGGACTTCGCACCTTTCTACGGGATTATAGCGAACCCGAACTCTTTGATACGCTCTCAGGACACACACGCACCCATCCGCCAGGGGGTGTGCTTTTCTTATGGATTTTTAGCAAAATCATCGGTTACAATCTTGTATCGGCATCGTTGATTTCCATCCTCTTCACTGCGCTCACAGTGGTTCCGTTCTATCGTCTCGGCGAACGCCTCTACGGTGAAAAAGTTGCTCGGTACTCGCTTCTCCTCTTCCTTATCATTCCCAACTTCGTAATGTTCACCGGTACATCGATGGACGGTCCTTTCAGTGTCTTTCCAATCTTGAGTATCTACCTCTTTTATGAGGCACGCGCACGAGAAACTGGACCCGACGAAGTGTGGTCCAACTTCCGTCCCTATAGTTTGCTGATGGGGCTTTCACTGGCACTTGGAATGTTCATGACGTATTCAACGGTAATTGTTGGCGTTTTTCTGTGTATTGTTCCACTACTGGAACGAAGAAAGTTTGTCCAGTATCTGAAAGTTTTACTGTTTGCGGGGGCGGGGTTCATCGGATTCTACCTATTGCTCTTTATATTGACTGGATTTCGTCCAATTGAAGCACTCGTGGCGGCTATCAAAAAGGATGAGATGGGAATGGGGACCGGCTATGAAAGCGTTGGGCGTTATCTCCACCTGAGTTTTGCCAACCTATTTGCCTTCCTCATCGGCGTAGGACTTCCAATAACAACCATCTGGCTCCGGCAGGTCGTATCAACAATAGCGGAATGGCGGCGGAACGCGCTCCCCTCTGAAGAGGATACTTATGCGAGGCGTATTCCTTGGATACTGCAACATGAAAAGTTGGATGCCTTTGTCATCGGTTTTCTGATAACCCTTCTCTTTTTCACATTCTCTACCCTGTTTACGATGGAAGTTGAGCGTATCTGGATCTTGATGGTGCCGTTTTTCGTGATTCCCGTTGCCAAACACCTTGAGACGCGTCCAATATCTGATCTCTATTGGGTCGGCGGCATCCTCACTGTACAACTCATTGTTATGGAGGTTCTGCTCTACACCTATTGGTGATGGTTGTGAGTCATCAGTACGCTTCGCTTTCAGTTATCAGTACAGAGACTTTGTGGAATCCAAGTTTATCGCCCTAACCATAACGCTTAACTGACAACTGAGA
The DNA here is from genome assembly GCA_028818705.1 of Candidatus Poribacteria bacterium. Classification (GTDB taxonomy): domain Bacteria; phylum Poribacteria; class WGA-4E; order WGA-4E; family WGA-3G; genus WGA-3G. The sequence goes on from JAPPNJ010000104.1 coordinate 120,753, forward strand.
GTGGAACGAAGCGGAACGCCCTTTATGCGGATTCTTTATGTCATTGACTCTATGACAAAAGACGGTGCCGAATCCCAACTGCTCAAAACAATTGATCGGTTGCCACCTGAGCAGTACGAGGCATATGTCGTGCTAAGCCGTACCGAAGGAGAACGTGTAACGGAACTTGCTGCGATGCCCTGCGTCCGAGATGTCGCCACCCTCACAGGCGAAGGCAGCCGCATGAGATTGTTAGAAAAAGCGTTTGCCCTCGGTGGTGTTGTCAATTCAGTGAAACCGGACATTGTGCATAGTTGGTTGTGGTATTCTAATTTCCTCTGCGGTGTTTCTCGCAAATGCGGTCTCTGGCGTAAGTTCCCATTCGTAGCCTCACAACGTGGCGATTACCATGCGAGATACGGTAAATTTCGGCTCTGGCTCACAGAAAAGTTTATTTATAATACTGCTGATGTTCTCTTAACCAATTCGGCACAGATTCAACACCAACTCTGCCAACAGTATCCGGACAAACGGATTTTCAGCATTCCAAATTTGTTAGAATTACCCACCGAAGCATGGCAACAGCGACCGTCAGATGATATCCAAGAGAAGTTAATCGTAAGCGTCGGACGTTTCGCACCTGAAAAAGGACATCGTTATCTGATTGAAGCGTTGAGTTTCATTAAACCAGAGGATATTGCGTGGTCCTGCATATTTCTCGGAGACGGAGAATTGGAGACAGAACTTCGCGCACTTGCAGAAAAGCATGGTCTTTCGGAGCAGATTAAGTTCCCGGGTTTCTGTGAAGATGTCTTTTCTGTCCTCTTTTCAGCGGATGTCTTTGTGTTACCTTCGCTGCACGAGAGTTCACCGAATGCGCTAATCGAAGCAATGGGTGTCGGGTTACCCTGCATTGCCTCGGATGTTGGTGGTATCTCTGATTTGATTGGGAATGGAGAGAACGGCGTTCGGGTCCCACCAAAAGATCCAGAAGGGTTAGCTGCAGCACTATATTGGGTGTTAACGCAACCTGACTTTGCGAAGGCGTTGGGTAGAAACGCACGTGTGACGATTCAACGAAAGTTTGATAGTGCCGAATCTATGCGGAAATTGGAAGATATTTATCAGCAATTTTTGTAAGGACGCTTGTGAATAAGTTAACCCAACTGGCTACTGATAAGGTTTTAGGTTGACAGACCTATTTTTCAGCGAAAAGAGATTCTGATGTCCTCCCTTTTGTAGTGTAGACTATCAGGCTGCGTCCAAAGATGCACAACCTAATAGGTTATGCTACAAACTGGACAAGTGGGAATGGTTCAATAGATGCGTAATTTTCTTAAGAATTTGATAGCGACCTTTGTCTGTTTATCAGGTATGCCACTTCTCATTCGGGAATTGATCTGTAGAGATCGGATTGCTATCCTTATGTATCACGACCCTAAACCGACGGCTTTCGCGAAGCATATCGCCTACCTCTCGCGCCATTGCACAATTGTTTCACTGGATACGTTGGTCTCAGCGATCCACCGAAAGGATTTCTCACAGATCCCACCGAAAAGTGTGGTGATTACAATCGACGATGGACACGCTCGTAATTATGAACTCTTACCGATTTTCAAACGGTATCAGATCCGTCCGACACTCTATGTCTGTACGCAGATCGTCAACACACACCGTCATTTCTGGTTCAAGATAGATGGACAATCCAAGAAAGAGAAAGAAAGACTGAAAAGACTCTCAAATGCCGAACGGTTGACGCATCTCAAAAGAACGGCTGACTTTGAACCCGAAAAGACCTACCCAGATAGACAGGCGTTCAACGTAGCAGAAATGAGAGCGTTGGCAGAAAGCGTTGACTTTCAACCGCATACCCGATTCCATCCGATTCTGACGCGCTGCACGGAAGCAGAATGTGAGCAGGAAATTCTTGGAAGCAAATCGGATTTAGAAAGTCTTTTAGGTGTTGAATGTTTGCATTTCAGTTATCCGAACGGTGATTATACCGAGCGCGAGATTCAGATTGTGAAAGCCGGTGGGTTCCGTTCCGCTCGGACAACTGAGGTAGGGTGGAACACCTTAGACACGCCGTTATATCAACTGAAGGCTGCTCCAATCACCGATAACGCTGGACTGATGCTCTTCCGTGCGGAACTGACAACGATACCCCAGCGGCTCAGCAGGTGGATGACAGCTTTATCCCGGTCAAATGAAACATAAACTAACAAAATGGCACACTGCCTACATTCAGAACGCATATCGCGAATTGGCACGCGGGACAACGCGAGGGCAACTGGATACATTGCAAATTGATGCCACTGGCAAGAGAGTATTAGATGTCGGCTGTGGACCTGGAAATCTTCTCGTTGCGCTTGCTACTGATGTTCCCGAACTCCTTATCGGTATTGATGTAGACTCGACTTTCTTGGTATTTGGACGTTCCCAAATCGAAAAATTCAATGAACAGCCATTCGAAGTACCTATTCTGATACGCGCTGCACTTCCTACCTTACCATTTGCGGATGAAACCTTTGATCTCGTGACCTGTTTCCTCGTTATGCCGCATGTGCCTGATGATAGAATCGCTTTAGTTGAGCTTGCCCGCGTTCTCAGACCGGGTGGCACACTGGCTATCTCCGGACACGGCTTCGGGTTTCCACTCCGCTATCTCAAACGCTTCAAACTGAAACCGCTCCAGATGTACCTGGCGACCCTAATCTATAGATGCACTGGGAAGAAATGGATCCGAAACACATTGCAAAACGATAGAAAGATGAGCGACATCTTAAATAGTATCGGTGTGGTGCCGGAGGTGCGTCACTATAATAAGAGGGTTTTCGGCGGTGTCGCTACTTACTGGATTAAGGCGATTAAGAGGGAGATGACACCTAAAGCGATACAGTAGTACGAAAAGAGAGAGAATTTGCCTCGGTTCAGCACGACCAACAGAAACCGCAATGCGATGTAACCGACAATAAACGCGGCGAGCATTCCGCCGCCCACGATATGGAGCGGTATCGTCGTGTCTCCGACATCGCCGACTTTCAGTACAACCGCACCGAGTATAGCAGGAATTGAGAGTAGAAAAGAGTATTCCGCCGCTGTTTTTGCCGGAATTCCTAAAAACAGTGCTAACGAGATGGTTGTTCCTGAGCGGGAGATACCGGGGGTAATGGCGCAACCTTGGGCGATGCCGATGAGCGGTGCATGCCACGTTTTCAGTTGTCCCGTTGGGCTATTCAGTTGGGTTTCTCTGTGTTCAACCCAACTTACACGGTTGCGGAGTCGGGGGAGTTGGAGAATCGCACCGGTGAGGATTAGCATAACGCTCACAAGACGCGCTTCCTCGAAAAAGGATTCGAGTTGGGTCTTGAACAGCACCGCAATGATGCCTGTCGGAATAGAGCCGAGGAGTATCAGATAGATAAACTTGAGTTCAGAGGAGGTGTTAAATGTCGTGCTTGGATGCCGCCACAATTGGGAATCTCCAAGGGAAGAGAGTCCTCCGATCGCCAATCGGGCTATTGCATCACGATATGCGACCAACACAGCCGCTAATGTTCCAACGTGAAGCATAACATCAAAAAAGACGAGAGGTTCTTTCAAGCCAAGGAATTGCTGGGCTAAGACGAGATGTCCGGAGCTGCTAACGGGTAGGAATTCGGTTAAGCCTTGTAATATGCCAAGGAGGATTGCTTCAAGAAAAGTCATGGGGTCATTGTAGCAGTTATTGTCCTAACTCGCAAGCACATTTTCCCTCTTCCTGTAGGTGGGATTTGTAATCCCGACTTCTGACCGCTGATTGCCAATGCTCGTTGTAGTAGGGCAATTGATTTTTTGTCTGCTTATATGAGGAAAGAACATGGAATTAAAAATTTGTGCACTCGGAATCTTGTTCAAAAATGGAAAAATCTTACTCGGCAAAAGGTCTAAGCACCGGCGTTCTTATCCCAACGTTTGGGACATAATCGGTGGACACTGTGAAACGGGGGAAACGCCCGAACAGACGCTCATCAGGGAATTAGAAGAAGAAATCGGTGTTACGCCTACTATGTTTGAAAAGATTAAAGTGCTGCTTGATCCCAATAATGGCGAAACCTACCACATATTTGTGGTAAGGGATTGGATGGGCGAACCAACGCGTCTACAGCCAGAGGAGCATTCACGAATCGGATGGTTTGGCATTGATGAAGCGTCGAAATTGGAACTTGCCTTGCCGGAAGCGTACGTTGCGTTGTTCACAAGCCTTGAAGAGAAATAAGTTATATCCTGGATCAATATTGAGAGCTTTAATAATGCAAGTTGCTACCTATTTATATGAGGATGGTGCATAAATATTTCTCGTAGGGGTTGGGTCTCCCAACCCGTAACATGAATGCATAGAAGATCTGAGAGAGGGCGAGGGTACCTCGCCCCTACATCCTAACGTTTGGAATAATGAACCACCCTCATTTATTTACATAGCACTCCGCTGGAGTGCGAACATTTCTGAAAAATGCCGTTGAAATGCGTAAAACCTGCTAAGTAGCAACTTGGGTTTTAATAATGCGTTGACGCTGTTCCTTTTTTGTGTTAAAATTCTGTTAAAATGTTTTGGAGGGGTGTGAAAATGCGTAAAAATCTTATCCTTGTAGTGCTTTCTGCAATTTGTGTATTTGCTGTGAGTCTTTCTTATGCCTTTGAGGAAGAGGACATCCTCGTCTATTACTCATTTGACAAGCTCAGTGGCAATACAGTTAAAGATGATACTGGAAACGGCAACGATGCAGAACTGGTTGGAAAAGGTTCCCTTGTTGACGGTGCGTTTAATAAAGGAATACATCTGAACGGTGGGGTTGTCCAGATGGATCAGAATGATTTTATCGTTCCGATCGGTGAAAAGACCGAGATCACGATGGAAGCGTGGTTTTTTCTAAATCAACATGCCTCGTATGATGGGATTATCTCTATAGAAGCCGCCGCTGGTGGATGTTGTGAATTCCGTACCATGGTGAACCCGAATTTCAACCCATTTTGGGATGCCGGACATCATGCTGATAAAAGCCTTGGCAATTACAAATTTGAATTGAAAGAGTGGTACCACTACGTGTTAGTTGCCGATGGCAAAGATGGAAAGATCTACGTCAACGGGGATTTTATCGGTGAGCAGCCGGAAAACTTCAAGTGGCCCAAGTTCAAAGAGGCAGCAATCTACATTGGGGCGGGTGAAAATCCAAACCTCCACAAAGTGGAAGACGCTATTATTGATGAGGTTGTCATATACGCCGCAGCATTAACTGAAGAAGAGATTAAGGCATCAATGGAACTGAGCCTGCCGGTCGTACTTGCTGTTGAAGCGGAAGAGAAGTTGGCAGTGACGTGGGGTGAACTAAAAGGCAGTTTCTAAAACAATCTGTAGGTGCGGTCCTTGTTCACCGCACCTACACTGATTCAGGAGATACAATGAAATTAGGATTTTTATCAAAAATTTTTGAAGGTGCTTTGAGTATCGAAAAAACATACAATCAATGCGATAAGGCGATTAGCGATCTAAAAGCCTACAACGAGAAACAACAACAGGAAGATTTCCGTTTCTCAGTCGAGGAGAAAGCCGTATTAGATGAGGTTGTCAACACTGCTATTACGAATGCAACGCGCATTGTTGATAAAGAAGGCGAACGGAATTGGCCCGGCGTGTTTCGGGAGATGCACAAAAATTTAGCGGGTATCTATCTGGAACTGGACGAACTCGACAAAGTCCGAGCAGCGTGTGATCGTTTACAAAGTTACGGTGAGGTCGGTAGACAGGATGCCGATGAAGTGCTGGAGAGCCTGAAGGAAAAAGAGGAGAACGGAGATAGTTCTTAACGTCAAGGTCTGTCTAAAATGACGACGCGGAGGCAATAATGCAATTTCTGAATCCTGCCGCGTTTTATCTGTTAGGTATAATTCCAATCATAGTGCTACTTCATTTCCTGAAGTTGCGCCGCTACAACTACCTCGTTCCGAGCATTATGCATTGGCTATCCACTGACGAAGACCGGAGAGCCAATGTCCCGTTCCAACGGCTTCGGAACCTCCTCCTTCCACTCTTACAGGTACTTTTTTTATTACTCCTTACGCTCAGTGTGGCACGTCCTGTCCTGCGCAGACCTGGATTCATACCCGGAAAGGCGGTCATTATTGTTGACAACTCTGCGAGTATGTTGTCGGAGGAGATGGGGCAAACGCGTCTTGCACTCGCAAAGCAGGCTGCACTGGCGCAGGTTGCGCAAATTTTCGCAGGCGGCGGGATTATGCTCATGGTGACGCAAGCTGCCGACACCTATATCCAACAAGCGTTTACAACTGATACCACACAACTTCTGGGCGCGATAGAAAATATCCCCCCAACCCACGCGCCACGCAATCTCCGTCCTGTTTTTGATGCTGTAACCCGCTATGCAGACGCACCGCAGGATAGTGTTTTCTTTATCAGCGATACTTTTGAAAACCTACCGGATATATCCTTGCCGTTCCATAAAGTTGCAGTAGGCGGGGATGCTGAGAATATCGGTATCGTTCTACTCAGCGTTGACAGTATAGAAGACTGGTACGAGGTGCTGGTTGGTATCCAAAATTTCACAGATGCCTCCAGAGAATTCAACGTTCAATTGAGGGTGGAAAGCTCGCCACTCGATGACAGAGCCGTATCTATTCCGCCTGGAGAAACTAAGTCGGTTCTGTTTTCAGGCAATCCGAGTGGTTTAGCGGGAAAGGTTATCAGCGTCCATCTTGGGATAGAAGACGATTTTCCGCTTGATAACACTGCCTCGGCAATTCTGTCAGGTGTCTCACCCTTGCGGATCCTACTCGTCAGCGACAATCAGAAATCTTTATTGCCTGAGTTGTTGCGCACGTATGGAAGACGTGTAGCGTTAGAGATAGTCGCCCCAACGGATTATCACGGAACTGGTGATGCGGATATAGCGATTTTCGATGGTGGCACCTTTACTGGACGTGAGGCTTTCGGTAATTTTTCTGAGATTGACACCAAAACGCATCTAATCTTAGTCAATCCTGACGACAATCTACCGTTCATGCAAGGAGAGGCTTCTTCTATAGAAACCAGTAACGGACCTGCGCGCGTTGTCAAAACAGATGATGCGCACCCACTCATGGCGGGTATATCCCTACAAGGTTTGCAGGTGCGTGAATCTACATATCGGAACTTACCACTCTGGGGACATTCTCTTGTTGAAACGGAGAAAGGTTCATTGATCTGGCTTGGTGCTGAAGCGGGCACCCGATTCCTTGTTTTCGAGTTTGACGCATTTAATCCAGAGATTTCTTCCTTTGCAATGACAATACCAGGGGGACCGCTGTTTATTTATCAGTGCTTGGCGTGGCTTGAAGCAGGAACCGCCACGCTTCAACCCATTGTGTTGCAAGAAGAGAGGACTCGGCATGCTTTTCGGGCGGGGGAACAGGTGGTAATCGCAGTAAAAAACACGGATACACCGCTTCACGTGCAAAAACCTGATGGAACAGTGGTCGCACTGAACAGTTCGATATTCACTGGAACGGATCAGATAGGGGTCTACACACTCTTCGCCAGTGACGGTAGGGAATTGGAACGTTTCACGGTTAATCTACTTGACGCTGTAGAATCCGCACTTTTATATTCTGCGGATATACCTGTTAATAGGGACGGGGTTACCCCGCCCCTACTTGGAGGTTTACAACCAATAGCGCAGGAAGTGTGGCGTTTTCCAGCACTATTTGCGTTTGGTGTTTTACTTTTAGAATGGTGGTTTTACCATCGAGAGAGATTGTAATACTAATTTCCCTTAATTATCTATCGCATTAAGAATATTATCAATCAGCTGCTTTTTCGTCAGCACGCCTCCAAAACGACCGACAACCTTTCCATCTTGGAAGACAATATAAGTCGGATGTCCTATAACCCGATATTTTTGATGCGTTTGCCGACTCTGGGCAATATTCATTTTCGCGACGGCAAATGTCTCTCGCTTCTCTGAGGCAGTTTCGGCGACAACTGTCACCATTCTCCGACAGAACGGTCACCCATCTTTCCAAAACTCGACCACGACAGGTACTTCTGATTGGAGGACGAGTGTATTAAATGTGGCATCGGTAACCGGAAAGGGGACACCAGTGCTCTTGGGCTTGATTTCAGTAGTGAAAGTAATATTGAGACGGGTTTCGTTCCCGGCGGCATCACTGACTTTTCCCACAATAACGTAAGTGGTTCCGTTGTCAAGTTCTCTACCTCTAACCAGTTCAAGTGTGGCTTTTTTGCCGTTCACTTTGCCGATCCAGCCAGCATTGACTCCTGCTACGGTTTGCAGTGAAATGTTGCCGGTTACCGCTTCGCTGAACTCAACTTCGATGTGTGCTCTGGCATTAATTGCTTCAGGGTCAATACTTTTGTCGCCATCTCTGACAGTTCCACTTGTAATCCTGGGTGCCTCGGTGTCAGGTGTTCTGACGGTATAAGTAAGCGTTTGGCTTCCATCTGCCCAAGTGATGGTCAAGTCAAGGGATCCGGGATCAAAGGGCCCTGTGATGGTGACCTTCTTGCCCCTGATTTTAGCATCACCTGTGCTCACTGTGAGGTCGTTTGGACGGTTGTCAAAGGTTAGGATAATGGTATTGTCCACAGTAAGCTCCGCGCCAGCTGCTGGATTTGCCCTAACGAATGCGACAGGTGTTCTGACGGTATAGTTGAGCGTTTGTGTTCCATCCCTCCATGTGATAGTTAATGAAAGATCACCGGGATCAAAGGGACCTGTGATTGTCACGGCTTTACCAAAGGTTTTAGCAGTGCCATTATTGGCTATAACATTTTCCGGTGCTTTGTTAAAGGTTACAGTAATGGTAGCGTCCGGGGCAAGTTCCGCACCGTCTGATGGAATCGCGCTAACAAACGTCGCTGGGGTTCTAATGGTATAGTTAAGCGTTTGCGCTCCATCCCTCCAAGTGATAGTTAATGAAAGATCACCGGGATCAAAGGGACCTGTGATTGTCACGGCTTTATCAAAGGTTTTAGCAGTGCCTGCGCTCACGGTAACGTTCTCTGGTGTGTTATCAAAGGTGATGGTGATAGTATCATCTGTGAGAAGTTGCGTACCGCTTGCTGGAATCGCGCTAACAAACGTCGCTGGGGTTCTGATGGTATAGTTAAGGGTTTCTGTTCCATCTCTCCAAGTGACCGTGAGAGCAAGGGCGCCCGGATCGAAAGGGCCTGTGATAGCGACAATCTTGTCAGTAATAGTAGCGATCCCTGTGCTCACTGTAATGTCTTCTGGAATATTATCAAAAGTAAGGGTGATGGTATCGGTAATCTCAAGTTGCGAGTCAATTGACGGATTCGCACTAACGAACGCCACAGGTGGACGGATGGTTTTGCCCAAATGCCCGGCAACGAGTGTCAAATCAAGGATGTTGACAAAGCCGTCGGCGTTTACATCTGGATTTAAACGCTGATCTTCGGTGGGTATTGCTCCGAAACGCGATGCAATAAGCGTCAGATCAAGGATATTTACCACGCCATCACCATTTACGTCAGATGCCCTCAGAAGGTCAAGATTTGTGTCTTGGGCCTGACTTGCTGTCAGGAATAACAGCATTAGACTTAGCGTTAGCGATAAGCAAATTATTTTTTTCATGTGTTTCCCTCTTGTGTATCAGTTTGTGATCAATACGCTACTTGTTTTCCTCAGTTTTTAAGGTTTCGAGAATGTTCTGCACCAATTTGGTACGGGGCATTGCTCCAGCAAACCTTCCAGCAATTTCTCCATTTTTGAATACGATATAAGTAGGCGTTCCCCGAATATGGTATTCAGTTGTTTTCTCCGGCTGCGTGTTTACATCCAGTTTGACGAAACTGAAGTTCTCGCGATATTCTAGTGCTACTGCGGCAACGACCGGCCGCATCAATATGCAGAATCCTCAGGTATCGTCTTTAAATTCTACAACAATAGGCAGTTCAGAACCCAAAACGATCTCGTCAAAATTTGCATCCGTAACCTCAAAAGGGATCCCAGATCTTTTGCCTAAATAGCTTGCGACCAGTGTTAAGTCGAGGATATTCACAGTCCCGTCCCCGTTAACATCTGGATTCGGATGCTGGTCTATGGTGAAGTTTTCACTAAAACGGGAGGCTATAAAGGTTAGGTCGAGAATATTCACAACGCCATCAGTGTTGACGTCAGAAGCACTCAGCGGATCAAAGTCCACATCTTGTGTATGTCCCAAGGTTAGGAACGTCAGTGTCAGCGTTGCTGTTAGCAAGAAACAAATTAATTTTCGCACCAGTTTTTCCGTATGTAGTGTTTATACCTGTGCCCGGTGCCATTCTTGAACGGCTTCAGGGATCGCTTGAAGGTTTTCGATGGTTGTCTGTAGGGGGATCGCGCACTCGGGTCCAATCAACGGGACACCTGCATCAAGATTTTTCGTAACTTCTGCTTTAACATCGTCGGGTTCTTTAGCAAACAGCGTTTCGGGATTGTTGATATTCCCGATGAGCGCAATGCGCTTTTGCACGATGTCCATGGATTCCTGTGGCTCATTTTTGGAGTCGTAATGGAAGGCAGCCATCCCGGTTTGCGCGATGTACTCCATCCTATCAACCGTGCGTCCACAGATATGAAGAATCAAAGGGATAGGGATACGCTCAACAAATTCAATGTGAAGATCCCGAAGGTAACGCTGGTAGTATTCCCCACTCACTAAATCGCCTGTAGCGTGATCTGGAAGCGTGAGTGCATCTGCCCCTGCTTCGATCTGTGCGACACCAAATTGTACAGTGGCTTCTTTCATCCGATCAAGAGCGAGTTTCGTTTTACCCGGGTCGTCGAGGGACAATAACAGAAAAGGTTCGACACCGAAACAGTGATAACCGAGCGACCAAGGTCCCATCGTTTTCCCAATTACAGCGACTTCATCCCCATATTCCTTCTTCAGGATTTTAATCGCTTCAAGTACACATTGGATATCCGGATGTGTCAAGTAATCGTCCGGAATCGCGATGTCGTCAACGTCTTCCCAGATTGGTTCACGCATCCGAACGGTCGGCCAGTTGTCTTTCTGTTCCCACTGAATTTTGCATCCGAGTGCACTCGATTCTTGGATAATTGTGAAGACTGGCATGATAGTGTCAAATCCGAGTTCAGTGTATCCTGTTGCAGCGAGGCGCGCCATGAGTTCCGGTTCTCGATTCGCTTGTGGGAAGGGCGCATCGACGAGGTCCATCAGCTCAACAGTCGCAACGGATGTAGGATTACAAACCGGGGTGCGGTCAGTAGGTTCATTGTGAAGCGCGGCGAGTACACGTTCTCGACTGGTCATTGATTTGGGAGTTTGGTTTTCCACTTTTTGCCCTCTATGCTGTTGGTTTGAAAAATATCTATTTGCCCAGTTTACCACGAATTTTAAAATCGCTGAAGTTTTATTTTTATTTTCCAGATAGCGGTTAGTCAATAGTCGATAGCAATTCGTAGTTAGTCGATAGCAATGGCAGATTGCAAACCGCGAATTGCGAAAAGTAAGCGAAGCCGGGGAATGCCTTAAGGCATTCATACCGTTGATTCACACCCTAATGGCTAATAACGGGGGTGTTTCTACTCAACAGTGCTGCGATGGCACATCCTAAAGCGTCTGCGGCATGATTGGGTTTAACAGGCTGTTTCATACCCAGAAGTTTTTGCGTCATTTTCATGACTTGTGTTTTGGAGGCATTGGAAACCCCAGTGACGGCGGATTTGACAGATTGAGGTGACAGCATAACAACTTCGATATTTTTTTGAACGGCGGCAAGTTGCAAAATGCCAATTACCTCTGCAGTAGGTAAGCAGCTTTTTTGGTTCCGATTCCAGTAAACCGATTCGATACTAATCTTGGATGGGTTCCATTGGATGATCAGTTCCGTGACGTGTTGATAGATTTTCAAAAGTCGGTCTGGGTGAGGTGTTTTTGCGTCTGTTTGGATGTTGCCGTGTGCTAAGTAGGAGAACCCACTACCGCCGCGAGCGACGACACCATATCCACAATTTGCTAATCCTGAGTCAAAACCGATTACGATTTTCATTTTTCAATACCGTGAATGCCGACAACTATTTTACATTTGTTGACTTGGGGCAGAAAGCACACCGCGGGTGGCACTCATTTCTTCTTCTCGTAAAGTAATTCTGACGTTTGGTGCACGAGTAAGTAGGAGTCCAACGAGGGCGTCGTGTGTATATGCGCAATCGAAAGCAACGGTATCGCCTCCATCGGTTTCAACGTTCTCCATTTCGCCCAATTTTATCAAACCACCTGCAATCGCTGAAATTCGCCTTGCAGCGCCTCTTCCTTCGCCATCTGCTGTAACCCGATAGATGCCATCTCCAATTGAATCCACGGTGATAGTAAGTCGTGATTTCTTATCCAGTATGTTTAAAGGTCGAGGTTCAGCGTCGGTGTGTGAGGCGAGTTTGCACGCTTCTAAAAAGACGCGACGGCACCCGAATTGATGGGCACTTCCACAGGGAAAGTAGAGTAAACCTTCAGGTGTTTTCAGCATTCCTCCGAGCGTCTGCATCGCTTGTCGCACGTTCTCAATTCTTTCGGCAGCACCTGCAATGTGGCTGTAGGTATGCACGAAAAAGAAAGGGGTCTCTTTTCCAGTAATAGCATTGACCGATTGTTGTTGATACAATCCGATGGTGATGTCGTGGAAGTGCGGATCGATAGGTATGAGTTCGATACGTCTGCCAATGTCAACGATGCGTCGCATAGGGGTACCCTTATGGAAGTTAGCGGCGTGCTAACTTGCCGCCGTATTGCTTTTCATAGATGTATTTGTAAGCCTGTTCAGAGAGTCTTCGTAAAATATAGGTGCGCCGATTTCTCCATGTAGTGAAGGATTGCCATCGATTTTTCCGATTTGTTTTGGTTCTGTCCTCGATCATTCCAATAAAAACGTAAGGTCTCGGCTTACCTTGTGGATCGCGGAGAACTAAGATGCCACCATCTCCGACCAATCCATAAACTGTTCCTGTCTTGTTGTAAACCGCAACTGATGAAGGGATGTATGTGTGTTTAAATATATAGTCCCCATTTTTGAGTTTGAGGTAGTACTTCATTTTATCAGAGTAAGGAAGTCGCCCCTTCCACAGTTGTAGGCAAAACATACTAAGGTCGCGTGCGGAGGTCATATTTCTATAGGTTCGTCCGCCTCGCGGGATGTATTCAACGATCCGAGTCTGTTTAAAATAGGGATAGTTGGCTTGGAGTATCCGGTTCACACGTGCTGGTCCTCCAAGCAGTCGGATAAAATAGTTCGTCGATGGATTTGAACTCCATTGAATCATAGCGCGCAGGTGGCCCTTGTTTACCGAAGTGTGTGTTTTACGACCATATCGGACTTCATGGAAATAAGCGAGCATAACGAAATTCTTAATGAGAGATGCTGCCATCATTTGCCGATTTTCATTAATGGACACCAACTTTGTATTTTTGGAAATATCGTAGACGACGAAGCTTGTTCGGTCAGTTGTAGACAAAATTCGGCGACTCCGCTGGCGCTTGATGTGTTTTTCAAAATTAGCTTCCAGAGGTGAATCGATCGAACTTTGACTGTTCCGAGATGTTGCCCCCGACAGTGTAAATATCGGAAGCAATAACCCGATGCTACAACAGATTAATAGTATTCTGAACTTTCGTAGGCATCCGAACATGCTACTGTCCTCTCCTTTCTCATCTTCTATTCTCAGCAGATGCGAGCGTAGATTGAGGTTGTAATGTAGCGATCCTCGATTTATTGGTCGTTAGTGTCCCGGATTGGCAATTGGTAGCACGCCGCCTCTTGGTCGTTCCGTACGAGTAAATAGGCACCAGCGAGTGCTGGCGTATTCCATGTTTTACCGGTTACCGCAGCGAAACGTGCGAGTTCTCTATGTTTTTCCGGATCTGGCTCTACAAGGACAACTTCGCCGGACTCAGTAAGTACAAGCAAGACATCTGAAATCAACAGCGTTTGTCCGTGTCCATATCTACCCCGCTTCCATTGACGTGTTCCGTCAACAGGATTTACACAAGCAAAGATACCGTCGTCAAGCCCGTATAGATAATTTTCGTAATAAATAATGTTCGTAAATTTCGCTTTCAGATATATGGTTTCCCAGATAGTAACAACATTGAATTCACCCGCCTGGTTACGAGAAATTTGAAATAATTTGGCACCGGCACCATATCCAGTTGAGGCAAGAAGTTGGTCATTGGGAAGCGGGAGGGGTTGGGAAACACATTCTGCATAGGTTTTCACCCACGGCTGCTTCCAGAAAAGCTTCCCGGTTAAGGGTTCATGAGCGGTGATTAACCCTTGGTTAAAGAGAACGACTTGTTCGGTGCCTGCTAAAGTTGTAAGGAGTGGTGAGCTATAACCGCTTTGTGTTCGGTAACCTGTCCAGGCGATGTTGCCTGTTTCTTTGTGGTATGCGACTGCGCCACCGGCACTAACGATAACAAGTTCATCGAAAACGAGCGGTGAAATACTAACACCCCAAGGCGGTGGGTCGGCTTTGTTCTCTTCAAAGATATGGGTTGTCCAGAGCTGCTCGCCTGTTTCAAAGTCCAGGCAGTTGAGGATCCCTGTTGAACCGACGGTGTAAACCCTGTTCCCTGAAATTGTTGGTGTAGCACGCGGTCCGAGTCCCGCCGGATGTGTGTCGTAGCGGGCTTGATCTTGATGGCTCCAGCGTACCTCACCGGTGTGTAAGTCGTAACAGACAACTTTTTCCCAGTTGTCTTCCTGTTCCTGCGTGATTGCTGCATCCCCAACGACTGCAAAGCCGGACCAACCCGCTCCGACAGATCTCCGCCATACTAACTTCGGTGGGTGCGTCTGCCAGTCAAGATTAAGCTTGATACTGGTTACGACACCGTTTCGATGCTTTCCAAGGTATTGCGGATAGTCCGTTATGTGTCTTTGAAGGTCAGATAGGCTACTGGTGTCGGGCTGGAAAGTTATGGATTCTTCTTGCCAACGCCACTCAAATATTGGGACCAAGTCGCCGCTGAACCCTTTGAACTGGAATAGATTCCCAGCCACAAAGAGAACCGCGGCGGCTACAGCAAGAGAAATTAACTTACTTCGCCATTTCAACCGAGAAAAGCATAACAACCACAAAAACCCCAAAAAAGCGCTAAGAATAACTATCGCAGATGTCAGGAAAATTTTGTCTTGGCGATGACCAGCATCCAAAATCCACGTTATTATAATCCCTAAAACGGCAAGAGAGATGATAATGAAAAAGGGCCACCAACGAATAGGTTTTTGGGTCGGTTCCAATATAAGAATCCTTTTCTTTTTTATGAAGGGATGGGTTATGCTTCAATATTTGACGTGTTGCGTTACGATTATTAGTTATAATAGTTTATTTACCAAGCTTTGTCAAGGTAAAATTTATAGGTTGCTTATGAAGTGTGTCGCGAGTGAAACTCGCTCCTACAGAAGCTTTGTCAAGGTAAAATTTATAGGGCACTTACCCCTCATTTTATAGTTAGATATAGACTTTTGTAATTTTAATTTGACAAAAAATAAATATTGGCTTATTATAACTTATGAATACAAGTTTTCTATTCTGACTGCGCAGCAATATCACCCCTGAATCAGAATCAACGGTATTCATGCCTTGAATCAGAATCAACGGTATTCATGCCTTATAGGCATGAACCGGGTATAAAGCCTATAAAGGCTTTACCGGGGCATGAACCGGGGTATGAATGCGAATCAGAATCAACGGTATGAAGTGCTTATGCACTTCACCGGGTATGAATGCCTTAGGGCATTCACCGTATGGCATTCACCGGGGGTGAAGAAAGCGTCTATTAAATTCCATTAAAACGCTCAAGATTCGTTAGTAGGAACTTGGGTATAGATAGCAACTTGGGTTATAATAGACACAATCAAAGTGCTAAAGGTGACACCAATGCTCGGCAGACGTGTAGATATTAACAGGACAAATCGGTTTTTACCCGCTTCCTCGACTTGCTGCGTGCGTCTTGCTGCGTATGCACACGCCTTTAATTCAGCGAACACAAATTACCCCCCCCTTCTACTTCATACACGTTAAGTATATTGTTTTGTGACGAGACTTATGCAAAGAGGAGCTGGGCACCGAGTGCCTTGTGCCTTGGCAATTTCTCTTTGCAGGGTCGCGCTGCGAAGGAAAATTTTACCTCCTTAAACGGAATAGTGGGAAATGTTAAGACGGATGTAATGCGCAATTCATTGCGCATTACATCCGTCCTTCTTTTGATAACCTCGTACATTTACGAGGGATCGTACGATTCACATTTTAAATGAAAGGAACTGAAAACTATGAAACGTTTTTGCACATTTTGTGCTGTTTTACTCGCTCTGAGTAGTTTACTTCTAAGTGCTTATGCCAATGGAGTAGGGAATGAACCACCGGATCCTGCTACATGGATGCCGGACGCGAATCTCAGAAAGGCAGTGAGGACTGTGCTTCGCCTCAACGGAAACGAACCTCTCACACAACAGAAACTGCTGAACTTGAATGTCCTAAATGCCCGTCGGCTTGGGATAAGGGATCTCACGGGTCTGGAATATGCCACGAACCTCAGATCGTTATCAGTTGGCGGGAATCAGATTAGCGATCTCACGCCCCTGGCGTACTTGACGAATCTAACAGGCTTATATATCGGGAACAATCTTATCAGTGATATCACCCCCTTGACAAACTTAACAAATCTCAGGCGATTGGGAATGCTTCGGAATGAGGTTACCGATATTGGCGTCTTGGCAGGTTTGGTAAACCTTAGGTATTTACGTCTTGGTGGGAATCCGATTACAGATACGTCTCCGCTTGGGAATCTTTCCAACCTGAGTGATGTTGATATTGAGATACCGAGTCTCATCCCCGATGCCAAGTTACGGGCGGCGGTGCATGCAGCATTAGGTATAGCGCCGAACTTGCGTATCACAATAAATGCTATGAGAAGCTTAACAACACTGAGTGCTACTCGGCTTGGGATAAGGGATCTCACGGGTCTGGAATATGCCACGAATCTGACGCACTTATATCTCAGGCACAATCGCATCAGTGATATCAATCCCTTGGCACATCTAACGAACCTCAGGCGATTGGAAATGCTTCGGAATGAGGTTACCGATATTAACGTCTTGTCAGGTTTGGTAAATCTTGAGTATTTACGTCTTGGGGGGAATCCGATTACAGATACGTCCCCGCTTAGAAATCTCCCTAAGTTGATTAATGTCGATGTTCATATCTTCTCCCCACCGCAAAAGAAGAATACACAGCCGCAAGGCGAATCAATAGATCCGCCCCAAGACGATGGGCAACAGCAAGATGATCGGCAACAAGACGATAGCGACCAGTCGCAACAGCAAGATGATCGGCGACAAAACGATAACGACCAGTCGCAACAGCAACAATCAACAACGAATCCGCAACCAGTGATAGAGGAAGAAGAGGAAGAAGAAGAGGAAGACAACTCGGACCCCGTAGCCGCCTGCGAAGCAGAAGGGAAAGAAGCCGAGTGGCGTCGTCTACCAGACGGGACCCTAACTATAGTCTGTTCCCTTCTTACACCGCGGGATCGTTGCGAAATGGAGGGGGGAACATGGGATGAAAATAGCGAAACCTGTACACTCCCGGACAGCTCGGCACCGTTCTATCCTAAAAACGCGTTCCTCTTGGATCGGATAACGCTTGAGCAGTTGGACCCAGCGACGTTAGAAACACAACTTGACATCTGGCTCGCCGAAAGCGACGGGTCTGCCCTATACCTACGATCGATTGCGTTGCTTGAAGGCGTTTTGGCTACGAGGCGTCCGGATAAGACGCACCTGCTTCCGAACTATCCCAACCCGTTTAACCCAGAAACATGGATACCGTATCACTTGGCGAACCCCAGTGAGGTCCAGATCACTATCTATGATACGCGCGGCACCGTTGTACGCCACCTCAATCTTGGTCATCAGCAGGAGGGGTACTACACGAGTCGGAGCCGTGCGGCATATTGGGATGGACGCAACGATATTGGTGAAAAGGTGTCCAGTGGTGTCTATTTCTATCAATTCCAGACAGATAGGATATCCCTGCTGCGGAAGATGGTAATTTTGAAATAGTATCAAATGACCATAGGATGGCTGGAATGCTGATGTTTATTAGCTTTCCAGCCATCGCTGATGATTGGATTGCGTTCTGTTTACTCGAACACCCCTTCGCCTCCACTGGCGGCGTGTATAATCCCACCGACTATAGGTTTCCCCACATTAGCCCATCATAAGTGTCAATTTAGGGAATTTTCACAGCATTTGGTAAGAGAAACGCTACAAATGCCGCCCCTACGGGGCTTACTCCCAGTCTGATACGCACTTCTACATAGATACCGTCCCTACGGGACTAAAGACCGAACATTGACATCACATTTTCTCCCCGACGCGGGAGGTCTTTTGACTTCAGAATGCTGCACTTACAGCAAAAAACAGGGCTACTTTTTTTAATTGACCCCTATAGGTTTCCCCACATTAGCTCACCAGAAAAAATACCTGCTGTAAATCCCATGAAACTTTGCAAAGTCAAAGGACGTTATGATAGAATAGTTATAATGCAGAAGAACCGAAAACAGAAATTATCTAAAAAGGAAAATTGGATGCGTTTTGAAAACAAAGTTGCATTTGTAACTGGTGGAGGCGGACCATTAGGTATCGGGAGAGCGGCGTGTTTAGCATTTGCGCGCGAAGGTGCAGCTGTAGTCGTTGCCGGTGGTAGAAGGGCTGATGCTGTTGCTAACGAAGTGCGCGCTAACGGTGGAGATGCTATCGCTGTTCCTTTGGATGTCACTGTGCCCGCACAGGTTCAGCACGCTGTAGGGACAGCGATGGATGCCTTTAAACGGATCGATATTCTATTCAATAACGCAGGCATCCTCGGTAGACAACCTCTGTTTGAGGTCACACCAGAACAGTTTGATAAGGTGATGGCGGTTAATGTGAAAGGGTGTCTGTTATGCGCACAAGCAGTCGCTAAAGTAATGATAGATCAAGGGATACGTGGACGTATTATTAACAACACGTCTATTTATGCTGAGGAGTCACACGTTGGGGTTCTCAGTTATTGTGTAAGCAAAGCTGCGCTGAATCGACTTACGCGAAGCTTGGCGTTGGAACTCCGTCCTCACGGTATCACTGTGAACGCAGTAGCACCCGGTGGAGGGGCTCCGACGGGTATGAATGCTTCACAAAATCTGCCTGACGATGACACCCTACCCGATTTACCATCTGCTTCTGCAGATTTACCGCCGCTTGAACGCGGGGCAACGGTATGGGATTATATTGGGGCAGTGTTATTTCTTGCTTCAGATGAAGCTGCTTATATCAGTGGCGATATTATAACGATTGATGGTGGTGCCGTTGCGCGCCGCTAATGGACTTGGAGAACTTTCTTGTCGTTTATTGACTTAGAAGTTTACTGGCATATGCTTGGCAATTGGTTTTTAGAACATTGGGTTTTATTTGTTATTTTCTCTGTGGTGAGTTTCATCGCAAGCATCGCTGGTACCACAATGTTACTCATGTCATTACCGGCAGACTATTTCAAGACGGAAGAACGGATCCGCCGTATCAAGAATCCTGTTATCCGTATCTGTTTAGCTTCCCTGAAGAACCTATTCGGCGGGCTGCTGATTATTGTAGGGATATTGTTGTCTCTGCCTGGTGTGCCTGGACAGGGTATTTTGACGATTTTAACAGGGTTGATTATCAGCGACTTTCCTGGAAAGCGACGGTTAGAGCGTCGTCTTGTTCGCGTGCCAGTCGTATTGTCTGCAGCCAATCAAATTCGTTCCCGTTTTAAACGTCCACCACTTGTATTAGATGATTGATACAAATTGACCTGAGACTGTTCCTATCGAGGCACCAATTGTTTGTGCATCTCCAATAACCGCTGAAGTTCTTCGATGGGTTTCTCGGCATCATCCACACGCAGATCTATATATCGGTCATTGAAACCGCCGTAACCGCTGTGCTCTTGAACAACAAGCAAGGCAGCTGACTGTTGTCCCCGCGTATCCCCTCCTGCCTCTTGTCCGGCAAAAAGTGCTGCCATTAATTTGTCTGCGAGTTCACCTTCCGTTTCCTCAAACGCTTTGCTCATCGCTTTAACAACTTCTTCACCCGCTAAGATATTGCCTTGAGCCGTGTAGTTTTTACCTGAGACGGCGCCTGCCCATGCGTTACATTCATCACCCGTGAAGTTAGCGACATTGCCTTTGGCATCCACGATGCCTACCTGTCGCGTTGCACGTCCGGGGTCATCGGCGACAAGACGCGCTAAAGTTTGTTCTGCGGAAAGTCCGCTCTTGAGCAGTTTCAGACCGTTGGGTCCGTAAGTCGTGTTTGCATGAGATTGGGTTGCAATCGCACCGACGCCGGCTTCTGCCCACGGTACAACCGAGCCGACGGCGAAAAATTTGGATTGCACGGCGATGCCAAACGCACGGGTTTCTGGGTCATAACCGACGATTGAGAACGTCGCAACGGGGGGTAGTGGTGTCTTCTCAGTGGATATGTGAGGTTCAGATAGGTGGAACAGTAGGCTTAGTGGGATGAAAAGCATCTAATGTGTTTCCTGTTATCGTAAAAGTAGATTTAATCTTCTTCAAAACGGATTTTCATGGCAGCGGCATGCCCTTCAAGCCCTTCTACCTCAGCCAGTTTGACAACTGCCGGTGTGACTTCTTCTAAAGCCGCCTTGGTGTATGAGATAAGACTTGACTTCTTGAGGAAATCGTCAACGTTGAGTGGAGAAGCGTAACGCGCAGCGGTCCCTGTGGGCAAGACAGCGTTTGGTCCTGCGATGTAATCCCCAACCACTTCTGGGGAATAGGGGCCTATAAAGATAGCACTGGCATTATGCACGTCTCCGAGCCAATCGAATGGGTTTTCAATGTGCAGTTCAAGGTGTTCGGGTGCGATTTCGTTGGCGAGAGTGAATGCCTCGGATAGATTTGAGGTGATAAGCGCGGCACCGAAGTTTGCAAACGCCTCTGTAAGTTCGTCGCGGCGGGGTAAGGATTCACCTTGGACCTCGATAGCTGTTTTGACCTGTTCGGAGAAACCGAGAGAGGGTGTAATAAGGATCGCAGCACATTCGGGTCCGTGTTCTGCTTGCGAGATGAGGTCAGCAGCGACGTAATCCGGGTCGGCTGTGCTGTCAGCAATGACAAGGATTTCGCTTGGACCTGCTAATTTATCTATATCAACATGTCCGTAAACCTCTTTTTTCGCAAACTGTACGTACAGATTGCCAGGTCCGACAATTTTATCAACAGCGGGGATGGTGTCCGTACCGTACGCCATTGCTGCGACGGCTTGTGCTCCACCACATTTGTAAATTTCTCGAATACCACATTCCGAGGCAGCTACCAGCATATAAGGGTTAATCGACCGATTTCGCATCGGCGGGATACAGGTAGCTATTTCTTCGACGCCGGCAACAATAGCAGGGATGACGTTCATGAGGAGTGAGGAGACGAGAAGTTGGCTGATCGCTGGTACGTGGACACCGACGCGCCTTAGCGGACGAATTAGATGTCCAAGCATCACACCGTTAGGTTCCATTGATACCCATGAGGTCCGTAACTGCTTCTGGTGGAATTTTTCGATGTTTGTTCTGGCATGCGTAATTGCATCTATGAATTCGGATGGAACCTCTAAATACGCTTCCCCAATTTCTTCTCGTGATACCTGTAGTTCCTTTGCTGAGATACGGGGTGCGTCGAGTTTGCGTGTATATCGGACAACGGCTTTGTCGCCTTCTGATTGCACATCGCTCAAAGTGCGGCGGACTGTTTTTAAGATGCTTTCATCTGTTAGTTTGCCCCGCGCCTTCAACTTTGAGAGAAAATCATCAGCATCTGGGGTATCGGTTTCAAAAATTCGCAACATGCGTGAATAGCCATTCCTTTTAATGGTAATTAGTAGTCAGTAGTTAGTAGTCAGTCGTCAGTAGATCGTATAGCGTTACAAGCGTTTCTAACTGCCATAACTCTATACCGAAAGCCAGCTGCTGATGGCTATTTAATCGTTGACTCTTATGATATTGGCCCCGATGGCATTCAGTTTTTCCTCGATGGATTCATACCCACGATCAATGTGATAAACACGCGATACGACGGTTTCACCTGATGCTGCCATTCCAGCTGCGACGAGAACCGCGCCGGCGCGCAAATCCGAAGCCATTACAGGGGCACCGCTGAGACTGGGGACACCGGTAATCACAGCCTTGCTACCATCGAGCATGATATTTGCCCCCATCCGATTCAGTTCTGCTGCGTGGATGAAGCGATCTGTGTGAACGTTCTCAGCGATAACGCTGGTCCCAGTGGCAAGAGAGAGTAGCCCCATGATTTGCGCCTGCATATCTGTAGGGAACCCGGGGAATGGTGCTGTGGTGACATCAATCCCTCTAATCTCACGTGGTGTCGTGACACGTACACCCTTGTCATCCCAATCCAACATGATACCTGCCTCAACGAGTTTTTCAGAGACGGTGGGCAGTTGTTGTTCGGTGATACCTTCGACGTAAACATCACCTCTTGTAATGGCTCCGGCGACCATGAAAGTGCCTGCTTCAACATCATCAGAGATAACGGCGTGTTCAGTCCCGCGTAGGTGTTTGACACCATGAATTGTCAAGACGGAGGTGCCAATACCTTCTATATCTGCTCCCATTGCCTTCAGAAAATGAGCGAGATCGGAGATATGCGGTTCACGTGCGGCACCCCGGATAACCGTAGCGCCTTGTGCCAAGGTTGCAGCCATCATAATGTTTGCTGTCGCGCCCACGCTTGGGCCGTATTGTCCCATGAGATACATCTCTGTACCGGTTAAACGTTCCGCTTGGGCGTAAATATATCCTTGTTGTACTGTTACGTCTGCTCCTAAATGCTCCAAGCCGCGAATGTGCAGGTCGATCGGTCGCGGTCCGATCGCACAGCCTCCTGGAAACGATACTTTTGCTTTACCCAATTTCGCTACAAGTGGACCTAAGACGTAGATTGACGCCCGCATCTTTCGCACAAGTTCGTAAGGTGCTTCGTACTCCAAGTGGCTTATGGGTTCAATGTAAAGTGTTGAGTTTTTTAGTTTTGTTGTTGCACCAAGTCCTTCCAGTACAGCACAGAGCGTATTGACATCTGTTAGATTCGGTACATTGTGGAGTACGCTAACTCCGTCGCCGAGAATAGCAGCCGCAACTGCGATAGGGAGAACGGCGTTTTTGCATCCGCTGACTGGAATAGTCCCTTTAAGTTGGGTTCCGCCTTTGACAATTAATCTTTCCATTTCCTTCTCCTTGCTCCTTCACAAATCTTTGTCGCAGGAATGTAAAGGTTTTACTATCCCTATTGCATAAACGATGCCAATTATGTATTTGTTACAAACTATAGTAAATACAAGGGTTTTCGCTTGAAAGGGTTGTGTCAAAATAACCACATGTTTTTGTGGTTATGGGTTATGGGTTATGGGTTATGGGTTGTGGGTTGTGAAATGCCTCTGAAGAATTCGCTTGTATTGACTCATAATTTCTGATAGTATGTCGTTCTTGTAAAACTTACGTCAATTCAATTTCTTTTCACAATCTATTTTGAGGATGAGGATAGGGTAAAACAGATGGCAGACAAAACATATCGTATTGGAATTATAGGATGCGGTGGTATGGGACGTTCCCATGCAAATAATTGGACGAGTACAGGGCGTGCGGAAGTTGTTACCGCTTCGGACATCAGCGCAGATTCTGCGGCAAGATTTGCTGAAGAATTCGCGCTCCCAACGCACTATACTGATTTCAGAGAAATGTGCGACACAGAAGATTTAGATATCGTTAGCATCACGACTTGGCAAAGCGTCCGCGCTGAACCGACTATCGCTGCTGCTGAAAGCGGGGTGCTCGGTGTAATTACCGAGAAACCGATGGCGGCTTCTGTCGGTGACGCGCAGGACATGATGGAAGTCTGTGACAAGCACGGCGTGAAATTGGTAGTCGGTCACCAACGCCGTTTTAGTCCCCAAAACTGTGAAGCACGTCGGCTTATCCAAGAAGGCGCAATCGGTCAACCCCAAGCAATGCTCCGTCGCGATGGACATGGACTGCTGAACCGCGGCACACACGAAATTGATGAAATGCGGTATATTCTCGGTGATCCAGATCCGTTATGGCTCATTGGACAGGTAGCACGCCGAACTGATCGATGGGAACGTCGGGTTCGGACTGAGGACTTGTGTATGGCAGAAATCTGCTTTGAAGGCGGTATCCGGGGCATCTACGAAAGTGATTTACCAGAACCCGTCCTCCGAGGCGATGTCGTCTATGGAGATGATGGGCAACTCCGTCGTGGGGATAACGATACGATTGAATTGCTCAACAGCAAAGCCGCTGGATGGCAGACCATCGAGCCCCGTCAGAGCGAACCGAATCAGTATGATGAGATGCTGGCTTGGATCGAAGGTGATGTTGACGAACACCGCAATGCTGGCAAACATGGGCTTTGCACGATAGAAATCCTGATGGCGATTTACGAGTCGTTGCGCATTCAGAACGTGGTAACCTTCCCGTTAACAACGCGTCCGAACCCACTTGACCTGTTGGTTGAAGGTGGAAAGTTACCGGTATTTGAAGAGGGACGTTACGACATCCGTGCCCCGTTCCCAGAACAGACGAAGTAGTTTTCGGAGGCTCTCTGGTACATGCTAAGATTTTTATTGAAGATAGGAACGGAAGGGTAGAAGAATGGAAGAGGCATTGGGCCCCTTTATTTTTCACCCTTCTCAATCCTTTACTTCTGAACGAGCATCTTCCGCGTGGCAGTGAAATCGCCAGCCGTAAGGGTGTAGAAGTAGACACCGCTCGCGACAGATTCACCCACTTCGTTTCTACCATCCCAGTACGCCGCACGATTGCGACTCTGATAGATACCTGTTACCTGGTACCCTAACGATAACTTGCGGACTAAGCTGCCGTTTACCGAATAGATGCACAATGTCACATCTGCAGGTTGCGCTAACTGATATGGTATCCATGTCTCCGGATTGAACGGATTCGGGTAATTCGCCAACAGTGCTGTCTCTTGCGGGGTTAATACTGCGAGAAGCCGCTCAAGAAAGAGAATACCCCGTCTTGAGATGGCATCTGTGAGGTCTAATTGCCTCGCTTGTGTGAGCCACTGTTGCACGGCTACCCTTGTAAGCGCGATATCCGGGTTACGAAGCGACGCGATAGGTGCCGCTGCTGCATCGTCTAATGCACCGGCTACGCGTACCAGATCTACTATGTCGACCACACCATCTCCGTTGACATCTGCGATATTCTCACCTGTCTGTCTGAGGTTCGCGAAGACTAATATCAGATCTTGGATGTCCACAATACCATCTCCGTTGATGTCTTCAACGCGTGTTAGTGCGGTGGGTGTAAGTTCCCATAATAGCACTGTGCCATCCAGACTTCCACTGGCAAGGATGCGACCCTCCGGGCTGAATGCCATGCTTTCGACCGATTGTGTGTGCCCTGTGAGGGTTCGAGAGTTTTCCCCTGTTTCTACGTTCCATAGACGGATGGTTCCGTCCCACCCGCCACTTGCGAGCACGTTTCCATCGGGGCTAAATGCAACACTTTCGACCCTACCCACATGTTCTGTTATGATTTTGAAATTTCTGTAGGTAGCGACATTCCACAGTTGGATGGTTCCATCCAACCCACCACTTGCGAGCACGTTTCCATCGGGGCTAAATGCAACGCTGCTGACCGGCCTCGTATGTCCCCAGACGGTGTTAGTACCGGGGATTTCACGGCTCACTATGTTTCCATTGGGACCAAGTTCCTCTATTGTAAGAGGCCCCGTATATCCTCCGAGAGTTTTGAAGTTTTCTCCTGTTTCTACATTCCACAAATAAATTGGTTCAGAAAAAGGAAGCAGCCCCACCCTGGGTCGAAGATCAGCACCCCCACTGGCAAGCGTGCGACCATCTGGGCTGAACGAGACGCTCTCGATCCACCACTCACTGTGCCCCGTGAGGGTTCGAAAGTTTTTCCCCATTCCCATATCCCACAGACGGATGATTCCGCTGCTCCGCTCATTACTACTACTTGCTAGTATGTTTCCATCGGGGCTAAATGCCACGCTATTGGCAAAGTCCGTATGTTCTATGAGAGTTTTAAAGTTTTCCCCAGTAGCGACATCCCATAAACGAAGGGGAGCGTCCGCCCAGTCACTACCGCTGGCAAGCGTGGCACCATTGGGACTGAAAGCTATACTTCTGACAGTGCTCGTATGTCCTATGAGGGTTTTGAAGTTTTTGTTTGTAGCAACATCCCATAGATGAATTACTGCCCTACTCGTACTCGCGAGTGTGTTTCCATCGGGGCTGAATGAGATGCTATTGACAGGCCCTGTATGTCCTATGAGTTTTTTTTCATAGTTTTCGCGAGTAGCAACATCCCATAGGATGATAGTGTCCCAACTCCTACTCGCGATTATAGCACCATCGGGGCTGAATGAGACGCTATAGATGGGCTCCGTATGCCTTGTGAGGGTTTCGAGGCTTTCACCAGTGGCGACCTCCCACAACATCACTGTACTGTCTCCACTCGCACTGGCAAGCGTTGCCCCATTGGGGCTGAATGAGACGCTATAGACGGGCTCCGTATGCCCTGTGAGTATTCGGATGTTTTCGCCGGTCACCACATCCCACAGACGGAGGGTAAAGTCTCTCTTCTCTCCAGAGATACCACTCATACCCCCCGCGCTGGCAAGCGTTGCCCCATCGGGACTAAACGAGATATTTCTGACCAAAGCCGTATGCCCCGTAAGGGTTTTGATATTTTCGCCGGTCTCTACATCCCACAGACGGAGGGTAGCGTCCAGACCCGCGCTGGCAAGCATGGTGCCATCGGGACTGAAGACTACGCTTTGAGTACCATACATGTGTCCTTTGAGGGTTTTGGATTTAAAAGTCTCGACCTCCCACAGTCGGACGGTAAAGTCATCACTTCCACTTGCGAGCGTGTTTCCATCGGGGCTAAATGCAACGCTTCTGACAGGCCCCCTATGTCCTGTGTGAGTTTTGAAGTTTTCGCCAGTCTCGACCTCCCACAGTCGGACGGTAAAGTCATCACTTCCACTTGCGAGCGTG
>JAPPNJ010000104.1:148033-153016 GCA_028818705.1 Candidatus Poribacteria bacterium
TTTCCATCGGGGCTAAATGCAACGCTTCCGACAGGCCCCGTATGTCCTATGAGCAAGTTGAGTTCTTCACCGGTCTGTGCATCGTAGAGCCAAATACCAATAGTGCCCGCTACCGCCAGTACAGACCAATCCCGTGAATATGCTGTTTCATATATGCTTCCTTTACCGAGACGGACTTTAGCACCTTCGGGTAAATCCCATTGTGTGTAGTCTTGTGCAAAGGCATCTGGTAGATACACTGTTGATACAAGAAGTAGCATCAAAGAAAGTGAAAATAATCTCGTTCTCACAGAAGGCTCTCCCTATTTCAGAAAATTGGCGGCTATCTGGTAAGTGCCAACGTTTCTGATAGCTAAACCCAATTAGCAATCTACATCTTTTCCTTCGCTTCCGTAAACAGCCATGCGTTCTTGCGTTGTAACTTCTTCACAGCTCGCTGGTACGTAGTGGAATTGAAGTGCTCTGCGCCCTTGGTCGGATTGGTTAACCGGGCTCCCGTGATGCGTCAATCCGTGCCAGAAAAGGCAACCCCCCGGCTTAAGTGGCACCATGGTATCGCGTGCTACCGGCACATCCGTATCGCAAATCTGCCAATCCCGCCGTTTGAAATGGATCATCGGTCCTTCGATATGCGACCCGGGTATAATGTGCAAGCATCCATTTTCAGGTGTGGCTTCGTCTAAGGCAATCCATACACCGACAACTGTTGTTCCCTCCGCGAGATTGAAGTAAGCACAATCTTGATGCCACGGTTTTTCCGACCCATGGCGCGGCGGTTTAACAAGTCCCATATCTTGAAACAGGACGGGTGTGTCGTTTATAATCTGTTCGAGTACACCGAGGAGACCTGAATGGGTTGCCATCGCATTTAGGCGAGGTTCGTAGTCTACAAACCTAAAGACTTTTCTGATAGCCTTGCGACGTTCTTCGCCTTCCAGATCGTTCTTCTTCTTGACGAGTTTTGGTTCAAATTGAATCGCCCGGAAATCCGGACACTTGCCATCCATGAGATGCGTCATACCTGCCAAGGCATCTTTGACTTCGGCAGGACTAAAAGCGTCGTTGATGACGAGATAACCGTATCGGTGAAAGTATTCGATGTCTGCCTCGGTTACGGCTGGAAATCCACCAGAAATCCCTTTGGCAGCCGTGTCAAAACTATAGAGTTCAGGTGAATACGGGATTTGGATGACGTCTGCCTGTTCGCCTGTCGTTTCGGTGTTCATAAAAAACTCCTTTTATGGTTGTCGGTACGCTCACTCCGTTCGCTTTCAGTTATCAGTACGCTCACTCCGTTCGCTTTCAGTTAGTGGTTACAAGAGGCTTTTATTATAGTAGATTCTGAAAATAATTGAACACTTTTGACTCAGCGGGCGAGAGGACCTCCAAATCAGAATCAACGGTATGAAGTCCCTATGGACTTCACCGGGTATGAATGCCTTAGGGCATTCCCCGCCTACGAACTGCCTTCTGTGGTGTATAGGTAATTATGGGCTTTACTATAAACGAAAACCTCTTAACTGATAACCGAAAGGGTTGCGTGGCAACCCGTACTGACAACTAAATTTCTCCGTTGCTTTCGCGGGTCAGTAGGGTCAGGAAATTATCAACCCGATCGATTGCGCCTTGTGCGCGGTCGCGTGTGGATGCTTCGGTTTCCTCTTCAGCCAACCATTGTCGTCGTTGTGGAAGCCACTCGTTTTGCAGATGGTTGAGTTGATTCAGAAAGTGAGGATCTTCGGTTACACCGACGAAGTACTCAATCACCCCCAACAATCCGTATTTACGATTTATCTCCATATCATCTAATTCATCTACCATTTGCAAGAAAAGATGCTGATTTCTGTCTTGTCGTGCTTGGGCAACTTCACGGGAGGATTCCGTCAAGAGTTTATCAACGAATTCCTGCTTGGAATTAATCCAGCGCGGGAGGTTCCGTACGTAGTCCTCAAGGTCAAAATTCCCGCGTTGGAGGGCGAAATAGGAGTGGATGTGTATGTTTCTGAAGAAGGCGGTATAACCGACGTTCGGGTCCATCGTGTCGGCATCGTAGAGGACCTGGTTTTCGATCCTATTATAGAGCAGTTTAAAATCCTCTGCTGTGAGGTTCATCGGCTTTAGGTGTGCCAGGACGACAGCCGTTGCAGCTTCCACGAAGTCGGGTTCAAAGTCGTACATCCCCAATATGTTCTCGGTGATGACAGCACCGGATTCATGATGAACTGTGCCGTGTAGATTGTGCTTGTCGTAAAGTTCTGTAACAATGTTCTGACCGGCGGGGGTGAGCGTTTCATTTAGCCAGAAACCGTTATGGTCGAGGATACGTTGTCCATTGTCGTCGGTCAAGATAACGCCGTCGTATCGTTTGGTGATGTCGTGCAGGGTGCCAGCGACTTCCAGCAGCTTCACATCACCGCCTTCCCGCTTACCGAGTTCCATGCTCAGCGCACGCACACGCATGGTGTGGTTCCATGTATAATGTCGCCACTGGAAACCTACGCGGTTGTGTTCCCAGAGCGCGAAGGTATCATTAACCAAAGTTTCCAATTCATTCAAGACTTGGGCGTAGTTCATAGGGAACTCCTTTTGAGTGGTTGTCGGTTCGCTGCGCTTCCAGCGGTCAGGGCGGTTTGCTTCGCAAACCTCTCAGCGGTCAGTGGTCAGGTTGTTGTGGCAATGGCTTCGGGGAATTGAACGATTTTACCCATCACACGAACAACTGACTCCTGAAAGCGAACGCAGTGAGCGACCTGACTACTGATTGCTAATTGCTAATCGCTGATTGCTGATGACTGTTTACCTTAAAGATGTAATCCATTGTTATATTTAACGCATATAAGTGACAATCCGTGTGCGGGTGCTGATGTTCCTGCTGCGGCTCTGTCTTTGGCGTCTAAAATGCGGTGGAGCTCGGCTTCGGCATTGTCTTCCTTGATACATTTCAGGATAGTGCCGACGATGGCGCGGACCATCCCTCGCAAGAACGCATCGGCTTCGATTTCAAAGTAGACGTACGGGTCTTTCTGCCAACAGCTTCCCTCATAAATTTCACAGATAGGATTGATTCGATCGCTACCCGTCTTTTGGAAAGAGGAAAAATCGCGTTTGCCAATCAATATTTGACAGAGGGTGTTTGCCCGCGGCACGCCAATTGGTGCCGGAAAGAAGTAACTCGTCTGTCGTGAAAGTGCGCTCGGGTATGCTCGGTTCAAAATCGTATATCGGTATCGCCGACTTGTCGCACTGAAACGGGAATGAAACTCTGGAGACACTTCTGTTGCGGAACAGACGACGATATCCCGGGGTAAAATGGCGTTGAGGCCTTTTTGGAATGCGGCAACGGGTATCTGTGAATCTGTCCCGAAGTTAGCGACCTGCCCCTCGGCATGGACACCGGTATCCGTCCTCCCCGCCCCGATGATCTTTATTGGGGTTTTGGTTAACTGTGCCAGCGCCTCCTCGATTGTGTCTTGGATTGTTGGCAAGTCCGGTTGCGTCTGCCATCCATGGTAATTCGTGCCGTCATATTCAAGCACGAGTTTGATATTTCGCATTTAGTGGTTGTCGGTTCGTTCGCTTCAAATCAACGGTATGAAGTCCGTATGGACTTCACCGCACTTTTGGTTATTGGTTGTCAGTTAATATTTGTGGCAGTTGTGCTCTACGTGCAGGTCATGAGGACTCTGTACTGATAACTGAAAGCGAAGCGTACTGATAACTGAAAACTATTACCCACAGATTACCACATTTTGTTATTAAGCGTCAAAACAATTTTTGGGGAGATTCAGTATAATATTCATTGTCAGAATCAGGATTACAAATGTTTCTCTTTCTCCCTTGAATGTTCTCATCAAATATGCTTCAATTTTAAGAAGTAAAGACACCGATGTCCTTGAACATTGTGTAATTTATTTTGAGGATAAGGAATGAACAAAAAATCTTATAGCAGATATCGAAAATCAACACGATGGAAAAATAAACGCCGGACGATTATGAAGCGGGCGGGCTGCAGATGTCGGAAATGCGGGAGACGTGCGACACAGGTGCATCACGAGACTTATAAACGTATCGGCAGAGAGCGACTCAGCGATCTGACTGCGGTGTGCGGTGGGTGCCATAGACGGATTCATGGGAAGTAGTTTCCTTGATATGGAGTATTTATGATGAATATTGAAGTGGAAGATAAATTGGTAGAAATTGAGAATATTGTAAAGGATAGGTTCCTTAATCAAACCTGTTACTTTCGAGGGGAACCAAAGTTTTATGAGATTATATCAGCTAGTTTACATCGTAATCGGAAAATCATGCTGCCTTGGTATAAGGGGGAAAACCCTGGAATGACAGCTAGAATGGTGGACGGGATAAAGTTCGATGTGCCCCAGCGTGTAACCGTATTGTGTGAGCGTAATCCTTTCATATACCATGAGACTAGGAATTTCGGATTTGAAATAGATATCCAAAATCCCGAGAGTCTTTACGAAATGGCTACAATCGCAGGCAGTTTTATAAAAGAAGACACAAAAGATTTATCGGACAAAGAAGTTGATTTGGGTATATTACAGCATTTAGGATATCCAACACCTTATTTGGATTTCACGAAATGTTGTTTAGTGTCTTTGTTTTTTGCATGTAATGGATTACCCGACGAAGATGGCAGGATTATTATCTTGGGGGATAATGGTAATTATAAGTTCCATGATATGACAGAAGAAAAGTTTTCTGTTGCTAAAGAGCGGGCAGTTGCACAGAAAAGTGTTATGTTAGAAAAGCTTGAACTAAGAAAAACAGAAGATAATTATATAGAATATTCTATACCTTGTGGTCTCAAACCTAAAATATTGGCGTATTTAGAAGAGCATGGCATTAACGATGCGTCGCTGTTTCCTGACAGTTGGAGTTATGAAAGAGAATACAACCCATATAAAAAATTTCGCAATAAGTAGTTTTGGGACTGGTAAAGTTTGGGTTAACTAAAAAAAATGG
>JAPPNJ010000221.1 GCA_028818705.1 Candidatus Poribacteria bacterium
ACGCATCAAACTAAAAAGACTATACCCGCAAGTTCAAAGTTGAAAGAATACTAGTAGTGCTTCAATATTGAGTTTATGAGTTAAATTAGGTTCGTAGTAGGGCAATTCATTGCCCGTTATTGGCTCGTGGACGTGCGATTTATCGCACTACTACGAACCTGACCTCAAACTCAAAGTTGAAAGAATACTAGAAGGTTTTCCGGTTTTACTTGGCCAGCCACCAGGTCCCTTACCTTTACCGCCTGCCTGCTTTCCGCCTTTACCACCACGGTTACCAACTGAGCGATTTCCACTCGATTTCGCCATTGTTATCACCTCCTTTTTATACCCATTTCTCAGTTCACGCGAAGGTTCACGTCAAAATTCTATCCGTTTGCACATATAGAGTCCGCCCCAATGAAAAGGATAGTAAAAAATTCAACATATCCAATATTTTTTAACATTTTTCACAAGCAGGCTATCTTTTCCTCTCGTAACGATCATCTTTCTCTCGCGTCCGGTGCAGCTCTACTCGGCGAGTCCGCATCGCGCCTGCCTGATCAATTTCTACGTCAAGCGTTAGCAGATGTGCCTGTCGCAGCCACCAAAACGCCTCGAACAGGGGTCTACGCGGCGATGCCCCTCTGTCCAAATTGGGTTTATCTCGATCCAGATGCCGAACCCGTTTGTGTGCCTTTTTAGCAAGCTCTTTAACCATATCATCCGG
The DNA here is from genome assembly GCA_028818705.1 of Candidatus Poribacteria bacterium. Taxonomy (GTDB): domain Bacteria; phylum Poribacteria; class WGA-4E; order WGA-4E; family WGA-3G; genus WGA-3G. The sequence continues at coordinate 707 of JAPPNJ010000221.1, forward strand.
ATCGTTGTTTAATAACCAGAAGAGCGTCCGATGTGCCCGTCCACCCGGATTAACACGCAAGGCAGCCAATGCTTGAACATAACACCGCCGCCATGCCGGACGAGGTTCCACAAAATCCGCATTGTTATAATCGGTATCTTTATTCTTTACCTTTGTTCTGAGCTTACCGAGACAAAACTTCGCAAACTCTTCACGTAAGTTTTGCAAGTACGGGTCTTCGTCTAATTCACTCTTTAGATTTTGAGGATACATTGCAACTTCAATCCAATTCGGGACCCGTGAATATATTTCTGGCGGATTTTCTTTGCTGTCATGTTCCGACCATGTGCGTAGGTCTGACGCAACAGCTTGTTCAATCATCTCCGTAAAAGCGAGCAATAAGGGTTTCAAGCATTTCCACCCAGGGGCAAAACATAGCAAAACGTAAAAAGCCTTGTTATAAAAATCGCGAACATCTTCATTCTCAAATACTTCGGGTGTGTCTCGTAGCACAGACCGCAAAATGCCGATATGCTTTGAAGCACTCTCAACGAGCCTATTTTTCAGATCGTCCGACAATTTTCCTTCTCGTTCCAGCCCACCCATACCCCAACTGTAAATTAGTTTCGATAAATGCCACCAAGTTTTGAGTAAGGGTGAACGTTCCTGATTTAAATCCGGTTTTCTGTCACTTAGAAGTTCCAAAAATGGAATTAACTCATGCGCGACAACCCGCCATCCATCATTCAATGGGTCCAGACGTTTTACCTGAGACGAAGATGTATATGTTGCATTGAACATAGCATAGTCAATCGCATTCAGCAAGCCAAGTATCTTGTCACCGAGGACCTCGTCTGGCAAATCCAAATCCAAAAACCCCTGTAGTAACGTATCCAACCTCACTTTATCACAGCGTTCTGCTTCCGCTTGAAACCGCCAGGTTAACCAGAATTCAAGTTGCTCCAGCGTTTCAAACCGGTCGAGATACTTGCTGCCTCGTTGACATCGTCGAGTCGGATCCAACAGATTCAAATTGACGATCTGATTTAAAGGCACACCGTTTCGAAAGAAAAAAGGAAGTAGATCAAGAAAAAAGGAAATCGCGCTATTGCCAATTTCACTGAGTTTGTGTAAGTTCAAATGCTTAACACAAAATGCAGCATGCCGCTCGAATTCGGTAACCCATTGCGGTATATTCCATGAACCGTTTGATTTCTGGGGTATATCTTTAGGCCGACGAAGCCATGGATTTGATCGATTTCCAAAGCTGAGCATCAGGCTAAAAAGGTACACAAGGGTAGTTTGGCGGTCTTTTCCGATTTGAACGTGTTCTTTTAACCTATTTAGATCCTCCACGACATTAGGTGTACCAAACTCATGTCTGAATACATATTCATGCGTCGGATCGCCAAAGCAATCTGAACGTTTAAAGATCTCAACGAGCCACTCTTGATCCGCTTCAGAAAAACCTAGCTCCTGAAGGGACTGCTTTACAAGCAAAATTTCTGCAGAAGAATCATCTGATGGAAACACAAGTCCATTTTCAGTTTTGTGCATGACATGCCCCTTTCCTTTAGAGGAACAAAACTATATCCTTATGAAAAATCCGATAAACTCAGATTACTAACCCTTAGGATTCCCGATGAAAGCATATCAGGACCGGGGGAGATGCATAAGGCACCTAAACGACGAGGTTAGATTTATCTTACCGATTTAAGTATAACACAAAAAATAGGAGATGTCAAATTTATTTTGAATAAAATTTGACAGCCTGTCTACAATATGCTATCCTATTGAGAAATCAATGTTATTCTTTGGAAACCGCTTTGACAACCAATCAAATAAGAGACCTTCTAAAACAATTACCCGCCATCGAAAAACTCCTGAACACACAGGAGATACTCAACTTGCAAGCCACCTACGCGCGTCCGCTTGTTATAGAAACACTACGTGCTGTCGTTGCTGACATCCGAAGCGAAATCCTAAGCGGAAATCAGACACAACTCCCAGAACACACAGAATACGCCGAACGGACACGCCAAAAAATTGCAGCCAAAACAGCACCCCGCATGCGTCCTATCGTTAACGCAACAGGCACGGTCACACATACCAACTTAGGCAGGTCTTTGCTCAGCGACGATGCCTGCGAAGCCATCCAGCAAGCCGCGCAAAACTATGTCAACCTCGAATACGACATTGAAACAGGCAGGCGCGGACATCGGGATCGAATCACCGAACCGCTCCTACAGCAGTTAACAGGCTGTGAAGCTTCCACAGTTGTCAATAACAACGCCGCCGCGGTGCTACTCGCGCTCCAGACTGTGGCACGTGGTAAAGAGGTCATCGTCTCACGCGGAGAGTTAATCGAAATCGGTGGAGCATTCCGTATCCCAGATGTCATGGCGGCAAGCGGCGCGATACTCCGAGAAGTCGGTACCACCAACCGAACGCACCTCCGAGATTACGCCGAGGCTATCAATGAAAACACTGGACTCTTGCTCAAGGTGCATCCGAGCAACTACAAAATACTCGGTTTCACTTCGACACCCACCATGCAAGAAATAACAGAACTCGGGGCACAGCAGCGCATTCCGACAATGGAAGATCTCGGTAGCGGTGCGCTCATTGATATGGCAGCTTATGGACTGCCGCATGAACCGCTTGTCGGCGAACGCATCGCCAGCGGTGTCGATATTGTCACTTTTAGCGGCGATAAACTGCTCGGTGGACCGCAGGCGGGGCTCATCGTCGGTAAATCGGAATGGATCGAAAAGATGCG
>JAPPNJ010000218.1 GCA_028818705.1 Candidatus Poribacteria bacterium
TAACCGCCGCATAATTGATGTTACGATAGGCGGAGACAATGTTGCTCTGCGGTGGGGCGTTTGTATTACCTATAGGGCTGGTTGTCACTCCACTGCTTCCTGGCATTGTCCATTTGCCACCAGTGCCTACGTTGCTGACCCTATCAGAGACAACTATATTGTCTTCACTTTCTGTCATTGCAGGGGCATGCGAGGTAAATTTAAATGAGACATGCACAGAACCCGCATTAGTCACTTCACCTGCGGTATTTACAACGGAAGCTGCAGGGGGTGATTCTCCTAGATGTATTGTCATATCAAGACCTGTGGTATTATAGATCTCAATCCACTGCTTATTCGTGCTACCACCATCAAGTCCCCACATAATCTCACTGATGACAAGATCTTGCCACTCTGGCTTTCTATGATTGGTAGCACCCGCCAAGGCACCAATCGCATCATCGAGTTGGCTTCCGGCGATAGCACCATCGCCATCAGCAGTCGTGATAATCAATTCAACTGTGCCACCTAAACTGAAAAATTTTTCCAAATCTGGCATATCATCCCAGTTGGCGAAAAGGGTGCTGCCAGGAACAATACCACCCGACTTTCCAATGACCAAAAACTCACCTTTGCCAAAGCCAGTAATATATGCGTCTTGCGCTCCAACTGGCAAACAGAGCACTGCTGTCAACAAAATAAGTAAACTTGGTAAAAAAAATGTCAATTTCTTTGATAACATTCGATATTTTCCTCCTCTACATAAAATTGACGCATTTCATTCACTTTTCACATCTAAAATAAGAACACGTATCCAGGGATTCGTATACGAATTCTCTCTTTCTTTGAACCTAACCTTACGCTGAGGCTTTTGCCCCAACTGTGTGTTGAAGTTGTTCTTTCTGCACTTCTTTATAGGTGGCAACTTGGATATATGTGGCGAAAATTTCTTCTAATTGACTTTGAAAAATTGACTTTTACAACCTCATACGCATTAATTATACACTGCGTTTACGAAAAAAATCAATAAATATTACAAAAAATATAGAAAAAAGCCAATAACTCCAGTATTTTTTGAAAAACATTGCGTTTTTTCACTATTTTTTAAGAAAACGCAAAAAAATGCAGCGGCTGGCATAATTAACACCCCCATCGCTACATTTATGATGAATTATCAAAACTCAAGTTGCTACTCTGTAGCATAACCTGTTAGGTTGTGTCTGCCAAATCGCAAACTGACAGTTTGCGCTACAAAGAGCCTTCTGACAATAAACATCGCACTTTCCAAGGATGCCCTTGATCTTAAGTCACACCTATCTACGTCCCCCTCAATTACAGCAGACTTTACAATTGAACATTGCAACCGGCGAGGAATGTAAAACTAAGACAAATTATGCTTTAATAGCATAATTTGGAAACCTCGCCTACCGAATATAGGTGCGTTAACTACATATTTTTTGAAGAAAAGCGGCAAGGTTTAGAACTAAAAGCGAGAGTTAGTTAACAAATGGCATGCGTGATTTTCCTTTGCATCTCCAGCAAATAGCTGCTAAAATATTTGAATGAAAAACGAACACTCTTTGGAAAAGGCTAACACTGAATTTCTATGAATACACTTTCTTTACACGGACAGCTTTCGAGCGGCATTAGCAGATTTCTAAAACCTGCCATAAACGATTTGGTTTTGTATCTGTTAATTGTACAACTCTGTTTCTCCGTGTCGCTTTTTGCTAAAGATCCTCCCGCTGAAAATCCTACCATCGATACGAAAACTACATCGAAGGATCAAAATGTCCCAGAACAATTGTCCACATACAAATTGCAAGTTGGCGATAGTTTCGTCGTTACCGTTGATGGATATCCAGAGTATAGTAGAGACAGAATTCCAGTCCCAATTCAACAAGACGGTTATGTCTCTTATCCGCTTATTGGCCTCATCAAGGCGACCGGTCTCACGGTTTCTCAGCTTCAAACACAGATGCAATCCGCTTTTTCAGAACAACTTCCGACGGCACGGGTGTTTGTAACACTTATGCAACCGAAGCGTACCATTCTCGTTTTCGGTGCAATTACGCCGCGAGCGCGGGGAAATCTGCACGTCTTTGAGGTCGGTCAAGTTTACCTCCTTCAAGCATTAGCATCAGCAGGCATCAATTATGAAATCGCTGACCTGACGAATGTTGCCATCTGGCGTGATGGAAAACTTTATAAAGAGATCGATTACCTGAAACTTATCAGCGACGGCGGTCCTGATATTCCTTTAGAGGATTATGATACTATCTTCATCTCACCTATTTTTCAACAGCGCCCTGTGCGCGTGATTGGCGAGATAGCCAGTCCTGGGATTTATCGTATAACGACCCCCCAAGTGTCAGCAATTCAGGTGTTGAAACTTGCCGGTGGACCGAAATCCGATTTTGCAGACCTGCGCAATGCAGAAATCCTTACCAGCAAAGAACGCATTTTAGTGGATCTGAGTGTGGAAAGTGCTGATGCCACGTTATCTCCGGGCGATACGTTGTATATCCCGCTCGCCGAGGCAAAAATAAGTGTTACGGGTGCAGTAGAAAAACCGGGGCAATATGTGATTACTGAACCTGTGCCTTTAAGAGAAGCTATTGTGATGGCAGGCGGGTTCAACGAGGATAGAGCGAATCCGAAAAAATGCCTTTTAACGCGGGCAGATGGAACAGAAGAAGAGATAAACTTCGATCTCGTGCAGTCGGAGATTTATCTACACCCGAAAGATCAACTTAGAGTTCGTGAACGGGTGCGTTTAGATTGGCGAATAATCAACTCCGCTATTTCATTTGTGAACCTGTTTTTCAATATCCTGACGAGATAATTTATGGTAAAACTTGGATTTAATTGGCACCAGGATCGGCGAGGTGTTTTTGCTTGGGTGTTTCCCCAAGGAAACCTCGCCTACCGAGTGAAGGATACGAGCGTATCCACAGTTTAGAGGTTAGAGATGCCAGAAACAACCAATAGGCACCTTGAAGACATTAGAGAAATTCGATTATCGGACTACTTTTGGATCCTGTTTCGGAACAAGTGGAGTGTTCTTCTCATTTTCTTGCTTTCCGTTTTTGGTGCCTTTCTGGTAACCGATTTCACAGCCCCAGTTTACCAATCCGAAACAGTGCTTCGTATGGTAGACAGCCAACCACCTGCTACATTGCTCTCTCAGTTACCTCTATCCGGGCTATTGAAGGGCGGATCTTTAGGTGCTTACGCCGCTCAATTACAGTCGCGGGACTTTGTAGTTGCCCCAGCAGTCCAGCAACTCAGAGAAGAGGGTTTGCTCGAACCACTACCCGTCTATCGTGGTCGAACTCTGGTATGGCTTGCAAACTTACTGAACATTGAACTTGATCCGAATGCAACAGAACAAGGGGATCTTACAATTACTGAGTGGGAAGATTTCTTCATCAAGACTCTTATTGACGAACAGTTAAAGGTTGAAGAAGTTCTCGATAGAAACACAATTTCGGTTACCGTGAAACAGCGAACGCCGGAACGGGCACAAAACTTAGTCAATAGGATCGCGGCAGTATTTCAGGGAGTTGTCGAAGCGGAAACCGCTGAACAGATGGACTGGTGGCAAAAACCGTTTCCACAAACACTGCTAAATCAGACAAAGGGGAACCTCACAAACGCCGTAGAGGAACTATTTGCTTTTCAGCAAGAACACCCAGAGATCACCTTAAACGCCGAAGGTGCCACGCAAGCACAAATCATTCTGGCACTTCAAGTTAGAGAACACGAATTGATTAATCTCTTAGCAGGTGCTGAATTAAAACTTGTCACCTACCAGTCAGAGTTAGAAAAACTATCAGAGGATCTCATCTCAGAGACAATCGCCCAGAACCCGTCTCATTCTAAATTGCGAGATAGTTTGCACCAGTATGAAATCAACCGAGCTGCCCTTCTTGGCAAATATGACGAAACCCATCCGGAAGTCACCGCTGTAGATGAGCAAATTAAGGAAACACGAGCAAGACTTGATAAAGAAGAGAGACAGATAAAAAGCACAACATCTTCTTACAATCCGCTCTACCAAGTCATCTCGGAGAAGGTAAACGAGGCGCAAGCGGGTCTTATTAGCCTCAAGGAACAGAAGGAGGAAGTTACTGCCCAAATTGCCGCACATTTTGGTGAACTCCGCGAATGGTCGCCCGACCAATTAAAGTTCTATCAACTCAAGCGAGATGTTGAAATCTATAACGCGCAAGTGATCGCTTTAGAAACAAGAATGCGAGAGTCCGAGATTTTCTCCCAAGCGCGTACGGAAAGCATCAAGGTTTTGGATGAAGCACGCGCGCCAGAAGAGCCACTGAAGCCTCGGTTAAAACTCAATCTTGCTCTGGGTGCTTTCGTTGGCATGCTGCTTGGCATGACGTTTGCTGTAGCCAAAAATTACTTCCAAGATACATATCTCCGATTAGAGGAAGCAGTTCGGCAGCTGGACACGTTGCCCGAATCGCCAAGTTTCCTTGGTGTTCTGCCATCGATTAAAAAACGCCGTGCATATCGACTGCCACTTATTGTGCATGACGCCCCCCAATCCAGGACAGCAGAAGCATTTCGTGTGCTACAAGCGAAACTTCCATTTCTGAACCCTGGTGCCCCTGTGAAAACAATTCTTGTTACGAGTGCGACCCGTGGGGAAGGCAAAAGCACTACCTCCTCCAATCTTGCTGTTGCCCTGGCGCAAAGAGGAAACAGGGTTCTACTCATAGATGCTGATATGCGCAGGCCTTCGCAGCACAATACCTTTCCAAGAGAAGAACTTCTTCATCTCGAGGACACAGAGGATACTCCTAATTCCGAATTCCCTGTGGTACGCGTTGATACCCGTAAACCGGGGTTGAGCGAAGCACTCATCCAGCTAACCTCGGAAAATGGAGAAGACGTACTACACACAACAATTAAGCAGACGGGTATTCCTAATTTGCATTTAGTTCCCAGTGGAACAGTTCCACCGAACCCAATCGAACTTCTCAACTCAGAGATGATGACACATTGGCTGGAACTCGCAAAATCGGAGTATGACGTGATCGTGATTGACTCACCACCAATCCGCGCCGTGGCTGATCCGATGATTCTGGCAAACATTGTTGACGCTATTATCTATGTATTTGACATCACGAAAACCCGACGGTCTGACATTCTCGCCGGGTTACGGGATCTGACGGACGCCTTTCCGACGAAAGGCATCGGTGTCCTTTGCAATATGATCAATCCGAAACAGGCTAAATCCTATGGTTATTACAGTCGCCACTCCAGTGATTATGAACTTATAGATGACAGCAGCGAAACCTAACCTCTCGTAATGCGAAAAGACATCTATGACTCAATCTTCCCCAAACTCGCCGGTGGACGTGATTTCCCAACGAAACCAGCAAGAACCACCATTGTTAAGATATAAGGTAAACTGTGTAGGAGCTGTACTGGAATGTTCCATCGATTTGCGAGTTCCAAAGCAGTAGCGAATCCAAAGAGGCAGCACGCTGCGACACCGCTTAAGGGCCGCCAGTTTCCGAAGATGACCGCCGCGAGCGCGAGGTAGCCTCGTCCTGCGGTCATACCTTTTGTGAAATAGTGGACTTCCGATGCCAAAAAACAGCCGGCAATACCTGCTAAGACCCCGCTTAGCAGAACACCTAAGTACTGCCATTTTGAGCGACTTAGACTCATCGCTGCAAGTGCCTCGGTTGATTCGCCGGCAGCACGCAATCGTAAACCCCACGGCGTTTTAAATAGGAGAATATGACTCACTATCATCAATATCAGCAGCAGATAAACAAGGAAATTATAGGAACCGATAAATGGTAACTTCCAGTGTGGAAGACCGCCTACCTGTTCAGGCGTGGGTACAAGGAACTCAGTGATTCCTAACGCCAAAATGTTGATTGCGATTCCAGTGACAATTTGTTCCGCCTGAAAGGTAATAGTCGCAACAGCATGTAACAAGGCAAACATTATCCCGAAACCCATCCCCGCAAGTAGCCCGATCCACGTTGAACCAGATGCCTGTGTTCCAACAACATAGCCAAACGCTCCGATAAGCATCATTCCTTCAAGGGCAAGGTTAATTACCCCAGAACGTTCCGAATAAATTCCGGCGAGTGCGGCAAATCCTAACGGTGTTGCCATTCGCAAAGTGCTTGGGATCAATTCAAAAATCATTTTTTTGATTTTCCTTGCGGTTCGGTGAAGCAGGTTTAGACTCTGACGCACCTTTCCGTAGATCTGAAGAAACGCCCAAGCAAAAACCCCTCCACTTCGTTTCGGGCTTAGCTTCCTTTTTTAAAGTGGAAAGGATCTATTTTCCGTAAAATACCTTCCGTGCAAACCAACCAGATAATCAATACGCCTTGCCCTGCAAGGAATATACCGCGCCGGATTTCCAGTAAAATTTCGATATCTAAGGCGACTTTATTTAATAATCCAAATAGAACAGCCGCCGCAAAAATACCAAAGGGATTATTTCTACCCAAGAGCGCAACTGCAATCCCAGTGAACCCCCAACCCGACGAGAAATTATCCAAAAACCGATACCGGTATCCTAACACCTCAGCGACCCCGGCTAACCCTGCAACTGCCCCGCTTAATGCCATTACCCACACAGTCACAGTCTGTGGATTTATTCCACCATAAGCGGCAACATCGTGCGCATTTCCTAACAACCGGAGCTCATATCCCCAACGGGTGTATGTTAGGAAGATATAGCACAATACCACACACCCACAGGCAAATAAAAAACTCAAATTTAGCGGATTGCTGTGTGGCAGAATTGGCAGTAGAGAGCCTAATCGTGGAAGTCGCGCTGCTTCATAAATCTGAGAGGTTTGCGGAATCATCTGCCCGGGTTCTTGGTACACAGAGGTAACAAGGTAGTTCATCAGGGCAAACGCGATGAAGTTCATCATGATAGTATTGATGACTTCATGTGCCCCGTACCTTGCTTTTAAGAAACCTGGTATCGCGCTCCACGCAGCACCAGCAATCATTGCGCCACCTATACAAAAGGGAATCAATAAAAAGGCGGGAAAGGGCAGGTGTATGCCTATCCATGCAGCAGCAAACGCCGCACTGTAGAGTTGCCCTTCGCAACCGATATTAAACAGTCCACTTCTATAGGCAATAGCTACAGCGAGACCTGTAAAAATAAGGGGTGTTGCGTTAAACAAGACATAACCGAAATCATCAAAACTTGAAAATGCACTAACAAGGATGATGCTATAGAACTCTATGGGACTCTGCCCTTGTATCAGGAGTACAACACCACATAAAAGGAAAAATCCAAAGATGGCAAGGAGGGGTGGTACACAATGATTAACAAACAGATACCTTGCTTGCGGTATTCCATTCTGCAACAGCGAAGCGAACGATTTTTGGATGTTCAAGATTATTTCAATCTCTCTGCTAAAATTTGACAAAAGACTTCAAGACATGTTATTATGCCTAATATTGAGTCTCTAACACACCACTCTAAATATAACATAGGTCCATATTAAAAACAATTCGCCGTTTGAGAAAGAGACCCTGAGGAACTCCATGGAGATGAACAGAGCAAAATCGTCTCATCTTAAGACTAATCCAAGAGATCTTCCTGCTATCTTAGGTGGAATACCAGTCTTTGAAAAATCCCCTGATGCCCCCTATCCGAAGTTAGACGCATGGAAACAAATCACAGAAGAAGAGGCACAGGTTGTCTATGAAATGACCTTGCGTAACGAACTCTCTGGGGCGTCTCCGACTGTTCAGGAATTTGAAAAAACTTGGTGCGAACGCCATCAGACTCGATTCGCGTTGAGTCTTACTAATGGCACAGCAGCGCTACATAGTGCGATGTTTGGGGTTGGGGTCGGACCAGGCGACGAAGTTATCTGCCCCACGTACACATGGATGGGTTCGATTACGCCGGCGTTGGCATTGATGGCAACACCGGTTTTTTGTGAAGTACATCCGGTAACGTTGCTCATTGATGTGGCTGATGTTCGGAAACGCGTTACACCACGGACCAAAGCGATTGTGGCAGTGCATCTGTGGGGTAATGTGTGTGATATGGATGCCCTGATGGCACTCAGCGCGGAGACAGGCATAGCGATCATCGAAGATTGCGCTCACGCCCACGGTGCATCTTACAAAGGCGTTCCATGTGGAAGTATCGGGCAAGCAGGGGCATGGAGTTTGCAAGGTAATAAACCGCTCAGCGGTGGTGAAGGTGGAATGTTTGCAACCAACGAAACAGCCGTTTTTGAACGAGCTTGTCTACTCGGTCAGGTTAATCGCGCGCCTGGCACCGTAAGCGAAGCATCAGAAGAAGAATTGCGCTATGCCCATCTACCGCCAATAGGACTCGGTGTTAAATTTCGAGCGCACCCTCTCGCTATTGGTATCGCTTCTGTCCAACTAAAAAAACTTGACGAACTCAACGCGAATCGTCGTGCCTATATCAAGGAAATCTCCGATGGACTGCGGGAGATTCCGGGTGTCTCACCCGTTGAAACTTACGAAGGCACTGAATCAGCAGGATTCTTTGGGTTTCCTACTCGATACCATGAAGAGGAGATGCACGGGCTTCCAGCACCGCTATTTGCAGAGGCACTCCGGCAAGAAGGTGTCTTGGCAAATAATAATCCTTATCCGCTCCTTGTAGGCGACGGTGTCCCACTGTTTTCAGGTAGTCTCCCGACAAACAGCAATCCATATCCACTTCTCCACACTTTACCGCTCTTCACACATGGACTGGATATGTATACAAACAATCGCGGTCCTCTCTGTCCCGTCGATACGGGTGGGACGCTTAGAACCTATACAGCAGGAGATTTACCTGTCACTGAAAAGGCTTGTTCCCAGCTCATATTTTTACCACTGTTGACGAAACCGGTAGCGGGTGCTGCATCGGGAATTCTGAGTGCTATTCGCAAGGTCTCTTTACATAGTCATCTAATAAACGATAAGTGACCGAAGTTAAGTATACAAAATGCCGACAGAATTTTCAGCCCGAACTCGATCCGAGAATATTAAAATCCTCAAGTCCCAACTGCTGGATGTCCTGGTTATTGGTGGTGGTATCGTCGGAGCAGGTGTAATTCGCGATCTTGCCCTCAACGGAGGTATCAAAGCAGGCTTAATTGAGCAAAGTGATTTTGCGAGTGGGACGAGTAGCACCACCTCGCAGCTTATTCATGGTGGATTTCGCTACCTTCTTAAACGCGATATAGATCTTGTCAAGAAGTCACGCCAAGAACGCGAGACTCTCCGCCGTATTGCACCGAATCTGGTTAAACCGATCCCTTTAGCACTTCTCTGTTACAAAGGCGATCCGTACCCGTTGACTGGCATGCAACTCTTTGCACACTACTATAATCGCCTCTCTAAAGTAGATAAAGCGGAGAAATCAATAGCGATCCGAGACTCTCAAAAGATTCAGCATCTACTCGGATCCATTGACACGAGCACCCTAAAAGGTTGTGTTGTTCTATGGGACAGTACTGTTGACGACGCGAGGCTAACGCTCGCGACACTCAAGGATGCCCACCGGCATGGTGCTATTATTTCAAACTATGTCCGATTTCTTGATTTTGTCAATCCACCCGATACTGGCAACAGTGGCAATCGTACGTACAAGATAGCGGCTGAAGATGTTACTTCTGGGCAACGTTTTGAAATTTCTGCGCGGAAGATTGTATCCGCGACAGGTCCTTGGAGTGATCATGTATGGCGTAAAGACCCAAGTTACGATGGTGTCCCGCGCCTCGCAACGAAAAATGCCAAAGGCATCCATATCATTTTACCGAGGTGTGGCAAAGAAGATGATTCGGGGATGTACGGTTTAATAACCTTCACACGGTCAGAAAGACAACACGGTGGTAAATCACGCGTCATTTTTATTTTGCCGGGTGCTTACAACACCTCCATTGTTGGGACCACTGAAACAACACCAGAGGAAGAACTATCATCGGTTCGTCCATCAGCTGATGAGGTGGCGTATCTACTCTCAGAAACGCAGCGAATTTTTCCAGAAAAAACGCTCAATAATAATATAATCATCGGTGGCTACGCAGGGACCCGCCCCCTCATCGCAGCGAACCGACATCGTCGCGGATTCGCAAAGACTGATTTTGTTTCAAGAGAGCACTTAATCACAGAGAGTCCAAGTGGGGTAATGTATTTGTATGGTGGGAAACTCACCACACACCGACAAATGGCGGAAGAAACGGTAAATCTTCTTGCCCAGTCTGTGAACGTTCGGCGTCACTGTAAAACTGATATTCAACCACTGCCTAATGCAGTAGGCGAGGTGGCAAGTACAGATCAGAATCACGATTTACAATCGAACACTAACAAGGAACGTCTTATTAAACGATATGGCGAAGGACATCGCGCGATTCGAGACTTTATAAGCGAGGACCCAACGCTTGCGGAACCAATAACACCATCTCTTCCGTTCATAAAGGCAGAGCTTCTCTATGCTTGTTGGGGAGAGATGGCGATGACATTAGACGATCTTCTCTGGCGACGTACCCGAATAGGTTGGACTCCAGGACAAGGACTTGACCTTGCCCCTCAAATTGCGCAATTCTTAGGTGAGAAAAACAACTGGGATCAAGCCAGAATCACGGCAGAGGTGGAAACATACCGCGAACGTATCCGTTGGCTAAATTCCAATCTATAGACGCAAAGCCATTGCTGCTACTGGATGAGGTAGCACAGAAATACAAAGAAACCATGGAAGTTTATCGTTGGGAAGACCGGAAATTCGGAAAACTGGAACCTTTACGTTTTGGAGCAGAACGGGATTTTGAGGACTTGCTCGAAAAAGATGCGACCCTGGTCCTTGGTGAACCTCTCTGTGTTATCAGCAGGCAACCTCCGCTTAGTACATCAAAACAGAAAATCGATCTACTGGCACTGGACCGACAGGGTAATTGTGTAATTATTGAACTCAAACGAGGGAAGCCTTCTCGGACAGCAATCACGCAGATTCTTGAATATGCTGCCGGAGTTTCCCAACTCTCTTACATAGAATTGGAGCAGCTTGCTTATCGATGGTGCCAACAACAGGGAAAAGAATTCTCATCGCTTACGGCACTACACAGTGAATTCTTTGGATACGAGCCTGGTGATATCCGACCATCGGCATTCAATCAACGACAGCGGTTAGTCCTTGTTTCAGAAGGTGTTGACCCCCGCGTCTTGGAAGTTGCAGAATATCTACGAACGTTGGGTCTGGATCTTACCTATATTTCTTATTTTTCCTATCACGCGCCAGATGAAATTTTAGTCGCCACCGAAACTGTTCTGGGTGGGACACTCGTCAAGGAAGAAGAACGGACTTATCGTACGACGGCGCAGCAGTTCATGACGTTGGCGTCGTTCACCGAGACGTTGCAAGCGAACGAGGATCTCTTACAAGTTGTCCATGAATTTTTGGCGTACGTTGATACATGCGGTGCAACACTCCGACCTCGCATCGCTAAACTCCGAATGACTATCGGTGGACACTGGTGGCTTGACACCTATCCGTCAAGAAGAGCCACCCACTTCCGCCTTGATGTTCACGGTGATTTCACGCCACTTCAAGTCGTCGAGTGCAGAGCCAATTTGCCTAATGTAACAGTCAAGAATTTTGGTATTTCATTCAACATTGCATCCAAAGCGCATCTTGATTATGCCATCGAGATGTTTGAACGCGCCCGCAACTCTATCCTATCTTCATTGTAGTACAATATTCGATACGGGTGAGCCTGAAGTAGAAATGCAAAGTAGAAATAATCAGAAAACATGAACTGGCTCCGTTTTGGTCATCCGGAATTTCTCCATTTTCTGTGGGCAGTCCCGCCCTTATTTCTGTTGCTGCTCTTTGGACTGCGACAGAAACAGAAGGCACTGCTGCGATTCTACAGCAACGTGAATCCGGCACACCTACAACGCCACAAATTCCAAGCGGGGTTGCTGCTCCTGAGTTACCTTCTTTTGACGCTCGCGATAGCACGTCCACAATGGGGAGCGAAACCTGAACCAGTGGCAGAAAGGTTGGATATTATGCTTGGCCTTGATATTTCAACCAGTATGCTCGCAGCGGATGAAAATTCCGTCCGACGCCTGCTCCATGCTAAAACGGTGATTTTCGCGCTCTTGGAGGCACTTGAGGGGGATCGGTTCGGCTTACTCTACTTTGCTGAAGCGAGTTTCGTGGCATGTCCTTTGACGAGTGATACCACTACGCTCAGAGAATTCTTAGCGGCGATAAACGCTGACACACTCACCCATAGCGGGACCCGTATTAGTAATGCTATTGAGACAGCAACTGATCGACTGATTTCAGATCAGGACGATCCAACAGCAATAGACACTAATCTTGGAGGACAGAAAGTTCTGATTCTGTTTACAGATGGAGAAGATCACGGAGAAGAGACTATATCGGCAGCGAAAGCAGCAAGCCAAGCGGGGGTGCATATCTACTGCGTTGGTGTTGGTAATCCTACTCAGTCAGTTCCTATTCCGCTGCCGCGGGGGACTGGCCCAGAAAATACACCGTACAAACGCGATGCCAATGGACAACTTGTGCTAACAGCCCTGGACGAATCTCTCCTGCAAGAAATTGCCACTGCGGGAAACGGCAATTATTACCCTGCAACTGTGGGCATTGCCCAGTTAAGGACAGATTTATTACAACTGGAAAGGCAGAAATTCAGGATTCGTAGAGACGGTGAATATCAAGAGCGTTTTCAATTATTTGTAGCAGCGGCGTTAATTCTGCTTATTTGTGAGATTCTGCACTTTGCGGCATGGTCCCGCAAAGTGCGTACATAACAGCACCCACGCCCCAAAAGCAGGCCCTCACGTATCCGATTCTACGCTTTTTTAAGTATCAATCCACCTGGACGGAAACGCATTAAGAGGATAAGAATAATCCCAAAAATAAGATAGCGCGCACCGCCAAATTGATATGGAATAATGAAGCCAGGTCTCAGCACCTCGCCTAACGATCCGAGAATCGCTGCACCTATCATTGCCCCTCTTATACTTCCCATCCCGCCAAGGACTACCATACAGAGAATAAGGATCGATTCCCAGAATTCAAAGAATGGTGCACTAATGTTAACTTGGAATTGCGCGATGAAGCCTCCACCTAATCCACCGATTGCCGCACTGACTGCGAACGCCAGTGATTTATAGCGACCAACATTAATTCCCATACTCTCCGCCGCTTGTTCATCTTCGCGAATGGCGACCCATGCTCTACCGACACGAGAATGCTGCAGTCGATAGGTAATAAAAACAACCAAGATTAGTAGAATCAGAACATGATAGTAATTGTGCCAATTCTGATTGAATTCCATTCCAAAAAGGGTAGGAGGTGGAATGTCACGAACAAATCCATTCGGACCACCAATCAACCATTGTTCGTTTTTCACGATGCGGAAGAGTAATTCGGCGAATCCAAATGTGACAATCGCGAAATAATCACCTGTGAGTCGCAAAGTAGGTGCCCCACGCAATAATCCCCACAACGCGCCATTAGCTACAGCGAGAGGTAGTGCAATCCAATAAGTTACCCCAAGCCGCGCCATCAATAACCCCGCTGTATAGCCACCGATCAGATAAAAACCGACGTAGCCTAAATCAAGAAGACCTGTGAATCCGCATACAATATTTAGTCCGATAGCAAGAATCATATAGAGTAATGCCCGGACCACAATCCGCAGTATGTAATCTCCACTTGGTAGGCTGAGGTAAATATTTTGCTGGGACAAGTAGAGAGCTATTGCATCTATGCCATACATCAATAGCGGTAGCAAACAGACGAGTAAGCCAAGGATAACGTTTTTCGGTGTTAATTGATTTCTCATACTAAGCACGATTTCCTGTTGATTTGCCAAACAGCCCAGATGGACGAATAACAATGACTGCAATCATAATAATATAGGCAATTGCTAACCTGTACCCCGATGAGATATAACCAGCCCCAAATACCTCGGCTAATCCGATTATGATACCACCGAGCATTGCGCCTGTAATGTTCCCTATACCACCGAGAACAGCGGCGGCAAAAGCCGCGACCCCTTTATAGTAGCCCATTGTTGGCGTAACCACTTCGCGCAAACCGACCATCACACCTGCGACCGCTCCTAAGGCAGAACCGATAATAAATGTCATCGCAATCACTTGGTTCGTCTTGATACCCATTAGGTTTGCCGCCACCGGGTTTTGTGCGCAAGCCCGCATCGCTTTACCTATTTTAGTCAGGTAAATTAACCTGTTTAGGGCAATCATTAAAACAAGTGCCAATAGGATAATAAACACATCCCGATAAGGTAAGGCTGCGCCGCCGGGAAGTGGGATCGCATTTTGACTGAGAAAGATAGTTGGAAGGACTTCGGTAGGAAACTGACGGGGACGGGCTGACCAAATCATTCGCGCGAGGTTTTGCAGCGCAAGGGACATGCCTATTGCCGTAATCAGTGCTGATAAACGTGGAGCATTCCGCAGGGGTCGGTACGCTACCAAGTCAATCAGCATTCCCAACATTCCACATAGAATCATACTAAGTGGCAAGGCTATCCAAAACGGTATACCGAAGACTGTTATAAGCATAAGTGCGATATAGGCACCAAACATGAAAATTTCGCCATGTGCGAAGTTAATCAGTTGGATAATACCGTAAACCATGGTATAACCGACTGCGATAAGCGCATAAATGCCACCCAGCACCAATCCGTTAATAATTTGCTCTAAAAATTGGGCCATAATTCTCTTTCTTCGGATATTGATGTTATAGAGAGGTGTCCAGTGCCCTCCATCATACGTTGCTGTAAGGAGAAATCCGTTTAAAATCAATCTAACTCAAGCAATTGTTGATCTGCTGCAACAAATTGGCCATCCTTCACAATTTTCACGTAAGCCGGTTTATTAACCGTATCACCATTTATATCAAAGTAGGTTAACCCCGTAACGCCTTTGTAGCCCTCCTCAGGCGTATCCAAGGATGCCAAATGGTCCCGGATAGCTTTCCGATTATCTGCGACGGATGCTTCTGGACTATAAGTTTTTTCAAGAGCATCTGCAATCATTCCAACGGCATCGTAGGTCAATGCAGCCCACGTATCGGGCGCCACACCGTGAAGTTGCTCAAAATTAGATGCCATCTGTAGTGCATCTTCTCCTGCAGCACCAAACGTAAAAGGCGTTGTCAGATACGTGCCTTCTGCAGAGGATCCGGCGATTGTGAGAAAGTCCGGAGAGTCCACACCATCAGCTCCGAAGAACTGAGCTGCGATTCCTGCCTCACGCGCTTGTTTGACAATCAAGCCTGCTTCACTATAGAGTCCAGAGACGAAAATAGCGTCTGGATTTTTGGCTTTAATGCTGGTGAGTTGTGCCTTAAAATCGGTATTATCCCTATCGTAGGCTTCCGAAGCGACGAGGTTAAGCCCGATCTTCTCAGCTTCATCGACGAATGCGTTTCTTAAACCACGCCCATAATCGTCATTATCAAAAAATACAGCAACAGATCCCAGATCTGTCAGGATTTTATCAATATATTGTGCGATAAATTTCCCTTGGAAATCGTCGCGATACAAGTTACGGAAGGTCCAGTCGCTTCCCTCACATACGTTCACATTTGTGGACCCCGGTGACAACTCAACAATACCAGCCCGCTTGTAAATTGGTTTACCCGCCAACGAACAGGAACTGTTAAAGTGTCCAACGACTGCAAGGATTTGCAAGTCACTGGCGATGCGTTCTGCCACGAGACTTGCCTCTGCATCTTTGCCTGCATCATCCTCAAAAAGTAGAGTCAACTTCATACCGTTGATTCCACCGGCATCGTTAATCTCTTTTGCTCGGAGTTCAGCACCACGGCGAATCATTTCTCCAAATGCAGCTGCATTACCTGTAAACGGAGCGGCAACAGCAACTTTTAATTCTTTTGGTGCTTTTTGTGTTTGGCCTGTACTCTTGTCTTGAGGCTGACACCCCCAAACCGATATGAGTCCTACTACCAGTAATCCGACAAGCCAATTTCGCATTTTAGGTATACTCCCTTCGTTGTTTGACAATCCTGCGCTTCATCAACCTCAACCAAGTCATCAAGGTTATTCGTTAAATGTAAAGCGACGACAAATTCTACCGCGTAAATCATTCTGCGCAAGCCTATAGAGGCTTGCGGGACAATGCGAAGCAAGAATGCGCGTAAATCAGAATCAACGGTATGAATGCCTTATGGCATTCCCCGGGCATTCTGCGGAGTAGAATTTAATTGCAAGATTTGCCTAAAATCAAGTTTAAATTCCAATCTATCCTCTTTACCGTTTGAATGAATTATCCGAACTTGTGGAATGACAATTCTGATATCTGTAGTGTCACTCGGTAGTCGGTCAAAAATTAAAAAGCCACTTCGTTTCGCACCTGCGAACAACTTACCGCTGTCAAAAATGCTATCCTCTATCACGACTCGCCCCCATTCTAATGCCTCAGCATCTACATAGGACTGGTAGTAACCGTAATAGGAATGGTAAGTAGCGGGGGTATAAGGATAACCTGCACCCCAAGGATCGTTCTGTGACAGATTCACGTCGTCGTAGAGTGTGTCAAAGTAATCGCTGGATAGATTGACATATTGTGTATCGTTTCCATCAATTAGAACCGCTATGTCATCAACCAGGACGCGGCGGTTATCTCGATTATGGACTGTAATTTCAAACACTGTGTAGATAGGCTCAACAGCACCGTTTTTCTCGACGATGAGATAGGGATTCACTCTCGGATCTTCGGTGAGTTCAAAGAGTTCTATCTCATCAAGCGGTTCGATCGTAACAGCAACTCCGTTTTTTATGACGGTTGCAGCACCCGTTTCTGGATCAACCTGGGCGTTAAAATGTCCTGCAATGGGTTCCATGTAGACTTCTATTGAGGGGTTTGGTGCAACAGCACAACCTACCAACAATGCAGCCGTTAGAAGAATCAAACCGATTCTACTCATAATCTGATACCGGAAATAGATGCAATCCTTCCTATAAGCCACGATCCCAGCCTCCTATAGCAATTATATTTTACGCAACACGCATTTATTGTCAAGTGTTTTAATTCCAGTCCCCTTTAACTACGCTGAACCCGAGTTTTGGCACCCTAAAATTCCCATTTCAGGAGCGCGACGCGCTTATACCATACCAGTGTTCCCATTGCAGTGCCAATTGCTGCGCCGGCTATCACATCTGATGTATAATGCCGTCCTAAATAGACGCGGGAGAAACTGACGAGTCCAGCACCAATATAGAACGGAATCCGCCATTTCGGATACTGATAACCTAAAATGGTCGCGACACTGAATGTAATAGAGGCATGCCCTGAAGGCATTGATGGGTTTCCCAAAGTCTCATCAAGCGGTCGTTTTCTGCTTACCAATCTTTTCATGCCAAACGTTATAATCCCTGCCCCCATATATGCCGAAGACAAAAGTTTTCCGGTTTCACGATGCGATTCATTCCCGTATGCCATAAGGAGAATTGAAGCACCCATGACCCCTCGATAGTCCCCAAGGTCCGTGATACTCTCCATGAATGTCCACATCGGTTCTTGGTGTGGCGGTGCATCATAGATACGGTCAAAGAGGGTCTGATCCCAGTGGGACAAAAGATTTTCGGCATCCGCCTCACACCCTGTTGCCAAAAAACAGAAAGTCGATACATATACAAGGAATACTTTGAGAGATTTCACGAATCCTCGATATGGCATCCGCAGCTGTGAACGCCCCAAAAACGTATCTGTTGTATTTATGTTGCCTACACACCGATCATTCATCATCAGAAGTTGCACCAAAATTCTTACTTTAACAGGGGATGTAGACGGGTTTCCTCCCAAAAAGCATTTGACAATTGCCCGTACTTGTGGTGTAATTAAGAGTGCGGAAAACGTATAAGTTTAGAGGCACCCGATATCGGTTTATAATAGGAAAATGGGAGATAATAAGATGCAAATACGTCATACTGTGGTTGAGTACGATCTGGAAGAAGCAGCAGCAATGCTCAACATTTCACCAGCGGATCTGAAAAAAGCAGTTGATGCTGGATACCTGCAGTGTTACTACCGACGCGGTAAAGATGACTATCGTTTCCATGAAGCGAGTCTTCGTGTCAATACAGATTTACTCTTAGAAAAAGATTATCTCACCAACACACCGAACACTCATCCTACTTCAGAAACTACCACGGCATCTGACGATTCGGAAGCGGATCGACCGTCCACGCCATTCGATCAATAAGTCCCCCCTGCATTTCGAGTTTAAGAGATATGTAATTAGGGAATTTCAGAAATTATCCTGAAGTCCCTGATTTTGTCTTACTTTGGGGTTTTGAGTCTGCCCCAAGTTGTTGTCAGTTTGCCTTGTGCTTCCACGGCAAGAAATGCCTCAACACCATCGTTCATAATGGCATTGACTTCTTCCTCCGTCAAACCGCGTTTCCATACGTTAAGGTCATCCATCAACCCAGTAAACGGACGATTGTTGTCAATGTTGTAACCGACACGTGCACCATTATCCCAGTCTGGTGCGATAGGTGTACCGACCCGGGCCTTTTCTTCACCAGCACTGACACCGTTAATGTAAAGCACGGCTAATCCGTCCGCCCGGCTGAATGTGCCAGCGTAATGCATCCACTCATTGGCTTTGTTTTTCCCAGCACGGATGTCAAATATCGTTGTACCGCCGGGACTTCGATTGAGCCAGCGATAGTTTCCACCACCGCGCGCCTCTGGATGGACAAGCCACGTATTATCGCCAGCGCGGGCGTTGAAAATAGCCATATCCGAGATAGCCTCAACATTGATCCAGGCAACAACGCTCATTCCCTCGGTAGGAATGTCTTCGGGTTTAATATTGGGTCCATCTAAATCGAGAAAACTGCCGGATACGAAGTGGGCTGCTTTCCCAAACTTCCCATCGTCGGATTGGGTCACCTTTCCGTTAATTGCGCCGTCGTAACCACGCCCGGATTTCTCAACAACAGCATCGCCTTTAAAGTCCTCATAATCGAAATACAACACTAAATCTGGATCAAGGACCTGAGCGGATACATCCTGAATCTCAAATAGGGTAAATCCTGCTGTGTATAGACAAAAAACACAAATCAGAAATAAGGACATCAGGTGAAGATGTCGTTTGTAAGTTGATATTACGAATCTCAAATCTCGTTTCATTTTATTTAGAAAGTCTCCTTCTACGGGTTATCTATTCACTACTCCTAATCAACGAACAACTTGTATTAAAGTTTACCACCTTTCCAATCACATTTGCAACTGGAAATGGAAAAAACCTTGATTTTAACTTTATTTTGCGTTAAACTGATTTAGGAGGCAGAGAGAAAAAACACAAAGAATTTAGGATGTTATGAGGAAGCAGAAGGTTGCAAAGTGTAGGAATTATCCCAGCTCGCTATGCCTCAAGCCGTTTTGAGGGGAAACCGTTAGCGAATCTTCTCGGGAAGCCAATGGTGCAACATGTCTATGAAAGTGCATGTCGCGCAGAAACACTTGATGAGGTTATTGTCGCTACAGATGACCAGCGGATCTATGATGCGGTAATCAAATTCGGTGGAAACGTCCAGATGACAGGTCCGTGTGCGACTGGTACCGAGCGAGTTGCTGTTGTTGCAGAACAGTTGAATTGCGACATCGTTGCCAATATTCAAGGCGACGAACCTTTGCTTGAACCTATACAGATAGATATAATGCTACAGCCCTTCATTGAGAGGCCCGAGGTACAAGTTTGCACTTTAAAACAACGGGTTGAGACCGTCACAGACTACCGAGATGTCAATGTTGTTAAAGTCGTTACAAACCGCCAAGACGATGCCTTATACTTTTCACGAGGTTCTATACCGGGAAGGATTAGTGAGGACGAACTGCACAAATTTCCAGTATACCGACATGTCGGTTTGTATGCCTATCGCCGAAAGCAGCTTCTCGCATTTACAAAGTGGAATTCCACACCTTACGAACTCGCAGAGGGATTAGAACAACTACGCTTTTTAGAACACGGTATCCCTATTCATGTCGTTGAAACTAATACACTACTTATCGGGGTCGATGTCCCCGCCGACTTGGAGCGGGTGAAACAAATTTTAGAAACAGCATAAGGAGGGTGCTACAGGGCAGATAGAGAAGTACAGTGGACCCTGCTTGACGGAAATCTGTGAATTTTATTCCAAAATCAGTGTAAGGTACATACCTCACAACAGTCCACGGACTCTCTTCTCTATTGCTACTATAAAAAATGACCAAATACATTTTCGTGACAGGCGGAGTTATCTCAGGCATCGGCAAAGGGATCACTACCGCGTCTTTAGGTAGATTGCTCATCAATCGCGGTTTCAAGGTGATTGTGGTCAAAATTGATCCGTATCTCAATGTGGATGCGGGTGTCATGAACCCATTTCAACATGGCGAGGTTTTCGTTACTCACGATGGTGCGGAAACCGATTTGGATATTGGGAACTATGAACGGTTCCTCGGTATTGATCTCAATCAATATTCTAACTTTACTACTGGATCTGTTTATAGTGAAGTGATTGCGAAAGAACGGCGCGGAGACTATCTCGGTCAGACGGTGCAGCTTATCCCACACATTACTGATGAAATCAAACGCCGCATCTACCAGATTGGTAAGGATAACGAAGCCGAAATTGTCATTACCGAAATAGGCGGTACCATCGGTGACTTTGAGATGCCGCCTTTTGTAGAAGCCATTCGACAGATGGCAGTTGAGGTAGGACGTCAGAACACGATGTTCCTCCACGTATCCCTCATTTATACCCTACCTAATAGCGAAAGCAAAAGTAAACCGACCCAACATAGTATCCGCAAACTTCAAGAATTGGGTGTTCAACCAGACCTGCTGCTGTGCCGAACAAGCCAGTCGTTAGAGGAGGCATTTCGTCAGAAAATCGCGCTGCTCTGTGGTATTAGTGAAGAATATATTTTTGAAGGACTCGATACAAAGTGCATTGATGAAATACCACTTAATTTTGAACGGCAAGGTATGGGGCATCTCGTTTTAAAGAGGCTTGGGCTCGAAACAAGTCCACCGATGGATGTCGAATGGGCAGCAATGGTTGAAAAACTAAAAAATCCAAAACACAATACCCGAGTCGCCGTTGTCGGAAAATATACAACTGGGAGCGATGCCTATATCAGCGTGCAGGAAGCTCTCAAGCACGGGGGGATTGCTAACGAAACTGCCGTTGACATCGAATGGATAGATTCGGAATCACTCACAGAACACCCGGACCTCGATAACGTTTTTAAAGATGTTGATGGAATTTTGGTGCCAGGCGGATTCGGCTATCGTGGGATCGAAGGGATGTTGGTTGCAGCACGACACGCTCGCGAAAATCGTATTCCGTATTTCGGATTATGCCTCGGTATGCAGTGTCTTGTGATCGAGTTTGCACGGAACGCCGCCAACTTAAAAGGCGCAAACAGTACAGAGGTAGATTCAGAAACACCCCACCCCGTCATAGATTTGATGCTTGAGCAGCGCGCGATCGCTGACCTTGGCGCGACAATGCGACTGGGTATCTATCCGTGTGTCCTCAAAGAGAAGACCAAAAGCTACGCTGCTTATCAGCAACCGATTATTGTAGAACGCCACCGCCACCGCTACGAACTAAATAATACATATCGTTCGCAATTAGAAGCATCAGGACTTTGTTTTAGCGGATTGTCGCCCGACGAAAGTCTCGTCGAAATCGCTGAAGTAACCGATCATCCGTGGATGGTGGGTTCACAATTCCATCCCGAATTTCAATCGAAACCGCTTGCCCCGCATCCGCTCTTCCGAGAATTTATAGCGGCAGTGCTTCGCCACCAGCAGCAAAGGGAAGAAGGTCCGGAGAAAGATGCTGTCTCTTTAACCTCAGTTACATTTTAGGTTAGACTATCGCATTTATTTGGGAAGAAGACACAGAGATACACCGAACGGCTGAAGCAAACGGTAGATTTGAAATCACCATTGATAATCAGTAGAGATGTTATGTTCTAAGAAAGTTCAACGAATTATACGCCTATAATTATATTATTTTAAAATGGAGAACTATTATGGATAGCACCACTACAATTCACTCGGGGGCATGGTACGGAGATAAAGCGTTGACCTTGAATTTTCCGACAGGCTGGGAAGTGAAAGTGCTTGGTCCCAATGATGCACCTGCCCTCTCTGATGCTCAAATTGAACGGGCATTCGCTGAACCAATCGGCACACCTCGTATTTCGGAACTGGCAAAAGGCAAAAGGAGTGCTGCTATTATTGTAGATGATTTGAGTCGCCCAACGCCTGCTGCGCGGGTTGTGCCTTTTCTTTTACGTGAGTTAGCATCAGCAGGTGTCCCGAAATCAGAGATCCGGTTTGTCGTCGGCGTCGGTTCGCATCGGCCCATTACGGATGCAGAAATGGCAAAAAAGATTGGAGCAGATGTCGCTGCTGAATACGAAGTAACAAACCATGACTTTATGAGCGGTGATCTGCGAGCATTTGGTAACCTTGACAACGGCATGCCTCTTTACTTTAATCGAGTCGTTGCAGATGCTGATTTCAAAATTTGTTTGGGAGGTATCTATCCGCATAGTTCTGTCGGTTTTAGCGGGGGTGCGAAGTTGATTGTCCCCGGTACCTGCGGTTTTGCAACAATGTACTATTTTCATACCTTCCCGCCCGGGCGTGGGTATGCTAATATTGAAGGAGAGAGTGATGAGCCGGACCGTCGAGAATCTGCTGAGATGGCTGCAGCGGTTCTCGGTCTTGATGCTATCGTCAATGTTGTGCTTAATAGCAGACGCGAAATCTGCGGTCTATTCGTGGGTGACTTTATACAAGCACATCGTAAAGGGGCACACTTCGCTTTCGATACCTACAAAACAGAAGTTCCAGAAACGAGCCGAAACGAGACCAACCTGGTGGTGATTAACTGCTATCCACTTGATGCTGATGCGATTCAACTTGACAAAGCGTTGGCGGCTTTAAGTTATTTTGAAAACGCTTATACGATAGCACTCTATCCTGCGAGTGATGGTAGCTGCTATCATGGATTGTTTGACAGACTTGATTATGCGCGCTTTCTGCGGCAGCGAGCCAAACAGACCTCACCCGAACTCCCGGCACCAAGACTCGGTAGACGCGGGCAACTCCACGTCTGGTCTGAACACTTTTTGGCAGATGATTTCTACAAGGAGTATCCCGCCTCACTTCTGTTCCGAGACCTGGAACAACTGATCCAATTGTTTGTGGAGAAGCTCCCGGCAGACGCAAAAGTCGCTGTTTTACCCGTGGCAGGAATTCAAGTGCCGGTGCCGACGCTTCCTCAGTAAAGCAGTTTAACTTGTAATCTATCGGCTATAGGAGTTAGCAGCATCACACATTTGATGAGCGCATCGATGTCTTTACAAGAGAGCAGGGACATTTTCTTTCATTCGCGTAATCCGTGAACCAGAAATGGAGAATACTATGAATAACACTGCTACAGTTTACTCCCGTGCATGGTACGGGGATGAAGAGCTGACACTGAATTTTCCAGCAGGCTGGAAAGTAGAAGTTTTGGGACCTAAGGACGCGCCTGTACTTTCTGATGCCCAGATTGAACAGGCATTTGCCGAACCGATTGGCACACGGCGCATTTCAGAACTCGCGAG
The DNA here is from genome assembly GCA_028818705.1 of Candidatus Poribacteria bacterium. Taxonomy (GTDB): domain Bacteria; phylum Poribacteria; class WGA-4E; order WGA-4E; family WGA-3G; genus WGA-3G. Next base: position 23,683 of record JAPPNJ010000218.1, read on the forward strand.
AGGCAAGAAAAGTGCTGCTATCATTGTAGATGATTTGAGTCGCCCGACTCCTGCTGCGACGGTAATTCCGTTCTTGTTGCGTGAATTAGCGTCAGCCGGTGTCCCGAAATCGGAGATCCGATTCGTTGTTGGTGGCGGCTCACATCGTCCGCTCACTGATGCAGAGGTAGCGAAAAAGATAGGGGCAGATGTCGCGGCTGAATATGAAGCAACCAGCCATGATTTTATGAGCGGTGATCTGCGAGCGTTAGGCAGCCTTGATAACGGTATGCCTATCTATCTCAATCGTGTCGTCGCAGATGCGGATTTCAAGATTTGTCTCGGGGGCATTTATCCACACGGTTCCGTCGGTTTCGGTGGTGGCGCGAAATTGATTGTCCCCGGCATCGCGGGTTTCGCAACGATGTTCTATTTTCACTCGTTCTCGCCGAGTCGTGGACACGCCATTATAGAAAGAAAAGGCAATGAACCGGATCATCGCGATTTCTCTGAAGCCGTGGCAAGGGTCCTCGGTCTTGATGTGATTGCGAATGTTGTCCTCAATAGCCGCCGCGAGATTTGTGGGTTGTTTGTAGGTGATTTTGTGCAAGCGCATCGTAAAGGGGCATACTTCGCGTTGGATACCTACGGCACAGAAATACCGGAAATGAGTCGAAAAGAGACAGATATTGTTGTGCTGAACTGCTACCCACTTGATAGCGACCCCATTCAAACAGGCAAAGCACTGTGGGCAACGGATCATTTTGAGAAGGCATATAAGATGGCACTCAATCCGGCAAGTGATGGCATCTGCTATCATGGACTGTTTGAGCAAATTGATTATGCTCGTTTCTTAGCGCAAAAAGCAGAAAGGACAGCGTCTGAACTCCATTCGCCACAACTCGGAACCAAGGATCAACTACACGTCTGGTCTGAACACTTTTTGGTAGATGATTTTTACAAGAAACATGCGGGGTCTCTCCTTTTTCGCGATCTCAATCAGCTGATTAATTTGTTCGCTGAGAAGCTTCCGTCAGACGCTAAGGTTGCTGTGCTGCCATCTGCCGGAATTCAGGTGTTAGCACAAGAGAGATAATAACCCATGAGTGATTCTTCTTCAGCAAGTTCTGAGAATGGGCAATCCCGTAGTAAAGCGGTTTCTGTCCTACATAGTATTAATACGGCTCTGGGTAAAATTGAAACCGGTTTACTGTGTCTTATCATTGCGATGATGCTTGGGCTTGCGATACTCAAAATAGTCTTGCGCTACGGGTTTCAAACGAGCCTGTTGTGGAGCGATATAGTGCTTCAGCACCTGACGCTCTGGCTGTGCCTCTTAGGTGCAGCACTGGCTACCTGCGAGCGGCGACACATCAGCATTGATGTCCTTAATCGGATTCTCCCTGAAAACATCACGCGCTGGAGTAACCTGATTGTCGATTGCCTCGCTTTGATTGTTGTGGGGATCTTAGCATATTACGGCTTTGATTTTCTCGGAGATGAACAGTCAAGTGAGGCTAAATTAATTGGGAATATTCCTCTTTGGTGGGCAAAGAGTATTATTCCGGTCGGATTCGTTCTTATCGGAATTCACTTGGTCCTTCAGATTGGCATCCATTTAAGAATCAGTGGACAGGTTTCGGATATTAGCAAAGGAGAGCCAAGCTAATGGGATTAATAATCGGCATTGGATTAGTAGGTTTCGCTCTCTTTGGTGGCGCCCTTTTTGTTTTATTAGCGGGGGCATCAATTATAGGATACCTCACAGCGGGTGAACCGATTTCAACGATTCTAATTGATTTTAACCGACTCACCAGAAATTCGACAATCCTAATAATCCCACTTTTTACCTTGGCAGGATATGTCATTGCTGAGGGGCAAGCGCCGCAGCGGTTGGTGGCGTTCGCGCGGGCAAGTGTTGGATGGTTACCAGGCGGCATCGCTGTAGTTGTTCTCGGCACCTGTGCCTTCTTTACAACTTTCACAGGTGCCTCGGGCGTAACGATTATTGCCCTCGGCGGATTGTTATATCCGATTCTACGTCAGAGTTATAACGAAAGATTTTCACTCGGCTTGGTGACGGCATCTGGAAGTATTGGGCTTCTGTTTCCGCCGTGTGTTCCGCTCATCCTCTACGCGATTATCGCTCAAGTGCCTATTGAGAGAATGTTCCTTGCGGGTATGGTTCCCGGGCTGCTTATTCTGAGTATTCTCAGTCTTTACTGTTGTGGATGGAGCGTCATCAAACGGACTGAGACAACACCGTTTGACGGGCGTGTCTTCATCCGAACGCTTTGGGACGTGAAATGGGAACTACTGTTGCCGTTTCTTGTGTTAGGTGGTATCATATCTGGTATCGTTACGTTGGACGAAGCGGCTGCGCTAACGGCTATCTATGCCCTTATTGTAGAAATTGGCATCCACCGTTCAATTTCAGTGAAGGTCTTGCCGCGCATCGTCAAGGAAAGTACACTGCTTGTCGGGGCAATCCTCATCATCCTTGGTATCGCTTTAGGCTTAACGAACTACCTCATCACACTCGACGTCCCTACAACTATCCTTGACTGGATTCAAGCGACAACAGAAAATAGGGTTATTACGCTCATTGGACTTAATATATTCCTTCTGATTGTCGGGTGTCTGATGGATATTTTTTCAGCGGTTATTATTGTTGTGCCGTTGTTGCTGCCCATCGCAGAACAATTCGGGATTGATAAGGCACACCTGGGTATTATCGTCTTAACGAACCTCGAAATTGGTTATTTGACGCCACCAGTGGGAATGAATCTATTCATTTCCAGCATGAAGTTTGATCGGTCGGTTGTCGTGCTTTACCGTTCGGTACTCTTGTTCATCGCTTTGTTGCTGATAGCGTTGGTATTGGTAACTTATGTTCCAGATTTGAGTCTGTGGCTGCCACGGGTTTTAGGTAAAACAACAGAACCGCTTCTTTGATGGGGTCTTAAATAAAAAGTCTGGCGAGTTGTATCGCCAGACTTAGAAAAAGGATTTATACGTAACGTATTTAGAATTACAGTTTGCTTAACAGAACTATTATCGGGTCGCCTTTAAACCACCCCACGTAACAGCCAATTTCCCTGCCGCTTCGACATCCATACTTACATCCATCAGGTCCCCAATCTCACCATCATCAAGGGCACGTTGCCAAAATGAGATTTCGTCGATGACGCCTTCTGCCCCGTTATTCATAGCGATGTATTGAATTGTTTCCCAACCGAATCTCGGTTTTTCATGAAGTGCCGGGAAGCCACCGGTAATTTTACGGCTGGTTGCTTGCTCTTTCGCATCAATATAAAGAAACGGGGGTTCACCACCAAAATCCCACGTAATGGCACAATGAAACCATTCGTCTTTTTTAATGATACCTGTAGGGTCAAATTCAACGTCTTGCCAATCACCATCGTCTGCAGCTTCAAAGTAGAAACCGAATTCTGCAGGTGTGATATCAGGATGTGCAGATCCTTTTCCTATGAAGAAATAGATGGGTCCAAGACTGGCGTCAAAAAGGCGGTAATCGTCCCCGCTTTTGCCATCCCAATCGGGTTTGAACCAGAACAGCAGACTTCCTGCCTCAGTGATAGTGTTTGGAACTTCTAAGTAGGTTTCTGCACCTCTCAGGGAAATTCCAGTATTGTACTTACCATCGGCGACCCATTTTGCATCACCACCGAAGGTGCCATCATTTCCGTTTCCAGTGCCATCAACCGCTTTGTTGCCGCTTCCCTCACCGATCCACATGAGTAGATCTTTGTCTTTCGGGACACCAGCAAATGCAGAAGCTACAACAAACACACTGATAAACAAAACCACATAAACCTGTTTCACGATTCCCAACCTCTCACTTTCTGAATTTTGAGAGGATTTTATCAGAATCTATAAATTAAGTCAATTACTTTTTTTGGAATCCGCTACCCTTGAATTCGTGGGCGCCTCAGGTCGAGTCTCTTGCGCCAATTTCTTCGTAAGTGTCGGGTGTCCCGGTCTCCTCGTAGGAGGTGGTTGTGCTTGTTGTAGTTTCGGACGCGGGCGGAACTGCGGAATAGGATTCGGCGGTTCGTAAGTTTCGTTTATGGGTCGCTGTCCTACCGAATGGTCAATAGGATCTCTCCCGACCCCAACGGGTTGCTCTTTCATAAAATCATATCTCCCATTTGCTGGTTCAACTTGTTCTGAATTTTCTGGCGGTGCCGATGCGTTAGTAGGAAATCTTCCTTCAACATTTGCGAACCGACCAACAACCATTCGCGATACTGTTCAAACGTATCTTTGAATGACTCCAGCGAAAAGTCAGGATTGACTTCCATTTCGTAGATGAACCGTTCCAAATTGAGGCGTAAACTCTTGAAATACTGTGCATTATGACTCAAATCGGCTATACGATCTGAAATCTTGAAGATGACATGCAGAAGACCCAATAGCGCGGCACATCCTGCTATAACCAACCATGTTACCTTTCCTGCTGGAGACCCCCATGACATCCATCCGACCATGACCGAGGCAATGGTCGTGACAGTCACGAGGCTTTTGACAACGCTATCTACCGGTTTCCATTTTTGGAGTGCTGAACTCATGAGGCTTTCAGCATAGGCGACACGGTAGAAGGTTTCAAGCGAAGTCTGCCATAAAAGGTCTTTTTGATATTCTTCAACGCTTCGATCCATGAAAGGAGCTCCTTGCACGCGAAAAAAGAAGAAAAAGCGTGCTCTTTTTATCGTACTATGTTTAGGTCCGGTACCTTATATATTTATATTTTAACGAGGGATTTTGAAATTGGTGACAATTTTTTATTGGGTGGGCAGCATTTGAAACTCGCCTACAGGCACAGGTATATCCCAGCGCGTTCTTAATTGACGGAAAAATAGGTAGCCTTCCCAGGAACAGGTGAGAACCCCAGAAGGGAATCCAGTTAGAAACTTCGCTTACCGAAGCATAAGATCGAAGAGGTTGGGGTGCGCTTGGTTACACGCGATGGTGCTTTAGTAATTTCCAGTTTGGGGTAAAACCGATACCCGGTCGAGATGGGACTGTGACATATCCATCGCTCTCTAAAACCATCACGGGTAAAAACATTTCACCACGCAATGGATCAACAGCAGGTGGGTAATACTCTAACATTAAACCGTTGTCTCGGCTTGCAGCAATGTGGATTTGCAATTCCTGTGCCCCGTGTGGTGCAATTAACTTTTCGGCTGCGGATGCTTCTTCTACTACCTTCATCGCTGGCTCATAGCCGGGAAGGATGGCAACATCAAGATTGAAAACGTCTGCGCCTTCATAGTCGACAAGCGTTTGAAAATAGTGTACGCCATATCCGTTTTCTCCAGTGGCGATGCGTATTCCGTAATCCTGTGCGATTGCTCGCAATGCTTTGTGCCCTCTATAATCGTGGCTGTGAATTGGTTCTTCAAACCAGAAAATGTCGCTTGACTGAAGAGCAGGCAAGTACGCCTGCGCCTCTTGAATTGATAAGGCACAATTGGCATCCACCATTACGGTAATGTCGGGACCGACTGCTTCACGAACTGTTTCAATGCGTTTGAGGTCTGTTTCAAACCCGGCATCTGGATCCCCAATTTTCATTTTTACAGCGGTGGCATTAAATTCGTCTCTATTGCGGATCATCTCTTCGCGGAGTTCATCAAAACCCTTTCCTCTACCATAGTAGCCGCCAGCGATATAGGTGCGGATGCGGTGCTGAGTGCCTCCAAGTAAGGCGTGAACCGACTTTCCTTCGAGCTTGCCACGAATATCCCAACACGCTTGGTTTATTGCTGCTAAAACCTGCGTGTGATAGCCACCGGGACCGTAGATTTTGTAATTCTCCGCTAACCGTGAGACATAGGCAGTGTCAGTTACATCGTGTCCGATCAAGGCAGGACGGAACAGATCCACAAATTTTGGAAATATGGAGAGAGGGCGGGTTGCAGCCGTGCCACCATTGAAGCCGTATCCTATTATTTCTTCTGTGCCGCTTCTCGCTGTTACCCTTACGAGATGGAGCCTGCCCTTATCATAGACGTGCATGCCGTTCCAGATGGGTGGTTTGTCCCATTCGTAAAGCTGGCTTTCAATGGCGGTGATTTTGAAAGGGTGTGTAGGCATGGTTTTTTATTTTAATTCAAAGCCAGAGGTAATTCTTTCCTATCGGAGGCCGCCAGTCCACTCACTAATAACCCGTGCCATTTCTACAAATACGTCTTCTTCCGTTTTACGGCGTTTGAGCACCTTGAACCCGTGATCTGCTGTGTCCAATAGATGTAATGTCGCCTTGTCAAGTTTTTCGCAGACAGGTTCCAATAACTCAAGATTTGCCAACTTATCGCGGGTGCCGGACAGAAACAGCATCGGGATTGTGACATCAGCAAGGTGTTCCGCGCGTTCTGTGCCTTCTCTGCCAGAAGGATGCAGTGGAAACGCGAAAAATACAAGCCCTTTGACGTGTTCAATTGGTTCTTTCGCTGTGGACATAGAAGACATGCGTCCACTATAGGAGTGTCCGCCGACGAGGATGGATAAATCGCTTGCAGCTTCGTATGCAGCAGCCACAGCAGATCGAACGGTTTGGAGTGCAACCGCCTCTGACTCTCTACCACCGCCACCGCGTTCCATGTAGGGGAACTGATAACGGAACGTCGCGATGCCTATGTCTGCTAACCTTTCGGCAATTGTTTGAAGAGTTGAATGTCGCATATTTGTGCCCGCGCCATGCCCAAGCACCAGTAGCCATTTTGCGTCGTCTGGACGCATCAGTATTGCGGAGACTTCACCCTTTTCCGGGGTTGCGATAAACTTCGATTCGATTGTTTCGTAACTCATTTTCAACCTCTATGGTTTTTATAGATCGCGAGCAAAACTCACTCCTACGGGGAAGATGATATATGGTTTTTATAGGTCGCGAGCAAAACTCGCTCCTACGGGAAGATGATATATGGATGTCCTCCCTCGTGATGTTTGGGATATATTCGGTGAGGTTAGAAAATCTCACCAGCGACATAAAAGTATAATACCCCCTGGACGCTACTGTAGACACTGTTGCACGATCTCTCGATAGACCTCTAACCTTGGTGTGTCTAACCCCTTCACCTTTGCGAGATCGTCCCATCGCCGTAAAATGAGTCCGTCCTCGAAATATGGAATTTGTTCAAACGCCTTCCGTTCCTCGTCTGACATGGTACCCCCCTGAAGTTTGAGACTCCTTTTTGAGGCTTCGGATAGCCCATCATAGTAAGAGGGATCGGTTGTACACAGATACCTTTTCGCTGGAACATGCAGTCGGATGGGGATTGTGACGGATTCTGGGAAAAAAGGTTCCATATACCGCGCGCCAACCTCTTCATGATTCAGATCCGTATTCAAGAAGGCTTCACGAGCATTGTGTTCATCTAAGATAATATGCCCGATGTCGTGGAGTAACGCCCCTGTAATTAGTGTAGGACTCGCATTTTTCTTCCTTGCAAGTGCAGCACATTGCAGGGCGTGTTCTAACTGTGTCACCACCTCGTCGTAGCGCGACTGTCCTCGCTTTTCCATATATTTGAACAACGTGTTAACCTTTTGCTCTGCTGTTGCCCCGCTCATTTCCTGTGCGAGCGTCAGATCAACGTACTTTTCAATGTCGCTTGAAATCTGAAATCTGCTATTATCTGCCATGATTCACCACTTTTCCTTGAAAATGCGCTATTTTGCTGATTTGTTTGTCTCGGTTTGAACCGTCTTTTGCGTACTCTGAGAAAACCTGTCGCTTGTCGGCATAATACTGTTCACGCCAGTCGCCTTGAGAATGTGCATTGTAGGTGAGATAGACAATTCGTCTCGGTTGATCCGAACGATTTGTCGGACTCTTGTGAGGGATGTAAGAACCGAAAAGGAGAATGTCCCCGGGATCTGTGGGGACGGCGACCCACTGCATCGTCGAGGCGGTTTCGGGAGCGACGCATCCTTTGTCGTCAAGAGCGATGAACCCCTCCAGATGCCGACCGGATGCGAAATAGAGGCAGCCGCTCTCAGGTGTTGCCGAATCTACCGAAATTAGGCAGGTGATATGGTAGTTGACAAACTCGTAAGCGGGGGCATCTTGATGGGCAGCATAGCCACCTCCACCGGGATATTTGTAGTTGATTTTTTCTTTGTAGAGGACTGCCTGTTCCGCCATCAACTCAGAAACAATGTCTAACACTTTGCCACCTGTCACAGTGGCTTTCATACCGGCATGGTACGGCACAAAATTTTCCGAACGGGAGAGCCGCGGCCCGTCTGGTGTGGATTCATAATGATGCATCCACTTTTCGCGCGTCGGCTGCCAGCACGATATTTCAGAGACCCAAGTCTGTAAAGCAACTACTTCTTCGGTGGAGAAGAAACCCGGAATTTTCAGGTAACCGTTCGTTTTCCAATTTTGGTGAAGTGTCGGATTGAGATGATTAGACATAGGCTTTTCCTTGAGAAAGATCCTGTTAGGTGCAAGTATAGCGTGCAGAAAATCTATTGTCAAGTTAGAAAGTCGGGAATCGGAGTTCCGAATCAAAATCAAAATCAACGGTATTCATGCCTTAATGAAGATTAAGAATTTAAACGGGTAATGCAGGGACCAGTTCTTTCTGTAGGAGCGAGCTGTGCTCGCGATCCTTGCTTCGTATACAAAATATGTAATTACCCAATTTATTTGTTAAACCTCATATAGGCATGAACCGGGTATGAAGCCCGTATGAGCTTCAGAATCAGAATCAACGGTATGAAGTCCGTATGGACTTCCCCAGGTATAAAGCCTATAAAGGCTTTACCGGGGTATGAATGCCTTGAATCAGAATCAACGGTATGAAGTGCTTATGCACTTCACCGGGTATGAAGCCCGTGTGGGCTTCACCGGGCATTCACCGCCTACAGAAAAACTGAAGCTCTGGTTTTGTGACAGTTAGGAAGCCACACCTATCAATATGAGGGCGTTTTAATCTGGGTTTGTACTAAATTCAAGCATGTTCTTTGTATTGTCAACTGCCATCTGGTAACTCCATCCCCCTGTGTAGTCTCCTGAATGGACAGTTACGATATTCCATCCCGCTTTCAGTGGCAATTCAACGTAGGCTCTACCGTAAAACAGATGCTCTCCGGGTGCCGCTGCGAGATTTATCTCAACGCCATTAATAAAGAGTCTACCGAGATTGCTCCACCACCGAATCTGTGCAAAAACCTGCTGGACATCAGGACTTTTGATGTAGGTTACGCCGTAAGCGGACGCCCACTCAGGTTTATTGAAAACCTTCTCTAAATCAACACGTCCCGATTCAACATGATGTTCTTGCCACTGGATTTCTCTATGCTTTCCTTGATAGGTTTTATCAGCTGACTTGTCATAAGTGGGTAGTGGATTAGCAATGAAATCCGGTGGAAAGACATCCAACGCAGCGATCTCTTCTGTTACATCAAGTTTGAACGGACCGAGCAATGCCCAGTCGGTAATCAGGTGCATCACCGATGGGTTCACTGGATAAACCATCTCGGTGCGGCGGTATAACTGTTCACCACCGTACAGAGCAGAATATTCATAAATCGGTAAGGGCAGCAGTGCCTCCGATAGCGCAGAGAGCAGTACATTTCCAGTTGCGTCCTGTCCTGGCTTGAGCGTAAACGTAAGTTCGTTTGGTGCTGCCTGCCAGTTCTCACTTGAATGGAAAACAAGATCGACTTTAATTTCTTTTTCCAACTCATTTTTCAAGGCAATTTCAAGCTTTCCGCCAGAAGTAGGAAGTACTCGTTCAATTTTTAGGCGAGTTTGAAGTGTGATCAGATCTCTGAGTTTCTCTTTGAATTCAGCAGTTGAAAGATCAGCAGGATAGATATTCCCAGGCTCGACAATAGCAATGTTAATCTCGCTGCCATCTACGGTCACAATGCTGTAGTGATCAAAAGCACCTACTTCTCGTGCTTCTTGTGTTGTGAATCCGCCACCCGTTGCCCCGAGGACGAAGTACCTCCGGTCATTGCGAGTGTGCAGGGTCAAGTTATGATAGTGTCCAGCAAACACGGTGTACGCTTGATCGGCGAGCGCCTCTTCAATCTGAGACCAGCCGGAGTTGTCGTGTAGCCATGCGGGTTTGTGTAACATGACGAACGTATGACGTACATTCTTGTGCTTTGCCAATTGGTCTGTTACATACGTAACTTGGGCATCACCAAACCATGTTTCTGTCCAACCTTCACTGCCTTCGGGTTGGCTGTGTTTTTCCTCAGTATTGAGTAGGATAAATAGACAACCTTTATAGATAAAGGCTGAATAGGTACGTCCAAGGTGTTTTTGCCAATAGTCGTACATCATTGGGTTTGTAATATCGTGGTTGCCGGGTAGCAGTAGAAACGGGATCATCAAATCGGACTGGTGTTGCCAAAATTCTTTCCATTCTGCTTCGACTTGCGCCACATCATAGGTATATCCCTGTATTAGATCCCCTACCATAATAGAAAAGTCGGGTTTCAGGACATTGATTTCGTCGACCGCTCGGTCAAATATATGCCATTTGTCGTAACCACCTCCTGTTTTATCGCCGATAATAGCAAAACTAAATTTATCAGGATCCGTTGAAACAGGTCGTTCAACAATGGGCATCCCTTCTGGGGTTTGCAAGTGTTCCGCTGCTGTAGGTGTTTGTGTAGTGCCTATAGTGACAATAGCAAGCGAAAAAATGAGTGCTGTAGCGATTCCAGCAAAACATGTTAGTTTCCGATGTTTATATGTGTGATACACGCGATTTTAAACCTCCTCCGAATATGCGATAGCACAATATCGTATCTATAGTATATCACAGAAATGTGCCGTAATTACAAAAATTCTATTCTGATAAAGCAAAGATATTGTAATCAAATTGTAAGACAATATGATGTGTGCCAACGTGTCAATTTAATACCAATGCCGCTGGTAATTTGCGAGATGAGAAGTTCACGGATCTATGGGAAAGTGCTAATGTTCAAAAACAGTGGGAGTGGGTGAGTAAACGCCCGGGATGTTGGGCAGAATGTGAAGTTTTGCTGAGTGCAATTTACACTGGTGATTTATTGAAGAAAACCCTCTTTCCTATCAAGCATGCCTAAATCTGTCTTTTCGCATTTCAGTCGGATGCCGAAATAGGTAAAACATCACGATAAACAGGTTCCATTTCTTCTGAGTATACATCTCCGCGAACCCACATGACCGGATTGACCTTCTGTACCTGTTTTTTAAGTACACGTTCCGCACTCGCACTCATATAATGTGCGACATTACAACGCCGAAAGCGATCACTATGGTTATGAGTGCTCTTATGGAGGAGTTGGTTGTTGAACCAAACTACGCCTCCGGATGGCACTTCAACCGGGACCCCATCTTCGTCCTTAGCATCGCGTGCTATCTTAAACTCACTCTGTTGTAAGCCTTCAAGGTCTTCATGATCAAGAACGCCATACTTGTGGCTCCCAGGAATAACGTATAGACACCCATTCTCTACATCTGCGGGATCAATTGCCGTCCACGTTCCGACTGTCATATCCGTTTTATACTGCCAGTTAAAATACCATTTGTCTTGATGCCAAGGGAACCCTAAGCCAATCTTTGGGGCTTTCCAAATATACAGATTGCCTTGATTCAGCAGGTTTGGACCGAGCAAGTCAACAATTGGATCCGTTAGACGCGGGTCTCGAACACGTGCAAGGAATTCAGGGCAATAACAACTCACATGATAAATTTTGTGCATTGCCTGGATACCTGAGGCTTCAACTTTTCCGTCTATTACCAAGGCATTTTGCTGGATCTTCTCTGTCGGGAAAGGTCGTTTTCCATCAACAATATCATCAGCGATTTGACGCAGCACGTCGTTTTCTGCCTTGGTGAAAACGTCGTAACGAACAAAGTATCCGTTCTCCTCCCAAGATAATCGTTCTTCAGGAGTCAGTCTGAACTTGTGTTCTTGGGGCGTTGCATTTGTGTCCATTCATGCTCCTTTTCATAACTTCTATATGGAACGATTCATTACGACATACTATGAAGTCATATTGAGTAAAACATAAGGATGTGGTAAAATAGTGGAATCAGAGC
>JAPPNJ010000020.1 GCA_028818705.1 Candidatus Poribacteria bacterium
TGCTCTGATTCCACTATTTTACCACATCCTTATGTTTTACTCAATATGACTTCGTAAAGTAAAAGGCATACTATATGAATTTCTTATTTTCTCGATGTGATGTAACATTTTGACAAAAAATTGTGTCTTTAACATCACAGGAACATGATTATGTGAACTGTGTGGCATTACCAAGGTCCAATACGCAACATCTGATTGAAAATTTGGGTGGATGCAAAAACGACCTAACCTCTTGGTTAAGAAGGAGCCTCCGTGGAAAGAGAAGATGCGCAACTGATTCAGAATATTTTATTAGGCGACGATGCTGCATTCAATACATTAGTCCAAAGGTACCAAAAGGGCGTTCACGCCTTGGCGTGGCGAAAGATCGGCGATTTTCACTATGCTGAAGAGATTACCCAAGATACCTTCCTGCAAGCATACAAGAAGCTCTCGACCCTCCGAAATCCCGACCAATTTGCTGGCTGGCTCTATGTCATTGCGAATCGGCTTTGCATAGACTGGAATCGGAAGCAAAAACCTGCGACGCAATCGTTGGAGGACACACCTGTGAAAGAAATAGAGGAATCGGCGTATGCGCGTTATATATCAGAAAAACAAGAGACAGAGGTCCGAGAACGCCGTTATGAAATTGTTGAACGACTTCTGGAAAGGCTCCCAGAGAGCGAACGCACAGTCGTCACACTCCACTATCTCGGCGAAATGACAACACGGCAAATTGGGAAATTTTTAGGTGTTTCTGTAGGAACGATTGACAGTCGCCTCCATAGGGCAAGAAAACGTTTGCAAGCCAAAGAAGAACTCCTGGTCCAAGAAGTTCTCGGTGGTGTTCAGTTATCAGCGAGTGTAAGCCAGAATATCATGCGGCAAATCGCTGACATGAAACTCACACCCGCGCCAGTTTCAAAGCCTTTGCTCCCTTGGGTGGCTTGTGGCGCAGCCGCAGTTTTGCTTGTACTGCTGATCGGGTTCAGCAATCGATACCTCGTCCGTTTTCAGAAGCCGTATAGTTTCGAGGCAAAATCCAAACCCACGATCGAAATTATTGAGGCCCCTGCTGTGCTTGATATTGACGCAAAACCGTCTGTGCGGAATCAAATCGGACGTGCTGATACCGAAGGTAAAAGCAGCGGTACCAGTATGCAGATGGACGAAACGGTCTCAATGTCCAGGGCACTGGAGGATGCGCATACCCTTCCTGCAGCACAGTGGATGCCGGATGCGGCGTTACGTACCGCAGTTCGGGAGGCACTCGCGCTTTCTGAGGATATTCCCTTGACGAAGGAGCGGATGCAAGAATTGCAGCACCTAACAGCCAGTGGAAAAGGTATTACGAATATAAAAGGTCTGGAATTTGCCCAAAATTTAGTACAGTTACATTTAGGCGATGAGGGTAATTATGTTACTGACTTAAGTCCTCTCGCCACGCTTACCTCCTTGGCTCATCTCAATGTAGGAGGTAATGAAGTAAAAGACCTGAGACCCCTCGCGAACCTAACGAATCTAACCGGGTTAAGTCTCTGGTACAATCGAGTAACCGATGTATCTCCATTGCGTTCGCTGACTTCACTTACCTACTTAAATTTGGCTGACAATCGTATAAGCGATCTAACGCCGCTTGCGAATCTAATAAGTTTAGAAAAATTAGACCTTTTTGATAACGAAATTGAAAATGTTGTTCCCTTGTCAGGTTTAAAAAACCTCAAGCATCTGATCCTCACATACAATCGGGTTGAAGACTTTAGTCCGCTTGCGGAACTGACGAACTTACAGGTACTGTGGATCAAGAAAAATCCGATAAGAGATTTAAGTCCGCTTGTCCGATTGAATCTCACAGATCTGAAGTACGACGGTGTGTCGCTGGCGACAGAACAAATAGCACCTTCCGAGATATGGATGCCCGACCCCGCATTGTGGATGGAAGTCCGAGGTGAACTGGGGCTGCTACCGGGTGTTCCCTTGACAAAAGAGAAAATGCAAGAACTTACGTATCTCGATGCCCAAAACAGAGGCATTACCTACATAACCGGCTTAGAGTTTGCAACGCATCTTAGAGAACTCCACATTGGTCGGAATCCGATAACAGATTTATATCCACTTTCCAACTTGACGATGCTTGAAAGTTTGCATATCTGGAACCTCTCTCCACGTACGCCCAATCTTGATCTCCGTCCGTTGGCAAATCTCATCAACTTAGAGGAGCTCTCTCTGGAGCGGAACGGGATTTCGGATATACGTCTACTTGCGAGGTTGAAGAAACTTCGCCTCTTGCATCTCACGAGTAATCAGATTGAGGATATCAGTCCACTTTCAGGACTAACTGAATTGCGAACATTGTGGCTTAAAGAGAATCCGATAAAAGATTTAAGTCCACTCATAGGTTTGAATCTCACAGACCTTAAATACGACGGTTTATTGCTAATGACAGAGCAAACAGAACCTTCTGAGACGTGGATGCCCGATGCTGCATTGTGGACAGCAGTTCGGGGTGAACTGGGGCTGCTACCTGGTGTTCCTTTAACAAAAGAGACGCTGCTGCGCTTGGAACGTATAGAAGTAAATAACAACGATACCCTTAATCTAACAGGTTTGGAGTTCGCTACGAATCTAAAGACCCTTACCCTCGACGGAAACAATCACATAACAGGGCTGCGTTCCATTGCCAATCTAATCAATCTCGTCGAGCTGCGTATTTGGCGACAGGAAGATGCCCCACCGACAAATCTCGATATCCTTCTGTTGGCAAACCTTACCAACTTAGAAGAGCTCGCTATTGAGGGTTCCGGGATCTCGGATATAAGCATTCTTGCTGGCTTTGTGAAACTTCAACGATTGTATCTCGAAAATAATCACATTGAGGATTTTTCGCCGCTCGCTGGACTTACAAATCTGCAGGAGTTGCGGATTCGGAATAACCGGGCAATTGACTTCCGTCCGCTCGTTCCTTTAAACTTGACCCTCTTTAAGTACGATGAAGTCTATGAAGACCTCCCTGCTGGAACCTCCCGTCCTTGAGCGCATTTATGGTAAACGCGAGAAATAAGTAGATCTCTTCTGTAGCATAGGCTATTAGCCTGTGCCAGAGTGACACCCAGCTTCACGGTTCGCACGACAATACAAGGGTCTAAGTTATTATGGGCTTTGGTATAAAAAACAAAAAAGGAGCTATTCGTGATGAAGATAGAATTTAAAACCCTCTACAAATTAATCGTTATCTGCATGATGTGCGGATTGGTGTCCTTTATCTATACAGGCTGTAGCCCTCCAATGGAAAGGTCGTCTACTGGTTTTGTATTTACGCTGCCAGCATTAAATCCGCCAAATAGTGCTGCTTACGACGATGTTTTTTTTAAGAATAGGACTTACGCAAAATTAGAAAATGAGTTGATATATCCTCATCGATCTATTA
>JAPPNJ010000106.1 GCA_028818705.1 Candidatus Poribacteria bacterium
CACCACCGAGCAGGTGTGCCACAGCAGTATAGCCGATACTCTTGAAGAAAGCAGCGGGGATCATAGAAAGCAGGGCATCGAATTCGGGACCGCGTTGGTAATCCGCCATGATACAAGTTGCGGCATCCAATACAACAGGTGGCTCGTCACCAGAGGGGATAGCGAAACAGATGGGTGGATTGCCGTAGTAACCGAGTTGCGGTTTGGAATCTTGGTTGCCGGCATTACCGTGATTTCGAGATCCCTGTACCGAAAAGCCGATACATCCGGCTTCGTTACACATACGGGCATAGTGTCCTGCCGATCCGTAATGCCCAATATAACGCACCAATCCCATCCCGATGCCGACCTCCTTCGCTTTAGCGATGGCGTGTTCGGTCGCGCGAACCATCGGGAGATAGCCGAGCGTACCGTTTCCGTCAAGCACAACAGCAGTCGGTGTTTCATGGATGACGCGGATATTGGGACGCGGATTGAGACTTCCGTTTTCAAAGCCTGCACAATACCTATTAACGGTACGTGTACCGTGACTGCGGACGCCGCGCAGGTCGGAATTCACGAGCAAGCGACTGATGAGGGAAGCGTGTTCGTGTGTGAGGCCTGCTTTCTCAAAGCAAGCGGTGGAGAAATTAAGAAGCCGTTCCTCATTTACTAAGACAAAAGTTTCTGGTGGTCTATTCATATTTCTTTCCTTGTGTGGAAATTATTCGTCCCACGGCAATGGCACGCCTAATCGCTCACTGACACCACGTGCGGATTCCTGTTCCATCTCACCATAACGGATACCTTCCCGACGATGCTGTTCCATCCGTTCCGTTTCAATGGCACCCGGCAGTAACGCTCTATCTGTTCCCGGCATCGGTTCGTAAGTCTCGCGGACATCGTGCACCATCCGATCGACTTCTGTGTGGAAAACAGCAGGTGGCACAACAGATTCAATATCTATTGCGAGGACCATTCCACCCATACTTGCGCCATCCCATTTTGCGGTATCGTCGGGTGGCGGTTCGGTGAAACCGGTCAACGCGCCACCAAGCAGACTCGCGACGGCGGTATAGCCGACACTCTTGAAAAAAGCCGCTGGAATGACTGAGAGCAGTGCATCAAAATCAGGACCGCGTTGGTAGTCTGCCATGATACAGGTCGCTGCGTCAAGCACTACCGGCGGCTCCTCATCAGAAGGAATGGCGAAACAGATCGGCGGATTGCCGTAGTAACCGAGTTGCGGTTTGGGGTCTTGGTTTCCGGCGTTCCCTTGATTCTGGTAACCTTGTACTGAAAAGCCGATGCATCCGGCTTCGTTACACATACGGGCATAGTGCCCCGCAGACCCATAGTGCCCAATGTAGCGAACGAGCCCCATCCCGATACCGACTTCTTTTGATTTGGCGATGGCGTATTCCGTGGCACGTACCATCGGCAGGTAGCCGAGTGTGCCATTTCCGTCAAGCACGACAGCAGTCGGCGTTTCATGGATGACACGGATATCAGGGTCGGGATTGAAGCTCCCGTTTTCAAAACCTGCGCAATATCCGTTAACCGTTCGGGTGCCGTGACTGCGGACACCTCGTAAATCGGAATTCACGAGTAGACGACTGATAAGGGCGGCGTGTTCGTGTGTGATACCTGCTTTCTCAAAGCAGGCGGTAGAGAAGTTGAGAAGTCGTTCTTCATCTACGTGAACGAAGGCTTCTGGTGGTCTATTCATATTCTGCTCCTTAGGAATTGGAATTCCCTTCTACTAAGCGTGAGCTCAACTCAAGATTGCCAGCCATAGTCCACAATGCACAAACTAACAGTTTATGCTACAAGCGAATAGGTTTTGTATTTCTGACGAACACTTTTATCCATATACCGAACTCGTGTTACTAAGGGGCGATCTGCTTGTGAAATTGCTTTTTACCATCTTTGATGGTGAAAATTACAGCGCTTTTGGTTGGGTGGCGATTTTCGTCATAACTCGCGATGTCGGTTGCACCGATGTAGTTTTCTGTGGCGGCGAGTTGCTCACGGATTTCATCGGGGTCGAGGCTGCCTGCCCGCTCGACTGCTTCAAAAAGCAATTTAACTGCGTCGTAGCTAACTGCGACACCACCGGTAGGTGTAGACTCATAGATGGATTCGTAAGCATCAACAAAGGCGCGTGCTGTCGGTTCATCCGTCTCTGGTGAGAAATGTCCGCTAAAAAAACTGCCTTCTACTTCGGCATCTTCGTTGTCGTACAGAAGTTCGCTGTCCCATGAATCTGCCCCAAGGAAGATTGTTGGTTCTCCATCGGCGTTTTGCAACGGTATTGCACGCGCCTGTTGCGTTATGAGCGCAATGTCCAAAGTGAAACCGGATATGAAAAGTGCATCGGGCTTTGCAGCAGCAATGTTTGTCAGTTGTGCTGTAAAATCTGACAGATCGCCTTCGTAAAATTCATTGGCGACGATTTCACCACCGAGTTTTCTGAAACTGCGTGCGAAGAATTCAGAAATACCTTCCGTATAGAGGTCACCCTTTTGTGTAAGAACGGCAGCGGTGGTAATATTGAGGTCATCTATCGTAAACTGTGCCATGACGGCACCTTGGAAGCTATCTGTGAAAGATGCCATGAAGACGAAATCGCCAGCGGTTGTTACATTTGGATTGGTTGCGGTTGTGGTAATCATTGGGATTCCGTGACGCTGTGCGATTGGAGCTACCTCAACGGCATGGGAAGAGCGATTGGGTCCAATAAGGGCGATAATTTCGTCTTCAACGATGAGGGTTTCGGCGATTTGGACGGAAACTTCGGGTATTGCCTCTTTGTTAATATGTCCAATTAATTCCACAGGCATCCCCAAAAGTCCACCGCGCTGGTTAATTTCTGTGACTGCCATTTCTGCGCCGTTGGGATAAGTGACCCGTTCACCTGCAACGACAAAACCGATCTTAAGGGTTTTCTGTTCGTGCTTCGGTGTAACAATCTTTTGGACCCTGTCACATCCGGCATGTGTGAGTAGTAAAACGATTAGACTCATTAGAACCAGAAATTTATGCATTGTTATGAAGTCCTCATAAAAAATGATTTGCTTTGTTTTCGATATTTGCTACAATGTTTTTTAGGTAATTGAAGCCAATATTGGGTGAGTATCTAAAAGCAGTGCGTCCCCTTTTCTGTAATTATTATCGTTTAATTTGTTGAAATAAGCAAGTGATTTCTATGTAACGCCTATCGACTATGGAAAATTTAATCACAGTGATTGGGCGCGGTCATTCTGGGACGCGCGCCATTTCACATACGTTATACGCCAGCGGGGTCTTCATGGGCAGTCAACTGAACCCCTCTGGTGATAAGATTCCACCATTTGCAATGTATGATGCCTGCCGAGTCATGGCACAATATGTTAAATGGCAGGGCGGGTTATCATGGGATTTTAAGCCTCTGCTCACGATGTCTATTGATCCAGAATTTGAGCGACTCATTAACACCTACCTTGAGGATGTACTACGGGATCCTGCTACCTACAAGGGGTGGAAGCTCCCAGAAACTACACTTGTCTACCCGTGGATAATACGGATGTTTCCAGAGATAAAGTTCATCCATTGGATTCGGGATCCGCGGGATTGTATCCGAGGCAGCCATAAAACCGACGATCTTCGAGATTTCGGAGTTCCGTATCCTGAAACGGACGATATTTATGAAAGGCGAGCGATTTCATGGATATACCAGTATAAGCTTATGCAAGCAACTCCTATGCCGAAAAATGTTATCCAGATCCGTTTTGAGGACTTCGTCCTAAATCAAGAGAAGACGCTCAAGAAGCTTGAGGAATTCTTAGGTATCCCGTTAGGTCGAATTATTGTGCGGTCAGATGCAGTTGCTCGCTGGAAAAAGGACTTTGCGGAATCGGAACCGGGAGCATCTTTACCTCAATACGAATTTGAGTTTCTGCAAAAACCCATTGTCGAAAACGGTTATTCTTTAACACCAATCTAAAAGCAGAAAGGAACTATTATGTCAAGTACTTACCGTGTTGGACTTGTCGGAACCGGTGGAATTGCAAACGCGCACGGCACTGCCTGTCAACAAGCACCGAGTGCTGAATTGGCGGCTATCTGTGATGTATCGGAAGAAGCATTAGCGAGGTTTGGTGAGCGGTATGATGTGGCTCCTGAGCACCAGTATCTCTCTTTGGAAGAGATGTTAGACGCTGAGAACTTGGACATCGCTACTATCTGTACTTGGGGTGCCTTTCACGCTGAGGTCGGTATCCAGATTTCTGAATCCCGCCAAGTCAAAGCGATTTTATGTGAGAAACCGTTCACGTCAACGGCTGCAGAGGCAGAAGCGTTCGTGGGTGCAGCGCAAGAGAACGGTATTTTAGTGGCAGAGGCGTTTAAATTCCGGCACCATCCGATGCACCTCAAAGCGAAAGAATTGATTGATTCGGGGGCAATCGGGGACTTTAAGACAATCCGCAGTACCTTCTGTACAGGCGGTGGCGGCGGCGGACCCGAAACACGACGCCCTGAGATGAATTGGCGGTTTAATAAAGCGAAGGGTGGCGGCAGCATTTACGATTTGGCGTGTTACAATATCCACCACGCCCGCTTCATGTTCGGTGCTGAACCAATTCGGGTGTCGGGAATGTCTCAAGCCGGTTTAGAAGTGGACGATGGTTCTTATCTATTGTTAGTATTCCCGGGTGAACGTGTTGCACAAATTTCTACCGGTTTTAATTGCGCGGGTGGGCAGTATGCCGAGATGTCTGGGACTGGCGGCATGTGCCGACTGGATCGGGTTTGGAACAATGAAAACACTGCGGTCAATATTGAGCTTACCACACGAGAGGGCACAGAGGTCATTGATTTTGAACCCTGTTTCCAGTTTGCCCTACAATTGGAGCATATGTGTGAGGTTTTAACAACTGGAAAACCGCACCGAGTCTCACCGGAAAGCTGCGTGAATCAGATGCGGGTCATTGATGCTGCTTTTGAAGCGATGGCGACTGGACGAACAGTCGAGTTGGGGTAACAGAATTTACGGTGGATTTTAGAATTAATTGGACACTTTGCTCGGGGAGGTTAGAAATCTCAATATCCGAATATCTGGATGCCCGAACTTGTTCGTGCCTATTTTGCTGACTCGCGTCCCCAACAAGAATGTAATACAAGGAATGGAAATGTAAAGCAAAGACAAATTGTGTCCGTAAATCAACGGTATGAATGCCTTAATGGCATTCCCCGGGACACAATTTGGTCTATTCCCAGACCAAATCCGGGCATCC
The DNA here is from genome assembly GCA_028818705.1 of Candidatus Poribacteria bacterium. Lineage (GTDB taxonomy): Bacteria > Poribacteria > WGA-4E > WGA-4E > WGA-3G > WGA-3G. The sequence continues at coordinate 5,256 of JAPPNJ010000106.1, forward strand.
CAAAACAATTGCCCAATTAACTGAGGGTGGTGCATAAATATTTCTTGTAGGAGTGTTTTTGCGAATCAACACGGAATGCGCGTGTAGCATTCCGTGGGGTATTTCCTCAGGTCTTCCAACGCATAGGGCGAGGAGACCTCGCCCCTACGCTCCTATGAGGGTGTCCAAAACTTGCGGTTGCTTTAACAACGGGGTATCTATGCTCTTGGAATAATGAACCACCCTCAATTAAATTCTTAGAACTAACAACTATTATGGCAAATTTTGCGGAGACGAAAGCACTTACATTTGACCTATTCGGCACGATTTTGGATTTAGGCGGTAGTCTCACGCCGTTCATTGGCGAATCTCTAAATGCCCGTGATGTTAATAGTGTATCAGCAGATGAATTTTGGGCGCAGTGGCGATACCGACAACGGATCGAACAATATCAGGACACGATTGTGATGCTTGGGCATAGTGGCTATCTGGAGACAGTTCGGCGCGCAGTTCACTACGTCCTGAGAGCAAACGGCATAGACGCTACGCCTGGGACAGTAAAGGAGTTTATGCGCGGATGGCGACACCTTTCTCCATTTCCAGAGGTGTTATCTGCCCTCACGAAGATGAAATCCGAGTATCAGTTGGCGGTGCTATCCAACGGCGATCCGTCGTTTTTGGATTATCTCGTTTCAGAACGGGTTGCATGGGATTTCGACGATGTAATCTCGGTTACATCGGTCGGCGCGTTTAAACCGCATCCTGCGGTCTATCGTGGTGCGGCAGGGAAGTTAGGGCTTGAAGTCAATGAATGTCTGATGGTATCTGCAAATTCATTTGACATCATGGGGGCGCGGGCATGTGGGTATAAAGGGGCGTTTGTGAACCGCTATAAGTTGCCGTATGAGGATACCCTGTATCAACCCGATGTAACAGTGAGTGATTTTACGGCGTTAGCGGAAGCGTTGCTATAATTATGTGATACGGTTGCCTTCTATCTGCCAACCTGCAGTGCTTGGATAGGTGATAGACTTAAACTTATGTCTCGGCTTGATATGCGGTCTGCTCCTAAGTTTCTTGAAAAATCGCTGATATGCCGTGTCAATTCGCCTCAGTTCTTCCAGGGCTATTTAGTTTTTGGTTTGGAAGCCTGTAAACACCCCGTCGCACCTTTACAATTTCACCGATCTTCACGAGGCGCGTGAGTTCTGTATTTATGGCTTTTGGATGTCCTTGAATCGCCGCCACGAGTTCCGGGTTTTTTTTCTCGCCATCGGCAAGAAGGGCGAGAATTTGCTCGCGGAAAGTGACACGTGCGCTTTTCCCACCCCTTAGCCTTTGTAAAACTCGGTTCGCTTGCCTTGGGGAACAGCCCAGAATCCTCTCTACCTCTTTTCTGCTGGATTCGGAGGTCAGGTTGTCGCGTTCGGTCTCAAATCGTTGGCGTGTCGCTATCACCTCCGCGAGTTTATCTAATCCACCGGCGACATCGAAATCTTCCCAGTCAAAAAGGAGGGTTTCAGGTCTGTCGGTAATTTCAGGAATTCGCAAACCCGTAATCAACATAACCGTCTTGTTGGTTTTCAAACGGTTCATCTGCGCGAGCTCTATAATCTCCCTGAATATACGGAAGACTGTTGTTTCATAAACGCTTTGGACGCGTTCGTCTTTGTAAAGGTGAGACTCCGGTTCCATTTCATAAGAGAGAGGTTTCTCATCCATGCCGAATAAGATCTGCGTGCGCTCCCAAATGTCAACGGGTTCTATGCGAGGCATGCCGACTATCCAGATAACCTGCGCTTCTTGGAAAGCGGTTTCTAATCCTTTTAGTTTTCGGAAAATCGTCAAGAAACAAACGTTCTCATTTTTCGCGATATCTTTTAATTGTTCAATTGCCTGGCGATGGACAATAATCCCGTGTTTAATATCCGGGTTCCTTTCAATTTCAGCTTGGATTCTCCAAAAAAGGTGCTGCTCGGTTTTAGATATCCCAAAAACATCCCAGGTGTTGTTGACATCTATAATTGTCTGTCTTGAATAGATACCGGTACGGATCTGAAAAACACGGTTTCCAGGAACCCACGCCATGGGTGGGGTAGGCAGCATCTCAATGGCTGTATCCGAGAATATCCGACGAAAATGTTCGCTGGGGAGCACCGAGGCGGTGACCAAAAGGTGTTTGATGTTCGGATGTAGTACCGGGGGCACCGAAAACCGGAGCCCTTCGTCTTCCCATCGCATCGGTGCATCCGTGTCCCGCGTGTAATGTGAAAAGAAACGCTTGAGTTGATGCCAAACCGTCCAGTTTGGATCCACACAAACCGTTGGGAACGCCTGAATATTTTCAACAGTTCCCGCATCCAAGATACCCAACCTGACAGCGTCCGCTATTGACATCAGGATTTTCATATCTTCGTTAGGCACAAAGGGGTCGAGTCGAAAAACGGGCAACGCTTGTGCCATGAGTCTATCCGCGGCTGCAGCGTCCAAAGGAATATAAGCAGAGATCCCTTGCGCAAACTCGATGGTATAGCGTGCGAGTTCCGCGCCGGTCTCTGTATCAATGATGCCGCGTGCGACCACCCTGCCCTGTACGTTGATGTAGCACATCTGTTGGATGATCTCGTCTTCCAGCCATTCAAACGTCTGTCGTATTGACCGGAGGCGTCTAACGGCATCGGCATGCGATTTATCTCTGATTTCTGCTGCATTCAGTAAAGCTGCGGCAAAGTTTCCTAAGGCACTGCCTTGATAGTTGATGCTCCACTCCTCCAATACGGTTTTTGAGAGTTCGTATTCAAGAAACAGTTTATAAAACAGATGATGCTCTATCGTGGTATTGATGATACATAGCGGCTGTGTTCCATCGCCGGCTTCGATAAGTTGGTCTACTATTTTTGCGTAGTGTGGGTCTAAAAACAGTTGAAGCCCTTCTATGATTTGTACGCTGTTCGTTTGTAATGCCGAGGGTTGCGATAGATAGCCACGTTCCTGACATGTCGTATAAACGGGGCACTGCGGACAGATACTTTCGCTCGGATCTCCACCCTTTTTCTCAAGTGCTTCGCACCGCTCTGGATCCTCGCAGACGTTTCCGCGTTGAAAGGGGGTTGCCATGCGCACGTCAACGGGAATATCTTTGACCTGATCCCACAGATACATCCGATCCCGCCAGCGTACAACCGATCCCGGATTTCGCTGTTGAAAAAATTGTTCTGCTTCTGCGGCATGCGCAGCATTTGGCACGGTTAAACAGAGGGCATCACGATTCCACAGAAAGGATTCTACTTCACGATTTTTCTCTGAAGTCATTTGCGGGATAAATCCAAGAACGCGCACGTTCCTATCGAAAGCCCGCTGTCCGAGAACGCTAATTTCTTCATGTGGTTCAGACGTTTTTTCGGTGGGTTCGGATTTGTGTAATATCGGGGTCGAACGTTTTATGGAGAGTGGGCTGAGTTTTCCTTCCCGCACGGTACGGACCTTATCGTCTATCGGGACCCCCGTTGCGGGGATCGGTGGCAGAATGCTGGTATCGTCCCAAATGTCTGTTATGAGCGTTGCCTCGGTAGGTAGTCCGGTATCAGATGTCCCTGCACGTACCCATACACCGCCTTCGCGCTCCCACACGGATACTTCTGCGCCTTGCCGACTCCAGTAGTAAAATCCGTCTTCTTGTCTGAGATAAGAAAACTCATGCTTGAAAAATGCCTCTTTGGCAAGGTCAAGTTTACGGGATCCGAGCGAGAACGGCGCGTCGGGGATGCCCTCGTTGTGTGGTAAGTTTTGGGGAACAGGATCGTGAAGCATAGCGCGAAACGCATCAATAGGCGCGAAGAGCACCTCTTTGGGAATCACGGGCGGGTCTAACAGATCGCCCATCAGGATTTCATAGCGTGCATCCCAGCAAGTGTCCCCTTTCTCCCCGGAAATTTCAAGATAGACCTCATGTGGGTTCGGATGCGCTGCTGTCCCTGCTTGTTTATAGACGTAGAAACGCGCCTGCTGGGTATTCGGGTGCAGGTACCCCGGTACCCTGCAAGAAAATCGCAGCCCACCGGACTTTGAGAGTGTCAATAACGGGTTCACTGCGGTGTCAACAAGTGCTTGAACGCAGGCAAGAACGGTATCCGGTGCAGCACAGATCGCTTCATACGTGAATTCGAGGTCATGCCACGGCGCGTCATCGCGTGCCGACGGAATACCCGTATACACTTGAATCCCCCACGATCTGTGCCATCGGTCGGCATCCCAGGGGGGCGTTTGTCGGTGTTTCAAGAACGGCTCTCTTTTAGAATTACGCGGCGGACGGTCAGTTACAGGTGCCTGACCGATCGGCAGAAAGGAAATATGTGCTGCCTCCAAGTCTTGAACCATCACAGGGTATCTGTGGGCGCAATAGATTGTGAAGTGATAAGGATGCCCTTTGTAACGCGGCGGTGTTGAGATCGTCTTCTGTTGCTTAAGTGGCTGCTTGTGCTGGCGGTGGCAGCGTGAAATAAGATCTTGCAGGACATGGATTGTCATCGACACATTTCCCTAATGAGGCGTTCACAAACTTTATATTTTCACAGAAGTTAAGAATATATATTATCACGAATCTCATTTTTTATCAAATTTTAAATTGCTATAAAGTCAATAGTCATAAGCGTTTAAGCGTCAGTTAGTTAGTCAGATAAAACTTTATAATTTTATGGTTAAAATAATGAATATATTTGAATTAGTATAACTTAATTTACTGTTTGGAATTCTATCGGCTATCCTTTATAGCTTTTTTATCTACAAAACGAAAAGAGCATTCCATCAACGCAGTGCTACTCTTCTGCAATTCTTCACCGCGGTCGTGTCGGTGACACAACTCTGCTTATGAACTTTCACCACTAAGTGCTTCAAGAACAACTGTTGCTTTAAAGTCTTTTCGTTTAGTTCTCCATCGGAGACACCTTTCAGTGAGATTGTTACTATAGTTTGGACAATTCGTATCACATTTCGGTTAGAATGATTAAATGACCCTACGAAAACCAGGATCCTTATTGACCTGATTTTCATTGGGCAGGGACAACAAGCGAGCGTCAGGACTATACCTGGAAGGATACGACTGCGAATCGACAGGTTTTGTATTATTACCGTCTGGAGGATGTATCGTTTTCAGGGCAACAGAGGCGATTAGCGACGGTTCGGTTGCGGGGGCATGTTTCTGCGGGTGGCAAACTCACGACGCTATGGGGTGATTTGAAGCAGGAAGAATAGCAGATGAGTGCCTCGTTTTTAGGTTTCTGGACACAAGGTCAGTTCGACATATTGGGTTAAAAGCCGGTGTAATCTCGGATTTTTACCTTGCTCCATTGTGTCGTTAATAATGAGGTCGACGGAGAAACGGACAGCTGTCTTGGTGAAAACCAATTGCCGGAATAGTTGCTGCCATCGTCTGTGAGTTGTGTTGCCTTATGGGTGGTCAAATTGATTTTGTAAATTTGGGAGTTGCTTCCGATAACACCTTCTGTGTAAATGAGTTCATCACCGGAAGGTGCCCAAGCAGGCGTGTTTGCCACTAACGACTCAATCCGCCTGAGATAACTTCCATCTCGGTTAACGACGAATATCGACTGTTGCTTTGCTACTGGGCGAAACCAAACAAAGGCAATCTTATCATCGACTGGAGAGTAGGCAGGTTGGAACATTCGTGGGAAATCATCAGGAAAGAGCGTCTCTTGGTCGTCGGTTTCTAAGTTGATAAATCGGATTTGGCGGCTTGCCCAGTGAACCTCATCTGCTACAACAAAAGCGATTTCTGTTCCATCTGATGACCAGTTTGGATAGCCGCTGTGGGCGCTCTTTAGACGCTCAATCGGTTTTACTAATCTTCCATCCGCGCTTGCGGTGTGGATATTTATACCTCCAAAAGCACGCTGCGAATACGCAATTTTCTTTCCATCGGGGGACCAAGCAGGTTCGGTTCGGTATGCTGTGCTGACACCAAACAGTGGACGCACGTTTCTCCCATCCACACCCATAAGATAGAGATCGCGTGTCCCGCCACGATTGGAGGTGAAGAGGATCCGGTCTCCTTTGGGTGAGATGACTGGTTCACAATCAACGGCACGGTCGTAGGTTAAACGCTCCTGTCGCGTGCCATCGGGGTTCATTAGGTAGATTTCCCAATTACCGTCGCGATCTGAGGAAAACACAATCTTTTCGCTGCTGAGTGGTTTCGCAAAAACTGGACATAGCAGCCCGAAGATGAGACAGCAGCGAATAGATATGTGTCGCAGTTTCATAAGCACCCTCCCATGTTGCTAAAGCATTATGGGCTCATTTTGAGTTGCGACCAGGTCACAGCAAGTTTGTGATGTGGTTCAACGGCAAGAACTTTATCCTGAAGGACAGCAGTATAAAACAACAGATTTTCAATAAACGGAAGATTCGTATCGAGCTGCGCCTGACTTTCATTTTGCATCGCTGTGACGATATATGCACCTTTACCGTGATATAGGAGTGCCACAATGAGATGTTTATCAACCGTCGCGAGTGTAATAAACGCCTTATCGGGGTTGTGCCATCTATCATTCGTCACAATCGCTGTTATCTTGTTTGGCTCGGTGAAAAGCGTCCCAACCTCCGGTGCCTTTGTCGGTTCAAAATTCTCTGCTCCACCGGTTTCATCACCGTTTAGTGGTTTAGGGAGCCAAGGGGTTGGACACCCGACAGCATCATCGTGGTCCTGCTCAACGACAATGCAAACCCCACCCTCCTCAACAAACGCTAAAACGGCATCTGATCCCTGATCAGTAAAACGCCATCCACCTTCGCAAATCTCACCTTGCCCAAGCCAGAGGATATCAAAATCAGCGGCATCCGCGTTCGGGAGTTTGGGATTTTTCGTAACCTCATAATCGAAGGTATAGTTCTTAATTTTTTTCACATTTTTACTAATCGTTGCTGTTTCAACTTGAGTGATGTTATCCCCCAATATCAGAACCTTTTTTGTCGCAGCTATTGATATGATAGGGAACGTCACTACAATAAGGAGAAAACACAAACAACACACAGAAACCGTATGAAATTGATTCGTTATTGTAACCCTTTCCATTTCTTGAATAGCTCCTTTTGATGCAATAGAAAATTGTGAACGTTTCAGAGCATGAGGATTCACTTACCTTGCGTTCTGATAGACATATCTGTGCTCATTTGGCAAAATGATAATATATTTGTAAAAAAAATGTCAAGAAAATGTCAAAATAAATTATATTTCCCCGTTTTTGTTACATTCCGTCCAATCGCATCTTACTTCCTAATCAACATTTTCCGAGTTGCCATGAAATTCCCTGCGGACAATGTATAGAAATAGACACCACTCGCAACAGGTTCACCTATCTCATTTTTTCCATCCCAATAGATGGCATCGTGCCGATACAGGTAGCTCCCAGCAGGTCGGTGTCCAACTGCTAAGGTGCGAATCAGGATTCCATTCGCTGTATAGATACGGATGGTAACTTCAGCAGGTTCGGCGAGTTGGTATGGGATCCATGTCTCTGGGTTAAACGGATTCGGATAATTCTGCAACATGGCTGTTTTTCTTCTTGGTAGCACGGGTGCTCCCGCGGTTGGCTGTGCCAGCGGATATTCCCAGAGTAATATTGTGCCGTCTCGACTTGCACTGGCGAGCGTCTTGCCATCCGGACCGAAGGTGAGATTTGTAACGCGCTCCGTGTGTCCTGTGAGCGTCAATTTGTGTGAAGCCGTGGCAACATCCCACAATCGGATTGTTGTGTCTTTATGCCAACCTGTACTTGCGAGCGTGCAGCTGTCGTTACTGAAAGCAACACTACCGACCGCATAGTCTACGGGTCCTGTGAGCGTTCCTTTCTCCTCCCCACTGATAACGTCCCATAAGATTATTGTCCCATCTCGCTTTCCACCTGCGAGGGTCTGTCCGTCTGGACTGTAGGCGAAGCTTTCGACCGGTGTGTGTGCAGTCCATCTGGTTTGATAGGGTCTATCTGTGATATCCCATAGGCGTATCCCCGATCGGTCTCCTACGCCGAGTATGTGTCCGTCGGGACTGAACACAAGGCTTGACATGCCGCTTGTATTATTCCACGTCAGGGTTGCTTGGTGATAGCCAGTTGCAACATCCCACAGGCACACTTTTCGGTCGCGACTAACGCTGGCAAGCGTTTTTCCGTCTGGACTGAAGGCAACATCCGTAACCGTGCTTCTATGTCCAATGAGAGTGGTTTTGTGTGTGCCAGTGGTAGTATCCCAGAGTCGAACTGTAGGATCGTCCCAACTGCCAGCACTTGCGAGTGTCTGTCCATCGGGACTGAAGTTTACGGATGCGATACCGCTGATATGTCCAATGAGGATGGTGCTGTTGTTGCCAGTAGCAATGTTCCAGAGCCGGACCTTCCGATCCCAGCTGCCACTTGCGAGTGTCCGACTATCGGGACTAAAGGCGATGGTGGAAACAGATGATAGATGTCCGCTAATTGTCAGTCTCTGTTGTAGGCTAACTGCATCCCAGAGTATTACGCCATCCCCGCTGCTACTTGCAAGTTGGGACCCATCCGAGCTGAATACAACACTTCCAGCCCCTTCTGCCAATGTTGTTATGTAAGTGTTGCTTGTAATATCCCAGAAACATATTGTGTCGCTGCTGCCACTTACAAGGACTTTGCCGTTCGGACTGAATGCGATGCTGTGAACGCCCTGTGTATGTCCAGTGAGTGTTGCTTTCAGTTCACCCGTTGCGACATTCCAGAGACGTATCGTAGTATCTATCCACCCGCCAGCACTTGCGAGCGTCTGCCCGTCGGGGCTGAATGCCACACCGTTGATCAAACTCGTATGTCCGATAAGGCTCATTTTGTGTGTTCCAGCCTCGACATCCCACATCTGTATTGTTTTGTCGTCAAAACCTCCGCCAGTTGCGAGGATTTTCCCATCCGGACTGAAGACGACACTCTCAACACCGCCGACGTGCCCGAAGAGTGTTATTTTGTGTGTTCCAGTCTCGACATCCCATAGACGCACCGTGTAATCCTTGTATCCGCCGGTACTCGCCAGTGTCTGCCCGTCGAGGCTGAATGCAACGCTATTGACTCGACCGGTATGTCCCGTGAGCGTCATTTTGTGGGTCCCAGTAGTGACATCCCACAACCGCACGGTTTTGTCATCATAGCTTCCGCTGGTTGCGATGACTTTTCCATCCGGACTGAATGCGAGGCTACTGACGACATCTATATGTCCCGTGAGCAGATTCACTGCCTTACCTGTTTGTACATCATAAATCCAAGTTCCGATAGCACTTGGAACTGCGAGCAGACTATCATCGGGTGAAAAGGCAATATTGCCGGATGTCCAACCTTTTCCGATGCGTGCTTTCGCTTCTTTGGGTAAATGCCATAGGGTGTAATCTTTGGCGGAAGTGTTTGGTAATAATAGCGTCGAAATGAGGAGTAGGATTACAATCGAAAGTTGTATTGTTTTCATGGGTAGAGTTTCCTATTTTGAATAGTTGTCAGTCATCAGTACGTTCGCTTCACTCACTTTCAGTTGTCAGTAAACAGTCCACTTGAAATACAAAAAATCTTTGAGTTTCAATGCCTCCAAAACTGATGACTGAAAGCCTGCGCAGCAGGCGAACTGGCAACCGATAACCATTTCCTTATTTCCGTATGACCATTCTCCGCGTGGTGGTAAATTGTCCGGCAGACAGGGTATAGAAATAGACGCCGCTCGCAACTGGTTCACCGCTCTCATTTTTCCCATCCCAATATACTGCCCGGCTTCGACGCTGATAGAGACCTGCTGGTTGATAACCCACCATCAAGATGCGAACCAAGGTGCCATTCGCAGCATAGATACGAACCGTTACATCTACAGCAGTTGCTAACTGATAGGGTATCCATGTCTCTGGATTAAACGGGTTCGGATAATTTGGCAGGAGTCCGGTCTGGATTGGGAACGGCATCGCAGGAGCAGCCACCAAATCGTTGAGGTCTACAACCCTCTCCTTTACCTGCGTTATCGGGTCTGTTGCCGGTATGAGATCCCATAGGAGTATGGTGCCATCGTAACTTGCACTTATAAGGGTTTTTCCATCTGGGTTGAACGCAACGTGCGAGACTCCGGCGGTATGTCCTATAAGAGATGTTTTCTCGATGCCCATGGTAACGTCCCATAGCCGTATGGTATAGCTATCATCATTGTCCACGCTTGCGAGCGTTGTTCCATCTGGACTGAACGCAACGCTATCGGAATATCCAGGGAGTGTGGTTTTACGTGTACCACTTATTGTATCCCATAAGCGGACTGTTCCATCCCGGCTTGCACTTGCGAGGGTTTTTCCATCAGAACTAAACGCGATACTAAGAATTCCGTGTGTGTGACCGGTAAGCGTCATTTTATGTGCATTCGTCTCAACATTATAGAGGCGAATCGTGTGGTCGTGGCTCCCACTCGCCAAAGTCCGACTGTCGGGACTGAACGCAAGCGCAGAAACTCGGTCACTGTGCCCTGTAAGTATACTTTTGCGTGTAAACCCAGTGTACCATAGCCATACCACCTCCTCACCTGTATGTCCGTTTGCAAAGAAGCGACCATCGGGACTAAAAGCGATTGCCCTAATGCTAGATCCACCGACACCACTCCCCGTATATGTTTTGAGAGTTGTTCTATGTGTACCCGTGGCGACATCCCACAGCCGTATATAGGGTGCAATTTCACTTGCGAGTATGCTACCATCTGGGCTGAATGCTAAACTCCACTGTCCCCACTCGTCTTCATAGAGAATCGCTGTTTGTACCATTTTGACGGTATCCCAGAGGTGTATTTTTTCCCAGTGTCCGATGGCGATTGTGCGACCGTCAGGACTTAAGGCGAATCCTCTAATGTATTGTGTATGTCTGGTAATTTTTCCTTTCTGAGCACCACTCACACTGTCCCATAGATGCAACTCATCAGCACTTGCACTGGCGAATGTTTTTCCATCAGGACTGAAGACAATTGAAATAACTTCCGATAGATGCGCTGTGAGTGTAGTTTTGCGCTCGCCGGTGTCAACATCCCTCAGATCCAATTCTGTCCAACCTCCAGTTGCGAGGGTCCGACTATCCGGACTGAACGCTACACAGGAGATATTTTTTTCTGTCCAGACGGTCTGTTTTTGTTTACCAGTATTAACATCCCAGAATTGTACCTCTGGCGTATTGTAAGGGACGATTGCGAGGGTCCGACCATCTGGACTGAAGACGACCATTTTAATACCATCGGAATACTCGGTGAGAGTCATTTTATGGTCTCCGGTGGCGGGATCCCACAATTGTACCGTATCGTCCCAACTCCCAGTTGCGAGTGTTTTTCCATCAGGACTGAAGGCAACTGTTGTAACGGCGCGCGTATGTCCAACGAGCGTGGCTTTGTGTTCTCCGGTGTGGACGTTCCACAACCGCGCCGTGCCATCCGCACTCGCTGTTGCGAGTGTTTTTCCATCAGGACTGAAGGCAAGGCTCTCAATATACCGTGTGTGTCCTTCGAGCGTTGTTATCTGTTGGCGATCGGTGAGGCTCCATAGATGCACCACTGTATCTTCATCATCACCTCTTGCACTCGCAAATAGTTGTCTATCCGGACTAAAGACAGTATTTCCACTTGATAAATGCGTATTGAGTAAATCTAATTCTTCCCCGGTGTGTGCATCATAGGTCCAGATCCCGATAGAACTGGCGACGAGGATGTGGTTCCCATCAGGGGAGTATGCTAACTTGCGTATGCTTCCCTTGCCGAGACGTGCCTTTGCGCCTTTGGGTAGACCCCACTGTGTATAGTCTTCGGCGGAGGTGTCTGGTAAAAAGAATGTTAACGCGAGAAGTAGTGTCAGGATCGGGAGTTGTATTACTTTCATCGCTCTGATCTCCTGTTTTGGTATAGTCTGAACTGTGATTTGTGAGACGACCCATAATCGTGGCAAATCTAAAAATCATAAGAACCCATATTCAGACTTCCTGTCTGACGCGTTATGTATAGCATGTAGCAAATATCGTGCCAGTTGCGATTGGAGGGGTGGGGAGATGGAGAGGGAATGAAAACCAGCGAACAAGCGCAATTTGGGGAGGACAAAGCCTGTAGGGGCGAGGTGACCTCGCCCCTACGATCCACTGAGAGCCGAAAGCGAAGCGACCTGAAAGCCGATCGCCATTAAGACTGCCCCAAACTGTGCATGAGATGTCCAATAATGTTCAGAATTTGAACAGGTTACGACCAGACGAACACTTCGTTATCTTCGGGAGAATATCCAATAAACACTGCCAAGACAATACGGGCGCGCGTGCCTTGAACGGGTGGTACTTCGTGGATACAGCGCGTATTGAAAAAGTAGAGATCGCCCTGTTGCAAATCGACCTGATAGTTCTCTATCCCATTATCAGCAGCGTATCGGTCAAATGTTTCCTCGGCGATATAGGGTTGAATCTCATCAGACCAGAGGCAGCGATGCAGGAGGGCTTGTGTGCCTTTGCCATTTTCGTCGGCGTTTTGTACACATAATACGCCTGCGAACTGGTGCTCGAAGCGATAGACTTGATAGTCGGTGCGCTTCTCGCGGTATTTGACATGATCGATGTGTGGCTTGTAACTATGTGTTTCGTAGTGGACGCGAAAGATCGCCGGACCATAACGAGAGCCATCTAATTCACGAGCCACTTTTACCTCTTTTCCAGGTGAAAGTACATCAAGAGATTCATAAATCAGATCGACAGGATTGTTGAATCCGTCAAATAAAAATTTAAAGAGGTGTTCTGTTGCTTGGGCGTGTGCCAGAAATTTCGCCTTATCCGCACCACGATTACCGAGACTGGTGCCGATGTCAATACGGGTGCGTTTATCAGGAGAGTTGATGTCGGCTTCGTCGCGCATCAAGCCCATATTTGTGAATCTGTTGATGAGCCCGGAGCATTGTTCAGGTGAGTAGGCGTTCCTGAGAATAATCGCTGGTATTTCCGCTTGAGAGAGTGAATAAATCGGGTTACTATAGGTTTTGCAAACCGTTTCAAGGTTAGGCTCCGCCGGGAGCCAATTGTTTTGGGTGCTCATGGGAACCTCCGTCATGAACTATGGGCGGGTACTTCGGGGTTACAACCCCCCCTACAAGAATGGGAGAGCCATTCCTAAAGAATGGGGGAGCCGCCCGTACACGTTTAGAAGCGCGGATTGAAGAGGTAATCGTATTCATCTACTTTTGGGTTAACGAAATCAAGGAACTCAGCATTATGGTCGAGATCACTGTTTTCAAAGGCGACTTCGCATCCAGTTTTATACTTCAGTCTACGGTCGGATTTGAGCCAAGAGACACGGTGAATCAGCGCTATCATGTGACGAGGCTTGTCGGATGGGTTGGGCACACCACGATGCCACAACCGCATGTCTCGAATCAGGGCGCTCCCCTTCTTCGCACTTCCACGGATAGGTGGCACAATTTTGCGGCGTGCTTCTTCTTCCTCTTCATCTATCCGTTTACCACTGACCGCCAGATGTGATCCTGGCCAAAGTTCGACGCTTCCATTTTCTTCAGTTGTATCCTGTGGGGAGATGTTGACGACAACCTCTGCTGTCGGGTGTGCTACCTCTTGGTCTGGCCACAGGTGTGCACCATCTCTGTGAAGCGGTTGTGTTGTGCTACCTGGACAGTTCGTGTTGCCGTTGTAAAAGTTATTGTAGAGCCCGGGACCAAGCAGTTCCTGCGTTACCTGCACAACGTAGGGATTCGCAACGATGTCTCTGAAAATGTAAGGGGCATAGGGTGGAGGTCCTTGTTGGAGATGTCCTATAAGTCTGCCTGCGCCACCCCATTTCTCCGCGTTAATTAAAATCTGTGAATCTGCATCCATCCGTTCGCGCAGAATGTCCAAGTGTTCGTGATCGATAACATTTTCCAAGATGACATAACCATCAACACGGATTGCCTTAACGGCTTGTTCAACGTGAGCGTCTGTTAGTTTTTCTGATGCTAATTCTTCAGGTTGCACGGTTATTTGCATAATGTTTTTCCTTCAGGCAAAATATTCAGCATAGAGTGCTTGGACGGCAGTTTCCATATCGTCAGATTTTATGCCGAACATCATACTAACTTCGTTGGAGCCTTGGTTAATCATTTCGATATTGACCTGTGCACTGGCTAAGGCGTGTGTAGCACGCGAAGCAATACCAATTGTGTGTCGCATGCCTTCCCCGACAACCATAATAAGGGATAGCCCGCGTTCTACGGAAATGTCTTCGGGTCCAAGGGTCTGTCGGATTTGTTCGACAATCCTTTTCTCTTTTTTCACGGGAAGATTTTCTTCGCGAATGATAACTGACATGTTGTCTATACCGGACGGAACATGTTCAAAAGAGACACCCTCGGATTCCAAAACCTGCAACAGCCGTCGTCCAAAACCGATTTCCCGATTCATCAGATACTTACTGAGATAGATACAGCAAACACTGTCTATTGCGGCAATACCGACAACCGGAATATCCGTAGACTTACGACTCGGAACAATCAGCGTGCCGTCTGATTTCGGATTGTTCGTGTTTCGGATGTGAACAGGCACTTGGGCGCGATAAACCGGTTCAAGTGCTTCATCGTGAAAGACAGAGAATCCCGCGTAAGAGAGTTCACGCATCTCACGATAGGTCAGCTCGGAGATCGGTGCGGGGTTTTTAACGATGGATGGGTTCGCCGCGAACACAGAATCAACATCAGTAAAGTTTTCGTAAACTTCTGCCCGAACGGCACTGGCGAGAATAGCCCCTGTGATGTCCGAACCGCCACGCGAGAAAGTAACAATGTTCCGCTGTTTCGAGTAGCCGAAGAAACCAGGAAAGATAGTGATACCGGGTCGTTCTTGCAAATCTCGTAGACGATTGTAGGCTTCGGGTAAAACTTGGGCGTTGCCGGGTTCGTCGGACAAAATTAGACCGGCATCTTTAGGACTTACGTAATGTGCCTCTACACCACGGGCTTGTAATGCTTGCGCAATAAGCCTGGCACAGTTATCTTCGCCGCCTGCCTTCATGGTATCCATATAGAGATTTGCATCGGTTGTACTTTTTTCCAGACGTTCTGTTAAGTCACAGGCAATGGGTTCAACGACTTCGGCGGGAAGTTCTAATCCCGCAGCGATACTGCGATAGCGTTCAATCGTTTCAGCACATTCCGAGGCACCGATTTTTCCAGTGAGCCGTTGCGATGCAGCAGCGATAAGCAGGTCTGTTACTTTTATGTCGTCACTGTGGCGTTTCCCAGGGGCGGAGACAACGATGAGGCGGCGTTTCGGATCGGCGGTGATGATGTCACAAACTCGACGCACTTGCTCCGCCGTTGCAAGAGAACTCCCACCAAACTTTGATACTTTTAACAATCCAGATCCTCCCTTTTTTTATTATTTATGGTGAATTTTACAATTACTTGGACACTCTGCACTGGCGAGGTTGGGAAACCTCGCCTACCGGTGGAGGAAAACTTTCCCTCGCGTTCTATTGAAATTGCCTCGCAGTGAGAGTTATTTATATAATCCACCATAGTAACGAGGTGAAGTAGGACGCACACGCTATGTACCGTAGATAGTTAGGGCTTAAAAAAAGTCAAACTATTTTCTAAGATGTGAGACGTGTGTTCCTTCAGTTGGCTCAAACCGTTGTGACTTTCCACCCTTATAGTGACATATAAAACTCCGTCTCCACCGGTCGCTTGTCTTATTCATATAGGAACCGTGAATAACCTTGCCATGAAAGAAGAGCGTATCACCAGGGGACATGTCAATTCCCAGTTCTTCAGCGTTTTCCGGTTTGACGGCTTGTACATTTGTAAACGAAATAGCGGTATCTGCTGTTTCAACAGATAACAGTCCGTATTGATGGGAACCTGGAATCAGGACCATCCGACCAACAGCTTCATCCGATGTGTCTAATGCTACCCAAACACCGATGATTGGATCAATAGTGATATATTGTTCATCTTGGTGTAGAGCTTGGCCACGTGCCCCAGGTGGTTTGAAATAGAGCATCGTTTGTAATAGCACAGGTGTGTCATCAATTAACTGTTCTGTAACGGCAAGTAGGTTGGTATCTGATGCCCACTCTTGGGTTAATTCATCCCAATTGTGCATGTTAATCATACGCGGGAATTGATGGTTGGGATCATCAGCGTGGTCGGTTGTGCCGCCGGTGTCTCCAGGTTTTGGACCTTCTGCACGGCGTTTCATATAATGCTCGAGCATCAACGTTGTTGTGGCTGTATCAAAGAGATGCGGAACTACCACGAAGCCCTGTTCTTTGTAGTGCTTTCGTTGTTGAGGCGTTAAGTACATGGACACGTCTCCTGCGGGTTGCCAGTCCGATTTAAATGGCTGGTTTGAGCCTATTTCTTAATTAATTTTATGACAATTTCTCTTATTTGTCAAAGTTTTTTCTATATCTGTGTTGATCGTGTGGTTCTCTGTAAATATTCGGCGTGACTTTCTCAGAGAAATGTGCTATACTTGTGAAAAATCTTATGTATACTGGAGTTTAACTTTTGATGAAAAACGAATGGGTTGTTTACGAAGGAAACGAAGGTCCTGGAAAGGGCAAACATATAGTTCTTGTTGGTGGTGACGAAGAGTATCGTTCTGAAGAAGCGTTGCCGATGTTGGGGAAGGTGTTGGCTACGCACCACGGGTTTAAGTGTACGGTGCTATTTGCCATTGACCCAGGAACAGGCGAGATCGATCCAGAGGTGCAAACCAACATTCCTGGGCTTCACCATTTAGAATCTGCGGATATGATGGTGCTGTTCACTCGTTTCCGAGAACTGCCCGATGAACAGATGAAGTACATCGTTGACTATACGAACGCCGGGAAGCCTGTGATGGGACTCCGCACAGCAACACACGCCTTCAGTTATAGCCGAGACCTTGATAGCCCATACGCAAAATATAGTTTTGACAGTGAAGATTTTGAGGGTGGATATGGCAGACAGGTGCTCGGTGAGACGTGGGTTAACCATCATGGACATCACGGTAAAGAGAGTGCTCGCGGGGTCATTGATGAAGCGATGGCAGGTCATCCGATTCTTAAAGGCGTTGCCGATGTCTGGGGTCCATCCGATGTCTATGGCGTTACGGAATTAACGGGTGATTCCCAGGTCCTTATTCATGGACAAGTATTGGTCGGTATGGATCCAGCAGATGCCCCGAAACCAGATACCGTTACAATGCCGATGGTATGGATAAAAACCTATACGGGCGACGAAGGCAATACCTCACGTGTCTTCAATACAACAATGGGTGCCTCGGTCGATTTGGAGAGCGAAGGACTTCGCCGTCTTCTTGTCAACGGTTGTTATTGGTGTATGGGGATGGAGGACGCAATTCCTGATAAAAGCGTTGTCGATTACGTCGGCGATTATGCCCCGACGTTCTTCGGTTTCGGCACATTTACAAAGGGTGTCCGACCCGAAGACCATACGTTGTAATGCTGCTGCTCATCAGATATTTAGATCGTATAGGGCGGAATTCCTGCCTCCGCCCTATATTGTTGTCATACTGTTTTAAAAAATAATATCGCATTGATGACTTTCTGAAAGGATACACAGTGGCACAAACTAACAGTTTATGCTACAAAGACCCACAAAGCGGCGCAAACTAAGTGGTGTTGCCTACTCCTCTACAAGCGAGATGTGAAATATCCCGCGATCTTTGATAGCACTATACAGTTTATCGTTAATGACGGCAAGCGCAATAGTTTCACCGAGTGCTTCTGAAGAAACTTGTTTCCATTGGTTACGGGTATCCAAGCGATAGGCTCCGATGTCGCCAACACCATAGATTGTGGTACCATCCACAGCAAATCTGTCTATGATGGGACGCATACCCGCACTATCGGTTAGCACGCGCCAGTGTACGCCGGTTTCTGAACTCAAGACCCCTACGTCTGTTGCGACGTAAACTGTTGAACCGACAAGGATTATCTCCTTGAAATGGGCAAAGTCAAGTGGTAGACTTGGCGTAACATCTCTCCAGCTGCTCCCTTCATCAAGCGACTGAAACAGCTTACCATCGCGTTTCCCGACGTAGACGGTTTCTCCCAAAACCGCTAATTTGAGCTCCTTACTTAAATCTTCATAAGACAGTTGGCTCCTGTCTGTTAATCCTGTGTTTGTCCACTCCGGATCACCAAGTCTCCACTTAAAAAGCCTACGTCCGTATTCAGCATAGAACACATCCCTACAAACTACAACTGTTGTGGCTTTCTTATCTTTTTCCTTTCCACGTACATGAGGTGGAATGATTGATACGATTGATTGATGCTCTTTCTCAAAACTGTCAGGTAAATAAGGCTCTTTCGCTGCCTCGCTACCCGTCCGAAACTTACGGCGTAATGCTTCATCATCAAAAGTGGGTATATTTTGAACTGGACTGCGTATATTGCCATCTGTAGATAAGCAGAAAATTCGGAAGTTGCGTCGCAAGCTGTTATCTATATCTATATATGAAAGAAAGTAAAGATTGTTGTCATCGACTATCAATTTTGAATCAAAGGAGTGAGAGACGCGAGCACTGTCCGGTTTTGATGATTCAGTTGTAATTGTAGTCACCTTCCCAAAAGAACTCTCGGTAATTGAGAGTTTTTTCCAAGACACACCTTCGTCAGTTGATTGATACACCGCATAGCCAGTATGGGCGTATAATCTGTTGTTGAACACAACCAAGTCCTTTAGCCTTGTTCCCACTATTCCATCTATAAGTAGGTGCCACCGCTTGCCGCCATCAGTTGTGCGATGAATCCCAAAGGGACCAGCTTCGTAAAATGTCGTCTCGTTTACGGCCACAACTGGAAGACTATTAATCATAAACATATCCGTATCCCCTGGAAGTTCCTCCCAGGTTTGTCCCTTATCTGTTGAACGATATCGGTGGCGGGCAGTTGACGCTAAAAGCGTTTTACCAACAGCCGAAACCATCATGCCAGAGGGTATTACCGGCTTGTAGTAAATTTTATAACTCGGTGTTATTTCCGTCCACGACGCTCCCAAGTCAGCCGAATGGAAAATCTTGAGTGCATGCGACTCACTTTTTTGTATTTCTTGTGCTACCTCTATTGGCGTGTATCCCAGCAGATGGGGCCCTGTCCCAACATAAAGATTATTTTCAGACACTGCCAAGGAATAGATGGCTCTTGATGTCTCCATGGGCAACTTTTTCCAAGTGCCTGAATCGAGACGGTAGAGACCGCGCGCTGTACCCGCAAATACTGTTTTTTCAACGGCAGCGACTGTGGAAATCTTTTTACTTGCCAAGCCATCGTTAAATGAGTCCCAATGTATTCCACCGTCTGTAGATCGATAAATCCCTTCATCTCTAAGTGCAAGATACATCGTGGAACGTGTTTGCGAGCTGCGCGCTTGTGTTTCATCAATGATAATGAGACCAACAGCGTGTCCGTTTGGTCTGGGACCCATCGTATGCCACGTTTCACCCTTATCACCCGACGTAAATATTTCATCGATGGATACTATGTAAAGGATGCCGCCATGCTCTGCCATCGGCATTAGCGATTTACCAATTGGAATATCCGTGTCGATGCGTGCCCACGCCGTAGCATCTGTTTTTAATCTGTATATTCCTGTCGGAGCAACAGCATAGATGGTCCCTTCAGATGTAGTGAAGATATCGCGGACGTGCCCGCCTGGTGGCGCGCTTCCCTGAATCCACTGCGAGGTAGAAAACTTGGCGGAGTCCTCCAGTATAGCAGATGTTGTGGTAGTTGTAGAGACTTGTGTGCTGGTCCCGCTGCTTTTACCGGCGGTAGCAGCCTGCCCGACTTGATTTCGCACAGCTGGTTTTGCCGTAATATTGAGAATGATAGGTGTATCAATGATTTCAATAGTAGGTTCAGATTGTGCTTCAAAACTGTACGGCTTCTGAAAACGAGCAAGATATTGGTTGCTCGCACCGAGCAGCAATATAACCAAAACGGCAGCAGTTCCAAAAGCTGCCCACGGTAGCAAAGGTTTGCCAACCGGAGGCGGTATCGGTTTCATATTGGCAACTTGCCGCATGATACGCTCAGTTACTTGCGCAGGGAATGGGATACTTCCGAGTGTTTCGCTAACTAACAGTTCTTCCTGCTGCTCCTGTAGACGCTTGCGTCCTCGGCGAAGTCGACTTTTAACTGTGTTGACTGATACACCTAAGAATTTCCCAATTTCCTTCGCCGTCATTTCTCCAAGATAATAGAGTGTCACGACCGTGCGTTCGCTCTCCGGCAGCTTTGCCAGAAGTCTTTTGACGAGTTCATGGCGATCCTCGGTGCTCTCTGTCAGCCGTTGTTCCGATACGTAGTGTGTATAAGAGGATTCCTCGATTTCTTCTATAGGTGTGTCCTCAAGTGATTGGATCACAGATTTGTTCTTTTGGAGCCATTTAAGGCAAAGCCGATTCGCAATTACGTAAATCCATCCCCCAAACTGGTTCGGATTCCTTAGCTGCGCGAGATTCTTGTATACCTGAAGGAAAGTGTCTTGAGTAATCTCTTCAGCAATGTGAAAATCACCAACTTTCCGCCACGCAAGGGCGTGAATGCTCTTTTGATGTTTTCGCACTAAAACGTTAAATGCCGCATCATTGCCTGATAAAGTTCTACGAATCAGTTGAACATCATTTTCTCTTTCCATCGGAATGCTCCATGGTTATATTCCACCGAGTTAGACTGCGATAAAATAGATACGTTCTCATAAGATCAAGTCATTTTCCTATTGAAAAGTATACCAAACACGATAGTAAAATGAAACCCGTAAATTTGAAACATTACTTTGTCATTCTATACTACTCTTTAAGTGCTTCAAACTTGCCCATGTCACCGCGAGTTTTTTTCTTGGCGTTACCGACAACCCACCCTGATTTGAAATATCGGGCCCTGTGATCTTAAAATTATCAAATCTCGCTGTATAATTGGCGAGACCTAACCCAATTTTACCCGTCGGAAACTCAGGAAATCCATGTAGGGGTTCTAAAGCTATGGGATCCAAAACTTGTTTCCCATTTATCCAGAAGGTCAAGTGCTTTCCATGAACCGTTAACTTGAAAGTCGCCCATTTCCGCAACTTCAGCAAGGGGTGGGGTTTCTGACCGTAGACCAAAAATGCGTTGTCATGCAAATTACCACCAAAACATTTCGCTATTGGTTCTGCTGCGGGGCCCGCAAGATCACTAATTCCACATACTACACCCCATGGGGCTCCCCATTCTCTTTTAATCCGCGCAGCAATTGCGATGTTCCCAGGACCATGTTTCTCAAGTGGTTTAACATCAAATTCAACATCATAATCTTGCCACGCCTCTTCTCCAGTCGTAAGTAAACGGGTTACTCCTCCAGCGTTACTTGTTGCTTGGAGCTGGCCATCAATAATTTCCCAGGAACCGGGGGCATCGACGCCAAACATAACTAATTCTTTCCAATTGACTAGCTCCCCATCATTAAAAGTGTCCAGAAACGTACCCGCTTGAGCGGAGGAAATAAAGAGAAGAACGCACAACCCAATAATAACTGATTTCATTTTGATGTCCTTATCCAAAGTTTAGTCATTCTATAATTAAAGATACGGTTTTGAGGTGGAAAGGGTGCATAACCTGAAATAAATTGAATTTTTCGGGTGAAACGTCTATGCTATAGATTTTCGTGAGCTCACGGGTTTTTAACATTAAGGGTCTCCTATAGTTGATCACCTCCAGATTTTAAGGAAGGCTTACGCTAAGTCCGTGTCTCTGTTGTCTACTTACATAGGGTGCTTGAGACGCGGGCAATGCGTAAGCCCTGCAATATTAACGGAACCAAATAGTTCAAAGGGGTCTGTCACCTTATCCTATAAGGGAGGATGCAGAGATCTCTTTCTTATAGGAGGCGCCGGTTCCTGAGGAGGCGTCGGCGCTTTGGGAGGTTCTAAAGCCTCTTGTGCGCGTTCAAGCTGTTTCCTTGCGTGCTCAAGTTGCTTCTTAGCACTCTCAAGTTGTGTCCTTGCATCTTCAAGCTGCTGCAACCTCTTTCTTATAGGAGGCGCCGGTTCCTGAGGAGGTGTCGGCTCTTTGAGTTGTATCCTTGCATCTTCAAGCTGCTTCTTGGCATTCTCAAGTTGAGTTTGAGCACCTTTAAGCTGCTGCGGATTGAACTGTTTCTTCGCTCGTTCAAGCTGTTTCTTTGCGTGCTCGAGTTGCTTCCTAACATGCTCAAGTTGTTGCGATTTCAACTCCTTCTGGGCACGTTCGACTTGTTCCTTACTGCGTTCAATCTGTTTTGCAGCTTCCTGGATCTTGACGTGATCGTTTACCAACTTATTGATGTAAGCCGCTTTGTAAGTTACCCAATCGTCCGTTGGTGGGATACCGAGAACCCCTGACTGCTGCAAATCTGGATTATCTTCCAAGAGTGCCAAAGTGTAACGCTTTGATAGCAAGGAAGCATACTCGTGGGAATCATTTATGGTGATGCCTTTATCCAAAAGGAGCTGAAGCCATTCCGCCCGTGGATATCTTGCATCTATCTCACTTATTGTAAGGTCGCTGCTATAAGTCGTAGTTTTTGACCCTGTTGTGAACTTCCCAGATATACTCACTTTGATATTTGCGAGCCGATTATTGTAATCCACATCTAATGCATTCATCAGCTCCTGCACATTTTGGGGCCCGTTATACTTTGATCCGATATATTTTGACACATTCAATGCGCCTCCCCAAAGTTGCTCTTCTCGCACATTGTGGGGCCCGTTATACTTTGATCCAGTTTCAGCACTATGTGTATATGCGTAGGTGCCGCCCCACAAACAGATGGCGAGTCCCAAAGCTGCGAAGACTGGAAGTCTGAATAGAGTGTCTATTCGGTGAAAAATGCGTTTCATTTTTAGCATCTCCTTCAGAGGCGTTGTGTTGCCTCGTTTTTGAAGTTTAACCTTTGACAATATGCGTCTATATTCTCAAGACGCGTTTTACTGGTAATTCGGCTATCATTAACGGACTGTGTCGTCCTGGGCATCAAATATCGGAACGGAAGAATTTCAGAAATGCCACGGTTGTCAATATGACTGCAAAGAAGCAGAGTAGCATCACATCTACTGCTGATTGACGGAGCGTTTCTCCTAAAGTCGTTATCTCCACAGCTGGTGGCTGTGTAATTTTGACTGATTTGTCTTGTCTGCTATAAGTATAATCTATAATTTTACTGAATAAATCTGTATGGAGCATCTCATAATAGCGCTCACCTGTTTGAAAATAGGTGCTTCTTTTTGCCTTTCCAGTCTGTGTCAAGTTTGTAGTGATGTAAATTAAGGAAGATGTCGGTGTGAGTCGAGAAAGCATCTGCCCCACCTGTTCTTGCCCTTCAGTTTCACGTTTATAACTCCGATCCAATTCGTTAGCACGGTTCTGGAATTGCGATCTATATTCCTCTTCAAAGGGTTTCATACGTTCATTAATTTTTTTGGAAACCTCTCCGCCTATTATTCTGTGTCCCTTCTCATCCGGGGGTACTTCCATGAACATTTTCTGTTGTTCCTCTTTGAGTGCTGCGTTGAAATCGTCCCGCATGGCTGTTTTTTCCATATAGACACTCTGTGAAGTCTGTGCTGGTGCGATAAATTTGGCAGCAAGGAACCCAACACGTGGTGTAATCAATACTGCAAACACCCAGATGGTAAAGGTAACGATGAGTGCTGTCTTAGAATTGTCTAAGTAGGTAGAAATCACTGTGCCGATTGCAAAAAAGACACCAATATAGAGCAATGAAATGAGGATTAAACCGAGGACTCTCGGAAAAATTTCAGGTTCGCCGAGAGGGAACCCTTGCCAGACAAGTATCAGTAAGCCGAACAGCAATGACATCAAGAACGGAACGACAAACACCACATATCCGCCAATCAATTTGCTCCATAAGAATAGGTCGCGCGGCAGGGAATTGGCTAAGGTGATCCGAAGGGTGCCCGCTTCTCTTTCTCCAGCAACGGCATCAAACGTGAACAGTAGCGCAAGGAGACTGAAGACGGTACCGACTACGAACAGAAAATCGAGACGCCCTAACAGATGGGAGAGAGAGGACACCAGAACGGGTGCCCCTTGTGTAATTCCATTGCGTGTCATGCCAAGATAACTCGGCAATGCATCTGCCAATCCATTTGCGAAAACGCTCAAAGGGGTCGGTTTAAGGAAGAGTTTGGAAACTTCCACTTCTGGATCCAGTGGCATCCCTGGGTTCATTGTAGTTTCTTCAATGTTTGCGAGTTTAACGGCTTCTTGGTAATCCACTAAATTCTGGCGATAATTTCGGTAATTTGTAGAAAGGGTCAGCGGAACGAGAAGGAGGCACATCAAAAGGAGTGCGACGAAACGGGCGCTCAGAATATGATGCATAATCTCTTTTTGAATCAACGTCATTAACATATTGAACTCCCCTTTAATTCTATATCACGGTATGGATGTTCTTTCGTTCATTGTCCAAGAATTAGGTTTTTATGTGACCAATTTTCGTGAGGTGGTGTATGTCTCCCTTTTATAATTAATGATACGGGTTTGGGGCGGAAAGGGTGCATAAAACAAAAATCGTGCGGAGACCTATGTGTCTTCTATAGGTCTCCGCACGATTTTCAAGTGTTTATGAGATAAACGAATGTCGGTTAACGCTTGGGACGATGTAGCACAACGCCCAACTGTCCAACTGCCCAAAGCGTATCGCTGCCTTTGACGCGCGTGATCGCATATAGATTATCATTAATACCTGTATGCTCTTGTTCCCAAGTTTCCCCGCCATCTGTCGAGTGAATGATAGTTCCAGAAGCACCGACGGCGTAGATCTCTTGTTCAGAGAGTGCCAGAATATCGTAAAGCGTCTGATTGATACCACTTGCTTCTGATGTCCATGTGAAACCCCCATCGGTGGTAGATAGGACAATTCCGCCACGTCCAGCTGCCCACCCCTTTCGTTTCGTGATGAACGACACTGCGTTCAGATCGGAACCGGTATGGGTTTCGTGGAACTTCCAATATTCGCCGCCGTTGACAGTACGTTGGGTTACACCGTTTGTTCCAACCGCCCAGCCGAGGGGTGCGAATTTCATATCAACGCTTGTGAGATGCTTACCGGTTGAGGTGCGCTGCAGCTCCCAAATGGTACCTCCGTCTGGATTGTGTATAATATCGCCACCCTCTCCGGCTGCCCAGCCTTCAGAAAAGTTACTGAATGCGACATCGTTTATGGCAAACGAGGCCTTACGTGGGAGGCGTTCTTGCTTGTTTTGTGTCGTCCATTGCGATCCGTCTTGCGTGTAAAGAAGCGTTGCGTCACGGAGCATCAGCCATCCCCATTTCGGTTCAAGACTGGTGAAGTGGACATCCACAATACGTTGCGTGGTCCCACTCTCTAAATGTTGCCACGTCTGTCCGCTATCTTCGGTTGAAAATAAGTCCCCGTTATCCCCGGCAATCCAACCGTGTTGCTCATCGAGAAATAACACATCGCGGAGAGTATTCCGCTGTTTGCCGAGTTGGTGGTGCCAGTTTTCTCCGAAATCTGTTGTGCTATAAATCTGGCCTATTGTATCTTGCACTTGCTCGTCGGGATCGATAACAAAGTCATCGGTAGTGCGAGGTGCTGACACCATCGCACCGACTATCCACCCCTGTCCGTCCTCAAGGATGTGGGCGTTCGTTACGTTGAAGGCAGGGAGAAATTGTTCTTTTGCCATTTGGTGAACCCAGTTTTCATCGCCAAGGGTTGAGTGTTGATTACCGAGCGAGTCGTTTATTATCTCCCAACGCTTGCCTTGGTTATGCGTAATGAGGAGCCTCTTGTCATTCGCGATGCCCCAAGCTTCCGTATGATTACGGAATTTCACGGCATGGAGTCGAGTACCGTCGGACATTTTCGATAGTGTCTGTTTCCATGTCGTGCCGCCATCTGTTGTGAGAAGGGATGCACCATTCGCCAGCACCACCCAACCGGAGGTTTCATTCAGAAAATGAACACCGACACCATACTGATTTGTTCTGGCTTGGACCTCCCAATGATCCCCCGCGTCTACGGTATGCAGAAGGTAACTTCCTCCTCTCATCATGCGTGGTATTACTGCCCACCCCTCTTTTGCGTTGATAAAGTGTAAGCCGTTGATAGGTGCATTCCCAAGTCCTGTTTTCTGCAATCGGAAAGTTTTGCCGCCATCGTTTGTGTGAAGCGTTTGCCCATTATTCGCACCGAGCCAACCCATTTGCGGATTAATGAAGTGCATCGCACGGATATAGTAGATAGTTTCCAACCCTTCACGGGTTACCTCCCATGTCTCACCGCCATTTTCCGTCCGCAGGAGTGTCCGATTGCCTCCGATCCAGCCGTGTTTGTCATCAATAAAGACGATACGCTGCAGGTCTTCTGTTACACCACTGTGTTGTGGATGCCATGTTTTGCCACCATCTATTGTATGTAAAATAACACCTCCGTGTCCGACCGTCCAGCCGTGCAGCGCAGACAGAAAATAAGTATCGGTGAAATAGGTCTGCAAGGCTCCTGATCGGATAATCTCCCAATGGTATTCAACAGTCTCTGGGAGTTGTGATTCTAATGCTGCTGCGACTTCTTCAGCAGAAGGTGGGAGTTTCACGATAAACTTCTCTGTATCCACAGCATAACGCATCGCAACACCGTTTTCACCGACAGCGAGGATGCCTTCAGGAGAGAGCGAGAAGCTGTAGAGATCGTTAGATGTGCCACTGTTCTGTAACTCCCACGTCATACCCCCATTGATAGTGGTCAAAATGACACCTTCATCTCCAACGATTAACCCGTAGTTTTCATCGGCAAAGTAGACCTTGTTCAGATTTGCTTGTGTCCCACTCCGTTGAAATTTCCACGTTTTGCCGCCGTCGAGTGTGTGTAGAATCTCACCGAGTTGCCCGACTACCCAGCCGGTGTGTTGGTCAATAAAGTAGGCGGCGTAGAGTTCGTTGTAACTCTTGCTGTCCTGCCGTTTCCACGTCCGACCACTATCTGTTGTATGAAAAATACTACCCGGCCATCCGACCACCCAACCTTCTTGCTCATTGAGGAAAAAGATGCCTTTAATCATTTCGTGGAAATAGCGTGGTGCTTGTTGCACCCAAGTATCGCCGCCGTCCGCAGTGTGGAGGACAGTGCCTAAATCTCCAACGACCCAACCTTTCTGAGGGTTAATGAAATGGAGGGCATTGAGTGTATACCACCACCCGCTGGTTTGCCGTTCCCACGTCTGACCTGCATCGGTGGTGTGGAGGATGAGTCCGCCATCTCCAACTGCCCAGCCTTCCTCATCGGTGACGAAAGATAGATTCCGGATACGATGCCATGTGTCCATCTCAATGTTGGTCCAAGTTTTGCCACTGTCATTGCTTGTCGTGATTGTGCCTTTCTCTCCGACGGCAACCGCTCGGTTTGCGTCCGCGAACGCCACACTCTGCAGGGCATCCGCTGTCGTGCCACTTTTCATTTCCCACGTGATACCGCCATCTTCTGAGTGCAAGAGCGTTCCGTTCATACCGACTGCCCACGCTTGTGTGCGGCTTGTGAACTGAACCCCCATCAAGTCGTTCTTTGTGGGACTCTCTACGAGTTGCCAGTTGTCTTCTCCGTCCTCCGTCCGATTAATAAATCCACCTTGTGCGACGATGAGACCGTAATCCTCGCTGAGGAAATGGAATCTGTTCACAATGGGACGGACATGTCCATAAATCGGCGGCAGTTTACTCACCTGATTTCTCCATTCTGCACCCCCGTTGCTTGTATGAAAAACCGTGCCATCTGTGCCACCGCACCATCCCTCATAAGGACTAACAAAAAATACGGTGTGGAGGTTGCAGACCGTCGTTGTGGTATCTGTCTTAACAAGGTTCTCTTGTCTCCGCCATGTATCACTGCTGTCAGTGGTAACAAAGATTCGGTCGTAGTCACCGACTGTCCATCCGTGATCTTTATCTATAAAGAAAACTCCCTTAATTTGAAACTCACTTACGTCCTGATGATGCCATGTCTTTCCACCGTTTTCTGTATAGAACATCCCATCTTGTCCGGCAATCCAACCGATCTTTGAGTTGAGAAAAAAGACATCCAAAAATAGCATAGAAACCTCAGTTTTTTGGACTGTCCAATGCCGTCCACCATCGTCTGTAATCGCGATTAACCCCTTGTCGCCAACTGCCCAGCCGTTATGGAGATTTGTGAAATACACCGATTTAAAATCTTCATTTGTATTGACCGTCTGTTTTTCCCAACTTATACCCCCGTCAGCCGTATGGAGAATCCACCCTTGGTGCCCTACAATCCAGCCGTGCTTGGCATCCGCAAAGTGGATGTCCATAAAATGGGTTTCCCAATCCGCTTGACGCGTAATCTCCTTTTTTACACAACCAGCGAATAGCAAGGAAATCCCTAAGAGAATCGCTATGGCATAACAGGTGATGTGTTGAAGAATCTTTTTCATCTGTTTTGTCTCCTTTCATAGCAGTTAGCAATTAGCGGTTAGCGGTCAGTAAAGAGGTTTCTGTCTGACCCTTGAAAGGGTTTCGTCAGAAACCTGCCCTGATTCTTTATAGCCATAGATGCGATCAGCAAGAGAATCTCTTTATTAGAAGCCTGCAACTGACAGCCGACGACTATTTTTCAAAGGGGAGGTAGACCCCAACTGCGGCACCGGCATCCGTAGCGAACCAGAGTTTACCGCTGCTATCCTCAAATACCGACCAGACTCGATTGCTCGGCAAACCGTCGTCTGTGTTAAAGTTTTGGAAAGTTTTGCCGTTGTATACACTTACGCCGGATTCGACTTCAGGAAAAACCATACTGGTCCTGTCCTCGGTTTCGCGCACAGTCGTCGGTAGTTTCTTAACACCTGTAAACCAAAGGTTCCCTTTGCTATCCTGCATGATGTGATCAACACTGTTCATCGGAAGTGCCTCGCTGAGTGGAAACGTGACCAGTTCTTTTCCGTCGTATCTACAAATACCACTACTTTCCTCACTTATTCTTTCTCGACTCATCCAGAGGTTTTCCTTTGCATCAAACTGCAAATCTGTTATGTAGGCAGGACCTGCTTTCGCCATCTCTTCAAAAGAGGCAAAATCCGCATCAACACCAAAATAACGGAAATGAGACGTTTCGGTATTGTAGTAGGTGATTCCAGCAGTGCTTCCGAACCAAAAATTGCCTGCTGTATCCTCTGCAATTGCAGTGACCTGACTCCACCAATCGGGTAATATATTCATGCCTATGGGACCGGGCATAATAAGATGATAGAACTTTTCGCCATCGTAGTAATTCACGCCCGAAAATGTCGCCAACCAAAGCGTTCCCGTTTTGTCCTCAAACATGTCCTTAACAGTATCGCGGAGGAGGCCGTCATCTGTCGTAAAAACTTGAAACGCATGTCCATCGTAGCGGCTCACCCCTCTTAATGGAGCGGGTGCCTCTGTTTCTGTCGGCGTTTCGTTGTCAAGCTCCTTAGCGAGTTCACTCAACGGCATTGCCATGTAGGACATATCCATAGGTTTGCCTCTATCCAGAAAACTTGAGAGCATACCGTCCGCGAACCAGAGATCACCTTGTTGGTCTTCAAAGATAAGCCCGATTGTGTTTTGTGCCAATCCATCCTCTGTTGTAAAGGTTTGGAAACGCTCTCCGTCATAACGGGTGAGCCCATCGGTCATTCCGAACCACATCGTGCCGTGGCTGTCCTCAAAAATCGTGATGACCGTATTGGATGCCAAACCGTCTGCTTGGGTCAAGGTTTTTTCGATTTTGAGTTCTGCTGTGTAAGCTGTACATACTATCCCATTTGATAGCAGAAATACAGCCAACCATATTGCATACAATCGTTTTTGCATTGAAAACTCCTTTGATTTAGGTGACGCACTTTAGACCTTGAAAGGTTGCATTACTTTATGGTAGATTCCGTAATTACTTAGCCACTCGTCACGCTTGCCCAGGCTAACAGCCTATGCTACAAGGAAACTCAAACTGACGCGTATTTCCTAAATCATCCCGTGATCCCAATAATAACCAGATTTCCGGTCCGTTACCGATGTCAATACTACCGATGCCATAAGAGGCTCCCCACTTGACTGCAAACCA
>JAPPNJ010000005.1 GCA_028818705.1 Candidatus Poribacteria bacterium
GGCAAGTTGACGACGACGTGGGGCGATTTGAAATTACAGAAGTAACTCAGGGATAATTCTAACTAACCTACAACAACAGGGCGGTGGACTTCGGTTCGCCGTCCTGTTTTTTTTAATAGTAGTCAGTAGTTGGTAGTCAGTGGCTGGTAGGCGTGGTTTGTAACCGTGGGGGTGTTCTCTAATCAATGGTGTTGTTCGGCGAGGTCTCCGTGCCTCGCCAATTTTTTATTCTCAGCATTAGGATTTTATGATTTTCAGGATGCGCTGCTATTTGGCATTTGCTGGTGGTTTCCAACTGCCAACCCGCTCCAAGTGTTCACATAGCACTCCGCTGGAGTGCCGCTACAGATGCTCCCGATTTCTATTCTCACTGCGAAGCAACATCACGCCTCTGGCGTGAATCAATCTTTATCTGTAGCGGGTTCTCTTTGCTCCATATGTTTTGTATACGAAGCAAAGATCGCGAGCACAGCTCGCTCCTACAGAAAGAACTGGTCCCTGCATTACCCGTTTAAATTCTTAATCTTCATTCGGAGCAATATATCTATAGAAAGAGAAGGTTCCGTTCTTGCACTCCAGCGGAGTGCTATGTTTGAAGTGTTAGAGAACAATGTGCCCCATCTGCGAATCGCGAACCGCTATTCGCGCCTTGTTTGATTGTAGCATTCCCATAGGGGTGGTATGTTTATAGAGATATGTTCGTCGCTAAGGATTCAGCCCCAGCGGGGCGGTATGTGTATAGAATCCGATGCGAAAATAAAATAAGCCCCAGCGGTGCGACAGGTGTATAGAGTTATCAGGGGAGCAGGATTTTCAGGTATAGCCTGTAGGTTAGGTTGAGCGTTAGAAACTCCTTTCTTGCTATCGAACACGGGGTCCGCCATATCCCGTTTCTTATAGGCAGCTGCAGCGAAACCCAACAAGTTCTTCACTTGTGCGGGAAGAGATCGTTACCTACGTGCTTATAACTGCCCCGGCGAGTTTTCCTAACCTCGCCGCTGGGTCTATGTATCCAAACGTTCAAGGAATGTTTCGAAACTGGGGGCTTGTGCGGCGATACGGAGCAGGAGCTGCAGGCGATCAATGGACTGGATGGCTCGCAGCCCCTCCGCGACAGAGTGTTCCGCGTTCTCAGGGAAGCGTGCGGTGAGAACAGAGACGATATTTTGGATAGTGGTTTCGCGTGTGCCTTGTTCAATGCCTTGTTCAATGCCTTGTTCAAGCCCGCGTTGTTCACTGAGTTCTATAATTGACTGTGCCATGTTGACAACCTCCATATTCTTGAGCTCTCAGTTCATCGGAGATGAAACTTCGATTGAGTTGTTTGAGTTGCGTAAAGTCGAGGAGTTCGACGAGTTCACTGGCAATGATTTCGAGCAATCCCCGGATATTTTCTTTTTCTTGAAACAACCATCTTGTGCTCTTATCAGGGAAGTGTCCACTGGAAATGTTGCGGAGTTCCCGAGGTTCTATGTCTATAGCCATCCGTCCTCCTGTGGGTTGGTGTCTTTATCTATATAACATAACACAATTTGTGGGGCGAGTCAAAGAAAGTGATAGTTTAGGCTATTTATGGTGGATCCGAACCTACGCCGCTGGCGAGGTTCTATCCCAACCGCGCCGATTTTGTTGTCAGCAACAACGAACCCCAACGCTGTTTTGCCAACCGCTAATTGCTAACCGCCAATAGTTATCCACTTGACATCTATCGCCACTTTCTGCTATACTGTGACGCGGGAGGCATATCCATGGCA
This sequence comes from Candidatus Poribacteria bacterium, assembly GCA_028818705.1. Taxonomy (GTDB): domain Bacteria; phylum Poribacteria; class WGA-4E; order WGA-4E; family WGA-3G; genus WGA-3G. Next base: position 1,755 of record JAPPNJ010000005.1, read on the forward strand.
ACGAATCATTTTAACGAACTCCTTCTGCAAACGCTGAAAGAGATAGGTTTACGTTTAGATCGAGTTGAGGGTCGTTTAGAACGCGTAAATGACCGTTTAGACCGTGTAATTGGACAAAAAGCAGATAAGACGGGTCTTGCTGCAACGAATCAAAGGCTTGATGCGATTGAGGCAAAACTTAATCAGAAAGCGGATAAGACGGATCTTGCTACGACGAATCAAGAGGCTTGATGCCTTGAGTAGCAAAGTAGATGCCTTAAACGGCGAGGTGACTACTTTAAGTAGCAAAGTAGATACCTTAAGTAGTAGAGTAGATACCTTAGGTAGCAGCGTAGATACCTTAGATGGAAAGGTAGACAACCTTGGGCAACGGATGGATCGCTTGGAAGGTGGTATTGGTACGCTGAAATGGGTTATCGGTGCCGAGGTTGCGGTGATTGGTGTGATTCTCGCTTTCATCAGGGCGTGTTAAAGACGGAGTCGGTTAAGGGATCTCCAAATTTTGCCTCGGTGAATGCCATAGGGCATTCATACCGTTGATTCTGAAGCCTTTATAGGCTTTATACCGTTGATTCTGATTCTGATTCGCGCGGCAAAATATGTCTTAGTTTTACATTTCCCGACTTTTTGCTGTAGGAGCGATCTCTGGTCGCGATTCTAATTGTCCCTTCTCGTTGGAGGCGAGGTTAGAAACCTCGCCAGCGGCGGTCGGGGAAGTGTGTATTTATTTTTCAGTTTTACCATAAACAGCCCTACCGGGGCAGCTTTATTTTTTGACAAGTAACACACATTATGATAAAATATAAGAAACGCCATGCAGGGTGATTTTATGTCAAATCATTTCAATGACCTACTCCTGGAGACGCTGAAAGAGATAAGGGTTCGGTTAGATCGTCTTGAAGGGCGCGCTGATCGTCTAATTGAGCAGAAAGCCGATAAATCGGATGTTGAGGCTCTTAGGGCGGATCTCACTGAGCTCCGCGAAGAGGGACACGCCCGAGGCCAACTGCTAATTGAGCAGAAAGCCGATAAATCGGATGTTGAGGCTCTTAGGGCGGATGGTAAGGCTCTTAGGGCGGATCTCACTGAGCTCCGCGAAGAGGGACACGCCCGAGGCCAACGGCTTGACCGTATTGAAGCAGGGATTAAAACGCTGCAATGGACGATGACTGCAAGCGTCGCTGTCATCGGTCTCGCCCTCGCCTTTTTCAAAGCGTGTTAGCGGAGGGACCGCGAAACAGGTCGCTCCAGTCCAAAAAATAAATTTTTCAAAAAAATTTGACAAAAAACGCAACTTCAGGTATAATTAACACAAGTTAAATCTTGACTTTGCTCCCCCTTACACACAACACTTACACAACGCAATCATTTTTTTTGAAGAAATTCTTGACATCACACTACAATTGTAGTATAATTTCTATAACAATAGATAAAAGGGTCTGACATTACGCGTAACCCTTTTCTCAGAAATAGCGTTTTTAGGTGTAACAAGGGTTTCTAACCCCGACCTAAATTATAAAAAAATCGCTTGACTTTATTTCCTAACAGTTTTACAATTAATTAATACGTCAATAAGTAGAGGGGTTTCCAATCCCTCACGCAAAAGGTTAGTTCAGAATA
>JAPPNJ010000021.1 GCA_028818705.1 Candidatus Poribacteria bacterium
TTCCGATGGCGAAACGCAGAAAATTCACTGCTAAGTTTAAAGCAGAAGTTGTGCTTGAGGCACTCAGTGGTCAAAGTTCTCAAGCGGAACTGTGTCAACGTCATAACCTCAGCGAAAACCAAGTCTCAACATGGAAACGTCAACTTCTTGAAAATGTTGAAACCTTCTTTGCGTCGGAAACCGATAAGCCATCAAGCGAGTCAGCGGAGCGGATCGCTCAACTTGAGCAACTCGTTGGACGGTTAACGCTGGCCTTGGAGATAGAAAAAAAAGCATCGACTTTGTTGGATTGACACCGTCTGAACAGCGACGCATCGTTGAGACGTTGCGCAAGGAGTATTCCATGCGAGAGATTTGTGAGGTGCTGGGTTTCAACAAGAGCACCTTCTATTATCAACCGAAACTCGACTCCTCTGAAGATGCCCTGCGCGCCGAAATACAGCGATTAGCCACGGCGTATCCGACATACGGGTATAGACGTATCACGAAGTTGCTGGCGACCCAAGGACACATCGTTGGGTATAAACGTGTCGCTCGGTTGATGAAAGAAGAGAACCTTTCGGTCTCGGTGAAACGCGTCCGTCAAACCACGAGATCCCTTGGAGGTTCACACCCCTGGGTCAATAGAATACAGACCCTTGAAATCTCTCGAGCGGATCACGTCTGGGTAGGCGATATTACCTACGTCCGCCTCAAGGAACGCTTCATCTATGTCGCGCTGCTCATGGATGTCTTCACACGTATGATAAGAGGGTGGCAGCTGAGCCAACACTTGACGCAATCTCTGACCTTGAAACCCTTGGAGGCAGCCTTACACCAAAGCGGATCTCCAGAGATCCATCATTCCGATCAAGGCGTGCAGTATCTTTCAAATGCGTATCTCTCGGTGTTCAAAGCGCACGGTATTCAGATTTCGGTAGCTCACAGAGGGTGTCCTTGGAAGAATGGGTGTGCTGAAAGGTTGATCCGAACTCTCAAGGAGGAAGAAGTTCACCTCAATGACTACGAGGATATTACCGAGGCTCGAGAACGCATCGGGCAGTTTATCAGACAGGTGTATCACCAGAAACGCCCACATGCGGCGTTAGGGTATCTGACACCTGTCGAATTTCAAAGACAAACCTTCTCTTAACTTTGCTAAATTTTCGTCCAAATAAAGGGTGGCACTTCATGTTTGTTATTATAGGTCTATGCTAAAATTCTGTCAATTTACTTGGTTCTTCTTTGAGTTTCTTATTTCATTAGAGATCATGCCAAGATTGCTTGAGATTGCTCTCATTTCATCACGGATATTCCGAAGCCAACTTGAAATTTCTTGTATCTCTGTTTTGGGCTGATAAAGACTTGAATAAAATGGCAATCTAAACGTATCGGTATGCGGCATACCCCACATATCCTTATATCTTATTTTTATACAAATAGATTCAAGTTTTTCTTTGTCACTCATAACAACATCTATCATTTGGTCAGACGTTCTTGAATTAAATATATGTATCATTTGTTCCATATTTGGTTCAAGGTATTTAACAGGATAAGCTTGTTTTAAAGCGTTTTTGTTATATTTAGATAGAGTACATTCTTTTTCTATGATTTTGTACTCCAAGTTTTTTACGAGTGTTTTACCAATGTTCTTTACACAAATCTGTGGGTGGAATTTTGTATTACCAAATATTTGATTGTCCGATCCTGTTTTAACAGAATCATCAGGTTGGTGTATAAAATTAGACATATACACCTTTACTCGTCCTCGTTCTATGATATAGTATTTTAATATTGGGAATGTTGTTATAATTACCGCGATTATTGATATTATAATTGCGATTTTGTCCATTAAAAATTAACTCCTAATTTTTTGTGTCCAAAACTACTTATTGCGAAATATAAACGAACGAAAATCAACTCTCTTTACGCGTGGCATCAATTTTTAGTTCCTACAAGGCTAAGACGCACCCAGCTTAACTTTCGACTTTTTCCCGCCGTGAATACTTGGCTCTTGACACAACATCTTCCGAAGCAATGCAAGCCCTTCGTGTACATCCGGACGTTCTTCCTCCGTAATACCAAGCACCTCAGATAATAACAGGCGATCCAATTCATGACGTACCGGGTCAGCATCCATCTGATTAAACGGTAGCATCTTCTGATGCTTCAGTTCGTTGAAAATTCGCTCGGCATTTGTCAAAGCAGCATCGGAGAGTTGACGGACATCCAGTGTAGGCATTGCGTTAAAAGTAACTCGACTCAGAACTCCCCGCCCCTGCTGTTGCTTACCGCTCTGATACCAGTGACAAAGCAAACCAAGCGTTGAATTGCACCACAGCGTCCATGCATATTCATAAATTTTATTATCGAAGATGACATTCGGAAGTTTATTTACACCGATAGCATCCTGTTTCGTAAACATCACGGTCAACGAATTCGCATTAAATCGTAATTCTACATTGTAATGCACCCGTCCGTTCAACCGCATTATCCTTTCAATCTTCTCTGCTGAATTGGGACGCGGATGTGCGTGGGCGTTTGGAGGAACAAGCATTGCACGTTGGGAATCCGAATCCGAATCCACATGCCACAAGCACGGATACACAGCAGTGTCAGGACATCCTTCTTCAACATCAAACACACCTCTACCACCACCGCCTCTTATATCTTTAGTTCCGATTCCCAACGTCGCAATCTCTGAAACTGGGCGCATAGCGATTTGGATATCCGAGGTTTGTCGCGGAATGCGCATTACCCCGTTTGTGAGACAGTGGGCAGCCTGAACAACACTCATGTCTTTAACACGGGAAAGGGGCCATCCTGCATCACCTTGCACAATAGGCGCGGAGATTACATGTCCAATAACCTCACCCCCTATCTGGAGTCGCTCGCCCCCACTAAGCATATCATCATCCAACTGACGGATATTTTCCAACCTATGGAATTCTTTCGCAATTTCTAACGCCTCCAACTCTCCATTCGGACATCGCGTAAGACAAACGAATATACCGTGTCCTGTCTTTTTGCGTTTCCCTTTTTTCGCCACAACGAGACATTCCGCCATACCGGTATCTGCTGAGAAAGCACATTCTTCAATATCTTCATGTGCAATTGTGATGACAAGCACATCGTGATATTCTTTTGCCCATATCTTGCGAACCTTTTGCCAACTACTACCCGTAATTGCTGTGACGGGCAGCACGAATGCCATCGTCCCCTTGCGTTTCAACATCCTATCTGCCAGGTCAACAAAGTCGGGACCCTCTCCAGGATTGTTACCAGTAAGTCGCCGTCCTTGTGCCTTCCGCGATGCCCGCATTGCCGCTGCTTCTTTCCTGTCGGCGAAAATATTTTTAGGAACGTTAGAATTCCCATCTGCCCCGCTCCGCGTGTAGGGTGGATTCTGGATAACGATGTCAAATTCACCATGTCTAAACGCATCGCGAAGGTCAGCAGTTTCTGTCCCTTGTCCAGTAGCGGTTTCTGTCGTGCCGAGACTTAAGGGGAGTGTCCCCGCCGGATCACTGAGGAGGTTGAGGGCACCGATGGCATAAAGCCCATCGGCGCGCGGCGTACCGTAGGGCATTGTGTGGATGCGCGTGCCACCAATGCGGACATCGGGATATGTGCTGGCAATGATAGAGGCGGTCAGGTGCGCTGCGTTCGGCAGAATGTCACACCCGACGAGGTTATTCTCCATCATATATTGATGGATAGTTTCTCCGTTACCACCAGTTTGTTCATAGAGCATCAGGAGGCGTTGATAAACACCGTTGAGGAGTGAACCCGTACCACAAGCAAAATCCGCGATTTTTAGTTTTTTGGGATCGCTCTTAAGTTCCGGCAGCGCAAGCGCACAGAGCAGTGCAGAAGATTCGGGACGGGTATAGTTCGCTTTGAGGATTTTCCGATTAGCAATGAGTTTCTGGAACACAATCCCGGCGAGTTCATGTTCTTGTGCAAGCCCCATCTTCTCCAATTCACGGGCGGTATCGCGTAGCACACTCAGGATTTCACCCACGAGTTTATCGTCGGCAGCAAGCGTTTCGACAAGATTGTAGGCGACGTTGAAAATCGGAGCGTAGTTTACCTTTTGGATCTCACGCCATGCTCGAAGGACTTCGTCTGAGTCGAGTTGCCCGTAATCAGCGGTGAGTTCACTCAGCGAAGGAACGGCTTCCAAATCCGGTTTACGTGCGAGAGAACTTTGAAACACCAGCGCGTTGCTGATGATCAGCATCGCCATTTGCGTTGTCTGTTCGCCCGGCTCTTGGACAAGGAGTTCGCCTATCCTTTTACCGATATGCGGCCGGTGTTGAATTGCGCCATTGACGATGACAGCAGCACGATGGATGCCGTTTTCCAACACCTCAGCGGCTCTCTCAATTTTGGTGATAGGGGTTGCACCGATGCGGATAGCGGTTGCGATGTCGGCGATACTGCCTTCAAGCCAGCCTTTTTTCGGGAATCTATGCGGTTCGTCAATGCTGAGAAGGGCATACGCGAAATCATTTGATGCTTCTAAATTCTCGCGGATTTCCTCGCGTGGCATTGTCCGAAATCTGTAGGGTAGGCGGATGGCTATTGCGCTGGCAATTGTTTCACCTGTAGCGCGGAGGGTTTTGCCTAAGTAATATTCGCGTGCCTGTTTTTCGCCGGTTTCATTGGGCCCGCGTTTGTAGTCGATTTTTACCTCAACTGCCACTGGGTACCGTTCAACCGTGCGGATAATCACATCGGGTTTTCTTTGATTTTCGAGGAGCGGTCTTGTCGTTTGCTCGTAAATGCGCCATGTGGCACTCATCGGCATGAGAATTTCGACGAATAGGGTGGTAACGGTGTCTTCACTGTTGGTGTGTTGGCGGTTCATGCCTTTTCCTTATCGATGAAAGGCGAGGCACAAAGCCGAAGCCATCCTCGCCTAACAGGGTTTGTCAGTGTGAGATATAGGGTCGGTCCGGTGCGGTTGGAAAAGCGCACCTACCTTGGTTGGAGAGAGTCTTGTTACTACCACATCACCGTTCCGCCGGTGTTGATGTCTTGACCTGTCATGTTGTCGGAATCCTCTGATGCGAGGAAGACCGCTAATGAAGCAGCGTCCTCAGATCCAGAGCCTTTGTCGCTGTAGCCTTCGTCGGAACACCACCTGCCAGCGATGATGCTTTTCGGGTTTGTCCGTCCATACCGTTCGCGTAGTGCATCTTCATCAAAAGGTTTATTCATATATTCTGCTCTGCCCCTCGCAAGCTCAAGACTTCTTTCTACATGCCAACCTGGACAAATGGCGTTGACGTTGATGTTGTAACGACCAACATCGGCGGCGAGTGTGCGTGTGAAACCTATGACGCCCATCTTTGAGGTGGCATAAGGTGCCCTGTGAGAGAGGGGTTGTTTGCCTGTTCCGGAACTGAAGTTTATGATTTTTCCGTACTGCTTACGGATCATTTCTGGTAGGACGGCTTTGGAACAGATGAACAAGGAGTCGAGATTAACCTTAAGTGTACGCCTCCATTCCTCTAAACTCATGTCCCAGATGTCCTTCGTCGGTCCGGCGATGCCGACGACGTTGGCGAGTATATCGACTGTGCCGAATTTCTCAATGGTTGCTGCGACCATCTCTTGGACGGGTGCTTCTTGTGAAACATCGGTCTCAAAGCAGAGGACGTCTCCTCCCGCTGCTCTAATTTCTGAACCAACCTTTGCCTCTAATTCCTGGACTGGAAGAATATCACAGATGGCGACCGCTGCGCCTTCTTTTGCAAAACGCCGCGCGACTGCTTCGGCGTGTCCTCTGCCAGCACCTGTTACGATTGCGACCTTATTCTTTAATCTGTCCATAATCATTCTCCATAAGTACTTTTAGATTTTACCATTATCAATACAGTGTAAATCGGCGAGGTTAAAAATCTCGCCTACAGAGTGGGTAATGAATTGAATAAAAAATTCTCCGTAAGTTATTTCAGATTTTACCATTGCCAATAGCCACTCGCTGAAAGCCGTTCCTCCGACTGCTGACTGCCGACTGCTAATTGCCACTATTCGCCTGCCCATAAGCGCCGCATCTCCTCGGAGGAGCGAAGCAACTCATCTAAAGTCCCGATACCGTCAATACGACCGTCCTTTAGGACAACAATCTGGTCTGCTTGTTGTAAGGCTGCGCGTCGGTGTGAAACGACGAGACAGGTGGCTCGTTTTGTCTCAAAGAGACGTTTCCACAAGGTCTGTTCTGTCTCTACGTCAAGTCCAGAGGAAAGATCGTCAAAAACAAGTAAATCCGAATTGCGGATAAACATTCGTGCCGCTGCAGTGCGTTGCATCTGTCCACCGGACAACTTTACGCCCCGGGGTCCAACAACGGTGTCGAGTCCATCCTCAAGTGTCGGGAGATCCGTCTCCATGACGCTGAGTCGTATCGCACGGTTTAAGTCGTCCCAATTCCACGGCAAACCCAGAAGAATATTGTCACTTAATTTTTCGCTGAAGAGCTTGGGGGTCTGCGGTGTATATGCACAACGCGGTGGGACGAAAAACGATTTCTGATCTGTGACAATTTCGCCGTTCCATCGCACCTCTCCCGCCTGCTTGGGTAACACACCCAACAACGTCTGTAGTAGCGTCGTTTTGCCTGACCCAATTCGACCAGTGACAACGGTGAAAGACCCTGATGGGACGCGAAAACTAATATCGTTAATACCTACCCCTGTGCCGTCATAAAGATGCGTCAATCCAGTAACAGAGAGTTCATCGAGTCGATCGGCTTCGGTGTGCTTGGGAATAACGAGTGGTGGCTGCGTCTCTTGGAGGTAGACGGGTGTATGTTCCACTAAGTCCTCGCCCGGCATCTCCTCGACGGTCTGTGTCATCCGATTAAAGGACACTTCTGCGCGCTTGTGCCCTGCCATAATGCCGCCGATAAGGGAGCCACTTCTGGCAACATCGCCTACATAGGTCGTGAAAAGAGCAAAATCCCCGACTGTAAACGTACCGTCCTTCATCTGTTCAGCAACAAGAATGAGAATGGCACCTGTTGCGAGATGGCTGATATTGTAGCTAATGGATCTGAGGAGTTGGTTAAAGAGATTATCGACGAGTGTGGTCTTGCGGCGTGCGTCGTTAAGTTGACGGAAATGTGCGATGACATTTGACTCTGTGCGAGCGACTTTGACCGCTAAGATGGATTGGAAGAGTTCATTGATGAAGTTGGTTGATTTTTCTGTGGCAACTCGTTGTGCAGTGCGATATCTACGAATGAGTCGCCTTGCGAAATTGACAATTGTAATAATCAGAATAGAAGGTATAACCGTGATGATTGTTACAGTCCCATCAATCCGCGCCATCCATATAATTGCCAATACTGCAAAAATAGAATTTCCCCAGAGATGAATATATTGTTCAAGATAATGTATAATCGCCTGTACATCGTCCCGTAAGCGATTGGTTACCTCACCTGAAGACGTTGAGACACGATGGGGTGCGGACATGTCCATGATGGCTGTCATGAGGTTTTTTCGAAGAAGTGTGGAAACGGCATACCGCCAACGCGCCCATACAAATGCGGAAGAGATAAGCACGCTCCGATCACCGAGTTCAGCGACGAGGAAGAGCGCAACGAATGTCCACGCATTGAAGCCTGCTCCGGCTTCACCGGTGAGTGCATCAAAAAACCCCTTCATGATAATCCCAACGACGAAGGGCATGAGATCATCTAAGCCTCGAAAGAGAATAGTGCCGAGGAAGAGCAATGGACGATAACGGATTAATTTAATTACTGATTGCCCGGTTGTCACTGAATCACCTCCTCCAATCCCGTTCTTAGGAGTCCTGAGAAGAGCGAATCAGGGTTGCTGACGAGTTGCCTGCGTTCCCCATATTCTTGAATCTCGCCATCCGAGAGAATCATAATATCGTCTACTTGTTGAACGGTTCCCAGACGGTGGGCAATAATGATACTCGTCCGCCCTCTCAATAAACGTTGCACGGCGCGATCAATACGTTGTTCCGTAGCGGGGTCAAGTCTGGAGGAGGGTTCATCAAGAATAACGACTCGTGGGTCCTTGAGAAAGACCCGCGCAAAGGCGAGGAGTTGTGCTTCTCCGGCAGAAAGCCCAGAGCCCTCAAGAAATGTATCAAGTCCATCAGGCAAGGATTTATACCAATCGGACAATTCCAGTTCTTCAATAACCGACAAGATATGATCGTCGGGGATTGTCTGATCAAAGAGGGTTAGGTTCTCACGGACTGTTGCATTGAAGAGTTGGACATCCTGTGTGACCATACCGATTTGGCTTCGTAAAGCCTCGAGTTGAATTTCCTCAATCGGTTTACCGCCGACCCGAATATGCCCGCGATTGGTTTCGTAGAGTCGAAACAGGAGACGGGTGATTGTGGTCTTGCCGCTACCCGTCCGTCCTAACAGCCCAAGCGACTTTCCGGGTGGCAGTTGGAACGATACATCATTCAGGACAACTTCGTCTCCGGTATAACTAAATGTGACATGATCAAAGTCGATACCGAGTGCATCTGATCCGGGTAGATCCTCGGTTCCGTCTTCAATATTTGAGGTAACGCGATAGAGCATTTCAATCCGTTTTAATCCAGCTGTCGCTCGTTGGAGGTCGTTAATTTGACGGCTAATCATAACGAGGGGCCATCGGAGCATCGCTGTGTAGTGAAAAACGAGGAAGACAGTACCGATCGTGAAGGCACCTTCTCGGTAGAGATAGATCCCCATCCCCATTGAGAGGGCATGTCCTAATGCGAAGAGGACGCCGCTAATGGTTTGTAATACCTCACCCCATACATGCGCTTTCACAGCGCGACCGTATACATCACGGTTGACATCGTAAAACCGATTCATTGTATAACCGACGCCACCGTTGGTGCGGAAATCTTCAATGCCCGTTAGACGCTCTTCAAGAAACCCAAATAGCCTTGAGTAGCCCTCTCGTTCAGCAGTATAGACGGGGACAGCAATGTTGCGAGTGAGATTGTAGACCGTGATAGCAACAATTACAAAAGCAGTGAGTGCGACACCGACCCGCCAATCTTCACGGGCAACCAGAATGAGGACACCAGCGAGAAATATCAGACTTCCGATCACCTGAAGTATAAATTCGGAAAAAAAGTTGGCGAGTGCCGTGGTATCACCGTCAACACGCTCGACCATTTCACCTGGGGTGTGATCGTGATGGAAAGACATATCAAGGTGCAGGCAGTGGTCGGCGAGATCCTCGCGCATCTTATTTGTGGCGCGCCACCCAACATCCTGTCCTAAATAGGAGTTGACCAACATTACCAGCTGTCTAATGAATCCGATTGCTAAGAAGATACCACCAGCAATAATGAGGTTGCGTGTCGCGCCTCCGGCTTTTGCGGTGTCAATGAAATAGCGGATAATCTGTGGGTTAACAAGGTTTAGACCAATTCCACCAAACATGAATATAGCGAGTAAGGTGACGCGGAACCATTGCGGTTTGAGGTATTGTGAAAGTAGTGCGGCGTATTGCCGGAGGGGTACTCTTTCTAAATCAGGGTTATCCATTTATGGCTGTTTCCAGTGATATAAGACCCGCGAGGTTAGATGAAGTTTCAGAAAACAATTCGGTAATAGACGGGCAATAATGCACTTCGCATTTGGGCGTGTACGCCGCAGAATTGCCCTACTACAAACGGTTCTGTTCGTAGTAGTGCGATTTATCGCACGTTCAGAAATTACCGAATTAATAAATTAATCTTCTTGAAACCTCGCCTACCGAGTGTGGAATTTTGTTCTAATCCCTTTTGAGTGATGCCCAAGTGATGGCGAGTTTCCCGGCACTCTCGACAGGTAGCCCGATAGTCGCTAACCTTTTGATGTCATCGTCGTTCAAGGCGCGATCATAAATCATTACTTCGTCGATTAACCCTTTGAAATATCTGGCACCACAGCATTCATCCCAGCCGAATTTCAGGTTGATGACCGTCTGCTCAATATGCCCAATGTCATTTATCTTAGCATCAAGTTTGTCCGAATCTTTGTGATAAATGTAACTGGTTGCCTTATCGGGGTCGATTGCTATCGCCGCCAGTGCCCATTTATCTTTAGGAATGTCTGATGCCCCTTGCCAGCCCCACGTCTGCGCGGAGTTATTGTTCCAGACGTAGGTGAGAGTGTTACCTGCCGAGACCCCCATCCAGAACGGGGTTCCACCTCGCCCAACGACAATGCCTGACCAGTCTATTGTCTTCCAACCATTGATTCGGGCAATTACTGTGATCGTGTCTGTCTTTAATTCAAACGAATTATCAACGACAACGTGTCCGCCACCACCATCGACTTCAACGGCACCATTCACCCAACCGTTGTCAGACCATACTGCGCCCTTCTCCAATTTGGCATCATTGCCGTTTCCTGACTCGTCTTTTCCATTACCATCAAGGGGCCAGTAGCCGACAATGCCTTCATTCAAATCTTGCGCCGATATACCTATAGCGCAAAAAGAAAAAACAACTGTCAAAACCATAATAACTCGTATTTTATGTGCCACTCCAAGCCTCCTTACAAATTATAGCGTGGTTTGATCCGCAACAAAGCATTGTGAATTATCGGGCATTATAGCATGAAATTGGAATTGCGTCAAGGATTTTTAATGGTTGTTGGCGGTTAGCAGTCAGAAGAGTCGCGAGCATGAAGAAACACCCAAGCAAAAACACTCGCTCCTACAGGAAGGGTGTCACTGCGCTTGTGGACGGCGTGGCACGGGACAGTCGCGAGCATAAAGAAACACCCAAGCAAAAACACTCGCTCCTACAGGAAGAGTAGAAGCTGAGGGCATCGGAATTTAGAAATCCTTCCTACAAGAGATCAGATTGACAAATTTGGGCGGATGGTATACACTTGATGGCATGAACACTGAAAAACACCGCGAACGCGGTATCATTGTTGGAATAACAGGCGGTATTGCTTGTGGGAAGACAACTGTTTCAGACCTGCTCGCCGCAAAAGGGGCAATTCCGATCAATGCTGATGAAATCGGACATCAACTTCTCAAAGCGGACAGTCCGGTTATCAACTTACTGACTGAAGCATTTGGAAAGGAGATACTCGAAGATAGCGGAGATGTCAGTCGAAAAAAATTGGGGGCTATTGTCTTCAACGACAAGGCTGCCCGGAAACGACTGAATAGTATCCTGCATCCGTTGATTATCCAGCGTTCACGCGCACGTGCACGCCAACTCGTCTCAGAAGATCCACATTGTATTGTCCTGCTTGATGCACCGCTCCTCATCGAAGCGGGTGCCTACGATACTGTTGATTTGATTGTTGTTGTGACAGCGTCTGCAAAGACGCAATTAAAACGCACGTTGGAACGGAGTATCGCTCAAGGTAGACCTCTTACGGAAAGCGAGATCCAAGCGCGGATTGACGCACAGATGCCGCTGACAGAAAAAGTTAAATACGCTGATGTTGTTATAGAAAACGAAGGGACGCCTGTGGAACTTCAGGGACAAGTGGATACGCTTTGGGAGGAACTTCAGGGGCGTGTCGGAGTGCTATAGAGATGACATTGAATAAACCGAAAAAAATCCCAATGGGAACTCCTTTTGAATTTGGTGAACATCGTTTTCATTTTGGCGAGGAGGTAGTCGAATTAGCAGATTCCAGCCCACTTCTGAGTAATCTCGATGCGTTGCACAGAAAGATGCGTGAGGATGGATATCTTTTTATTCGAGGTTTCCATCCGCGGGAGCACGCTGAGAAAGCTGCATGTTGGACCTTGCAAGCCATTGCGCAAAGCGGTGGGTTAAAGCCGAATACTCCAGTTGAAGAGGGTATCATCGGCGAAACGAATCAGTCATTTAGCTTCTTTCGGCAAACTGACGTGGCTCACGCTAAACCGATTCTTGATGTTGTGGATAGCCAGCGAACAATGCAGTTCTACAAAGAATTTCTCGGTGGTCCAATCATTACGTTTGACAAACGATGGCTTCGCTGCATGGCGAAAGGGGGACACAATCATTTTCACTACGACAGCGTTTACGTTGGGCGCGGCACACAGAACCGGTACACAATGTGGAGCGCATTGACGGACATTGGCTTGGAAAATGGGCCGCTTGTCATCTGTCTCGGCTCCCATCAGCACAATCGATTAAAGCTCACCTACGGCGCGACCGACACAGACCGCGATTTGACGGAAGCGGTGTTTAGCACCGATCCACGCGAGATGGTTGAGAAATTCGGATTCAAGTTGGCAACAGCGCATTTTCAGCCGGGTGACGTTATTATTTTTGGGCTTTATATGATGCACAGCAGTGCACCTAATCGCTCTAACCGCTATCGTATCAGCATCGACACGCGATACCAGCTTGCTGGTGCAGAGAAGGACAACCGCTTCTTTTTCCGTGAAGATGGCACTTGGCTTGGTAATTATTACAACAAAGGCGTGAGTTACAGACCGATAGAGGAACTCCGTCGCGAATGGAGATTGGAATAGTACTATTAGCTCACCGCTTATCGTCTATCGCGATTAGCAATTCGCTGTTCGCAATTCGTCTATAGTGGTTCGCTATTTGCTATTAGCGATTGCTATCTGCTATCTGCGGAGCAGTATTGTATTATCAAACTCACATTCTATGGAAAAACATTACCCAATGGAATAGGGTCAGAAGGGAGATTTGTATGGTTTACAAGCAATGGAATATTGCGATTTTAATCGTCACCTTGATTTTTTATTGGATTGGAAACAGTGTAGCCGTAAATACAACCGCGACTGGCACTGTATATTTAGATACAAACAGAAACCAAGTGAAGGACGAGAATGAGAAGGGACTGCCTGAAATTCGCGTCTCTAATGGACAAGATGTTGTAAAAACGGACGCTAATGGGCAATACTCGCTTGCAGTCAGTGATGACACCATTCTCTTTGTCATTAAGCCGCGTGGGTTCATGACCCCGGTTGATGAGAATCGTCTTCCGAAATTTTATTACGTTCACAAACCACACGGTTCACCAGAAGGTCTGAAGTATGCCGGTGTCGCACCAACGGGTCCATTACCAGCATCGATTGATTTTCCGCTCACTGAACAGTCTGAAGCTGATACTTTCAAGGTCCTTGTTTTTGGGGATACACAACCTTACAATATGCAAGAAATCGAGTGGTTAGCACATGATGTAATTGAAGAAGTTATTGGAATTGATGCGGTGTTTGGAATCAGTCTTGGCGATTTGGTAGGGGACGATTTAAACTTATTCCACCCACTCAACGAAGTGATGGCCACCGTTGGGATACCGTGGTACAACGTCCACGGTAACCATGATATGAATTTTCTTGCTACAGATGATCGGTACGCCGATGAGACATTCGAACGTGTTTATGGTCCGGCGTGCTATTCATTTGATTGGGGAGCTGTCCACTTCATCAACATTGATAATGTGTACTTTTACCAAAATGAGGAGCAGAAACCTCGGTACTCGAGTGAGGTGGGAGAACAGCAATTGACGTTCATTCGCAACGACCTTGCTTTTGTGCCGAAAGATCAACTTGTCGTTATCTCTCTACATATTCCGTTGACCGAGATGCAGGATGTGAAGAAATTGATGAATCTACTCGGCGATCGACCCTATACATTATCCCTGTCAGCACATACTCACTTTCAACGGGACGACTTCGTCGGACCGAATCACGGTTGGCATGGAAACGACGCACATCATCACCACAATCACGCAACTACATCAGGCAGTTGGTGGACTGGCGCGCTTGATGAAGTAGGTATTCCGCACACAACCATGCGGGATGGTGCTCCGAACGGGTATGGCATCTTCACATTCAGTGGAAATCAATACTCAATTCGGTTTAAAGCTGCCCGTCGTCCAGCGGATTATCAGATGAACATCTGGGCCCCATGGGCAGTTGCGTCAACAGAAACTGGTGAAACAGATGTCATCGTTAACATTTTTGGCGGTACCGAACGCTCAACGGTTGAGATGCGTCTGGGTGAAGTCGGGGGATGGGAGCCGATGACCTATGCACCTCAGGAAGACCCATTCTATAAACGGATCAAGGCACGGGATGATACCAACCAACTTGAGCGGAAAATGCATATTGCCCTTCGAGAAGCAATAAAGTTAGAGTTGAAGGAAGACAGCGAACTGCCACAACGGGGGCGTGGGCTTAGCAATATTGTAAAATCATCGCACATCTGGCAAGCCAAACTTCCAGCGAATGCCCACAAAGGCACCCACGTTATCTATGTCCGTACAACTGATATGTTTGGTCAAACTTTCACAGGGCGCCGAATCATCCGAGTGCAGTAGCAAAGTTATATTTTTTGAGTAAGGCAGTCGCGATTCGGAGATCGCTCCTACAGCAATAGGTTAGCATCGAAGATCGGCGAGGTTGGAAACCTCGCCTAACATCCTAAGGGAAATCAGAAAAGTCGGGATTTGGAAAGAATCAGAATCAAAATCAACTGTATGAATGCTATAAAGCATTCAAAATCAGAATCAAATCAACTGTATGAATGCCTTAATGGCATTCACCGGGTATGAAGCCTATAAAGGCTTTACCGGGGTATGAAGCCCGTGTGGTAATCAGAATCAACGGTATGAAGTCCGTGTGGACTTCACCGGGTATGAATGCCCTAAGGCATTCCCCGTCCCCGCCTCCTACAGAAGAACTAATCCCAGAGGCGATTGATGGCGCTTGCTTTGATAACGCAGTAAACCTCTAAACCTTCTCTCAACCGTAACTGCTCCCGCGCACTGTGTGTGATTTTTACGGCGAGGTGCTGCTTTTCAATGAGAATAGATAACCAAGTTCGTTCGCGCTTGACATCAAGATGCTGAATTGTGCCGCGCAACATGTTGCGGGCGCTAATCGGGAGATTTGGTTCAAGCGAAATGATAATGTCCTCAGCACGGATAGCAACCGCCACGCTCTCACCGACTTCTATCTCAGTGTAAGGAATCACAAGAGATTGGTTTCCAATCTTCAAGGTAGTCACACCGAGTGCCTCGTCCGAAATTGTCCCCGGCAAAAATAGAATATTTTCGACACCGGTCAATTGTGCGATAGGCATTGCGGAAGGGGCAGTTAGCAACCCGTGTGGTTCCCCACTTGCCATAATTTCGCCATCAGCGATCAGGAAAGCCTCGTCAGCGAGCGCCATCGCCTCGGAAAAGACGTGGGTAACATACAGAATTGGTAT
The DNA here is from genome assembly GCA_028818705.1 of Candidatus Poribacteria bacterium. Classification (GTDB taxonomy): domain Bacteria; phylum Poribacteria; class WGA-4E; order WGA-4E; family WGA-3G; genus WGA-3G. The sequence continues at coordinate 15,169 of JAPPNJ010000021.1, forward strand.
TTCAAAAGCGTCTTTAACGTGGTGCAGATACGGGATAATTCGATCTTTTAGCGCACCATCAAGTGCAGCAAGCGGTTCATCCATGAGGAGCATCCGCGGTTCCATAGCGAGTGCCCGCGCGATTGCAACCCGCTGACGTTGACCGCCAGAGAGCTGCTTCGGATACCGTTGGAGGAGCTCGGAAATCTCAAGTACATCTATCGCTTCCGAAGATTTTCGTGAATTCGGCCGTCCATATCGGATGTTCTGGGCAACGGTGAGATGTGGAAATAGATAGCCCTCTTGAAAAATGTAGCCGAACCGCCGTTTTTCAGGGGGTAGATTAATTTTTGAGGTGGATGCGAAAAGTATCTCGTCTCCAAAAACGATCTCACCTTCATCAGGTGTCAGTATGCCGCTGATGCAATTGAGAAGTGTGCTTTTCCCACTCCCAGATACACCTAAAAATGCCGAAACCTTCTCTTCCAGTGCGCAATCGACTGCTAAGGTGAAACTACCGAGGCTTTTACGAAAATTGAGTTTGATTTTGGGACTATCTGCCATAGCAAGACCTATTACTCAAATCCGCCACTATCGTCAAACCCACCATCATCCATGAGGTTATCGTCATCAGAAGCCATATCATGAGATATGTCAGGATTCGGAGATCCCTTCTACAGGAGAATTAAGCACTTTGCCTATCGGAGGGTAAAACGTTCCGTTAACCAGAGCGCTACGAAAGCGACAACGGTTGAAATAAACACCAATCGATAAACAGAGGCATCTTCTCCGAGATGGACTGCACTGAAAATCGCTAACGCCATTGTCTGGGTTTTACTGGGAATATTTCCGGCGACCATAATAGTGGCACCAAACTCACCCAAACTTTTGGAAAAACCGAGAATTGTTCCACCGATAACGCCGCGATAGGCAAGCGGAAGCGTTATCGTCCAAAACACCTTGACTGGTGATGCGCCAAGCGTGCGTGCCGCATTTTCAAGTTCAAGGGGAACAGACTCCATCCCCGTCACGATACCTCGCACCAGCAGTGGAAATGAGATAATCGAGACTGCGATGACAACAGCTACTTGGGAAAAAATGATTTCTATACCGAAAGTTCGATAGATAAATCCACCAATAACGCCATGTTTTCCCAATAGAATAAGGAGCAAATATCCACTTACAATAGGCGGCAGCACCAAGGGACACATCACGAGTGTATTTAGAAGTGCTTTCCCACGGAATGTCCGTTTTGCGAGGAACCACCCTATCAGCAAACCCGGTGGGAACATTATAACGAGACTGAGCAACGCAACTTTTATAGATAAAGAGAGTGCGGCAACTTCGGCAGGGGTTATCCTCATTTTAGAGCCAAAACGGTAAATCCATGCTTTTCAAAAATTTCACTTTTGTCGGCAGACTGGAGATAGGTTATAAACCTACGCGCCAACTGTTTTTGGGGACTATTCTTCATAACGACAGCCGGGTAGATGATCGGTGTATACGCTTCAGGGGGTACCTGATACAGGATCTTTATAGAGTCGCTTACGGTTGTATCGGTTTTGTAAACAATGGCTATGTCCACGTTCCCAGAACTCACATAAGCGAGTGTAGCACGCACATCTGCGCCGAAGATAAGCTTCGGGTGTATCGTCTCCCACAATCCAAAGTGCGTCAAAGCTTCTTTTGCGTAAGCACCAGCAGGTACGATGCTTGGATGCCCGATGGCGATTCTCGAAATCTCAGGCGCAGCAAGGTTAGCAAGCATTTCCACAGAGAGCCTCGCGTCTTCATGAGAAACAACCACTAACCGATTGGTTAGTAAGTTTCGGCGACTCCCAGCTTCAAGCAGTCCACCAGTTTCAAGGGCAATGACTTGGCGAGGACTCGCCGAGATGAAGACATCCGCTGGCGCGCCCTTCTCCAGTTGGCGTTGTAACGTCGTAGAGGCAGCGAAATTGTAATAGACTTTAACACCGCTTTCCGTTGTAAATGCTGTACCAATTTCAGCGAGTGCGTCCGTCAAACTGATTGCAGCGAAGACGCTCAATTCGATCGGCTTCTGCTTATCCGTTGTACACCCAAAAAGTACAGTGAACACTAACACTAAAACAATTGCGGTGAGAAATTTAATACGCCGCTGCATTATCTCCTCCGAGTCCGAAAAAACGCTTGACAATTGTAGCATATTTGTTAAATTATGTCAAGCGGTTGGCAGAGAACTGGCAGAGACATTCAAAAGTCGGTTTTTTGTTGTTTTTCTGGCAGAAGTCGCGAGCGAAGCTCGCTCCTACAGAAGATGAGGTCGGGATTTGGAAATCCCTCCTACAGGAGAATTGAATGGCTCTGAGAGAACTGGCAGTTGGCGGTCAGGATAAAGTTTGCTTGCAATCGGCTTGGACGTGTGGTATCCTATTTTAACAGCAACAGAGGATAGAGGAAGAAATAATGAAATTAGGTTTATGCACCATTGCTTTCCAAGAAAAACCGTTGGAAGAGGTTATTGATATTGCTGCGGATTACGGCTTTGACGGCATCGAACTTTGGGGAAAGCCACCACACCTACCAGCGGAATACGACGAAGCTTATGTCAAAAGCATTAAAGACATGGCACTGCGTAAGGGATTAACGATCTCGGCGTTCGGCTCGTATGTGGACCCGCTGATGGATCTTCACCAGAAACATCTCGAGGAAGCATTTAAAATTGCGCAGGCATTGGGAACCGATCTCGTGAGAATCTGGTCTGGCGGTGGTCCTTCAAAATCGATCGCTCCGACTGATAGACGCTTGATTCTTTTCCGATTGGTGAGCATTGCGCAATGGGCGAATTTCCGCAATCTTCGCCTCGGTTTGGAAATGCATAACAATAATTTCACTGATAGTGTTGCGACGATTTTGGAGACTATTGAAGGGATTAGCCTGCCAGCCTTGAAAACGTATTACCAACCCCTTGCTCGATCAGATGCAGATGAACCGCATACTGCTGCTGAAAAACTCTCCGAACATATTGTAAATGTCCATGCACAAAACTTTGATGAGACCGGAAAATCGTGTCCTATTGCAGACGGCGTTGTGGACTATGCCCGAATTGTTGAAATCTTGAGCACCGTTGGATACAACGGATATTTAGAGGTAGAGTTCGTACACGGCGATAACAAATTAGAAGCATTACAGCGCGATCGGGACTATCTGGCGAGTTTGATTAATGCGGTAGATGGAGATGTGCTGAAAGATTTAGATATCGCACCCGTATGAAATAGGCATAAACTTATCAGAAAAAGCGTCTTCCAGACCCATTTGGAAAGCACCATGCGCCTGGAAATAGGTATCATTAGATTGGTGGAGGAAGTCATTGGAATACCCGCAGAACGCCGTGCCCAATTTGACTGGCTCCGTAACAAACCGCGCTGTGAAGACTTTGGTGAACATTACGATACGGTGATTGCACTCTACACTGCCTTAGAAGGAGATTGGGAAGGCACAACAGCGAAAGCCGATGGGTATCTGACTCCGGATGCTTATTTTCCGGAGCCGTATCATTTCATCTTCGAGTTCGATGAGCTGCAGCATTTCACGGCGTTTCGGGAGCGAACATTCCAGTTTTACCCAGCAAATATTGAGGTTGGTTATGCGCCAGAGCAATATCGTCAGTTTTGCCAACAATATCACACGGCAGCACTCGCAAAAGGACCGGATCGGTTTCGCAGACAGACTGCAGACTTCCCGTATACAAACGGACGCGCAGCACAACGGGCTTTCTTTGATACTTTTAGGGACTGGCTACCACCGTTGCACGGGCTTAATCCGACATTGAGATTAGCTGAATTCGAGGTTGCGCCTATTCTCAATGGAGAACTAACAGACACCGCAGCGAAGGCTTACATGCAACGCTTACTTCACCAACGACTCACAAAACATTCAAGGATTAAGACATAACACAAAAGGTAGGATAGATAACGCTACATGAGCCAGCGAAAGCCTGAAAAGGTGAATCTTTCAGAATATCCACTGCTCCAAATAATAGGACAGACACCGCTCGCGAAAATAGATCTCTTTGCCGATGAGCTGCCGAACGTTGAGATCTACGCAAAGATAGAAACCTATAACCCAGGCGGCTCGATCAAAGACCGTCCCGTCTTGCGAATGCTGACTGAGGCAATTGCGTCTGGAGAGCTGACCCGGGAGAAGGTCATCCTCGACTCAAGTTCGGGTAATGCCGGGATCGCTTATGCCATGATAGGCGCAGCACTCGGCTATAAAGTTGAGCTCGTCATTCCAGATAACGCCAGCGAAGAACGGAAAAAGCGTATTCAGTCACATGGTGCGAAAATTATCTATACCGATGCTATTCTCGGCTACGATGAGGCGTTGCGAGAGGTTGATCGACGTTATGAAGCGCACCCTGAGCAGTATTTTTTCAAGTCGCAATATGAGAATGAAAATAATTGGCGGGCGCATTACGAAACCACAGGCGTTGAAATCTGGAACCAAACAGGCGGTAAAATCACACATTTTGTCGCCGGTGTCGGAACCGGTGGGACGATTACAGGCATCGGTAAGCGGTTGAAAAACTATAATCCAGATATTCAGGTCTGCTCAATTGCGCCTGAAGCCTTTCCGGGGATTGAAGGACTCAAACCGCTGGGGCACCCGGACGACATCGTACCAGCAATCCTTGATGAATCCGTAATTGATTGTCGAATCCCGGCTACGATTGAAAATGCGCACGAAATGTGTAGCCGACTTGCGCGCCGTGGTTGGTTCGTTGGACAATCTTCGGGCGGTTATCTTTACGGGGCATACAAGGTCGCCCAACAGATTCAGGAAGGCATTATTGTCACAGTCTTTAATGACCTTGGCGAACGTTACTTTAGCACACGACTATGGGATTAATTTTTAAATAATTCGCAAGGCGTCCAATGATGCAATAAGTTCCATAACGATTTTTGATTATCCACTGCCTGCGCCGTTGTTGCAGGCTGCCATCACTTTCCAACTGGTGCTTTGTCAAGAATAGCGCGCTTCCGAAGATCAATTTGAAGAAGCTGCAAGGAAAATTAAAAATATGGAAACAACAGTTATTCCGTTTCGCGGTTTACGCTACAATGCGACGCAGGTAGACGGGATCGAGAATGTCATCGCACCGCCGTATGATGTCATCAAAACTGAGGAACAACTTGCCTTAGAGGCGCGCCATCCAGCCAATATCATCCGACTCATTTTAAGCCAACCTTGCGAAGACGACACTGCGGATACTAATCAGTACACACGAGCCGCGGCACTGATGAATCAGTGGATCTCAGACGACATCTTTGTACGAGATACAACTCCATGTTATTACATCTACGACCAATCTTTTACCGCTCCAGACGGAAAGAACTATACACGCCGTGCTTTGATAGCCCTTGTCAAACTTGAACCCTTTGAAAACAAAATCATCCTACCACATGAAAAGACCCACGCGGGTCCGAAAGCAGACAGACTCAACCTCATGCGTGAATGCCACGCGAACCTCAGCCCGATCTTTCTTCTTTATGCCGATCCGGCAGGCGACATCGAACAGATAATGCAAGGTTTCACTGATGCGCGCACACCCGATGTTGACTGCGTGGAGACCTTTGGAAGCACACATCAATTGTGGTGCTTAGATGACGTAGAACGCAACTGTGAGATTCAAGCACTTTTCTCATCAAAACCGCTCCTCATCGCTGACGGACATCACCGCTATGAAACGGCACTGGCTTTCAGGCAAGAAATGGCTGAGAAAGTGTCGAATGCGAAAACGGCAGGCTACGACTATATGATGATGAACCTTGTGCGGATGGAATCACCGGGTTTGGCTGTTTTAGCGATTCACCGCCTGTTGCAAAATCTCAGTGCCGACAGAATCTCGCACGCTGTCTCCAAGCTGCCAGAGGTGTTTGAGGTGCACGAAATCGCCACGCAAGCAAATCTTATGGCGAAACTGGATGCAGTGAACGGGAAGTCCGCGGCGATCGGTATGTATACGACGGATGATCGTTATCGGCTATTGATACCGCATTCGACTACCGCTGGACTTCTGGATGTAACACTCGTTCAAGAGACGGTTATCAAAGAGTTGTTTCAGATCGAAACGATGGCGGAACATATTAGCTACACGGCTTATGCGGACGACGCCGTTGCGCACGTGAAAGGTGGTTCGGACCGCGTGGCGATTTTTATGAACCCGACACCGGTTGAGCAGGTATTGGAGGTGGCGATGGCGGGTTTGACGATGCCACAGAAATCCACTTATTTCTACCCGAAAATGGCAACCGGGTTCGTTTTAAACTTGTTGAACCGATAACCTAAACGCTCTAACTTCTGGAGGCACACGATGCATCATGAACAGGAAAGGGACACTTTAGCATTTTCGCACCAGTTATATGCTGATACACCCCGCCAACTTGCGTTTCAGGCAGCGACTGTGGCTGAAGCAGAAGCGTGGCAGCGAGAACTTCGGGCAAAACTCATCGAACTGGTTGGTGGGTTTCCCCAAGAGTCGTGCGATTTAGAATCGGAAGTTTTGGAAACACACGAATTTCCCACGTATTTCCGCGAAACGGTTCAGTTTAAGAGCCGTCCGCACATGGGTATCTTCGGCTATGTCCTTTCTCCGAAGCCTCTTAACGGTTCTGCTCCTAACCCGGCGATTCTTTGTCTGGCAGGCCACGGACGCGGTGTAGATGACATTGTTGGCATTGAAGAAGATGGCACGATGCGATCAGAATATGGTGGTTATCAAAACGATTTCGCACTCCAATGCGTTGCACACGGCTATAGTGTACTTGCCATTGAACAATTTGGATTCGGCCATCGACGAGACCCAGTGGCTCGCGAACGGGGCGGTGGCAACTCTTCGTGTCAACCGAGTTCAGGTGCTGCCCTCCTACTGGGACAAACGATGGTAGGTTGGCGGGTTTACGATGCCATGAGAGCCTTTGATTATTTGGAGACCCGTCCTGAGATTGATATAAATCGTCTCGGTGTGATGGGAATCTCTGGTGGTGGCACAACAACCTTCTTTACCGCCGCGATTGACACACGTGTTAAGGCGGCTGTTGTGAGTGGCTACTTCAACACATTTCGGGACAGCATCCTGAGCCTAAGCCATTGTATAGACAATTACATACCGAATGTGCTACAATATGCAGAAATGTATGATATAGCGGGGTTAATCGCACCGCGTGCGCTATTTGTCGAATCTGGCACCGAGGACACGATTTTTCCGATTGAAGCCACTCGCTTTGCAGTTAACGAAGCAAGTGCGATTTTCAAGTGTTTTGATGCCGATGACAAATTAGGACTTGAGGTGTTTGAAGCCGGACACAGTTTCCACGGCGTTGGTGCATTTGAGTTTCTCAAAGAGGCTCTGTAAGAAGGAGGGGCGTGTGGCAATTGAGCTGTTTTCGATCGGTACAGAGTTAGTTCTTGGACAGATTCAGGACACCAATGCGCATTGGATTGCGCAACAAATTCTTCAGATTGGTGGTGAATTACGGCGAGTTACGATGCTACGTGACAATCGCGAAGAGATGTCTGAGGCATTGAATTCGGCTGTAGAACGTGAAACATTGCTGATTCTCACAACAGGAGGGCTCGGTCCGACCCCCGACGATATGACAGTCGAGATTATCGCCTCACTGACTGGCACCAAACCTGTGGTGAGCGAAGAAACTGTCGCTGAATTTCGGAAACGTCGTGAGATGTCAGAAAACGACCCAATCAGTGAAGCATTGATGAAAATGGCGATTGTGCCAGAAACCGCTGTTGTATTGCAGAACCCAGCAGGATGGGCACCGTGCATTAGCGTTGCCCACAAAGCGTCAACGTTCATGATGATGCCTGGTCCGCCCCGCGAGATGAAAGCGGTCTTTGAAACACACATTCAACCGTTGATTGCTGAACGTTACCGTTCAGAGGTTATCACGGCGAGGGTTCACGTAAGTATGTTTGAAGCGGAAGTTTCACCGCTGATGCAGAAGGTAATGGAACGTCATCCAGATGTTTATCTGAAGGCTTATGTAGCCCTTCGTAAAGTAGATGGCGACACTATGCCTGTCGATCTGGTTTCAACAAGTACGGACCAAGGGGATGCTGAAACGCAGCTGGCACTTGCCACGGATTATTTCCGTGAACTCGTTGTTGAAGCCGGGAAACGTTTTAGTATTGAAGATGAATAGTAAGCATAATTTAAGAGTGCGCCGAGGTATAGATGTTCGCTTTATAGCGTGACACGAGATATTGTAATCTACACGGCTCGCCGAACCCACAAACAAGGAGATCTATATTGTGAACCGAAGACCTTCAGGAAATAAGCGAAAACCGCAGACACGGTATACAAATCCGAAGCGTCCAAAACCGAAGTCTAAATACAAGAAGCAACGAGATACCGATGTTGTTGATACTGACGTTGAGGTTGAAGATGCAGAACAATCCTCCTCTAAAAACGATAAAATAGAGGTGGAAGGCACTGTTATTGAGCCTTTACCAAACGCGATGTTTCGTGTGGAATTGGACAATAAGCACCAAATCCTTGCGCACATCTCTGGCAGAATGCGAAAGTTCTTTATCAAAATTTTGCCCGGCGATAAGGTAACTGTGGAACTATCTCCGTACGATTTAACGCGGGGTCGGATAACATATCGGAAAAAGTAGATTTCAGGTAAATCTCTAAGGCGAGGTGATCCTCGCGCAGCGGTCAAAATTCTTGATAATGTGTTTTCCAAGTGTGCGTCCTTTACAATAGGAAAATCCTTTTCTGCTGCCTCTTAGGAAATTCTTATGAAACCTGATGCCTTAGTTCATGTCAATAACATCGATGAAAAGCAGATAGCTCAACTTCTTGACGCTATTGAGGCGAAACAGGCGGAGGTAGAAGAACTCACAGTGACAGTCGATACGCTGAAATCGGAAATGGCTTTGTTTCAGCGACGTTACAACGCCCATATTAGTCGTTACTATTTTGAGCTTGATAAGGTTGAACTTGAGACGAAGGAGTATCGTCTCCGACTACAATTGCGTCGAGAGAAGGTGAGTGAGGCAGAGATAGAAGCGCGTGTGGAATCCTGTTTTAGGGCAACCCGTGAGCGTATAGATGCATACGAGGAAGTGGAGGCATCAGAACCAACCTCCCAAGAAGGTCCCCCCCCTGATGCCAAACCGAAGCATTTGCAAAACCTATACCGAAAACTCGCCAAACGTTACCATCCAGATAAGGCTGCAGATGCCGAAGAACAACAACGACGCGAGCAGTTAATGCCGCTCATCAATCGGGCATATCATGAGAAAGATGTCCAAACCTTAGAGCGGTTAAACCTTGGTGAAACGGCGTTAGAGGGCATGCAAAAAACAGCCACTGAAAAACGGGCGGCTTTACGGATAGAACTCCGACAGCTCAACCGAGCGGCGAGTGAACTACGCTTAGAGATAAACCGACTCAAGACGGGACGCACCTATCAACTCAAACAACAGGTAGAGCAAGCTAAAGAAACCGGAAACGATCTGATGACTGGACTTGCAAAAGACTTAGAGCGGAGAGTTAAAGCGAGCTGCTCTCATTTAGCACGTCTAATTAATATGTGGCACCGATCAAAATGAGCGAGAAGGGAACTGATTATGCAACTCAAAGACAAAGTTGCTATTATTACGGGTAGTGGACGCGGTATCGGTAGAGCGATTGCTATTGCCTACGCCGCTGAAGGTGCACGGGTCGTCATTGCATCACGCAGCACACACGAACTTGATGCAGTCGCTGCAGAGATAACGGCGCAAGAGGGTGAAGTTCTTGCAGTGCCAACCGATATGCGAGTTCGGACAGACGTGGAAAACCTTATTCAGCAAACTGTGGATCGGTTCGGACGGATAGATATTCTCGTCAATAATGCAGGTGTTAATCCGAGAGGTCTGTTTTTAGATTCCACAGATGAAGAGTGGGAGCAGGGGTGGCAGATTAATGTGATGGGTGTTGTGTACTGTTGTCGTGCGGCGTTGTCGATTATGCAGCAACAGGGAAACGGAAACATTATCAATGTGGGTTCCGGTATGGGACAGGTTGGACATGCGAACCTTAGCGTCTATTGCGCCTCTAAAGCGGCACTCCACGGCTTAACACAAGCGATTGCTGAAGAGGTATGGCAGGATGGCATCATCGCGAATGTGCTTATCCCTGGTCCAGTGAAAACCGAACTCTCAAGGGGTTCTTGGGAAAATGCGGGCACCTTCAGAGCGCAAAGCGATCCGTGGAAGGAACCGGAACAGGTTGTCGCCTCGGCACTGTTTCTTGCGGCACAACCGCCTGATAGTGGCATGACGGGTCAGATTCTTAGCATCATGCGCCGGAACAGTCCGTGATTTAGGCATTATGTTTTTTAAAGTGGAAACGGGACGCGCCGTCCCTCCTGCGCGGAACGATATGCTCCCAAAACCATCTCCACGGAAACCCTTCCATCCTCTACCGTGACATCAGGCTCGGTATCGTCCCTTAGGCAATCAATAAATGGACGCGGCACGCCTCCAATTCGCTCGCCGTGACCATCTGGGATTGGAATCCCTAAATCCTTCCAGGAAGGCGCCTCTCGTGTATACAACTTAACGGCGATCGCGTCTGCTGGACGTGGCATATTACACGATGGGGCATCGCCATAGTTCTGAATGACGACACCTTCATCGCCGTAGATTTCGGTTGTATTTTCACCGGCAAGCGTCACAGAAGTGTTCAGTAGGATTGCCATTTCGCCACTGGCGAACCGATAGACAGCCAACCCTGTATCATCAGGTGCAACGTCTGTCAAGATATTATCGATTTCGGCGATAACGCTCGTCGGTTTACCGAGCATCCAGTGGATGAAATCGGTTGCGTGGGAGGCATCGTCCATGAACATACCCATGTTTTTCTCTGGATCGATGTGCCAACGACTGGGTCCCGTCACGAATCCCTCGTTAAACAAGGCGTCGATACAGTGCCGGCGGCGTAACACACCGATTTTCCCCAAAACACCACTATCAATGAGTTTTTTCATGGCGATGTTCGCCGGGTCGCGCCGCATCTGATAGCCCATCATAAACTTGACCCCAGTTTTTTCGACGACCGCTGCGATCCGATCGCAATCTTCTAACGTGAGTGCCATCGGTTTTTGGCAGAGGATATGTTTGCCTTCTGACGCTGCTGCTTCTACCATCTCGGCGTGCCGATTTGTCTCACACGTCACGATAACGGCGTGAATTTCGGGGTTATTGACGACATCTTCGAGATGCGGTGAGTAGCTCATGCCGTACTGGGTTGCTGCGATTTCACCGCGCTCGACGTTATCGTCCCAACATGCGATGAGTTCAACATCGTCAAACGTCTTCATTTGGTTGCAGTAGGCGTTGGCGTGTCCATGTGCGAAACTTATTATGCCGATACCAATCTTTGTTTCCATACCTTAACTGATCCAATCTGTGAGTATTTGTTGTGAATCTACTTCTGGGTTAAAAATTTGCAATCCTTCTGCGCGGGCTGCCCTGAGCAGACGTTGATCTGAAGCAACGAGTACCACTGTATCGCCCGTGTTCCGAAGTTCTGTTGCGGTGTCCAAGGCAGAACGCAAAACTATCGCATCAACGCTGTTGAGCGAGTGAGTTTCAATCAAATTCATTGAATTCCAAATAAGCGAATCCGGAATCGAGAGCGGTTTGAAAGCGGATTGACTGTCGATTACTTCACGCCTCAAATGGGCGACAGCCCTGTCAAACTGATGACTTGTGATGCGGCCGTCGTTTCTTTTGCGGACACAAATCCAAAAGATTTCGATTGCGCCAATTGTCAAACAGAACAAACGTCCCAAAGGCACATTGCGAAAAAGAAAGAGCATTTTATCGCCACCAGATTCGCGAGTATACCTTTTAACAAGGGCGCTTGCATCGAAATAGAAATAGTACAAGATTATTTCTCCCGTTCTGCAATAATTGCGCGGCTAAACTCGTTGTCCTCAGCACGAATACCATGTTGTCTCATACTTTCATGAAGATCCTCAATAGAACCGGGATCAAAATCAGGTGGGATTCCCATTTTTTCAAATATTTCATCTAGAATTTCCTCAGCGATATGTGCCTCTCTCTTGCTGTTTTTTAGGACTTCAGCTCCCCTCAGTGCAGCGGCAGCTTCGCTATTTTTAGGAACATCTGGAACCAATTTCTCAACGAGCCAAGAAAACTGCTCATTCACTTCCGTTATCATTTTCTCCAAACGATCCAAACGTTGGACAATAGTTTCAAGCGTTGCCTTTTGCATTGTAAAATACCTCCATTTTTTGTTTTTTGTATATTATGAATGATACCACAAAAGTTGTGAGATGTCACGGCAATATATGGTTTTTGGTTGTTAGTTATTGGTTTTAAACTGATCAGAATCATTCTTCCAAGACAATACGGATTTCCGTATTCACACCGTCCCCACTAAAATCCATCTCAGCGGAAATTGGGCCGAGGGATTCCAATGGAAAGAGATTCTCGGTGATGCGCTGTGTGAGTGTTGCATCCAATTGCTGTCCAGAAAGCGAGAGCGGTACATTTGCGATCGGGAGGATGCGTTTTAGTTCTGGAACGAACAGATGCGGCTGCATAAATGTTTGAAGACCACTCGTATCCGCAGAGAATGGGACATCGGCTAATACAGGTGCATTACCCGTAGTTGTATCAATTACAGGTTTCAATCCTGCCAGCGTCGTGCTGAAAACGAAATAGTCATTAACGATTGCATATCCTCCGGTAACTGCAAGTAGAAAATTGAGACGGAATTGGACAGGTTGGACTGTGACGTTCTTGTAATTCTGGGGTTTAAGGAATTCAAGAGGTTTACCACCAAAAGAAATTTTCCCTTGTTTGATGACCTCTAAAACAGTTTTTAATGGATCGGGTGCCTTGGCATGGGCAATTAGAACCAACGAAGGCATCACCGATACTTCGTCAGGTTCTGGGGCAACCAATAACAATGTCAAATTTTCGTCCAAAACTTGAGAGAAATCGATATCGCCGAAAATCTCGGACATCTGATTAGAAACAGGCAGTAAAGCAGCGAAAGCAGTTCGCTCAGGAAAAGCGAGAAACGGTTTTGCGTCATCCGCAGATGGAAAAACTTGCTGCCGCGCCTCTGTTGACTTGAGGAGGCGATGCCGTGAAATAATCACCCCGTCTTCGTATTGATTGCTGAATGCCCAATATTTCGCATCCCCAAAGAGATCGAAAAATTGTTTGACGAGTGCGTGTGTACCTACTTTGTCCAAGGCAGGCACGAGTTGGGGCATATCTACATATAGGGTGCTGCTGCCCTGACGATAATCTTGCTGAATCTCGTCCGACATTGGATGTTCAGCGATAAATCCACCGCCGTTTTGTGATGCTTTTGCGTCAGATGCATTGGCGTAGAGGTCAATTGTCTCCGCTAATAGCAGCGGATCGAGGCTTAAGATGCCGATCTTTCCGATAAAAGTATAACTAAAATCGCGGGGATAGCCTACAATGGTATTAATAGTAAGGTCGCGGTACTCGGTTTGAATACGCTCGTAATTCGGGTTGATTGCATCCGTTGCGGTCAGTGCCTCAATGCTCAGCTTCTCCTGCGCTCCGACTGCGGTGATAAGCAGAAATGTGATTTCTCCCTCGCGTTGGTAAAATGCGAGGATGGCTTCCTCCCCGAAATAGCCGGTGACAGTCTTCAGGTCGAGTCTGCCACCCATTTCGTATTCCCAGAGTTGTTTCTGATAGACGAACTGTTTCCACCAGCGTTGTTCCTTTATTTCGGCGAGGAGCGGCATTTTAGCGGTCTGTTTTCCGAACTCACTACGATTGAAGGTTTCTACCAAGCCTTTTAATTCTTTGAGCGTTAAGTAGCAGATTGGAGACTTCGGGAGCAATGTGATAAGATGCTGCTCCGGTTCCCACAATGCAGTCTGATGATAGATAATGGATAGCAAAATGATAACCCCAATAAAGATGATTAGACTGATGAGAATGATTTTTTTACGTCTGTTCAGATGCATTGGTTTCGAGACCTTTGTCATGGCATCGAGATTTCTGCCAATGGTTTCTTCGGTCATCTTGTCTCTATAATCATGATATGATTATATCACACCTCTTTTGTGTAAACAATGTAATTGGTAGTTACAAGTTGGCATTTGGCGATTGGTGGTATTCAGTAAAATTTGTTGCGAGCAAACGAAAAACGATGTAAAATATTAGTGTTATTTATCGAAAGAAGGTGAAAAACGTTCCGACCCAAAATCTCAGAATTCGGCCATTCACTATTTTCCTTATCTGTGTGTTAGTGCCTGCCAACTGTTGGTGGGTGTCCGCCTCCATTATCCGTGGTGGTGGAAGTCCGACGCAGGTTTCGCTTTTCTATAATGCCGTTATCACCATTTTAATCCTATTGGGCATCGGTGTTCTTTTGCGCCGATTGCATCATGCGCTCGTGCTCAACCGCGCGGAACTGCTGGTCATCTACACGTGCATTTCAGTGGGTGCAGGGCTTGCGGGTGTTGATAGATTCCTGGTCCTCATGCCTATTATCGGGCATGCACACTGGTATGCGACCCCGGAAAATGACTGGGCAAATTTGTTCCACCTTCACATTCCACCGTGGTTGGTTGTCAGCGATAAACACGCGTTGGAAGGTTATTACAACGGATTCGCCAGTATTTATGAATCGCGGTACTTAACCGCTTGGCTGCCTGCGATCTTTTGGTGGACGCTTTTTCTGGTCGCTGTCCACCTCGTGATGCTTTGTCTGAGTCTGCTCTTTCGCAGGCAGTGGGTTGAATCAGAGCGGCTGAGTTATCCGATCATCCAATTGCCCTTTGAGATGACGACACGCAGTCGTAGGTTCTTCGGTTCACCGTGGATGTGGCTTGGACTCTCAATCGGTGTCTCAATCGATATTATCAACGGGTTAAATTTCCTGTTTCCTGCCGTTCCGAGCCTTGGCGGAAAGTTGTATGATCTGCGGAAGATTTTCACAGAACGTCCATGGAGCGGGATAGGCTGGAGTCCTCTTGGCGTTTTCCCATTCGGCGTTGGGCTTTCGTTCTTTATACCGCTGGACCTCTCTTTCTCTTGTTGGGCTTTTTGGCTAATTTGGCGAGCGGAACGTTTATTAGGTGTCATTGCCGGATGGCGGGGACTCCCACGCTTCCCCTATGAAGCAGAACAATCACACGGGGCATATTTAGGCTTGTGTGTTGTGGCTATCTGGATGAGCCGACGCTATCTGGCAGGGGTTGCACGCCAACTCATATCTCCAAACAAAAATGAACCAATTTCATACCGCTTGATTGTCCTCGGATTTCTGGGTGCATCGGCATTCATCGTCGGATTCTGTCTGAAGATGGGGATGAGTTTTTGGATAATCATCGTCTATTTTACGATTTGGTTTGCGATAGCGATAGCGATTACACGCCTGCGTGCGGAACTCGGTTCGCCAGTCCACGACTTGCACTTCATTGGACCTGATGAAATGCTGCCTCGGTTGTTAGGCATCCGCCGGCTGGGAGCAGTGAACTTAACAGGATTTGCTTATCTTTACTGCCTGAACCGTGCTCACCGTTCACACGCTATGCCCCATCAACTTGAAGGTTTTAAGTTAGCAGAGGGAGCCAATATTCCGCTGCGGCGGTTTGCGGTTCTTATGATGCTGGCTTCTGCGTTGGGAGCCCTGGGTTCATTCTGGGCATACTTGGCAATGTACTACTCAGAAGGGGGTTTTTCAAGTTTCGGACGTGAATCCTTTAATCGCTTAGAGACGTGGCTAACATACACAGCACCACCGGATGTGCCAGCCATTAGCTTCGCCTCGTTTGGATTTGGGCTGACCCTTCTGCTTGCAGCGATGCGGATGCGATTCCTCTGGTGGAACTTACATCCTGTGGGTTATGCTATTTCCGGGAGCTGGGCAATCAATCCGATGGTGGGTTCTATCTTTGTGGGATGGTTGCTGAAATGGTTGGTATTGAAATACGGTGGTATTCGCTTACATCGGAAAGCGGTCCCATTTTTCCTCGGTATTGTGCTGGGTGAGTTCGTGATTGGCTCGTTTTGGAGTCTCTTGGCTGTTGTGCTTGATCAACCGATGTATCGTTTCCTATTTTAATGGTTGTTGGCTATTGGCGATTAGCAGTCGGCAGTCAGCGGTCAGTGGTCAGATAAAAACGGGCAATGAATTGCCCTACTACGAACAGGAAGTCAGAAAGAGTCGGGAATCGGAGTTCCCTCCTACCGGAGCGTAAAATGACATTGTTATTTTTTGGGTTTGTGGTATAATGTTTAAAACACAATATTCGGGCGAGAAACATTGGAACTGAAAGAGAAGATAGCATTCATATCAGATACGTTAGAGAATTTACTCGGTGTGCCGAGTCGTGATGGTCGTGGAGATGTCTTAGAATGTCTTATCTTAACGATTCTGTCCCAAAACACAACCGATGTTAACCGGGACAAGGGATACACTGAACTGAAAGAACGCTTTCCGACGTGGGAAGAGGTATTGCAGGCGGATGCCAAGGCGATAGAGAAAGCGATAAGACTTGCTGGATTGGGAGCACAGAAGAGCCAGACTATCAAAAACTTCCTCTCGTGGCTCAAGGCAGAACACGGTGAACTCTCATTGGAGTTCATCCACGATATGGAAACCGAGGATGCATTGGAACTGTTGTGTCAACACAAAGGTATTGGCATCAAAACCGCCTGCGTCACGCTCTCTTTCGCGTGTGGTCGAGAAGTATTCCCAGTCGATACACACATTCTGAGGATATCCAAACGCCTTGGGCTGGTTCCACCAAATTGCAGTGCAGAAAAAGCACACGTGGTGTTACCTCCAATAGTGCCAGCGGGCAAGGCGTATCCATTCCACATGAACTTGATTTACTTTGGCAGACAGATCTGTAACGCCCGAAAGCCGCTATGCGAACGGTGCCCATTGACGCAGCACTGCCTCTACTATAAAGATAATTTGCAAACTTAGGTAGTTCTTTCCTGTACTGGAGGGAAAAGATGTTTGATTGGAGAAATTGGTCGTGGAAACATTTATTTGTGGTGTTGTTGATACTACACCTGCTACCAATCTGGATCTTTGCGTATTTTCCCTCTCAAGATGGTGCCAGTCACATCTATAACGGTTTAGTATTAAAAGAATATGGAAAACACGAAAACTATAAGATGCGAGACGCGTGGGAACTGAACATCACGGTTTTCCCGAACTGGTTGTCCCATATTATACTGGCGGCACTCCTTTATGTGTTCCCACCTGTTATGTCGGAAAAGGTTTTTTTGACAATTGCGATAGGAATGGTGCCGTTTGCTTTCTTCTATTTCCTCAATGCTGTCCATAGGGGCCAGAAAGGACAGTATGTGTATGCCTGGCTCGGTTTCCCTTTCACTTACAACTACCTTCTCTACATGGGATTTTACAACTTCCAGTTAAGTATCTCGTTTTTCTTTTTTAGTTTCGGGTTCTGGTGGAAACACAAAGACGACATGCAAGTAAGACACCTATCTTGGCTCTATGTGTTGCTACTGCTGACCTATCTATCGCACATCGCTTCTTATGGTCTCGTGGTGTTAGGTATCACTGTGGCGGGAAGCAGTATGTGGGGCACCCCAGCGATAGCTGCAGCGTGGCGAACGCGTACTGAAGGCTTTAGTGCGATGCTACAAAAGTTTGTCGTATCCCTCAAGCCTGTCTTCCGCTTTCTCCTTTATATGGTGCCGATGTATTTTGTCTTGATAGACTACTATTTACAGAGCGTGAAACAACATACACAAGGAAAGCATCGAGGGGCAGAATGGGTTTGGGAATATTTTTGGGGTGTTAAATCAATCGTCTATTTTACCGATTGGCATGTTACGGTTAACTATTTTCTCCTCGCTGTGTTGGGTATCGCAGCTATTATCTCTATCGGTTATCGAATTCAACGAAAAGAGTGGGTGAAACGGACAGATGCCTTTTTGCTAATCGCACTTCTATTTACTTATATGTTCGTCAGGGCACCTTGGAGTTATGGACCTGGCGGTTGGATCAACGATAGGATTCATCTCTATATTCTGTTGCTGTTGGGAGCATGGTTAATTCCAGATATGGGCAGACCGTTTCGTCATGTTATTGCAGCGTGCCTCATCATTTTTAGCCTACTCCACTTTGGTAGGACTGCCCACGACCATGCGCGTATTGCTCCGGAGATTGCAGAGCTGGTATCAGGAACACACTTGATAGAACCTCACACAACGTATCAGATTCGGACGGAAGAAGGCGGTTGGCACAAATCCGAGGCGTTAGGGAAGGTTGAATACGTTACACCTTATGTCCATCATACGGCACTCTACGGTGTCTACGCAGATGATGTGGCGCATCTGTCAAATTACGAAGCCGAATTCAATTACTTCCCTGTAAACCGCAACGCCGAGAACGCACCGGAGAATTATCTCGATTTGTGGTACCATAAAGCACCTGTAGATTACGTTATTGCGTGGTATCCACCTGATACGCCTGAATTTCGGGCATATACCGCCGATCATGAAATTATCCACGAAACGAAACATCTCCAAGTCTATAGAAAAAAGCGCGCTCCTGCACCAGTACTTGAATTGTGGGATAAAACAGAAACTGGTCGTTTGATAATTCGTTTTGATATGCAACCGTACGGCAGCGAAACAGCACCAGACCACCACGCGATTGGACCCAATACGGAATATGAGAGCGGTAAATTCGGATGGGACACACGCTCGCCGCATGAAGCTTATCAAAGTAAGGAAATCTCATTCGATTATGCTGTCGATATCTCTACACAAGAGGACCAAAAAAAAGGGATCGGGCGTGGGGTGCTTATGCCCCGTTGGTGGCCACAATTGGCTCGGGACGCTGTTTGGGGTCAGCGGGATGCTGCTTTCAAAATTGATCTACCCAACGGCACTTATCGCGTGACCAATACTTTCTGGGCAGGAGAAGCGGGAACACATACAGTCAATATGATAGCCAATGGCACACAAATCCTCAGCGACCTCATCGTGCAGGGTAGAACTGATGCACGTGAACATACCTATACAGTAGAAGTCACGGAGGGGTACCTCACCCAAGTTATTTTTACGCCCAAAGATCGGGTGCGCCTCGAAAATGACTGGGAAAACAAGTACCATTTTTGGATTTGGAACGGCTGTACAGTCGAACAAATTTTTTAAACTATTAAGGTTGCTCGGTTTTGTCTCCTCTTCCCAGCAACGGTTGGGATGGCTTCGGCTTTCTGTCCAAAACCGTGCCTGTGATTAAGAATGGGTTTTTTGTAAAATAAAACAATTGACTGTATTCTTACCAAAAACCTTACAATTAATAATAGACTTTCCATTTTTGAAATGGAGAAAAATGCACAAGGAGACGTTAGAAAACAGATGATTAAACCACATGGTGCCGAAACCTTAAAACCGCTTTACGTTTCGGATGATGCAGAACGTGCTGAACTGACCAAAGAAGCGGAGCAGCTTCCGTCTGTGTTGCTTTCCTCAGGTGCTGCTGCATCAGCCGTGATGCTTGCGTCAGGTTACTTCACACCACTGACGGGCTACATGAACATCGCTGAAGCGACGAGTGTTGCTACAGATATGAAACTGTCAAACGGACTCTTCTGGCCCGTTCCTATCATGAATATTGTTCCATCGGAACAACTCACCGATGCGGTGAAAAATGCCGACAGAATTGCGCTTCGCGATCCGAACGTTGACGGCAATCCGCCGATCGCTGTTATGAAGGTTTCGGCAATTGAAACACTTTCAACAGAACAGAAACAACTTCTTATTGAAAAGACCTTTGGAACGACTGACCCTGAGCACCCGGGTGTCCCGGCTTTTGCAAATGTCGGAGACAATGTCCTTTCAGGTCCGATCGAGGTACTGAACTACTCCTACTTCCGAGAGGACTTCCCCGACACGTTCCGGACAGCGGTTGAGATTCGTGAAGACATCGCTGCGCGCGGATGGGACACCGTCGTCGCTTTCCAGACACGGAATCCGATGC
>JAPPNJ010000043.1 GCA_028818705.1 Candidatus Poribacteria bacterium
GGAGATAAAATGGGTATGAGGGTCCTCTATCTCATCAATTTACCGAAAACCCTCCTTGCCAAAGGCGCTCAATCGGGTTCAACTCCGGGCTATAAGCCGGTAAGAAAAGCAAGACGACGTTCTCAGGAATCTCAAGTGATTTGGCGTGATGAAAACGCCCATTATCAAGCACAAGTAGATTTAGACTCTCTCCAAACGCTTGGGAAAACTCGTTGATGAAACATTGAAAACAATCTGATGTCAAGTGTGAGAACTCTAAGAAAAATCTCTCACCTGTCAGGGGTTCAACCGCACCATAGAGATAAACCGATTCATACCGGTAATCTATCTCTGCGACAGGTTTGATACCTCGTTGGGTGATACGTCTCCGGGTCGAAGACAAAAGACCATATCGCGTCTCATCTTGACTAAAAACACGCACGCTTTGAGAAGCAGAACGCTTTCCAGCCATCGCATCAGCGAGGTGCTGGCTAAACTCACAGCGGAAAACCGCCGACTCTATTGTGTTTTTTTTTACATGACTCGGACGAGGCACTTTGAGTTTCGCACCCCATTTATCATGAACCATCGCATAGACGGTTTTGTAGTTCATCTTGATGCCAAAGGTGTCAGCGATATACGTTTGGATTTGCCCATAACTCGAAAAACCTTCAGGTTTCTGAAGGTCTTCACGCAAAATGGCTTGCTGTTCTTCGGTGAGGATCGGCTTGTATCCTGGGGCATAGCCGCGTTCAAGGAGTTTCTGAAGTCCCCCGGTCTCGTAAGCACGCAACCAAGTGCCGACACTCAGGCGGTGAACCCCGAGAAGATCAGCAACTTGTGTCCGGTTTTTCGCCATTCCACTTTTCAAGAGATACAGAGCGTTGAGACGCTGGATTTCATGCTTCTTTTTCGCATCTCGTAAGAGAGATTTCAAGTCTTCTACACTTTCGGTAATTTCTGGCACTTTTTTATTCATCGCTATTTTATACCTCCAAAAAATATAGAGCATAGAATAACACATTTATGAAAAATATTCAATCAGAATTGGTATGATATTGATGTCGGATTGAATTTTCATCTATCAAAAAATGACTATTCCCCTGTTGATGTCAAGCAATGGGTTTATGAGGCATTAGATACCGGAAATCGAAAAGTGGAATACAAACGTCCCTGCGTGAGAGTTCAGTACCATCGGGCAGGTGAGGGAATTTATCACGTTGACTTGGCAATCTATTCAGGAAATACCTATAATTGGAACAACCAAACCTATTTGGCGAAAGGCTTCCTGGGGTCAGCACCAGAGAACCAAATATGGGAACCTGCCGATCCACACGGTCTCATAGATGATTTTCAGAGAAAATTCCAGAATCAAGATGGGCACCGGGAACAATTCAGACGAGTTATACGTTTTCTGAAAAGGTGGAAAGACGTTAATTTCTCTGCGAATGGGAACGAACGGCCAACCGGAATTGCGATCACTGCTTGTGCTCTAAATTGGTTTCAGGTGGGGACTCGTTACAATATTGCTGATCGCAAACATTATTATGACGATTTAACGGCACTCAAAAATCTGGCTGGGGCAATCCTTAATCAATTCGGTTTTGGGAGCCAGATCGGTGTTCGTTTGCCTATTCCACCAAAAAATGACCTATTTGAGAAAATGAGTAACAAACAGATGCAAAATTTCAAGACTAAGCTTGCAGGACTCGTCTCTGTTCATTTACGGAATGCAGAAGAGGCCCCAAATGCTTTTTTAACATGTAGTGCTTTGAGACGTGCTTTCGGAAACGATTTCCCGCTACCGCAATAGTACGGAAGGAATCAGATTTATGAATCGTAAAACAAGATCAGAATCCAAGATTAACCGTAGAACTATACCAGAGCATACTCGCTTGAAATTATGGGTTAAAGCAGCCGGACGGTGCGAATTCCAAGGATGCAACGAACCTGTCTGGCGGAATAATTTGACGCTAAGTGACGGAAACTTCGGAGAGGTGGCTCATATTATTGCAGCGAGCGAGGATGGACCGCGAGGAAGCGAAGAGTCAGTGGATTTGCGAATTGATTATTCCAACCTCATGCTCTTATGTCCACGATGCCACATAGAAATTGATCGCGATCCTAATAAGTATTCTTCAGAGTTACTCCGCCGGTGGAAACAAGAGCACGAGAAAAGAATTGAGATTCAAACAAATTATCCAGAGGAGATTCATAAGTCAACGGTTGTGCTATTCACAGTAAAAATTAAAGACAGGATGCCTCGAATTAACCACGAGGCTTATCGCAATGCAATGTTCCCGAAATATCCAGTTGATGAAGGGATTAAGATTGAAATACCTGATTTTGATCGGCATAGCAATAAAGCTGAATGGAGCACTTACGCGAGAATTATTGAAAGAAAAATCAAAACACGTGTTGAGGAAGGAATAGACGATCGGAAAATCAAGCATTTCTCTGTATTCGCTATCGGACCTATGCCGCTGCTTATGTTTCTGGGCAAATGTATCGGGGATACCATACCGGCAGATTTATACCAAAGTCACAGAAACATCAAGGATACAAGTCAAACATGGTCATGGCAAGCAGAAGAACCGGAGACGCAAACCGCTTACATCGTGAACACCATTAAGGTAGTGGAAAACAGTGAAAAGGTCGCAATCATATTAGCACTAAGTGACACAATCGGTGAGGACAAATATGCTAATTTCGTTGACAATATTTTTAGTGTTTATGAAATCACTATCGTGAATCCTTCCCCGCATTTTTTGAGAAACGCTAAGCAGCTTGAGCATTTCAGTTATGAATATAGGAAATTACTGAATCAAGTGCAAGCCGCACATGGACACCGTTGTAAAGTCTTTATTTTACCGGCAGTCCCTGTATCAATTGCGGTTGAATGTGGGCGAGTTCTAATACCAACAAAAGATCCTGAGATTTTTGCCTGTGAATATTATGATACAGATGGGTTTCGTAAGGTTCTAAAAATAAACTGAGGTTAATGGAACACTACACATTTACACTGATGTAAACCTTATAGTAGAACCCGTAATTATTTGCACACTGGAGAAACCGTAGGGGTTGGGTCACCCAACCCCTACGAGCGAAAAGTGTAAACTTATTTTTATATTTTACTATAATTGGTTTTTTCTTATTCCCTATGAAATTGCGCAGATATTGTGTAAAAGTGTTATGTTAAAACGTGAGTTTGGTAAAAATAAGATTTCGTGCTTCTCGTAGGGGCGAGGTCCCTCGCCCGTCTTTCAAAGCGGGCCCGATTATTCTTTATAGCAATACCTTCGCCAAAATTGATTGATTAAATAGGGTAAATATCCTAAAGTTATA
>JAPPNJ010000038.1 GCA_028818705.1 Candidatus Poribacteria bacterium
TATGATCTCGTGATGTTTACTACATCCTTGATAGATTTGAGAAATGTCAGTTTCGTTATAATTGTGCCTAAACACTTAAACGAAAATGCCGGAGAAGGAGGCATTCAGATGGCACCTATCGCAGCACCGACTTACTTAACGCCCGAAGCGTACGTTGACTTGGAACGTAAGGCAATTACAAAAAATGAATATGTGAACGGAGAGCCCCTCGCGATGGCAGGTGCCAGTTTTGCACATAATTTCATCACGTTTGACACGGCGATTCACCTTAACAACCAATTGATGGATACGGAATGTCAAATCGCTTCGACCGGTGATCTACGCGTGAAAGTTGACCAGACAGAATCCTACTTTTACCCAGATATTGTCGTTGTATGTGGTGAACCACGGGCCGAGGATAACGTCTTTGACACACTCCTGAACCCAACGCTTATTGTAGAGGTACTTTCAGCTTCCACTGAAATGTATGACAGAGACGAAAAATTCACACACTATCGTCAAATAGATTCTTTACAAGAATACATTCTGATTTCACAAGATAAAGTGCAGGTGCTGCGGTATCGCCGCGATGAACCCAAATGGGTACCGACAGAATTTCGGACACTTGCGGATGTCGTGCCACTGCTATCTAACCAGTGTGAACTACCTTTACGGCAAGTCTACAAACGCGTCAAATTTGACAACGGTAATGAAGTAGTTACCGGCAACTGACAACTGACAACTGACAACAGAGAACTATCATAGTGGAAGCCATTCAATATCACAAAAGCATCCCACGTTATCTCGCGATGCGTTACCTTGGCAAACGGTGGCGGGGTCTCTACACGTCGCCGTTCTCCTGCGTACATCTCGTTGATATCCCGGAGCCAGAGCTGCCAACTCCGGAATGGGTCAAGGTCAAGACTCGGCTCAGCGGGATTTGTGGTTCCGATTTAGCGACGATCACGGCAAAAGGAAGCCCGTATTTCTCGCCGTTCACCTCGACACCTTTTGTGTTAGGACACGAGATTGTCGGTGAAATCGCGGAGATTGGTGATGCGGTGGAAGGTTTCTCGATTGGTGCCAGGGTGGTGATTGAACCTGCACTTTCCTGTCCGGTGCGCGGGATTTCGCCGCCGTGCTATCAATGCCAAAACTTACACTTCGCTAATTGCGAAAATATCACAAAAGGCGATATCTCCGAAGGCGTTCAGACCGGCTATTGTCGCGATACAGGCGGTGGCTGGAGTCGGTACGTCGTCGCGCACCAATCACAACTCCATCTCGTCCCGGATGACATTTCAGACGAAATTGCGGTGCTACTTGAACCTTTTGCCTGCGCGATCCACGGCGTTTTGAAGTCAGCATACAGCACAGCAGACAACATTTGTGTCATAGGCGGCGGGACGATCGGACTCCTTACCGTCGCAGCCCTTCGGGTGCTCGGTTACCAAAACCGAATTCTCATCTTCGCGAAGTATCCACACCAACAGCAATTGGCACTTGACCTCGGTGCAAATGAGGTAATATTACCGAATAGCGGTCGGTATACAGCATTCTGTGAACTCACAGGCTCAGAATCGTATCAACCAGAGTTGGGACAACAGGTATTAATCGGGGGTGTAGATATAACCTTTGATTGCATCGGCTCCAGTGTCACCATAGACGACGCGCTCCGTTTCACACACGCCAACGGCGACGTCATTTTGCTCGGTATGCCGGGGATCCCGAAAAACATCGACTGGGTCTCAGTTTGGTATAAACAGTTGAAAGTCGCAGGTGCGTATACGTATGGGATCGAAATGCACAACGGTGAACAGGCGCATACCTTTGCCCTCGGCATGCGGCTCCTCGAAGAAATGGGATCACAATTGCGTCCGTTGGTGATCAGGCGGTTTCCACTGCGAGATTATAGGCGTGCGATACAGACTGCCTTGAATACCGGGAAAACTGCCACAGTGAAAACTGTATTTGACTTACGGAACTAATTGCAATGGAGTTTGAGTGGGATAAAAATAAAGCAGCACATAACCTGTCAAAACATGGCGTGTCATTTGATGAGGCGAGTACTGTTTTTGATGATACTCTCTATGTTGATTTTTACGATCCAGACCATTCTTATGACGAACATAGGTATATCATTGTTGGACAATCAGCACAAAACCGCGTATTAATCGTATCATATACGGAGCGTGGTGATGCAATTCGTTTAATTAGTGCCAGAAAAGCAACGCGTAAGGAGAAAGAACTGTATGAAGAAAGACAAGACAACAATCCAAGATGAACTTCGACCAGAATATGATTTAAAAAGTTTGCAAGTGAGAAAAATGGGAGCTGAACGCAAACAGTTTGGCAGATTTATTGTCCAACTGGAACCTGATGTTGCTGACGTATTTCCAGACGCTACATCTGTCAACGAGGCTCTACGGTTTCTTATTCGGATCACTAAAGAAAGCAGCGAGATATCTCAGCACATCGGCTCTGATGTCTAATATCTGGTGTGAATTAGAAGAAGTCCAGCCTCCTTTACAAAACCGAATTGCAAGGCAGCGAGCCCCTCATTATCTGGGAAAGGAATCGCCATAATCAAAACCGTATTTGACTTGCAAAGTTGAGTATATATATGTTTGAATTGATATGGTGTTGAAGGACACGCTACCCTAAAAACTCAATTCAGAACAGGAGAAGTAACCAACAGTATGGCTAATGAATTAACAATATTTACAGAAATTTTCCCAGTTCAGCTAGAAGCACTTCCAAACCTGACCTTGTACCAACTAAAAGTTAGTGGGGCTATCGCGTTAGATGAAATCGGCGGAAAAGTGTGTTATCGCTTGCAAACCAAGTTCGGAGGGCATTGGAAATGGGATAAAGAAAAGGAATATGTTATTACCGATTCCCCCCAAGACGAACCTGCCATAAAGCAAATCCTTCAGGAAATATGGGAGACCTCTGATGAAGAAAATGTCCTTCGATCATTAGAGAACATAGAAGTCTTCCGTAATGATACAGCCTCAACTCAAGGAGTTGCTAACTTCGTAGCCCGCTCTCTGCAAGATGATTTTTCGCAAACGATTGACAAGGCATTAGCCAAACATAGGCGAGAAGCGAAAACACATTATGTAAACCTCAAAAGTCGGTTACGCGGTTGGGTGATTGACAACCATCCAGCAGTATCTGTCTCTATTACTTCAGAACTAGAGTCAAAAATTGATTTGAAAACCTATCTTGCAGCTGACACACACACCGACCGATTAAAAGGTTTGAACGTCACAGACAAGACCAAACCTTTTCAAACATCAATGCCAATCACAGGAATTGTTGGCCGACTTGGCGAAAACGATACGCGCGACCGATTGTTAGCGTTTAAACCACCTATTGAGATGAAGCACTTGATTGAACAGGCACCCAACGATGAGTTAGTTGTTAAAGTGGCAGGGAAATACGATTATGTCGTTAGTGCCCTAAAGATTAAAATTCACAACGCAGATTATGCTCGTTTCAAAATTAACGAGAAACTACAAATTGAGGCTGCACAACGTGTGAAGTACATCACATCAGTAGCTTCAATAATTCAAGAAAGCAGTCTAGTCGATTCAGCTTATGCAGAAAATAAGTATAAGCATTTGTTTCTCAACACAGATGATATTGGTTATAATCCTAAACTGCGAATTGGCAGCGATAAAATCACTACCCCAAATGCAGTTTTGCATTCTCTAAAAGAATTTGGTTTATACAAATCCGCGCCCAACAAGCAAATACGCATCGCTATTCTAAATGCTTCGCCACAAACATCATTGGACCAGCTCAGAAAACATTTGAGGAATGAACTTGACAAACAATTGGGATACGAGTTGATACAGGCGACAAAACAAGAGAGTTCTAGCACTTCACGAGAATTTATCGAATCTGCTATTGAGAAAATAGCCGAAAAGGATCCGGACATTATTTTAGGAATCATCCCGACTCCTAGTTTTGATACAGATGATTGGACTCCTTATGATGATTTTAAGCAACTAACTTTAGAAAGAGATTTACAAAGTCAAGTTATCCAACCTCACAACGTCGACAATTATCATATCATCGGGAACGTTGTTTTAGGAATACTTGCTAAAACAGGTAATCTGCCCTATGTTTTAGCGGATCCAATAACCTATGCGGATTTAGTTGTTGGGCTTGATGTAGCTCGTCAGAAAAAACGCAACCTGCCAGGAACTATCAATTCTGCTGGAATGGCCAGAATCTACTTTGCAAACGGTGAATTGATGCGATATAATATACGGGAAACAATGCTAGAAGGGGAAACAATTCCACCGCGAATTTTACGTAATATATTCCCGCAAAAGGAATTCACAGAGAAAAAAATTCTTATTCACCGCGATGGAATTTTACCGGAATCGGAAAGAGAGGCTCTAACAGAATGGGGAAATCAAATCGGTGCTACGTTTTATTTCGTTGAAGTCATTAAAAGCGGAACTCCTCGTCTTTATGCAAGTCAAAATGGGAAAATTGTCAAAGCACCAAAGGGAAGTATACTTAAACTGAGTGAAACGGAAGCATTGTTAGTTTCATCAGAATTCCCTGCAGGCTTCAGAGCAACCCCACAACCGATTCGCGTTCGGACCTATCCGCCCTTTTCACTAAAACATGCCCTGCACTCTGTTTTGTCTTTAACTTTGCTCCATTATGGATCTCTCCGCCAGCCACGCCTACCTGTTACTACTCACTATGCCGATAAAATATCTTCTATGGCTGTAAAAGGGTTAAAGCCTAAAACGCTTGACGGTGCAATACCATTTTGGCTATAAACCCGAATAAAATTGTATGACACCTTCCGCGACCTCCCACTTCCCGCAAACCAACCATCTTGCTTACAGCGGTATCACGGTGCGGAGTGTAATCATCGGGATGGTGGCGGTGATATGCCAATGTCTCGCCACTCCGTATAACGATTTTCACGTCGGCGGCACCTATCTGGCAGGGAACCATCTGCCGATCGCCGTCGTCTTCGTCATGCTGGTCTTCGTACTCGGTATCAATACACTGCTCAAGAGACTGAAGCCCAACACCGAATTGCAAGGCAGTGAACTCCTTATCATCTGGGGGATGATGCTGGTCGCATCGGGTATTCCATCCTCAGGACTGATGCGCTACCTCGTTCCTCTCGCTGTGAGTCCGTTCTACTTCGCGACACCCGAAAACGAGTGGATCACGCTCTTTCATCAGCATCTTCCAGACTGGATGGTCGTGAAAGATCCGAAAGCCGTTTTCTATTTCTATGAACAATTACCAGAGGGCGACGCAATCCCGTGGAAAGCATGGGTGAAACCGATTCTGGGCTGGAGTGCCTTTGTCCTGATCTTCTATTTCGTCACCATCTGCTGGACGGTTATCCTCCGAAAACAGTGGGTAGAACATGAACGCTTCACCTTCCCACTGGTTCAATTGCCGATGGAGATGTTTCGCCCCGCGTCAGGCAGTGCCCTCCTGAACAGATTTTTTAAATCGCCACTGATGTGGTGCGGTTTTGCGATACCTGTTATATTGCACGGGTTAAAAGGATTACACCTCTACTTTCCAGCGATTCCGAGTCCATCTGTCTATTTTCCGATCTCCATATTCTTCACCGAAAAACCGCTATCTGCTCTGAACTGGTGGCCCTCCGTGAACCTGTTTATTTACCCTTCAGTCGTCGCTATTGTCTATCTGCTCACGCTCGAAATTTCGTTTAGTTTCTGGTTCTTTTTCCTCCTCGGAAAAATGGAGACGGTGCTTATCTATGCAACAGGTTCTAAAGTAAATCAGTGGGACTTCCATCAAAACCAACAGATGGGCGCGCTGTTAGTCTTTATCGGCTTTATTCTGTTTATCGGTAAACGTCATTTCGGACGCGCATTCGCTACGCTCTTTGGGAAACAAGCAAGCAACGATACAAACGAACCCTTACCTTACGTCTGGGCAGTCGGCGGCATGATCGGCGGTATTTTACTGCTCACGCTGATATGTGGTCTGGCGGGGATGAGCGTATGGGTCGCGTTTTTTATCCTCGGCATCTTCCTCGCCATCACAACAGTCGGGACATGGATGGTGACCAACGGCGGTTTGATGTTTATTCTTTACTCTTTCCTGCCGGGTGAATATCTGATTACGCTATTCGGCAGTGGGCGTGTGAACGCACCGAGTTGGACCTTGGTCGCTTATGAACGGGTCTTGATGTTCGATATGCGGGAGATCTTGATGCCGAGTGTGATGAACAATTTCAAGCTTGCGGAACCGCTCCGTCTCAAACAACGTCCGTTTTTACTTGCGATGGGTATTGCGATTGTTTTAGCGATGGGTGTCTCCTACTATTCATCCATAGACCTCGCTTATACACACGGTGCAGTGAACCTACAACACTGGACCTATATGATCTCCACAACTTCCCCATTTAACCGCCTCACGAGTATCCTCCAACATCCGACTGGCATTGAATTGGAACGGCTCGGTTCGTTTATTTTCGGGGGTGCCACGATGTTCGGAATGCTCTGGATGCGGCACCACTACCTCTGGTGGAAACTGCACCCGATCGGTTCGCTCATGATGACGAGTTATGCGACTTACTGCTTCTGGGGATCGTTTTTCATCGGTTGGTTTCTTAAATATACCACGCTCAAGTTCGGTGGTGTTGCCTATTACCGTAAACTTCGCCCGCTTATTTTAGGGGTTGTGTTGGGGGAATGTTTTATCGGTGGCATCTGGATCATTGTTGGACTTATGACGGGGATCGGCTATCGGCTACTCCCCGGTTGATACAGAGTGCGTCTTATCAGACCACGTTTCACATGCGGATTTTGTTGACTTTTACTTGTTTTTATTGTATAATGCCTACATAGTTCACCCATCTGGCAATGCAAAAAAGAATAATATTAAGGCTGATACTTTGTATTGAGTCGCTATACATAAGTTTGTCCGACGATTTTTTTCTGATATTTAGGCATTAACTTCTCTAAAAAATTTGAGTCCTTTTTAAGGAGATCACTCATGGCGAATAACACAACTATAACTCGCGAAGACCATTGGAGTCGTCCGGTGGCTATGGCTCCCGACGGACAATGGCTTTCTTTACGCGAAGTGATAAACGACGAACCGGCAAGGTTTTCATTTGCTCAATTGTCCCGTGAGCAACAGTCGGAATTAGTTGCGGAACGCATTCGACAACGCCCTGTGTTTGACGTAGGTATCTTGGGACTGGGAGTATTCAGTAAGAAGCGTGCTATTAACGAGGTCCGGGCGCGAACACGTATAGGGTGTACGCTCATTGAGGTTGAACAGCGCATGATAGTGCTCTTGATTGAACGTGCCCGCGAAGGAACTCTCTAATTGGGAAAATAAGAACGTTATCTCAGACATAAGATGACGTATTGAATCGGGACTTAATTTGAAAATTCTTGCTATTGATTCCAGCTACGATGAAATTACACAAGCATCTTATGTCTATCGAAATAGGCATGTTTATCCTTACTTGGAATCCAAAGGGTTTGAAGTGGTACGTTGTCAGGGCAAATCCGCGCGTCGAGTCTACGTTCAACCGGAAGCATGTCGAGACGACATCGTCTATATGACCGGTGTCGGGCACGGTGTCTATACAACCTATATGGGCGAGTATTGCAACCCCATTTTTGATATCGGCAAATATCAAGCTAAAGAGTTAAACAACAAGGTGGCTCATTTTTTTTCCTGTCAAACCGCTGCTGAACTCGGGACAGACTTTGTCAATAATGGATGCCTTGCCTACTTTGGATACGATGAAGACTTCATTGTACCTATGTATATTTCCGATGCTTTTTTTGATTGTGATTCTGAAATTGATCGGGCGTTTGCTGACGGTTTGACTGCAGAAGATGTATATGATCGCGTAATTGACTACTATAATGAAAAAATACTTGAGTTAAAAGAGGGAAAACACTACGATGCAGTGGTGGCTTTGGAATACAATCGTGACCATCTTTGTGCCCCTTCAGTCAATGCAAAATGGGGCGACAAAAGAGCAAGAATCGTATAACGATTGAGAGTACTACGAAAAACACAAGGCAGTGATGGTAGGAACTTTGAGAACCCTCCATTTACGAGCCGGACATCATATCCGTTAAAACCCTGCCAAACATGGAAGATTTGAAATTGCCCTATTTGGTGCAATCTGTTTTGAGACTTGCACTGTTTAGGGCAATTTTTGTTAAGAAAATCAATGAGAATGAAACTTAAACTGGCACGAAACTTGCTATCCTTACTGATAATTTGTTTTTTCTGTGAACACCTCTACAAGATAAATAAATTTGCACATCCGCATAAATTATGCTAAAATAGATAGGTGATTGCAAAGTCGTTAGGACATCAATTGAAATCGTCTCATGAAGCGAGTTACCCCGTTTAAATGAAATATTTCACCTACTTTGGAAACCATCTTATCAATGCGAAACTGCCGGATAATTCAGAGGTTTATTATGCCAAGCCGCCTCTGCCGGGAATTAAGCGCGCAGCACTGAGTGAACACACGCAACACGCCTTTGAAAACCCACTTGAGATGCCACCGCTGCGCGAACTCGTCAACGGCAACGCAAAGGTCCTTATCCTGTTCGACGATAACTGCCAACCCTTTCCAGCCACAAAAAAGCCGGATATGCGGCAGATTATGATTGAGACGCTCCTGAAGATGCTCTACGGGTACGGTGTGGAGAAAAAGAATATCGAACTGATTTGTGCTGTCGCGCTGCACCGTAAGATGAAAGAACACGAACTCGCTTATATGCTCGGCAAAGACATCATGGACGAGTTCTATCCGCACCAACTCCGAAACTTCGATGCAGAAGATGCCGACCAGATTGTTGAGGTAGGACACACAGAAAAAGACGAAATCGTTGAGACCGATAAAGCAGTACTCGAAGCCGATCTTGTGATTTACGTCGATATGATACAGATTCCGCTTAACGGTGGACACAAATCCGTCGCCGTGGGTCTCGGCACGTATAACTCCATCGCGCCACACCACTCACCACACATGACAGCAGAGAGTCCGCACGTGATGCAACCCGAAGGTTCACACATGCACGCTTGTATTGAGCGGATGAGTCGTCTTATTCAGAAAGAGACCCCCATCTTAGTGCTTGAAGCAGCGATGAATGGTGCAATCTACCCCTTCCACCTCCGCTACGTCGGAAAGCCGAACAGTGACTGCAACATCGCCGAAAAGGTTATTAAAACCTTCACACCGGCGACCTTATCGCTTTTGCCAGAATCCGTACGCTACAATATTCTCAAAAGCGTCCGAACGGACTACGAACCGATACAGATCAACGCAGGCGACATCGATGCCGTTCACGCGAGAACATTGGAGTCAATGAAGGATCAGTTGGCAATAGACATCCCGCGTCAGTTTAGTACACTGGTGTTTGGACTCCCCGATATGAGTCCGTACGCCGTGGATGCGCGTATCAATCCTGTGTTGGTGGTCAGCGACATTTTGGGGTACGTCTTTAACTGGTTCTATAACAAACCGATCATCAAAAAGGGTGGCGTTGTGATCATCATGAACCCGACGTATGAGATCTTCCACGAAGAGTATCACGTGGCGTATAAGATGTTTTACGATGAGGTGCTTGCTGATACGACAGAACCGTTTGAGATGCAGCAGAAGTTTCAGGAGAAATACGCGAAGGATGAGTATCTCATCGACTGCTATCGAAACAAATTCGCGCATCACGGTTTCCATCCGTTCACGGTCTGGTATTGGGCGACGTATCCGCTGAAATACCTATCTAAAGTCATCCTTGTGGGGCCGAAGGAGCCGAGGGTTGCACAGCGATTGGGGGTTGATTGGGCAAAGAACTTAGACGACGCGCTCGCGATGGCACGCGAAATCTCCGGTGATGATGATGTCGTTGCTTTGACAATGCCGCCGTTTTTCTACGCAAATGTCGGGGACTAAATAATAAAAAAGACAGAGGGAGTATATGAAAGAGACAGACATATTGATACCTACAAGTACGATCGGAAGTTACGCACCACCGAGTTGGCTGTGCGTGACACTTGAGGCAATCGGACGTGGAGAACTCGGTGAAACCGACATCAACGAAACCCTTGACGACGCAGTCCGAACCGCCATCGCTGACCAAGAACGCGCTGGCGTTGATATTGTCACAGAAGGTGAGATGCGCCGACAGGACTTCGTGCTCGGTTTTTATGAACGGTTCCCTGGGTTAGAGCAACTCCCCGCGCCGAGAACACAGGGTCCCGATGGACATGATCAACGCGGTAAATGGCTGCCATCGGTTCCGCTTGCAGCCCCCGATGGCCTCGGTATCCTCCCAGAATTTGCGTTTGCGAAAAACGAAACGACGAAACCGCTCAAAGTAACATGCCCAGGTCCGTTTACACTCTCAGGACGCATCCAGACAGGTGGTATCTACAAAGAACGCCTTGAAGTTGCTTATGCTTGTGCGGAGATTATCAATACAGAACTTCGACAGCTTGTGGCAGCAGGTGCGGAGTTTATCCAATTAGATGAACCCTCTTACGCTGTTTATCCCGATAGACCGCAGGAATTTGTGAAGTTGTTCAACCACACGGTTGAAGGTGTTTCTGCTAAGATTGGATTGCATATCTGTTTCGGAAACTACCGCGGCAGGGCAGTCGGTAAACGTTCCTATCGTCCGCTTTTCCCGCATATCCTTGAAGCAGCGTTCGATCAACTTGCTTTGGAATTTGCCAACCGAGAGATGGCAGAAATCGGATTGTGGAGCGAATTTCCAAATGACAAAGAACTCGCTGCGGGGCTCATCGATGTCAAAAACTACTATGTAGAAACAGCAGAGGATGTCGCGGCACTGCTCCGAGAAGCCCTCGAGCATGTACGTCCTGAAAAACTTGCGATTACACCGGATTGCGGCTTCAGCCAAACAGCGCGGTGGGCAGCCGCCGCCAAATTGAAAACAATGGTCGCCGGTACAGAAATCGTCCGCCGAGAACTCACAGGAGCAGAATAATAAAACGATGAACACGAACAAAAAAATCCCCACACCCCAAGAAATTGAGAAGGAATTCCAAGAGTATTTGGAAAAGAAATATGGTGGCACTGTCCGCGTGATGAACGCGACCGCTACCGAACCGACCCCTGAAGGAGAAGCGGAGACCCCCGAACCGAAAAAGACCTTCGATTTGAAGTTTGATCTCAAACCGAGGGAGATTAAGCAATACCTCGACCGGTACGTGATTAAGCAGGACGAAGCGAAGAAAGCACTTGCCATCGCTGTCTGCGACCACTATAACCACGTGCGAGAATGCCATGAAAATCCCGATGCTGCCGACACCGACTATTCAAAACAGAATATCGTCATGCTCGGTCCGACAGGTGTTGGTAAGACCTATCTTATCCGACATATCGCCAAACTCATCGGGGTGCCGTTTGTCAAAGCGGATGCGACCCGATTCAGTGAGACGGGTTACGTCGGTGCGAATGTAGACGACTTAATCCGTGAATTGGTAACACAAGCCGATGACAATCTCGAATTGGCACAATACGGCATTATCTACCTCGATGAAGCGGACAAAATCTCGACACCGCCGAATATTATCGGACGCGATGTGAGTGGGCGCGGTGTGCAAATCGGACTCCTCAAATTGATGGAAGAGACCGAAGTGGATCTACGTGCGGGAAACGATGTCGCCTCTCAGATGCGTGCCGCGATGGAATTTCAGAAAAGCGGTAAAGTTGACAAAGAGGTTATTAATACACGCCATATCCTGTTTATCATCAGCGGTGCGTTTACCGGTATGGAGAAGATCATCAAAAAACGGATGCATCAAAGCCGGATAGGGTTCAACGCTGAAATCGCCAGCCAAACAGATGATGCCTCACAGTATCTTGAGGATGTCACCCCGAAGGATTTCATCGACTTCGGCTTTGAACCTGAGTTCATCGGACGCCTCCCCGTGCATGTTGTTTGTAATGAACTTGCGGTAGACGACCTTTTCCACATTCTGAAACATTCCGAAGGCTCTATTATTCGGCAGTATGAAAACGCTTTCCGTGCGTATGGGATCAGAGTCCTGTTTTCCAATAACGGTCTACGCCGCATCGCTGAAAAAGCGATTGAGCAGAAAACCGGTGCGCGCGCCTTAATGACAGTCTGCGAAAAGGTTTTACGCGACTATAAATTTGAACTGCCCTCCACCGGCGTTAGTGAATTCGTCGTCACGGACGCGGTTGTAGATGCGCCAGATGTTGAACTCAAGTGCATCACCGAAGATGCCGATTACAATCGTAGGACGGTGATGCACGAGCAAATCCGCCGGTATGAGGCACAGTTTTACGCTGAACACCAGTTACAGATTCAATTCGATGCCGAAGCCACTGCGCTTATCTGTGAACGTGCAATGGCAGACACAACAGAGGTACAACAGATCTGTGACCAACTCCTTGAAAGTTACCAGCACGGTTTGAACCTTATCAAGCAGAACACAGGGCAGACCGTGTTCACCTTTCCAAAAGGAGTCGTAGAAAACCCGGATCAGGTGCTTGAAGAGTGGATTCGCGCATCATATACCACAAAGCGTTGAGAATAGCCATCAGCCGTCACCGTCAGCTATCGGCAGAAATAGCCGTCACCCATAAATCGGAAAGCCACTATAAAAAATTATGAACACCGAACAAAAGAGACCGCCACGACCAGAACCGGTAGACCTACGAGAAATCGGGGCACCGATTGATGGCGAACCCCAGGTTAGCGACCGCCGCCTGTTCTTCCAACTCCATGTCTTTGGAGGCTGCTCAGACACATATCGTATCATTGAAACACTTGAAAAGAGCAGCTTGAACGCTGTCCTATATGACGATCTCAACCATCCAACAGGGATTGGCATGCTTTTCATTACGGAAGACCCAGCGGTATTAACAACAAAAGTACGAGATCTATTGGCGGGCCTCCAACACGATACCAAACTCTCATACCGTCCGGCAATGACGATGATCGGTCGTACGTACGCAAGCGGTAGAGAACCGAATTTGGCAGAGTGGCTCCTCAACAGACCGCTTCAAAACGCTCTTAACCCCGACTTTCCGTGGGCGATTTGGTATCCGTTGCGTCGGAACCCGGAATTTTATCGGCTTGAACACCGCGAACGCGGGCGGATTTTAGGTGAACACGCGATGCTCGGTCGAAGTTACGCCGCGGGTGGATACGCAAGCGACATCCGATTGGCATGCTTCGGGTTAGATACGAATGATAACGAATTTGTTATCGGTTTAGTCGGTGCCGAATTATATCCGTTATCGCGGTTGATACAAGATATGCGTCAAACGGAGCAGACGACCAAATACATCGAATCCCTCGGTCCCTTCTTTATCGGAAAGGTTCGGAAACAATTCACCAAGCGTTCTCTGTAACGCCACTAACAACTGATTCCTGATAACTAAACATCCATGAGAAACATTCTTGCAGTTTGCGCGAAAGAACTCTACACCTATTTCGTTTCACCGATCGCCTATTTCGTCTGCTTTGTCTTCACAGCAATTTTAGGGTTTCTTTTCTCCATCATACTCATTACTACAAGCGGACAAGATGGAACTGGCGCGCAGGTGATGTCAACGCTTTTCGGCAACATGGCAATCATCTTGCTCTTTTTTACGCCGGTATTGACGATGAAACTCTTTGCAGAAGAGCGGAAATCAGGAACAATTGAACTCCTCCTCACTTCACCGATTACAGACGGACAGGTAGTCCTCGGCAAATTTCTCGCGAGTTGGACACTGCTACTTATAATGCTCGCCTTGACGCTCTTTTTTCCGCTCTTGGTGCAACGGTTTGGCCCCTTGGATAGCGGAGCACTTTTGAGCGGTTATTTTGGTGTTATCCTTATCGGTTCCTCTTTCCTTGCTTTAGGGTTACTCATGTCGTCAATGTGTAAAAATCAACTCGTTGCAGCTCTGACGAGCTTTGGTATCCTCATAACATTATGGGTCATCGGTTCGCTCTCATCTCAATACGGAGCTGTCGGGAAATTTCTGAGCTATCTGTCGTTGCTCGAACACTATGACGATTTTGGGCGGGGGGTTATTTTGATTAAAGATGTTATCTATCATGCGAGTTTTACAGGTGTCTGCCTGTTTGCGACGTTCAAGTCCATTGAGTCATCCAAATGGAGATAAGAGATGCCGAGCAAAAACGCTATAGGACCGCTGTTTGGGTTCCTCGCCTTAATCTTCGGTTTCGCTGCAATGGTAAGCCTGCTTTTTGGCGAAAGAACTGTTTTTTGGATTTTGCTACTCCTCTGCGCGACTGCATTGGTTATTTTTGCACGACTGCGATTTGCTGACTTTGTTAACTTTTTTACCAGCCGTCAAGCGCGTTACGGTGCAAATGTCGCGCTAAGTATCGTTGGCGTTATCGGTATAGCCGTCTTCGTCAACGCTATTGTTGCCCAGCGGTTCGATAAAAGGACTGACCTGACGCGCGACCGACTGTATAGCCTCTCAGAACCGACCCAAAAA
Source organism: Candidatus Poribacteria bacterium (assembly GCA_028818705.1). Classification (GTDB taxonomy): domain Bacteria; phylum Poribacteria; class WGA-4E; order WGA-4E; family WGA-3G; genus WGA-3G. The sequence continues at coordinate 14,504 of JAPPNJ010000038.1, forward strand.
ATTCTCAAATCTCTTAACATTGAGATTCAGGTAACCACATTTATAAGCGAGAGGGCGGTTTCGGCGGCAGCCCGACAACACACGATAGAGACGTTAGAACTGTATCAGCGTGAAACTGACTTTTTAACGATCACCCATGCGAATCCGTACATTGACATTCAACTTGTAGAGAAGTATAATATTCGCAGAGATGGAACAGTCATTTTTGAGACACTCGGACAGAAACCAGAAAAGGTCACGATACTTGAAGAGCAGAAATTCACAAGTGCCATCCTCAAACTCATCCGAAAAAAGACAAAGAAAATCTATTTTACTGTTGGTCACGAAGAACGCTCCTTGGACGATTTCAACAGTGCAGGGTATAGCGAAGTGAAAGCAGAGCTCGAAAGTCAGAATTATGTTGCAGCCTCTTTGTCACTTCTGACGCAACCCGCCGTTCCAGCAGATTGTGAGGTGCTTGTCATTGCCGGTCCAAAAAATGCGTTGACTTCCCACGAAATCGGATTGGTGTCAAGATACCTCGCGCAGAACGGGAAACTGCTCCTATTGCTCGATCCATCAGTAACTTCCGCAAAAGATGTGAACAAAGGCCTCGTTCAACTGATGAAAAGATGGGGGATAGCCATAGGCAACGACTTGGTAGTTGATAGAGTCAGCTCTGTTTTCGAGCTGGGACCTGCAGCGCCTTTCTCAAGTTTTGAACCGCATGACATCACTCGCGCTGCTATGCAGGTAGAAATGCCGTTCCCGTTTACCCGTTCCGTTACGCCACTGGAAAATCGCAAAGCCACAGATAGCGCAGGAAAACCTGCACTGGATGTGAAAAGCCTTGCAAAAACTATGAATCCGACGGGTGTGAGCTGGGCGGAAACGGAACGTAAACCCGATGAAACCTTCAATACAGATGCATACACGCCTGGATTAGATATGCCGGGCCCTATATCTATTGCAGTCGCAGCTGAAAAGAAAAATGAACCGCGTCCACCAGCCACAAGTTCTCAAAGTGAAAATACAGTGCCTGAAACGGCAGAAAGTCCGACGCGAATCGTTGTTTTCGGGGATTCAGACTTTGCGACAAACCTCTTTTTCCGATCCGCAAGTCGCGACCTGTTTTTAGCGACAATCAATTGGCTCACATTAGAGGAAGACCTCATCGCCATCCGCCCGATTGATATGAGGCAACAAGCCTTACGTCAGATGGCTGTCCAAGATATCCGTCTCGTGCAGATGACCTCTGTCTTTCTTATCCCTTTAATTGTGTTCCTTGCCGGGTTAATCGTCTGGTGGCAACGCCGCGAAGGAGGGAGCGCGTGAACTTTCGGACAACGCTTATCATCATTGTACTTCTCGCGGGCATTGGGGGGGCGTACTATCTGTTTTTTCAGGAACCGTCCGATAAGGCAGTTGAAAACGAAAAGCCTCCGATTCATCAGGTCTACGGCGTGACACGCGATGCGGTTCAACAGGTGGAAATCGCGTTTGCAGATGCCGCATATCAAGACCTAAAATTGGTAAAAGATACAACCGACAACTGGCAGTTAGCAAGACCATTTCAGGCGGATGCTGACAGTGAAAAAGTCAGTCAGATGTTAGATGACATCCTCAACAAACGCGTCAAGCAGACACTTGAAGTAACCGAGTTAGCACAGTATGGACTGGATACACCGAGTATAACGCTTTCGCTTTCGACAGAAGGAGACTTGCCAACAGCAACCTTTCTTATTGGCAAAAAGGCGATTAACTTCTCCGTTTATGTGAAGGAAAAGTCGGAAACACATATCTTTCTCATCGAATCCAGTGCACTTGACGACCTGACGAAATCGCCGACAGACCTCCGTGACCGGTCGGTTCTTAAATTCAATCCGGAAACGGTTTCAAGCATTCAGTTTAAACATAGGGCTGCAGGTTCTGCCTCCCAATCAAGCACCATTAATTGTGAAAAACGAGACGGGACATGGCACGTCAGACACCCGCTTGAAGCAAAAGCAGATACCCAAGACATTGAGGACCTTCTTTCGGAATTGCGATCGCTAAAAGTGTCAACCTTTGAAGCAGATGGTGCCGATACTAAGGTACAATTAGAAAAGTTAGAAAAGTCCGGTTTAGATGATCCACGTATTCAGGTAGAACTCACAGACGGAGATAAGACCTACGCGGTTAACATCGGTGCTTCAGTTGGATCGGAGACGGGAACACAGGGACGCGTCTATGTCAAGACTACCGTTTATCAAGATGCCGCCTACACTGTCGATGAAGGTATTTATCACCTTCTCAATAAATCTGTTTTTGATCTGCGCGATAAACGGGTCATTGACTTTCAACGTACCGATACAATTCGCATTGAAATCAAACAAGATAGAGAAACAACCGTTTGCACGAAAAACTTTGATAACATCTGGGAATTGCAAACGCCGACAGGGAAAATAAAAGCAGATGCTGAGGCGGTGGACGATCTACTTTTCGGGGTAGATTCCCTCGAAGCGGCTGCATTTGTTGATGATTCTACCGGCAGGCTTGCCTCGTACGGATTAGCGACACCGTCAATTAAGGTCGCGTTCACGCAGCGCGGTGAAGAAGAGCCAACCGTTTTAAGCATCGGAACCTATACGCAGGACGGCACTGTCTATGTCAAAGCGGAGCAGTCTCCACAAGTCAGTCGCGTTAAACGCACCTTAATTGATAAGATTGCGCAAGGCACAGCGTGGTTACGAGATAAACAGGTCCTCAACTTCCATATTGACGATGCGATTCGACTGACCTCAACCTTGGCTGGAGCACCTGCTTTCACGTGTCAACGTCTTGGAACCAACTGGCGGCTTACCACGCCGGTGCAAGAGGATGCAAACAACGCTGCAGTGAACGGCATCATCTACGCGCTTGATGATTTGATGGCAGCCGCATTCGTAGGGAGCAAATCCACACCGACCGATGCTGCCACAGGTTTCAGTAACCCGAATGTGCAGCTGACCGTCGAACTTCGGAATCAGAAAGTCTATACCTTACAAGTTGGAAACCAGGTCGATGCGTCTGGTCGTTTCTATGCGCGGCTCCAACATGAACCGAATTTAATTTTTCTGCTCGATGCAGAACTCATTCCAAAACTGAAAACGACACTTGAGCTGATCCGTACTTCGGAAGAGTAATGGTTGAACGCTATGCAGACGTATATTATCGCAACTGCCTATTTTTTCTTTATTGTTGAATTACTCATCATTAGCCGATCTTTTTTCTACGCGCGGCGCGAACGGAATGCGAAGTGGCCGACCTACACCCCCAAGGCAGCAATTATCGCGCCGCATTACGGATGGGATGCTGACACGGAAACGCATGCGAAAGGGCTTCTGCATCAAGACTACGCGGGCGCGTATGAAGTTTTCTTCGTCACACACCAAAAAGCGGATTCGGGACATGATGTCTCTTATCCACATCTCTGTGAAATTGCCGAACCGCATCCGAACATCCACGTGCTATTAGCACCGAACATCGTTGAAAACAATCTCCCACGTTCCCAAAAGGTGCAGAATCTCCTGACAGCGATCGAAAAACTTCCAGACGATATTGAAGTTATCGCGTTTGTGGATGCCGATGTCGCTATCCGAGAGAATTGGTTAACGCTGCTTGTCAACCCTCTCCAAAAATCCGATATAGGGACAACTGTCGGTGGGCGGTTCTATTTTCCACAAACCTGGAATATCGCATCGCTTGTAGAATCAATTTGGGTGAACTTCCAGATGAGCGTACAAGGCGATCATCCATTCACAATGGTATGGGGCGGTTCTAACGCCTTCCGACGTGAGATGCTCGAAAAAGCGAAAATCCTTCAACGCTGGAATGAAGCGACGATCGAAGATCTGAATACGACGCTTGCGATGCGAGATGTTAAGCAGAAGGTGCATTTTGTTCCAGACTGTGTAGCGATTACGCGCACCGCCAACCGGACATGGCACCAAATTTTTGAATTTACAAACCGGCAGGTGATTATGACGTTCCACATGGGACTCTGGGCGCAATGGTTCGCAAGTCTCATTGTTTCTCTACCGAAAGGTGTCTGCATATTGGGTTCACTCCCGTTTCTATTTCACAGGAGAGAATTACTACTGGTTATCTTTATCCCTTTCCTGGAGGCACTCAGTTATCGTCTTTTTTCTAAAAACCTACCGCGCTGGCTCCAAGACATGCCAAAGGTACGACAGACAATTAGTGTCTCCTCCTATGTGACTTCAGTCGGGATATTCTTGGCGGGTCTTAACGCCGTATATGCTGTCTTCCAACGCAAAATTACTTGGGGTGGAGTGCGATATGAAATTCTGTCGGCGACAAAGTGTCGGGTTTTAGGCGCGGTCAAACGGAAACAAAAAGATAATGCTTAAAGCGTAGTGGCTCACAAGAATTGAAACATTCTTGACTTTTTTCTGAAAATATGGCATAGTATTTATAAAGGCTTTTTAGGAGCGAGTTTTGCCTTATATTCATGAGAGGAGTGGAAAAATGGATGGAGAAAAAGTCACCAAATCAGAAAGAGAGTGGAAAGAACAACTCACAGCAGAAGAATTTAAAGTGACTCGGAAGAAAGGGACAGAACGCGCCTTTACGGGGAAATACCACGATTGTAAGGAACCGGGCACCTATCACTGCATCTGTTGCGGCAGCCCGCTGTTTAGTTCCGAAACCAAGTTTGATTCAGGTACAGGATGGCCCAGTTTTTGGGAATCTATCTCGCCGGAATCTATTGCGACGCAATCGGATCGTAGTATATTTTTCATGCCGCGCACGGAAGTCGTCTGTAGCCGGTGTGACGCGCACCTCGGGCACGTTTTCGATGACGGTCCGCCGCCAACAGGCAAACGTTACTGCATGAATTCCGCGGCACTCACACTTGTAAAATCAGAAGAGGAATCTTAAATCAGTTATCGGTGATCAGTCGTCAGTTTTCAGTTAAGAGGCAGGTTTGTAACAATTCACCTCTCCCTGGATTTCCTGAAAAAGTCAGTTTTTTAGAGGAAACCTCTTTAACTGATGACCGATAACCAACAACCGATAACTCATAAAAGGAGCATTAATGGCACTACGAAGTCGAATCTCATCAAGATTTCTTGTCAATGAACTTGCCACCGCCATGTCGGAGGACTGGGGGACTTCGCGCAAGTTGATGCGTTATCAACTCGCCAAAGAAAGTTTCAACTGGCGACATCCGCTCGGTGCGAAACACGGCAAAGGCGATGCTATTCAATTGGTAAGCCTCCGAATTACCGATATGTGTAACCTCCGTTGCCATTCTTGCGGGCAGTGGGGTGATAACGGTTACCTTCACGGAAAATCCCTGAAAGAGCTCAAACAACGCGAAGTTCCTGTCGAAGTCTATAAAGCGCTCGTTGACCAGATTGTGGATCAAGGTTGGTCCCCGGTTTGGTATATCTGGGGCGGTGAACCGATGCTTTACCCCGGTATTATCGAATTGATGCACTACATCAAAGAGAAAGGTATGCCTATATCACTCGTTAGCAATGCGACGAATATCGCAAGGCGTGCCGACGATATTTTGGAAACCTGCAAAATTATCTATCTGAGTGTTGATGGACCGAATGAGGAAATTCACAACACGCAACGTCCGGGTGTATCAGAGAACTATGACAACTTCAAGGATGTCAAAGCGGCTCTGGAAACATTGAGCGCAGAGAAAGAAAAACGGAATATCGCATTCCCGTATATAATTCCGCTGAGCTGCGTCACAATGTATAACATAGATGAGGTCGTAGATCTCTATAAGTTCACCAGCCAATATGCTGATGCCCAAATCTTCTATCTCACATGGTGGATCGATTCGCAATCCGCGCAAGAACACACGGAAGAGTTTGAGAACCGATTCGGTTTCAAACCGCAAACGCATTACGGTTGGATCGGCACGTGGAAAGACTTTGATCACGGCGTAATATTGGATCGCTTTGAAGAGATGGAAAACCTCTCGAATGAACAACGCCGTTGCCCGCCGATTATGATGCCGAGACTCAACACAAAAGGCGAAATCCAACGCTATTACACCGATCATGCGCAAACCTTTGGGTACAATCAGTGTGTCAGCATCTATATGACAATGGAGATCGATAGTAATGGCGATGTTAGCCTCTGCCGTGATTACCACGACTATATCATCGGCAATATCAAGACAGACAAGGTCGTTGATATGTGGAATAATCAGAAGGCGATGAAGTTCCGGCAGTCCATAAGCAGTGACGGGCCTATGCCCGTCTGCCGACGCTGCTGCGGTTTAATGGGATTTTAATTTTTTTGATTATCGGGCCTTCGCGCAGATTGTTCTTAATGAAGATTAATTTTTTAATTCGGTAATTCTGATCTCTTTTTTAGCTGAATCTCGGCAACTGTCTGAATCGCGGAATGCGCGGATGACACAGAAGACGCGGAATGAAGAGATTGTTTTTCTGACGGTCTCCATCTCTTAGGAAGTGCCATGTAGGAGTCCCATCGTCAAAAAATGTGATAACCGATAATTGAAAACAGTCAATATATTACAGGAGACCCTATGAAGATAGGATTAAGAATTCCCGGCACAGCCCGTCAATTGCCCTTCGCAGATTTCTGCAAGTGGTGTGTCGATAACGGATTTGATGCCGTTGATATTGGAGAAGTCACCCCCGAAATTGTCCAAACCGCGAGAGATGCCGGCCTTGCTATCGGCAGCGCGGATCTCCCGGGTACCAGAGACCTACTGAGTGCGAAAAAATCCAAACAGAAAGCCGGTGCTGCCGCTGCAACAGATGCTATCGAAGCCGCTGCTGACAACGATGTCCACATTATGTTCTGCGTCTTTGTGCCGGAAGATGCCAGCCTCGGTCGCGCAAAAAACTTTGATATTTGGAAGCAGACGATTCCACCTATCGCCGAATTTGCTGCGTCCAGAGGTGTAACGATCGCAGTAGAGGGATGGCCGGGTCCCGGTCCCGATTATCCTGCGCTCGGTTGCACACCGGAAATGTGGCGTGCGATGTTCGCAGAGTGTGACTCTCCGGGTTTGGGACTCAACTACGATCCGTCGCATCTTGTCAGAATCGGTATCGACTATCTCCGCGCACTGAATGAATTCGCAGCCTACGTCAAACACGTCCACGGCAAAGATACTGCCTTCGACGAAGAAGCCCTCTATCTGCACGGGAATTTGGGACCGAGTTTCCAAAGTGCTCGCGGTTTCGGTGAAGATTGGTGGCGTTATACGATTCCAGGTGACGGCATTGTGGACTGGTTACGCGTGGTCCAACGGTTAGAGGACGAGGATTTTGACGGTATTGTCAGTGTAGAACTTGAGGATTACCGTTACTGGCGCACGTGGGAAGCAGAATCCGACGGATTAATCCGATCACGTGAGTTTCTTGATGAGTTTGTCCGGTAATCCGTCCAACTTTTGCGTCCGCTTGCACAGCCGTTATACAGCAGCGCAATCAAGGAGAAATTGCCATGAACGAACTTCTTAATATGGGTATGGAGGCTGCACCGGAAAAATATCTACCTCACCTAATCACAGAAGAAGAACGTACACATTTTGAAGAACAAGGCTACCTATATATACCCAACGCGCTCTCATCAGAGATGCGGGAACACCTCACATACGCTGTAGATACCTTGTACAACAAAGCACTCGCTACAGGCAGAGCAAAAGCTGGCTCACAATGGGGTTGGTCGGATTTCTTAGGTGCCGATGATGCGCTTTTAAATCTTGTAGATATGCCGACAACGTTACCCAAAGTCTGGGGCATCTTGGGCTGGAACATCTACCTATACCACGCGCACATGCACGTCAAACCGCCTGCACCGACAGATGCTGAAGAAGGTGAAGGGTGGCTGGAATGGCATCAAGATAGCGGACGCGTCAATATTGAAATGGAGACGCATCCGCGTCCACGTCTGTCACTGAAAGTGGCATATTTCCTTACTGATGTCTCTGAAGCGGGACGTGGTAATTTCTATATCCGCCCAGGTAGCCACCTGAAGTCAGATATGCCCGTTCCAGAATATGAGATCAGCCGCGATCCACGTGAAGCGACTGCAGACGATGTGCCTGATGATGCGATGCCGGTCTGTGTTGAGCCGGGAACCGCGGTTCTGTTCGATAGACGACTCTGGCATTCGCGCAGTCCGAACCACTCCCAAATTACACGGAAGGCACTTTTCTACGGCTATGGGTATCGCTGGATTCGTCCGAAGGATGAGATGAGCGTTGAACCGCTTTATGAACGCTGCGATCCGATCCGCCGTCAACTGCTCGGTGCCGCTACGCGAAACAACGGACGCTACGTTCCTTCTGAAGACGACGTGCCGTTGCGCGGCTGGCTCATTGAGAACCTCGGCGACAATCCAGCGTCCGCAATGGGATCTCGGCACGCGTAAACTGTAGAATGGAAGGATGGAAGATAACTCCGTCCAGCTTTCCAATTGAATAAAAAAACGGAGGGATGGAGAACTGACCCGTCTTCCATTCTTCCACACTTCCATGCCTCTGTTCACTCTTCCGCTTATTGCCTTCTATTTAAACGCAAATTAAGGAGCGTACCCCATGAAAACAGTATCACTTATTTGCATTTTGGCAGCATTTACCTTATCCAGTGCGTTCGTCGCCCCTGAATGGAAACCTTACGACGACTTTGAGGGTGATTTAGACGCAATTGACGAGACCCCCGGACAGATACCAGACCTCGGCACGAAATGGGTCCAGTTTGTCCCTGAAAACCGCTTAGAGATGGGAATCAAAGATGGCGTGTTTCAGATGAAAGTCAAAAGTCCGGGGGGTCGCGATCCGGGTTTCAAACTTGTTTTCGGGTGGGAGCCGCGCGATATCCTCGGCATCCAGTTCACGGTGAAGGTTGCTGAACTTTCTGATGCTGGCGGCTGGTTCGGGGTGCTGTGTACGAACGAGGAACCGAACTGGAAAAATCCGAACTGGGTTTTTGGTATGTCGCCGAGCCACCAACACAACTGGGGACCTAAAGGCGTGTTCGGTTCTGGCTCCGTCGGACAACTCGGCGGTTGGGAGGCGTTTTCTTATGAGGACATCCCCGAAAACACGAATATGCTCCGAACGCTCCGCTTGGAATGGAACGATGCAAAGCATGAAATGGCTGTGACTGTTGATCCGGGTGAAAAGACGGAATGGAAAAAGGACGACATCTCCTCTAACGCTGACTTAGGCGAATTTCCATGGTGGAGTATCTACCTCACTGCAGATCAGGTGGTTGAAATCGCCGTTGATGATGTTTTCGTAAAATCGGAGAGTCTGCCTTATCCCGTGGAAGCGCGCGGTAAATTGGCTGCACGCTGGGGTGAGATCAAGTTGGTGGATTAATGCAGTCTTTCTATGTGTTTCTCAAATAAGGTTTCAAATCCCATAACAGAATAGTGTGATCAAAACTACCACTTGCTAAGATGGTGCTATCTGGTGAAAACGCAAGACATTGAATATCTGTCGGATGTCCCAGAAAAGTGGCTACATTTTCACCGGTGCGAATGTCGAACAACCGAACAGGAACTTTCTCTACACCTGGTTCCCAGTTTTCACCATAAGCCAAATACTGACCGCAAGGCGAAAACGCTATCGGATCCACCGAAGGGGGTGTTGATACTGTGAGAGGTTTGCGTATTGTCGCGCGTACTTCACACTGCTCAATATCCCACACAAGTATCCTGTCATCAGAAAATCTTCCCGCAATTAGATTTCCACACGAAGAAAACACCTGACGGGTGAAAGCACCTAAATCTTCAAAACGTTCTGCTAACGCTTCATAGTGATCATAATCATCCCTATGCATCATAAAATTTTCTGGGAATTCACCGATTTCTTCACCGCGCATCACGTCCCACAAAACCGTTGTATTGTCCCAATCTATGCTGATAAGGCGCGTGCCATCCGGACTAAATCTCACGAAGGTGATCCAATTCGTATGTTTCCCTCTGAAGATGTGTTTCATCTGTCCGCTTGCGACATCCCATACATAGACTGCACCGATTTCAGGGTCATTTTCGTGCGAGTCCTTAGCATCCGTTCCATTCCCACAGACAAGCAGGTTTGTGGCGGGCGCGTATGCCATCCCGTGTCGTCGATCGGGCAATCCTCCAGGCATTGTGAGTTCGGCGATCGGTTCACTTTGTCCAATTTCCCACAGATTTAGGGTGTTGCTCCAGAAGTCAGATTCTCCCGGCGGAAACCCGGTTGCATAAAATTTACCAGTCGCCGTGTCCGAATAAACGGCAACGATATGACAACGCGGCTCTGTAACAACGCGTTGCGGATAAGCGGTTGTAACATCCCATAGAATGACTCCACCAAATCCCCGATACCCCGCAGCAAGCGTCTTTCCATCAGGTGAAAATACGAGAGAATGCAAATCGCCAAGTTCCCACGGTAGGGTAGAGAGAGGCTCTGTCCCTCCCACCGTCTTGACTTGGACTTCAAAATCACTTTGGAAGGCAAGATGTGTCCCGTTGGAAAAGTGAATAGGATGAATTTCTGCATCAAAATAACTTTTCTCCTGAAAAGTATACAACGCCTTTTGCTGTGCGACATCCCACACCGTGACACCGGGTAACGGGATTCTTCCTGTAGCACTTTGCTCGTAGGAGATCCCTGCTGCTCGAAGGGTACCATCACGGGCGTAGGAAACATTCATCAGCGTGTTATTGGACGATAGATAGGTCTGCTGCAGCTGCGAAGTGGCTGTCTCCCAGACTTGCACAGTCCCGTTCACACCGCCTGCTGCAAGGAACTGACCGCACGGTGAAAAACTGAGCGCGTACACAATTCCGTCGGGATGACCCGTGAGGCAGATGGTGCGTTCACAGGTCGTTATATCCCAGACGCTGATAAAATCAGCCCCATGTGACGACGCAAAGAGGTGATCGCCTGGTGAAAACGCCAAGGCACCGCTAAAATACCAACTCGACATCTTGAATTGATCAGCATCGGAGTATAACTCGATTTCTTCAGAAGGTAATTCCAGGGATGTCCGTATTCTACCGGTTAACGACTCATAGATGTCAACAATAACGTCACCGTAGCGACTTACAGCAAGCCATTGCCCCAATGGAGAAAAACAGAGGCTGCATAAATAATTTAGAGGTGGATTGTCCCGCAACCTTGCAGGATATTCCATGACAGCGATACATTTCTGTCTTTGCACATCCCATATCTTAATAACCTCCTTCCCATCTCTATCCGTGTTTTTCACTGCCAACCAAGGTTGACTTGAACAGAGGGCGATGCAGCCGACCATGCCTCGCTCCGTTTCAAACAACGTAACGGGCTGGTGTGTCGTGAGGTCATACCACCACACGCCCATCCCAGTCCCAGCTGCCAAGAAGGTTCCATCTGCGGAAACGGCTAAATCACATAAGGCACCCCACCCATAACGCGCAATTGCGCCCCGTGGCAGATCCCAAACAGTGAAATTATTCTTAGTCATAGAAACCCCCGAAAGTGACTTGCAAGAAACATAAAAGTGTAAACTTACTTTTGGATTTTACTATAAAATGAAAAAAAATTGGTTTCTTTTTAAAAATTACTGGAAACTCAGGGGTATTTATACCATTTCTAGGAATGGTATAAATACCCCCAGGGCCATTCAATTGTCGGTTTCAATCTTGATTTTGGTTGCCAGATGTTAACGTTTGGACGCAAGATCGCGAGCACAGCTCGCTCCTACAGAGGAAAGTATATTCATATATGAAGTAAATTTTAAAAACTGAATCGCTCTGAAATACGCCTATATTTTCTTGAAAAATCTGCTTTTATGTGATATAATTTCCAAAACCAATGAGGCAATACCTAAGCCATACGTTTGTAATGAACGTCAGTATTTCGGCACTAACATTGACGATTCCTACATCCGATGTTTTGTTATGTGCAGGCATATTACTTATTTGGGTAAACAGGTTCAATACGGGGTAGGATCCCACTAAAAATCTATACGTTTTTGTAGAAACGTGCAGATTTTTAAGAACAGACATAGATGAATTTCAGATTTTTAGCAACAAAACAGAAAATAATGATAATGGGAACCTTACTGGTACCGGCAGTAACCATGCTCCTACTATCTCTGCTTCAGCTCTTGCCGGTGCGACCTTATATTTGGTTACATATCTGTTTGATGACAATCTTATTTTTTTTAACAGCATGGACACTATTATCTTGGTGGCTGTGTAGGCATCCTGACCGTGAGTCCCGCTCTGTTCATGTATGGGGATTGATTATTACACTCAGTTTTACCGTGCTTGGAATGGTCGGATCCATAGTACTCAGATACTTACTTTTTTGAGATAGAGGCTCAATGCCTGACCTACCAAAACCTTTTCAGTTATCGTTTTATAGAGAAGTTCGCGCAAATCTCGGTAGAATAAGAACTTGCCATATTCCAAAATGGAATTGAGATAATAAAGGGGTTTACTAATCCACCAACTTTATCTCGCCCCAGCGTGAAGCGAGTTTTCCACGCGCTTCTACGGGGTAAGGCAGACTCTCCGATTTTACGAACACATCATCAACTCGGTGTTTCAACAAACGGAAACCTCTTTTATGCGTTGTCAAAACTCAATATCACGCGAAAAAAAGACCACGACCTACAAAGAACAGTGTTCGGTAAAACGGCGAAAGTATCTTCCAGCACTTCAAGAAGCGACACAGTCGCATGGCAAGACACCCGTTTATCTTGACAAGAGTGGTTTCAGTGAGACGGATTTCCGTCGGTATGCTTATGCCCCGAAAGGTATCTGTGTTCAAGCGCAAGTGCCAAGTCATCGGTATACGACGACCTTGATTGCTGCACGTCTTGATGGCTGTTTCACAGCACCTCTGCTTTTCGAGGGAAACTGTTGTGATAAGATTGCTTTCAACACGTGGCTTTCGGAGATGTTATGTCCATTGCTTAATCATACCCACGTTGTGATTATGGATAATGCCTCGTTCCATAAAGGTTCCGAGACAGCAGCATTGATCCGGGCTTCGGGGGCGAGTTTATTGTTTTTACCGCCCTATTCTCCAGAGCTGAATCCGATTGAGAAGGATTTCGCCAACATCAAGCGGATACGTCAATACAACGCTGAAACTTCTATTGATGATATTATAAAAGTGTATAACAAATTACGGGATTTACTATAATGTGCCCGTCAGGGTAAAAACCTATCAATACGGAAAAGATGTTACAATTCAGAAGTATCTCAGTAAAAACAATGTTGAGCAAGCACTAGGGGTCTAAGTTCTCAATCACAAGGGTTGAAAATATCATTACATAACCGAAAATCTTCCTAAATTCTGTCTACCTGATATGAAAAATTTCTGCATTTTTCTGAACCTTTTCAAGAAATTTTATCCTCAGTAAGAAGCAACTCTAACCCAATCAGTTAATGTGCCTTGTAGTGCCCAATGTTAATCACGTTTCAGATCAAAGAGGAATTTTCACATGCCCATTAGAATTCGATTTTTAATGTCCAAGAAAAGAACACTTGCGCAGGTTTTTCAGTTAACTTTGTTCGCAATATTGCTTGCATTGATTTTTAATTCAAGCAATCCGATACAGTCCAAAGATTTAATAAATTTTTCAATTTTTTCACTAATGTGGTGTGGTCTATCGGCTATAATGCAAAAAGGATGGATACCCAACAGATGGTGGATCCATATAATCGCGTTAATTGGAATCATCGTCTGGTCCCTTGTTATTTCTCGTTACATATAGATTTGAGAAGTTAGAATGCAGCCCCCGGGCATTCTAACACAGGTCTCTCAATCGCATTTGAAATAAGATAAAGCCAGAAGCAACAGGGGCAGCATTTTAACTTTACCTATTAGGAATCAAGAGGTCAATCAATAACCCCATGCATCCATATAGGCATCATAATAATAATCTGCTGAATCCCAAAACCAATCCGAAAAGGAATCTGCAGTGGAGGATATCCAAGAAGTTAGACTGTCATAGACACCATGAGCCTCCAGTTCTTCGTCAATAGCTGTACCTGTGCTATATCCAAAAACAAATTCGGAACCAATGGCTTCGGCAATGTTGGTGATACTCTCCCAAATCGTTCGGTCTGTTTCTGGTTCAGGACTGGAATTACTGATGCAATCCGCTGGATTCATATGCGCCTCAGCTCCACAATCAGAGCAATGAGTATGAGGATGGGGTCCAGGGCCAAGGTGAGCCAAACTTACAAGGGGTAGTGAGATAAAGGCAATTAGCACCATCAATGCTGTTAGACGTAAACGTTTATACATTCTTTTCTCCTTGATTGGAAAGTTGTATTGTGCCTAACAAAAAAGTCAGACATCACAAAAACATAAACCAAAACATAATCCAATCAGTCATCGCCATTTTCACTCAGACTCCACACCAAATTCCTTTCAGAGAAGTGTTCGCGCTTCAAAAAGTTTGCGCTTGACCGTGCCGAGTGGCAGATCAAGTTCCTCCGCAATCTCCGTTAGTGTTAATTCCTGAAGATAGAATAATATAGCAACTTTACGCATATCTTCAGGTTTATTCGGTAGGTTTCGTACCGCTTCAATAGCATCTGCCTTCAATCCCTCTTCACGAAGGAGCATCTCTGCATTCCTATTGACGTACCATGCCAACGCCTCGCCTTCGTACGGACGCTCGCCTTGCGAATGGTATACGTTGTTGTAATATCGCCTACATTGATTATAGGCAATCTTTCGTAACCAACCGCCAAAGCTGCTCACATCTCGTAAACCACTAATGTTTTCCCAGACCGACCGCCAAGTATCTTGTAGGATTTCCTCAGCATCGTGGTAGTTCCGGGATTCTGCGAGAATCAGGGGCCATATACGAGGGTTGTAGTATTTCATCAACTCACTGAGTGGTCTCTGATCCCCCGTTTGGAGCTGCCGAATTAAACCCTCAGTCGTTACTGTATTGTTCTCCATTAAGCAATAACCGGTTTGGATTCGGGCATAGAGGACGCATTATCGCCAAAAGGTTCAGAAAAATAAAAAAAAGTGCCTCTATTTTTGTAAAATTATGGAAAAACAGGTTAAATTATGGAAAAACAGGTTTCTATATTGCGTTTTGCCTTCTAAAGCAGCCCAAAGAGATGGAAGAATGGAAGTAGAGAAAAATAGGAGACTGAAAACCCAGGGCCATTCAATTGTACCTATTCACTTTATGTATGTGAATATTTTTCGCCTGTAGGAGCGAGCTGTGCTCGCGATTTTTCCTAAGAACATTCACTTATGTAAAGCAAAACCAAGATCCAAATCGAGAATTGAATGACCCTGACTGAAAACTATTGGAAACTTGATTATTTGCAGATTTCTGTGTATAATTAGTACTGTCAATCTTATTCATCTAAGTTCACGGATTGGAAACCCCCTACTTTAGTGGGGGGAGGAAAATCCGCCCTCTTGGAAAGGACCAGAACGCCAAAATATGTTTGACATTCCGTCCAAATTGTGGTATAATTAGAGTATCAGGTTGGCAAGCATACTAAGCGTTGCCACTTGGCAATGTGCTTGCCTCCGACTTAGTAGGGGATAAACGCCTGATGCCTGATATACCATGAAACTCACTTTTAAATACCCTGTGTATCCTACGAAAACACAGGAAACAACATTATTAAGTTGGTTAGATCACCTTTGCGAACTTCAGAACTCTGCCCGCAACAATCGTAAGCATGCCTACGAGGAAGAAGGACGTTTTGTTTCTCAAGGTGAGCAACAGGCTCTTTTGACGGCAGCGCGTGAAAAATATGACGACTTCCGTGAAGTGCCTCAAGATTTCCAAGTTTCTGTCCTCAAGCGCGTTGACAAAGCCTTTGATGCGTTCCGCAGACGTTGCAAAGAAGGGGCAGAGAAAAAGGGCTACCCCCGCTACAAAACACGTGTGCGTTCTCTGACATGGTGCTTGCGAAAACACAAAGTCAAGGATAAAGAGACAGGTGGCGTCAAACGTGTCCGGCAAAATCCGATAATAGAAACGGGTTTTCGCCATAATCGCTTGAAAGTGCCAAAACTTGGTGAAGTCAAGATACGCATGCACCGTCCACTTCAAGGCGATCCGAAGGAAATCACGCTCATCAAGAAAGCGTCGGGTTGGTATGCCCATATCGTTTGCGATATACCCGATACACCCAAAGTTGAACCGACAGACGCTGTTGGGGTTGATATGGGAACAACGCATTATTTAACGACTTCCGAAGGCGAAAAAGAAGACAACCCCCGCTGGTATCGTCAAGCAGAAGGTTTGCTGCACAAGCACAATCAGACGATAGCACGCCGAAAGGAAGGTAGCCAGCGTTGGCAGAAAGCCGCGCATGCGACTGCGTTGCACCACGAAAAGACAGCTAACAAACGCAAAGACTTTATCGGTAAATTGGTTTTCAAACTTTTCCATCATGAGAAAAATAACGTCCTTGTCACTGAAGACTTGGGCATTTCCAACATGGTTCAGAACAAACACCTCAGCAAGAGCATATCCGACGCGTCTTGGGGGAAGTTCTTTGAGTGGGCTGGAAACATGGTTTCCGAAAGAGACGGTTTCCATTTCCACCAAGTCAATCCCAAGAACACCTCGCAAACATGCTCAAGTTGCGGTCAGAAGTCGCCAAAGAAACTTTCGCTGGCGATACGCACTTTTGATTGTAGTTTTTGTGGCACGTCCTTAGACCGAGACCACAACGCTGCGATAAACATACTCTTACGGGCGGCTTGCGCCCATCGTGGAGAGCGTTGGGTTACCAACCTCTGTGAAACGAGAAACTTATCGGTAGACCGATAGGGTTTGTTTCTTAACAAGCCCCCTGCCTTTAGGCGGGGGTACTATGACAATGGAGGCAGAAGTGGCAAGAAAAAAAATCAGTGTTATCGGGGCGGGGAATGTCGGCGCAACAGCGGCGTTCCTGATCGCACAGAAACAACTTGGGGATGTCGTCATGATAGATATCGTGGACGGGGTTCCGCAAGGTAAAGCATTAGATATGGCACAAATGGGACCCGTAGAACTGTTTGATGCCGCTATTGACGGAGACCTGGATTACACCGCAACCGCAGGCTCCGACTTGGTAATTATTACATCAGGTTCCCCACGTAAACCGGGGATGACGCGCGAAGACCTGTTGCAAACGAACGCCAATATCGTCGGCAGCGTCACAGAAAACGTGGTGAAGCATTCACCAGATACCATTATTATGATGCTTACGAACCCGTTGGACATCATGACCTACCATGCGTGGAAGGTTTCAGGATTCCCGTCACATCGCGTCGTTGGGCAAGCAGGTGTATTGGATTCGGCGCGGTTCCGTTATTTTATTTCTCTTGAACTCGGTGTATCTGTAGAAGACATCCAGGCACTCGTCCTCGGCGGACACGGCGATACGATGGTTCCGCTCCCACGTTATACCACCGTCAACGGTATCCCGATCCCGCAGTTGATACCGGAAGACCGTATTGAAGCGATGGCACAACGGACGCGTGACGGTGGTGCTGAAATCGTCAATCTCCTGAAAACGAGCGGATACTATGCCGCCGGTGCCTCATTGGCACAGATGGCGGAAGCGATCATCCTGGATAAGAAACGACTGCTGCCCTGCTCTGCACACCTTACCGGACAATATGGTATTGATGACCTCTATATCGGTGTTCCGATCAAACTTGGTGGAGACGGTGTAGAAGAAATCCTCGAAATAGAACTCACCGACGACGAACTCGGTTCCTTACAACACTCCGCAGCAACGTATCGGGAAGGGATCGCATTGTTGGGGTATTAAGCAATTCTACTCAGCCCGTAGCGTAAACTTCCAGTTTGCGCTATGGAAAACTTTCACTAATTTATTTTGGGGTATAGACTCAACATAACTGGAAAGTTACGCGCGGCGTTGTGCTATTTTCATATTGAACTCACTTTACTATAATGTCTTGGCATTCTTATGGGCAAATGGAGTACAATTAATTATTGCATAGAGAGATTGAGAAACGCATCTACATTGATACATCAATTCCGAGTGCCTATTATACATCTCGGACCGACGAGGGGTCTCTCGCAAGGCAGAGGGTAACTCGGCAATGGTGGAACAAATACGCTAATTTATTCATCTTAACTTCGAGCCCTGCTGTTATTGAGGAACTTAGTGATGGAACGGGTGAGAAAACGCTAGACCGAATTGCCTTGGTAGAGAATCTTGAAATATTACCGATCACTGTCGATATCCATCAAATCACGCAGATCTATATTGACAGGTTAATAATGCCTCAAGATCCGTCTGGCGACGCGCTTCACTTGGCAATTGCCTCTTTTCATCGAATGGACGCGCTGCTCACGTGGAACCGTTCGCACATTGCCAACAAAAATAAAATTCCTTTTATCCAACGGATTAATCGAGAACTCGGCTTAGCAACACCGGAATTAACAACACCTTTGAGTTATTTGGGAGGCAATGACTAAAATGGAAGACAGAGAAATTATAGAAAACGAAGAAAATGCTGAATGCGAAATCGTGAAGGAAGTCCGCGAAATCCGGCATAAAATATCAGCACGGTTTGACCACGATGTCGGGCGACTGGTCGCGCATTATCAAGCGTTGGAGGAAAAAATGCGGCAGTCCGGTAAATATAAGTTCGCTGAGCTGTCGAGTGAGGACCCAAAAATCTTGGAATCTGCCGATACTAAAGCGTCAGATTGAAGATATTGAAGCGATGGCACAACGGACCCGCGACGGGGGTGCTGAAATCGTCAATCTGCGGAGTTTCACAAATCGGAGCGATTTTAATTTTTTCATTTGACAGGTAATCAGATCGGCAGTATAATATTTACAAGCCAAATAGTGCCTAACACAACGAGGAGGGATTATCATGTTAGATAAATTTGGCATTTCCGATGGCAGTACAATCGCTCGTAGGGGTGGAGTTTCCCTGCCCGATATATCAATAGACATTATATCGATTTAATTGTCAAATGTTTTTCGGTTTCATTAGGATCCGTAGGGGCGGGGTTTCCCCGCCCGATTGCCCGACACCAACGCTCTATGCGGGACGAGGGGACCTCGCCTCTACGTGGTTTCCCGGATGCCCTGATTAAACCATTATAGTGTCTAATCAATTATCACTTTACATAGCAGTAGGTTTTATTATAAATTTATCTTTTGATATTTGTAGATATAGCCGCTGCTTTTGGTAATGCTGATGCACACACGGCAGCAGAACAAACACAGATGAAGTTCAAAACATTAAACACTGAAAGGGGATAGAATATGAGTTATCTTCCCAAGATTGAACGCCCGGCTTTGCCCGAGCGAATCCCAATTGCAAAAAAATTAGAGGGAAAAACAATCGCAGAAGTTAAATATGGGCATAGGGAACATACCACAGATGTGCATGAAAGTGAAGTTCTGATTTTAGAATTCACAGATGGAACGAAACTAGGTTTAACAATAGGATCAAATGCTCGGGAATTGAAGGGCAGGCAAATAAAGCCAGAAGATTTTTTGGCTGATTTTATATTTGACTGGGATGACGAATAGACGTATTAATTATCAATTTTCGCAACACAAAAATGGAGACTTATGGGACTTCAGGACTTACGCAGCCTGCTCTTTTGTCGTTTATGAAACCGTTGGTCTCCGGTGCACTGAAAACGTCTCTGTTTTTTGAGAACATACACGCTAACGGGGTGTCATATTCTCAAAATTGCGTAAGTCCTGTCTATTAGTGATTTTGTTACTATATACCCTTTTCATTGCCCCAACTGAGTGAGGATTGTATAAATGATAAAAAACAGTCGCATACCCTCTAAAGATGGTTCTGGTATTAACGAATCAGAAAATCTTACAAGGCTTATATTGCCTATTCTTGTGCATCGAGTCTTAAATATGGATAACCCAACTATTACCTATGGATGCTTAGCTGAAAAACTCGGAATCCATCACAGATCTCTAAGGTGGCCCCTTGATTATATTGGTGAAACACTTTGTCAATTGGAAGGTGTGCCTCCGATACAAGGACTTGTAATAAACAAAGATACAGGCTTGCCAGGCAACGGGGTTATTTTTCTTCGTGATTCAGATCCGCAAGAAAATAAAGAAATTGTTAAACAAAAATGGAAAAAAATTCGTAAATATCCTAATTGGTTAGCTGTTCTTGAAAAATTTGGATTATCTCTTCCAGAAACGATTTATAGTAAAGCTTTTAATTAATTATACACTTTTATAATTTCATCAATAGATTT
>JAPPNJ010000123.1 GCA_028818705.1 Candidatus Poribacteria bacterium
ACAATTTCTATGCCGATAACGGGATGATCCCGTTTCTGCTGGTGCTTGAATATCTAAGTATCGAAAGAATGTCGCTGGCTGAAGTCGTCAATCGTTTGCGAGCCGCGTATCCGGTCTCCGGTGAGATCAACTACGCATTTGAAACTAACCGTCAAATGCAAAATACGTTGGATGCGGTCAATACTGCAATCCGCTATTGGGGTGATCCGTGCCTTGAGGCACCGATTGATGGTTTGTCTGTGAGGTTTCTATCGGGTCCTGGCCGTTGGCGGTTCAATCTCCGGAAATCGAATACAGAGTCGTTGCTGCGACTTAATGTTGAAACGATTGGAGACGAGGACCTTCTCATTGAGAAGACGATGCAAATTAGTGAGAAACTTGAGAGCCTCGGGGGCAAACGTGAAACAAAATGCCGTTGGGAGGCTGAAAAATTTGCTTAAAAAACACAAATTTGAACTAACTTCTTTAGATGCCTCTATTTTTTCGCATGTTATGCACGTTTTTTGCCGAAAATTAGGGTCTTTAAAAAGAGAAACAATCAGATGATTCAAATTTAAGAATTTCGGTTTGCTATTGTGTATGGTATACTCTTAACGAGAAAAGAAAAATCTATCTTATACCGACACAGGGCAAGTTACTTCAAGGAATAGGATCTTATTTTCAATCATTTAGGTCTATTCGTTGATGATGGAGAATCTAATCATGGAAGATGATGCACAATTGATCTACAGAGTTTTATCAGGCGACGACGAAGCATTTACTACGTTAGTCCGAAAGCATCAACAAAGTGTTCACGCACTTGCTTGGCGGCGGGTTGGTGATTTTCATTTTGCCGAAGAGATTACGCAGGACACCTTCCTTCAAGCATATAAGAAACTCTCAACGCTCAAGAACCCGAGTCAGTTTTCTGGGTGGCTTTATGTCATTGCGAATCGACGTTGTAATAAGTGGCTCCTAAAGAACAAATCCGCAGTAAAATCGCTGGAGGATGTCTCCATGGTAGAAATAGAGAACACCTTTTATGAACGTTATGTATCGGAGCAAAACGAAGAGGAAGCTTGCACGCATCGCCGCAAACTCGTTAGGAAACTTCTGGACAAACTGCCAGAGAGCGAACGCACCGTCATGACGCTCTACTATCTCGGCGAAATGACAACGAAGGAGATTAGTAAATTTCTCGGAGTGTCAGTGAACACGATTACGAGTCGGCTCCAGCGGGCACGAAAGCGTCTACAACAGGACGAAGAGTTTCTGGTTCAGGAGATACTCGGGGGTGTCCAATTATCTAATACTCTCACGGAGGACATCGCTCGGAAAGTGGCGGATGTGAAGTTGACCCCGCCTGCAAATTGGAAACCTTTTATACCGTGGACGGCTCTTGGTGCAGCGGTAGTTTTAGTGGTGCTGCTGCTAAGTGTGAGCAATCAATACCTTTTGCGTTTCCAGAAGCCGTATAGTTTTGAGGCAGAATCTGAACGGACGATTGAAATTATTGACGCGCCTGTCGTGTTTAAGAGTGAGGCGAAACCGGCTGTACGCAATCAGGCGGGGCGGGTTACCGCGACCGATAGAAATGGTGATGATGGTATCAAGGTTTCCGAGTCGGTTTTAGCGTCTAATGCCCAGAATGAGGTGGTCAAATCTTCCGCGTCGCGATGGACACCAACATTTGGACCGAAAGGAAGTTCCGTATTTGATATATTTGCTACGTCTGAAGGGGTACTTTACGCTTTTTCATCGACAGGTACCTACAGGTTATCAGCGAACGCGACTGTATGGGTGCCGGTTGCGATTGATGTCCCGACTGAAACGCTGCGGATCCCTATGACGGAGCATGAGGGGACGCTTTATGTTGTCTCTGATGATATAATATTCGCTTCAACCGATAATGGCGAAACGTGGCACGAGTTTTGCTCTCGCCCCAACGGGGATGCTGTTGGGCTTGTTATCACGGATATGGCACAACAAGCAGGAATTACGATGTATCTCGCCCTTAAGGATAGAGGTGTATTCCGCTTTACGGATGCTGGCAAGGGATGGACACACCTTGAAGATGGATTGAGGGGTAAGACGATTTCTAAAGTGGCTATAGTTCAGGATACGGTGTTTGTAGGGACTGCCAGCGGTCTCTACCGTCTTGACGCGGGTGTTTGGGAGCGGTTGCTTGTTGATGTATCTGGCTCTATTTATTCATTAGCGGTTTCTGAAAACAATCTCTATGTGGGCACGGGTACTGATTTTCAGACTTTGCAACAGATTGGGTCAGAACCAATGAGTGTGACACAGACAAGGCATAACGGCAATTTAAATTTGAGTCGGGCTTTTCACTCGGCTAACTTGGGAGTGTCTTGGACTGAAATAACACCTACGGATGGATCTCGCCCTGTCAGAGCAATAACCGGTATAAATCTATTAGTTGCTGATAAGACGATCTTAGCACAAGCTTCCACCCAGTTCCGGTCAAGGGATGGCGGGCAGACTTGGACAAACCTTGGGTTTGGGACGAATTCATCTATACTCAGTACTTTTCCGTCTGTAGCAGTGAACGAGAATACCTTTTATAAAGCGGGTTTGTCTGGTATTCATCGCACAACTGATGGCGGAGAATCATGGCATCTGTTTATGGATGGAATGGTGGGAACGGGGATGCTGGATTTGGTGGCGATTAATAACAGGCTCTATGCACATACCGAGGAAGGCATCGTCCAATCAACAGATGGTGGTGAATCGTGGACGGATGTCCGCATTAATGATAGCGAAGTTAAGCCCAAATCGGTCAAAGCGGGGCAACCTCGCCTCAATTTTTCTGCTGGTTCACGGTTAACGATTGATGGCAATATCCTTTACGTAATTACGTCTGAAAAAGACGATTTGCGCGTTTTTCGCTTATCAGTTGATGGCAATGCACTTACTCTGGTTCCAGGGGTTCCCGTTTTTGACGCAGATGTTCCGTTTACAAATAACGAAGAAGCGGCACAGGTTCACGCATCTGACGGACTTGAAAAAGTTGATGATTTATATGCATGGTTCCATAAAAGACATGAGCAGATTGGGGCGTTTGTTGTCAATGGTAAAACGTTTTACACGGAGTATCAGCGGAGATTGTTCAAGTGGCAGCCCGGTGATTTGGAATGGAAAGACACAGGGTTGGCGGATACAAGCGAGCAGCCCGATGGTGATTTGAAATATGGGTTCCGATTAGCGGTTTCAGGCGAGA
>JAPPNJ010000096.1 GCA_028818705.1 Candidatus Poribacteria bacterium
TCTGTCGATTTTATATCAAAACTTGTAAAAAGCACTTACCTTTGACATGAGCGAATACTTTTATACCTATTATGTTTATCGTGTATCTCGCTCTAAATCCGCCAAAAATATTATATTTGATCCAGTTAGATTGAGCGCGTATTGAGCCATGTGTTTTTGACCGTAAATCACCTTGGGACCTTGTCCATGTCCTGATTGCTTATTGCGTATCGTTGGAACACCACTCTCCAAAATAGATCTTACACCTCCAAATTGTGATACCATATATTCTGGGAATAGCCCTTGGTTGAACAGAACGTCAATTAATTTTTTAGCAGCGTCAGTTTGATTGTAATTCCATTTTCTTTTTTCGCAAATGGACTTCATACAACTCTCGAACGCTTTCAAACACTCATTTATGGATTCCTTATATCTTCCTGCCTGATAGTGATCATAAGCGGATAGGAATTCCTCATTTGCTCCCTTATAAATTGGATCAGCGAGAACAGTTAGTACGGGTTTTATTATCTCCTGATGTGTAAATTGGGAATCAACACGAATCATCCGACCAGATTCATACTGATAACTTATGCTGTTTTCATTAAAATTCTGGTTGAGTTCTTTGACTATCTCATCAAATGAATTTATGGCGTGCTTACTTGGAGAAATCCCAAATTGTTCGCCTACGCGTGTTTTCTCACAGGCAAATATTTCCTCGTATGCGAATCGAAATAGATGTTCAACCGTTCTTAACAGTTGTTCAGAGTTTTGTGTTTTCAGTAGAAAGTTGAGAATATCCTCTTCTGCACTATTAACACTGCCCCCGAGATTAAACTCTCCAAATTCATAACTTAGGACATTGTGCACGCGCTGATAAAAATCGTTCGCTGGCGACTCAAAAAGATGAGGAGCAAACGGGTACGATTCAATCACAACATCTTCTACGAGCAATCGCACGATTTTTACAATACGTACTCTTAACTTTTGAGGTACGTTAAATCTCTCCTGAGATGGATGGAGGTTCTTTTTCAATAACATCTTTCTGATAAATTTTTTCATAATTTTTTCTCAATCGCATCGCATTAGGAAAGCGAGGGGTGGGCTCGCTGTATGATACAGACACAGGAAAGATCATTCGACGATCCTGCATTTTGAAGTTATCACAAAAATAATTCTGATAAACCTAATTGACAGTTATCTCCGAAGGCAATGCTTCAATAATTTTGGTGGATTCAACGCTGACATGGACGATGCGTTCTATTGCTGTGATGAGGTCGCGCGGGTTCTTAAACCAGCCGTTTGGGTCGTTAATGATGCCGCTGTTCTTGTCCTTCTTGATTTTGTAGCGATTGATAAACCATTCCAGTGGCGTTCTACCGTTGACGACATAGCGATGTGCTTCTTCAGGTACACCGGATAATTGGACGTGTTCGTTGATGATGAGGGTTGTTTTTGTCTCTTTATCGGCGAACCGCATTGCCCGCGTCCCAAGTAAGAAATGCTCCGGTTTTTCTTCCCAAAGTAAGGATGATTTGATGGGTTCAACTTTAAGGTCTGGATACCGTTCACACGTCTCGTAATTGAGGTGAAGGGATGCAAGGACTGCTCCTGCTTCTGCGAAGGCGTAGAAGTCTGGTGCATAAGGGATGCGCGGTAGCATCTTGGATAAATCGTTCGCGAACTGCTCACGATAACTCGGGGCGTGTAGAATGCCGTAAACGTAATCAAAAATGTCATCTTTGGTGAAGGCATCATCTTTGTAATGGTTTCGGAAAGTGCGGAGTGCTGTGTCCGAAATATTATCAATGCGATCTGCGCCCATCCCCCTTATGTTAAGTATTTTTTGCGATTCGCTTGTATCAGAAACATGAGTCGGTTTCTGATACCGCCACCGTGGAAAGCACTGTGACGCTTCAGTAAAGTGGAGGTCTGGTAATCTATCCGTTATAAGTGGATAAAAAGGAGTATTACCCCCCTTACTGGGAATACAGATCACGTGGTTTTCACTTGAACTGTCAGGGAAAATCTGATCCATCTGTCCTTTTCTGGTTATGAAAGTATAGTCAGCGTAACAATTGGTTACGACAAAGGGGCGGTACGCAACTTTACGGATATAGTTATCCGTAAATTCTGTCTTTTTCTTCTGTTTTAATCTATTCTTGAGCGTATTCTCCCACTTTATATTCGTCGAATGGAGGCGTACTACTTCATCTACAGAGAATTCGGGGTTTTCCTCAAGCTCAGAAATAGCGGCGAGATATTTCTGAGTCATTTGCCATGCGTTTTCGACACATACCTTACGTGAGAAATTGTAGACATAGGCATCTCTGTTTGTTGAC
This sequence comes from Candidatus Poribacteria bacterium, assembly GCA_028818705.1. GTDB lineage: Bacteria > Poribacteria > WGA-4E > WGA-4E > WGA-3G > WGA-3G. Next base: position 2,319 of record JAPPNJ010000096.1, read on the forward strand.
ATCCCTAACGAATACAATTGAAATATAGCATTATCTGCTTTTCCTGCTTTTGCCTCCGTTGTGCCGAGCGGATAGAACCTCGCAAACACGTCGTTGCGTTGGTTAATCCAGTCGTAGTGCTGATTAGGAGTGATTTCCTGCCAATCTTTGAAGCCTGAGATTGAAGTGGTTTCTGTCAGTTTCTGTAGTTTTTCTTGGCGTTTAAGGTTGCTCCCGATGTCTCGGTAGTAGATACGGCAATGCTCTTTATTCTCGTCATGAGTCGTATTTTTGACGAGAAGGTTGATTGCGACCGGTGACTGGGTGGCATTTCCAAAAACGCCCTCGCCCTGGTGGTATTTTCCATCTTTATCGTGTATTCTAGCATTCCCGAGTAGATTTAGCACATAAATGGAATGGAATTCCTCCGGTAGACAGGCGCGGATCCCTGCGTCAGCATTCCCATCAATCCAAGATGCAGGTGTGACAAATGCGACAACGCCTTGTGTTTGATCCTTAATTCTATCCGAAGCCCATCGGATTGCCATTTTGTAGGTATCAAAGAGGTACCTTTTAAGCGTTGCAGCCGCACAACTTGCATACGTATCTGTTATCCGTTGTTCAAGTTCAGGATATTTTACGTTTGGATTGTCGTCCACTGCATCTTTCTGTCCTGCCGACCAAGGAGGATTGCCAACAATAACCTCAATCTCAAGCCCTTGTTGTTTTTCGGCGCGTTCGTTGTTCTGGACCATCCGCTCTTTTGGAAAAAGTGTTGGTCCTTCGGGTTTGTTGAGGTTGAAGGTATCCATCAGGATAATCCCTTCAAAAGGTTCATATTCTTTGTCTCCGCCGCGTTGTCCTCGGAATGCTTCTTCGATGTTGACAGATGCGAT
>JAPPNJ010000034.1 GCA_028818705.1 Candidatus Poribacteria bacterium
CGGACCTGGGGATCGCGACGGTTTTCAAGAGTTTTTGAAGTTATCAAGGTTTCCGTGTAAAATCCGGTTCGGTTAGGAAACCGCACCTACCGGACCTGGGTCCAGTACGGTTCGGAATGCAGATCGCAACCCCCCTTTATCCCCCCTTATCAAGGGGCAGGCGAGTACGCCGCAAAATTGGACGAAAAAACCGAAAACTAAATGCCCCTGGTTGTGATGATTAGCCACGTCACCAATTTGAAATTGCCAGTGTCTTTGGGGGCTTTGGATGTTGGTGTCAGTTTTGCATCGCGAGGACTCCCACTCTTCAAAATTTGGCTCTGCGTTTTCGTATGCCACCGTGTGATATGCGAAATGACGGTGTCCAAAAGTTTGTTGTAATGTGTCATGTTATCACCGTATTTCGTCTCTTGGTCAAACCACAGACACAAATCATCTATGGCGTTCTCCTTGCCAACAGCAGATATTTCAAACAGATCTAACACCTGTTTCGCGTTGATACACCCGTAACGGATATCCCCACTGTTTCGGATATAAACTGCATAGTACGGATGGATGGGGCTGGCAGTTTTCTGCTGTTTATCTGTGCTGGCGTTTGTTTGTTGAAGAAAGAAGATGACACCGTTTTCCATTGGGTTGTTTTCGTTGTTGGTAACGGCATAAGCGCCATTAGGTGTTGCCTCAAGTTTTGCTCTGTTTCTTTCGAGATATTTCAGGAGTTGGGCAAAGAAATAATCTAACGTAAAATCGCTCATTACCACACTGTCAGAGAGGTCATCTAAATCAAGTACCTCTTCACGGAGCCGTTCCAATTGCTGATCCCGGAAATTGAGTTCCATCTGTGCTTGTTCATAAGCCGATTCATTTAACGGGTCGTCATCACCGCTTGCGGTAGCATCAGCGAGTGCCATGCGGGATTCAACGCGATTGCGTAAACGGAGATAAACCTCCATATCGTCTGTGGGCCAATAGTTAATCATCTTGACGGTGACGTTAGTGCTCCCGATCCTGTCTATACGTCCAAAACGTTGAATGATACGGACAGGATTCCAGTGTATATCGTAGTTTAGGACGGTATCGCAATCTTGAAGATTTTGTCCCTCTGAGATACAGTCTGTGGCAATAATCAGGTCTATAGTGTCGTTTGTGTCATCGGCACGTTCTCTTGCGCGTGGTGCGAAATTTGTTAGAATATCGTTGAATTTATTTTCTCCACAGGTTGTCTGGGTAGTGTCTCCCGAAACCATTGCGATGTTCAAATCTAATTCTGATGTGAGTTCAGATAAGTTTTCATAGAGATATTCTGCCGTATCCTTGAAGGTTGTGAAGATGAGCAACTTGCGATTCGGGTTTCCGTCCTTATCTTCCGTAGGGTTTAGTACTTTGTCTCGAATGTGCTTTTTAACCTCTTTCAGTTTTCCATCTCTTTCTGGTGTGATGGATTCCACTTTTTTCAACGCATCGGTTAAGGTCTGCTTATCTTGGATGATGTCCTGTTTCCATCGAGTGCAATCCAATTCTTTTAGATGATACGGATTTCTGGCGCGATTGATTAAAAATTCCTCATCGTCTTCATCGTCATCGGGGAGGGCATCTGCTGCTGCGTCCGCTATATTGCTGTTTTTCTGAAAGCGTTCAATTTTCTCCAGCATTGCATCGTGTTTGTTGATGGTGCGTTCAAGTGTTTTGGAGAGCGAGTCAGCCGAGCTTTCCAGCCGTTTGAGGAAGTTGGTCTGCATCATGCCGATGAGAAATTTCTCACGGTCCTCTTGATTAAAACGGAGTCGCTTTTTCTCATCAGCCAACCGCTGTTTTGCTGTTTCATCAACAACATAACTGGAAGGTCTATAGATGGATAATTCAAAATCACCAATCTGATTTGCTAACGCCTTATATGAAAGTTCACCTGATAGGTCGGTAAGCGGATGGCAATTGACTGGGTCCAGTTGTGTAGGAAATTCACCAATTTTTTCTATTTCTTCGGCATAGTATTTGATGATATGTCTTCGGGAACGCGCGATAGAAACACCACCGAGCAGTTGGAAAAATTCTGTGCCTAAAGTATCAAATAATTCTGTTTTATCTCTTGTGCCATCTTTAGATGCATTTTCTTCCCACGCCTTGAAGGCTTTTTGCGCCTGTCGTATTAAACTACCGATATTGCTAACCCCCAAACTGTTTCTAAAGACGTCCTCGCGTTTTTCAGTCATCAGATATATCTGATTGCGGAGGTCGGTGAGTGAGGTATTCACCGGCGTCGCGGAAAGCATCAGGACTTTGGTTTTTGTGCCTTCCTTGATGACCTCCTCTAATAGGCGGGAGTAACGACTGTGGCGGAAATTGCCCTCTTTGTCTTCACGGGGTTTGCTGTCGTTTCGGAAGTTGTGGGATTCGTCAATCACAATCAGGTTAAAATTCTGCCAGTTGAAATCTGCCAGATTGACCCCGCCGGAATCACCGCTATACCGGGATAGGTCGGTGTGTGATAGTAAGGTGTATCCAAATTTATCGTCAAGGAACTCGTTAGATGCTTGTGAGTTATGTGCTGGATAGCGTGCCCAATTTTCACGGAGTTTTTTGGGGCAGAGGACGAGGACGCGTTCGTTTCGCAATTCAAAGAACTTTATCACGGCGAGGGCGGTGTATGTTTTTCCCAAGCCGACGCTGTCTGCTAAAATACAACCGTTGTGTCGTAACAACCGAGCAATAACGCTTTTTGTCCCTTCTTTTTGGAAGTCGTATAACTTGTTCCAGATTTTTGTGTCGTATAGATGTATATCCTCAAGGGTCTGTTCATCTGTTTTTCGGGTTTCAATTTCTTCACGGAACAGTTCGTATAGTGTTTTGTAATAGATGAGTTCTGGTGGATGATCTTGCCCGATCTGCTTGAGTTTTGCGAGTACTTTATTTTTCACATCTTCAACGAGTGTATCGTTATTCCAGAGTTCATCAAACCACGCCTTGAGGTCGGTACGGTCGCGGTCGCTATCCACCTCAAGATTAAGTTCAATGTTGCTGTTATTTGCGCTGAGTCCGAGTCCGCGCACGGTAAAGTTGGAGCTGCCGAGAATTGCCTTGTCAACGCCGTTGTTGGCGATATGGTACATTTTTCCGTGTATCAGATTTGAGTCGCGGGTCGTGCGGATTTCGACCTTCTCTTGTATCCATTTGGCACAGGCTTTGGCG
>JAPPNJ010000222.1 GCA_028818705.1 Candidatus Poribacteria bacterium
AAAAAACCGTGTTCACGCCAGAGCGATAAAATGTATTCAATACCTTTTCGGAAATGGCTCGTATTCTCTCCTGTTCCAATGTATGCATCATAAAACCGCAACCATTTTGAGAAACGGACGGAACGGATGACGATCTCATCCACTTCCGATTTGGAAAGTGTATCTATTGGTCCAAATCCGTCGCAATACCTTTGACGTTCTTCCTCAAAATCGCTATCGCGGTATTCAGATAAAGGAACAATGCCATGCCTATGTTCTGGGTCAAATCTTAGTTTTTCAAAGTTTTCGTTCCCTACAATCAAACCATCGGTTTTAGTCTCTGCTTTTAGACTACATGCTACCTCTAAGAGATTATCCGATGCTGTAGAATTTGGGGCGGTAGGGCACTCGACAATTCGCCTTTTCCTATTCTTCAGCAGTTGCTCGACTAAGATTTGCAACCGTTTCTGATACGCTATCCGGAGTGTCGGGGACTTAACTTGATCACGAAGGGCATCTTGCAATTTCCTTCCGGAGTCAACAATCAGTAATCCATTTTTTTGGATACCTTTTAAGAAATCTTCCGCATGAATTGTATAAAGATCGTCGAAACAATCCGCCTCAAACGCAGAAGGATCAAGCACTGCACTAACTAACACTTAGGCAACTCCCGGCTGTTATCAAAGTTCGCGAAGGCGTTCTGTAAAAAACCCATTCGGCCAGTCATCAATGAAATCGCCATCTTCGTCAAGGTGTAAACGTTCTGCTTTTGCCCCCTCAGGCCCACGATTGACATAGATAACCGATACGTCTTCTGGTTCGATTTGCTTTTTACGGACTAAACGTTGCAGGCGTAAAATCAGATGCTCACTATGGGTTTCTATAATAAATCGATTTTGACGTGGCTCTTTAATCGCTTCCGCTAAGAGATCCCCTAGATCCGCTTGCAATTTCGGATGCACGTGGACTTCCGGCTGTTCAATAGAGATAATTTGCCCCTCTGAAACCAAACTCTGAACAATAAAAGGTAGGAGTTGACTGACACCGAAACCGACATCTGGCAGTGCTACACTTACGGGTTCTCTTCGACGTGTATCTATGAGCCTAACTTCAAAAAAATCCCCTGAATCGGTACCTATCGGTTTTACTTCAAGTGCGTAGTCGATTTCAAGCCGTTTTAACCATTCATTGGTTTCATTAACCAGTTCAGGACGACGGAGGAGTAAATCCGGGAGCAGGTCACCTTGGTATCCAACATGCGAAGGGCTAGTGCCTCTGAAGATATACCACCTTTCTGGTGGTTTCCGAAAAGGACTTATTGGAAAAAGAGCCTCTAAAGTTTCCTCTAATGCGCTACTCGTGGCTATAGCGAGTTGAGCAGGATCAAAGATGCTTGTATCATCAGATCGCCGGGAGAATAACGATTCAGGTTCTGTTATCCAATCGTTTCTTCTATTAATACAAAGAGTATCATTTGGCAGGAAACCCCGGATGCTTAAAATTGTGTTCATTTTTTCTTTGTAACTTTTGGAAATGTAAGTTTCCAAATCGAAATCGGATGAGAAAAGTTCAATATCTGTGTTTAAGAGATCAAAAAAATTGCGAAATGTATCTTCTCTAATATTCATTTCGTCGTTCTTTCGCTTAAACCATGCCTTTGATCGCTTGAGATTGCTAAGTATCACTTCCATATTCTCTTTACACCACTCAAATTCTGGTTTCCAGTACTCTGGCTCCGTAGTTACCCAAACACACTCTACTGTAGAGGACTCTAATGGAAGTGGTAAACTATTCGACACATCAAACAACATCCCCATTCTTGCCCAAAATTCTACAGGATCCTCGATTGTATGCAATGGCTGGAATTTAGCGGTGCACTTAGCAGATTTACCATCATAAATGTTAATTTGATCTAAAAGGACTTCTTCCTCAAGGGAGGGTCTTTTGAAACTAAATTCAATCCCTAATTCCCGATCCAGCTTGGTATCCACACGAATTGAGAGCGTCCGTTTCAGGTCATGGTCGAAAAGCATCTCCTGAAAACTGCCGAGGTCAACAAGCCCATTTTCGGTCCGAGGGAGCAGCAAAGCCCCTGTGTCCCGTCTTTCCAGCGTCTGCTTGAGGAGATAGAGTGCTTGCAAGATTGAACTCTTTCCAGCACTGTTTTCGCCGAAAATGAGTGTTATCGGGGCAAATGGAATGCGTGCGCGCTTTCCAAACGCTTTGAAATTCTCTAATTCCAGTGCATGAAGCATCTGACTTCTCCTAATCGAAAATTTTTATCCCTCAATTTCCCTAATCCTGAAAATCCTATAATCTCGTAAATCTCTGTTTAGACAGTAGCATACGACATCCAACCTAATTTGTCAACCTGCAAACTGATAAAAATCAGGGGCATTCAATTTTAAGAAATTATTGGGTTTTACGTCTTTTTTCAAGGAGCCGGTTCGGTTAGGAAACCGAACCTACCGGGCCCGCGGATGAAAATTCGATCGAAAAATGGACAATTGAATGACTCTGTGATGAAAACATCGGGGATACAATCCCTCCTACAAGTTGCCTACTGCTGCTCCTACACGAGATTATACGGCATTTGGCGGAAGGTGATGCCCAGCTGCTTCAAGGTGGCTTCGGTGAGTTGGGTGCCACCACAATGAATAACCCTGCTACCATCGTGTCGCGGTAAGTGGTTTATGAGATCCTCAGTGAGGATGTCATCACTGTTGAGTAGGTAAACACCGACTCCGTCAGCACTCCCTAAAAAGGCGCGTTTGTATCTTTCAGCAGCAGGACAAGCACCATACGAGGGTCTATCCGCCTCCATGAGGGACACCATGGTACCTACAGCCATCGGGGTTCCTGTTTCCTTGAAAAAGAGTAACTGTGCCATTTCACTAAACGCAATTTCCTCTTTTTCCAAGAAGGTTTCGCCGACATGATAATAAGAAAAGGTGCCTTCAGTGCCGAATACATGTTGTAGTCTCCCCTTCTGTTCGTATGTATAGCCTTCACTGACGCGTTCAAGACGGACAGCCGTAATTTCACGGGCTATTTTCGGCTCTACCTCAACCAAAATGAAACGCCGACTACCGCCATCCTCACGATTTTGTTCCATAACCGCGTGTGCCGTTGTCCCACTGCCAGCGAAGGAGTCAAGGATAATGGCATCTTTACTGCGTAGCAATTCCAGCAAAAACTTAATAA
>JAPPNJ010000062.1 GCA_028818705.1 Candidatus Poribacteria bacterium
ACGGGCGGCCGGACCGCAAATCTGGATTCATTGAAATACTCTCACACTCTCAATCGCCGCGGCGGCTCCCCTCCGCCGGGTTCCCCGGCGTCGATTTCCCGACCTCCCGTTCAGCGCCAATCAGGCTTCGGACCGGCCATGGCCGGCCTTGGGGGTCACACCCCACGCATCGATGATGCTCGTCTGTCCCCGTGCACTTGCACCACATCCGAGTAACAATATGGCGCAATATCAATGGGTTGCGAGCCTACGACTGCCTTTTCCGACTTCCCCCTTGCTCCGTATCCGCGCATCTCTCAGGACACGACCTTGAGCCGAATTCGTCCTGCCCAACTGCCGGGCTGATTATCAAATCCCGCCCGCCATCTGACTCATTATCCCATAATAGGTTGACAGGTCAATCGCTCTTGGTAGGATTCTCCAATGGATGTCGAAGAGATCAGCATTGGACTTGCCGACCAAGGAGCCTGCGTAACCCACTTGGAGCGGGTCCGCTGGGGAGATACGCCCGTCTGTCCTTACTGCGCGAGCACGAATACATACCGCCTAAGGCAGGAGTATCGGCATCACTGCAATGCTTGCCGCAAGTCCTTCTCGGTAACAGTCGGTACCATACTGCACGACACTAGGCTTCCGTTGCCGAAATGGTTCCGTGCCATACGATTGATTGTTGATGCTGGAAATACTCTGTCTGCCAAGCAACTCCAAAGAGACTTACAAGTCTCATACAAGACGGCATGGAGCATCAAGCAAAGACTCCGAGAAGCAATGAGCCGTGAAGACCAAGCATGGCTCCGCACACTTTTTTCCGATACGAGCGTACACCTTGGTAATGGAGAACGCTGACATGAACACTAGCGTCTCGGCCACCGATGCCTCCACGGTTCTTCCGTTGGAAGAAAATAACATTTATCAAGGTGACTCCCTTGCGCTTATTGCCCAATTGAAAAGCGAAACAGTTCATCTAATTCTCAGTGACATTCCATATGGTATTGGATCAGATGACTGGGATGTACTGCACGAAAACACCAATTCCGCTTATCTGGGCTCAAGTCCAGCACAACGAACCGCCGGAGCAGTGTTCCGCAAACGCGGAAAGCCAATCAATGGCTGGTCCGAGGCCGATAGGGCTATTCCAAAGCAATATCAAGAATGGTGCGCCAAATGGGCTCCCGAATGGTATCGCGTCTTGAAGCCAGGGGCCAACGTTTTCGTATTTGCTGGGCGTAGACTAGGGCATCGATGTGTTTGCGCCTTTGAGGATGCTGGATTCAGCCTCAAGGATAGTTTGGCCTGGATTCGATCACAAGCACCACATAGAGCACAGCGCCTGAGTGTAGTTTACTCTCGACGTGGCGACCACTCCGCAGCAGAGGAATGGAAAGGATGGAGGGTCGGCAATCTTCGTCCCAACTACGAACCAATACTATGGTTCACAAAACCCTACAAGATTGGGACAACCATCGCCGACAATGCCCTGAGGCACGGTGTTGGGGCATACAACGAAGATGCTTACCTCCGCTATGTCAATGAGCCCGAAAACGTTATCAAGTGTGGATTAGGAAGTAGAGAAGGCGGCTTACACCCTACACAAAAGTCAGTGCGTCTAATGCAGGCTCTCATTGAGCTTACAACACGAGAAGGACAATTGGTCTTAGACCCCTTTTCTGGAAGCGGTTCAACACTCGTTGCAGCAAAGACTCTTGGACGGAAGTATCTCGGATTCGAGGCTGTGCCGGAATATGTTGAAGTGTGCAGGGAACGCCTAGCGCCAGACCTCTTATCCTATTAGGCGATATTCATTATCAAATTATCTGATACAGCTCTAATCGTATTTATTCGACTATCAATCTTGTGCATTTCGATTAGTTGTTTGATAGCTTCCTTTCGGCTCAATTTCATTATTGCTTCTCTCTGCGACGCGTAATACATCAAAGCGATTTCTTTAGAAGCGCTGATTCCCTCGATTGTCGCTATCTTCTCAGTTTTCCAAAGTTCACCAACTGGATTACCATATTGGAGTATTGCTCGATTCACAGTTTGCCAATAGCTGTTTGCGTCTTTGGAAGGATTCATCGCTTGAACTGTATTGAAGATCTCATGCAAGAGTTCAATTACAGCGTCTTTTCCTTCAGTTTCGACCAAACGTGTCAAAACCGCTAAGTGAGAGTAGGAGAATATGCAGACATTGCGAGCAGCTGCTTGCTGATAAATTTGACTCGCGCGGGTGGGCAGTTGGTAGAGAGGGCATACTATCATCGCGAACGGTTTCCCTCGTTTCCAATTGTCCATTGCTTGGACTTTGAAGTCCTTTTGGTTCTTTGCCGTTCTACTAAGTCGGAACACTTTCGCATCAGCAACGAAACTATACTCATCCGCGACGGCTTCCACATCTGCTGAGTCAGCCCTTTCATCTAATACTATGCTCTCCAACCCTAGCCATGAGTAACTCTCGGAGATAAGTGCATCCGTATATTTTGAATACAATTTTTCTTCGCTAGAGTCATGTCCATAGGACTCCGGAATAGCCGAACAAAGGCGCAGATGATCTAATAGGGTATCAATGCCATGTTGCCTAATGTCATTGGACAACTCCTCTTCGACCCTGGATGAGTCGGCTCCAAAGTGCCCACTGATGGACACAATTTCGTTAATCCAATTGCGTCGTCTTTCTATAGCAGCATCGGAGATTACCTCGTTCATTATAGATATCTCTGTCTCCGTACAAGGTGCCTAAATTGGCTACCTTTTCTTAATTGGTATGGAACTATACGGTCAATACTGCAACTTCTGGTTCACGGCTAGCGCCACACGCTCCGCTGATTGGCTGAGCGTCGCGTCGTCGAGATGGACGTAGCGGTTGGTCGTGGACGCTCGCCGATGCCCGAGCAGCCGCCCCGCGACATGCAGGCTCTCGCCGTTCATGACCGCGTGCGAGGCGTGCGCATGTCGCAGGTCGTGAAGCCGCGCATCCGCCACGATCCTGGCCGCGTCACGCGCCTTGACCCAGAACCCCCACAGGTCATTCGTGCTCAACGGCCCGTCTCCCTTGCCGCCCGGAAACACCCACTCCCCGGACGCCGTTTCGGCGAGACGGTTCAGCAGCTCCCGCGCCGCCTCGCCGAGCAGAACGTGCCTCGGTCCCGTCTTCGCG
>JAPPNJ010000028.1 GCA_028818705.1 Candidatus Poribacteria bacterium
AGTTGGCTAACATCAACTCATCAATACGTCCTTGAAAGAAACGGGGACAACACCCGTTGTTCTCGCCGCCGAATCGTAATACCTTGTTCGGCATACTCCGACCGGGTCCCTTCTGCCCGATGGCTTTACCGCCGGATTCCCCGTTGATATAAAAACGGGCTTCACTCCCATCCCACGCAAGAGCAACATGGCTCCACTCTTTCGCTTTCACCTTGCCGTCAGAAATATGGTAACCAGGGGCGCTGGTGTCGTAGAAGTAGTAAGCGAGTTGTCCGGCACCGGGTTCGATTTGCAGATAGTACGTGTTCTTGTAGAAGATAGTGAATTTGTTTTCCTGTCCACCTCCTGGGAGTTCGTCAGGATAAATCCACGCCATCATCGTAATGGCTTCGTCCATATCGACTTCATCCGAGTGTGCCACCTCTATAAAATCGGCTTTGCCAGCCTTGCCAGCCATTTGAACAGCTTTCCCTGAGATACCTTCAGTCCACTTTATATCGCCGTTAAATTCACCAACCAAGCCAGCAGTTTCGTCTTCCGTCTTGTCCCCTTTGCCTTCGTCGAAATGCCAGACATATATCTTCTCACCGAGTTGTTTCACATTACCTTTTCCACCTACACTTAATCCTACTTGGCAGATGGATAAACTGAGAAAAACACATAGCGTTAGGTAGGTTAGGGCTTTCATCAGTGATTCCTCCTTGTAGAGTAAACAAAAAGGCAGATATGAGACCCGCCCTTTCGGTAGAACTTAGCAACAGGCAGGCTTTATCGCACTGCTACTACAACGGAGAACAAAGGATGTTTATCTGTCCTTACATTTTAAGCTTGCCCCACGTTGTAGCAAGTTTGTCGTTAGGAGATACGGCAAAGTAAACGCCGTTTTCCATGTCTTGATTAATCTCATCAACGGAGAGGGCGCGGTTGTAGATGGCTACCTCGTCAACCAAACCAATCATACCGGGTAACCCTGTTTGTGCCTTACCGATGCGGAAAACGACCTCAATACTGTTAATTTTCCCTTTCGGCGGAGCGAATTCAACATCTAATTTGCCGTCAATGTATTGACGAATCATATCGCCGTCGTAGGTAGAAGAGACGTGATGCCATTTTTCTAAATCGGGCTTAATGGTCTGTTTATTCCGAGAGCCTTTCCACCCGCCAATGTTAATCCATGTCTCGATTTGTGGGGCACCGGTAAACTGCGCACTCCATTGGAGGCAATAGCCACCGACGTTCGCTGAACTCCTGCGTCCCATCAGGTTAGAGTCACCTTGGGATTCTTCAGGGAAAAACCACGCCTGAATTGTCAGTTCATCGGTGATATCGAGTTCAGGAACTGCGTCGACTTCTACAAACTTGTCGGGATCTTCAAGATGGACAGCACCACCAATTTTACCATCTTTCGACCAGACTGCACCTTCAAGGGTGCCTTCAATGTTATTTCCACTTACATCTTTCACCTTGCCACCGTTGTCTTCATCAAAAGTGAAGTACAACATCAGTGCCTTATCGTCATTTATTGCCCATGCGTTGACACTGAGGCACAAGGCGATAAGTGAAAGAACTGTGATAATGGACTTCATAACGAGTGGACTCCTTTTTTTTTGCGATTAGCGATTAGGTCGCTGCGCTTTCAGCAGTTAGGTGTCAGTTAAAAGAAGATTTTGTCCATTTACTAATTGCCAGTCGCTAATTGCTGATTCGCCATTTAGAAACTGGAAATTTGAATTTCCTTTGCGGTGATAAACTCAAGGAGAGCGGGTACACCTTCCTGAGTTTTCTGGATACCGCGTTGGATAGCCGGAATAATCTGATCTGGTGTCTCAACGCGCTCGCCATAACCACCGAATGCTTTCGCCATGTCTGCGTAGTGACCGGAGATGTCTGTACTACGGAATTTCTCAGTGGATACAGGCATGATCGGAATCTCGATTGCCATAGAGAAATTGTTGAAAAGCACTGACAGAATCGGGATTCTTTCTCGCACAGCAGTTTCAAAGTCCATGCCGGTAAAACCGATAGCGGCATCACCCCAGACGTTGACACAGAGATGATCCGGTCTCGCCAGTTTTGCACCCATCGCGAGGCCGAGGCCGTAGCCGAGCTGCGTCGTTTTGCCCCAACCAATATAGGTAAGCGGTGCAACAGACTGCCAGAAGGGGGACATTTGGTCGCGTGGACTCCCTGCATCGTGTGTAATAATGGTGTTTTTGACATCAACCGTGTGCAGCAGATCCGAGATAACGCGATACGGGCTCACCGGCACCTCATCGGAGGTGAGTTTAGCCTTCCACTGTTCGAGCCATTCGGCTTTAACCGCACTAATTTCTCCAGTGACGGCAGCTGTACGCTCCTCAGATGCACCATTGGAGCGATCACGGACGGCTTCGACTAACCCCTCTAAAATCAAGCCTGCATCACCGACAAGTGCCGTTTCAACAGGAACATCTTTGTTGATATCTGCTGGATCTAACGTCGCATGGATAACCCGTTTTCCCTCAGGAATCCTGACACCAAAGCCGGTTCGCGTGAAACTACATCCAATACCGAGAATTAGATCTGTTTTTTCGAGGAAGTGGTGTACCGGTTTCGGGATTGCACGTCCGCCGGAACCGAGTGCTAAAGGATGATCTTCAGGAAATGCGCTTTTACCCCCTAAACTCGTTGTCACAGGTGCGCCGAGCAACTCCGCCAATTCTTTTAGGGAATCCCAAGCCTGTGCGTAATGTACACCTTGCCCCGCATAGAGCACAGGACACTCGGCATCGAGCAGTGCCTCTGCAGCAGCTTCAATTGACGAACTATCAGGTCCGTAGCGCACAGCAGGCACCGGTTTCGGGTCAAAAGAATCGGAAATTTCCTCGCTAAACAGATCCGATGGGAATTCAACAAGCGCGGGACGCGGTCTGCCGTTCCGAACTTGCGTAAAGGCACGCCGCATTGCTTCTGGGACGGCTTCAGGCATCGTAACCTGTTCACACGACTTTGTCACATGCCGATAGTTCAAGGCAGAATTGAAATTCGGTTGGATTTGTGTTACGCTTCGGGAATAGCCACCCGGCAAAACCACAATTGGCGCGGAATCACCATACGCTTGGGCAACGCCACCGAACGCATTTTCGGAACCGGGTCCGCTCTGCATACAGAACACACCGATCTTTTCCCCGGAGGTCATTCGGCTCATGGCGTCTGCCATGTGAAGTCCAATCCGTTCCTGTCTGACGATAATTGGGCGGATGTCCAACTTTGCTGCTGCCTCGATGATCGGGTTGACGGGATAAGCGAATAGGTACTCTACGCCTTCTGCTTTGAGAACTTTTGCAACTGCATCAACAACTTTCATGTTTTCTCCAATCCGTAGTCGCGATCTTGTGATCGCCTTATGTCTATAAAAAAGACTTATAAACTGGGTTTCATTGGTGTTCCGGCATCCATCACAAGCGGAAAATGGTCGCCTGCCAATTTATCGCCGTCATTAACGGTGACAAAGGGTTTCATAACGTGGTTTCCGCTGGCATCGTATAGCGTTTCGCCTGTCATATAATGCACTGCAATCGCGCGTCGAGGACTGCCGCTGGTGTTGTCATGCGACCCGTGCCACGTTAAGGAATGATGGTAGTGGACATGTCCTTTTGGTACAGGGCAGAACTCTACCGCTAATTCGTTGTCTTCAAAGTGATTGGGCATGGAATGAATATCCTTGATGGTGTGCAAGAACGGGATCTGATTGCCCCAATGATAAGAACCGGGGACCATCCGCATACACCCGTTGCCTTCATCGACATCATCCAACGCCACCCAAGCAGTTACCTGACTCGTTTTCGGTGTAAGAATGGGCCAATAGGGTGAATCCTGATGCCACATGTTGACACCACCGACTTCGGGTGGTTTATATTGGATCTGATCGTGCCAGACGCGCAATTCTGTCGCTGCTGTCAGTTGTCCAATCTCTTCCACAATGGTCGGGTTGTGAACGAGTTGGTGGTAGGCAGCACTCGCCTCCCAAATATTAACAATTTGCCAGACTGGACTCTCTTCCTTACCACCGAGATTGACAATGTGCACCGGCTGCGGAATATCGGCTTTCTCGTAGTCAGCCATAACGCGATCCAATTCTGACTGCAATTCCTCAACTTGCTCATCGCTTAAAACACGGCTTCCGAGAAGGAAGCCTTTGGCACGAAATGTGTCAACCTGGGTTTGGTTGAGCATACTTTCTTACTCCTATAGAAAAGGCTATATATTGGGCTTCGTCGGCTTTCCAGCATCCATCACAAGCGGAAAATGGTGGCCTGCCAATTTGTTACCACCATTGACTGTAACGAAACGTTTCATGATGTGGGTTCCACTTTCATCATAGAGGGTTTCGCTCGTCATATAATGCACTGCAATCGCACGACGAGGGATCCCACTGGCGTTGTCGTGCGATCCATGCCATGTCAAGGCATGATGATAATGGACATGACCCTTCGGCACAGGACAGAGTTCTACCTCTAATACGTTATCTTCAAAGTGATTGGGCATAGCATCAATGTCCGCAATTTCGCGTAGAAACGGCATCTGACTACCCCAACGATAGGATCCAGGGACCATCCGCATACATCCGTTGCTTTCATCAGCATCGTCCAACGCCACCCAAGCACTTACCTGACTCGTTTTCGGGGTGAGAATGCCCCACAACGGCGAATCCTGATGCCAGCGATTGATACCACCGACTTTTGGCGGTTTGTATTGAATCTGATCGTGCCAGACGCGCAATTCCGTTGCCGACATGAGTTGTCCAATCTCTTCCACAATGGTCGGGTTGTGAATGAGCCGGTGGTAGGCAGCACTCGCCTCCCAAATATTAACGATCTGCCAGACCGGGCTTTCTTCTTTCCCACCAAGATTGGCAATACGGACGGGCTGTGGGACTTCGGGTTTTTCATAACTATCAATGACGCGCGCCAATTCCGAACGTAATTCGTCAACTTGTTCATCACTTAAAACTCGGTCTCCGAGGAGAAAGCCTTTGTCGCGAAATGTGTCAACCTGGGTTTGGTTGAGCATACTTCCCTCCTATAGCGTCTATTTCTTAGTACAGCGGGGTCTTGTGGTTTTCCACGCTATTATATTTTATTTTAGGTGCCAATTATCCTGTTTTTGAGTTCTACCCACTCTTCATCAGTGAGTTTTGGGGGCCACGCAATCCGCTCACCAATGAGAGCGGAGCGGTACGCTGCCATAATCAGATCAAATCCGAGCATCGCAAACTCCAGCCTGTTGCGATGCGGTTGATTTTCGTCATCCAACCACGTCGCGACGGCTTGCGTAAAGTCGCGCTGTCCGGATTTGTCATCTTCACCGAAGTAAGTTTTCTCGACAAAGTGTTCTGCCATACCGTCAAATTGGTATCCCCATGTGCCGTTTTCTCGCCACCACATCCTGCCTTTAGTGCCCCAGAAATCGAGGTTACAACGTGGGTTACTACCCGGGAAATCAATAGTTCCGAATGCCGTCCGCGCAGATTCAAAGTGGACGCGAGCACCGTTCTCAAACGTATAAATCGCCATCAAATCTTCAGGACATTGTCGATGTGGAATATGATAGGTTTCAGCACCTTGAACGGCACCCCACACGTGTGTAATCGGAATGTCTTTAAGGGCGAAAAGCACGACATCCATCAAGTGGGTATCCATGTCGGTAATGTCGCCTTCGGTACAGGCACGAATGAAGTGTATATCGCCGAGACTGTCATCGGCAAAAAACTCCAGCAATTTTTCTGCGAAGGGCAAGTATCGCCGTTGGTGATTAACGATAATCTTCAAACCTGTTTTCTCGTACGCGGCGGTGAGCGCATCGGCTTCCCTGGGTCTGAGTGCAAGCGGTTTTTCTATCACCAGTGCCTTAACACCCGCTTCGGCGGCTGGCTCTACCCAGATATGTCGCGGTACCGTCGGTTCTGTTACGGCGTGGACAATATCGGGTTTTTCCTTTTCCAACATCTCAGCGTAATCTTTGTACCCCGGAATTTTCAGTTCTTCCACGGCTGTTTTTAAACGTTCGTCGTCAATTTCGCAGATAGCAACTACCTTCATATTTTCGATGCCTTCATAACGTCGAGCGTGATGTACACCTCGTCTTCCGCCAACGATTCCAGTTCGATACATCGCCATAATGTGCCTCCTCATTGAAGCGTGCAGTTATCGGTTTCCGAAACTTGCCATTATATTAACACGCTCGCAATTTTGTGTCAACTGTTTGATTTGGGAGTTAGGGGTATTTAAGACGTATGTTTTCTCTGTTGTCAAATTCACATCCTTGTGGTACAATACAACGGACTAAATTACCTCACTGTCTTCAGGAGGGATATATGAAGATTGATAAAATTGAGTCGTTTTTCATTGGGAACGGCTATGTGATTCGGATTCACACGGATACGGGTATCAGCGGGGTCGGACAGACCGCCTGCTGGGGATATCCAGAGGCTGTTGATAGCATCGTGAGTACGTTTAAAAAATACCTCATCGGGCAGAATCCGTTGCGGATTGAACACCACTGGCAATACCTCTACCGCATGGGTCCGTTTCGTGGGACTGCGCTAAGCGGTGCTATCAGTGCAGTAGACATTGCTTTGTGGGACATCAAGGGCAAACATTTCGGCGTACCAATCTGGGAATTGTTAGGCGGAAACTGTCGTGATAAAATCCGGCTGCACCTTCTCGGCGGTGGGAGTACACCCGAAACGATGTATGAAGCAGCGAAAGCCGCTGTTGAAGAAGGGTTTACGGCCCTCAAATTTGACCCGTTGGTTGGCGGTTTCCAAGACATGACAGTGGATAGACTTGTCAAAACCGCTCGTGACATCGTTGCCGCTGCACGTGAAGGTGGAGGACCGGATCTTGATTTGATCGTTGAGGTGCATCGGAAACTGACACCTATGAATAGTATCGTCTTAGAATCGGCGTTGGCACCGTTTAATCTCTATTTCATTGAGGACCCGATTCAGATAGATACCATCGCAACGCAAGCGGAATTAGCGAAACGGATGACAACCCCTCTTGCTGTCGGCGAACGCAATGTAAGCATCTGGGAATTCCGTGAACTCCTTGAAGCAGGCGGACCGCAATATGTACGTCCAGATCTCGGTTTAGCAGGCGGTATAACGCAATGCAAGAAAATCGCGGCACTTGCCGAAGCGTATCACAGCGCAGTTGTCACACATAACTTCCTCGGACCGCTCATTACTGCCGCAGCACTTCACTTAGATACGAGTATTCCGAACTTCATCACACAGGAATATACAAAAGGCGATGAGTCTGAAAAATTCGCTGTTTATAAAGTCGCTTACCAGAGGGAAGGTGGTTATATTCCGATCCCTGAAGCTCCAGGTTTGGGCATTGAGCTTGACGATAGTTTGATCGAAGAGACCCCTTATCAGCCGATGAATACCGGTACAACCCTTTTGCGTGAAGACGGTTCTGTCGCCTACGCGGTATAATCGCAATTGAGGGATACTCTCAGCTCCGTACAATGAAACCGAGCCTGAAACGCGTAGAGGCGAGGTAACCTCGCCCGTACAGAAGGCTCCTTGTGTACCTCAAGTGTGAAGGTATCCAGTGCAAAATTAGCGCAAAGCGTATAGCCTGCAACAACGGCGCAGGCGGATTTGAGAAAGGCGCGTGAAAGCCCAATCTCACGCTGTTTAGCCGCAAGGAAAGTTAAAAAAATGAACGCTGATGAAAAATATCTATTTGATCTGAACGGTTATCTTGTTATCAAGAACGTGCTAACACCTGAAGAGGTAGCCCTTGCGAACGAAGCCATTGACAAACATAGTGAGCAGGCGCGTGTCCGGCCACGTGAGCAGGCGCTTGACGGTGGTTCCGAGGAACTGAGAGGCGAACAAGGTAGAGGCGAGCTTGGCGGTATGCTCAATTGGGAAGAGCCGTGGTGTAATCCCTTCCGACACATGCTCGCACATCCGACGCTTGTTCCCTATCTCAATGAGATACTCGGAAAGGGCTTCCGTATGGATCATCAGATGTTCCTGCTTTCAATGGACAAAGGCGCGGAAGGCTTTATCTTTCATGGGTCTTCTGGTCCCGGTTTCGATCCGAATCAGTACTACATCTTTCGTGATGGACGGATGCATAACGGTTTGACTGTTGTCACGTTCCAGCTAACGGACGTACCGCCCGGAGCAGGTGGGTTAATTGTCATTCCAGGGAGCCATAAAAGCAACTATTCTTGTCCACAAGAGATGCGACTTTATAAGGCACACCAAGAGCATATTCGGCAGCTTGTCTGCGATGCTGGTGATGTTATAATCTTCACTGAGGCAGTGACACACGGAACGCTGCCGTGGACTGCTGAGCACCCAAGACGCTCGATTTTAACACGCTATACGGCAGGCAATATGGCTTATGTTCCCGCCTATGAAATACCGGAGTGGGCAAATGAACGCCAGCGTGCTGTGATGGAACCTCCCTATCACTCTCGGTTAAATCGCCCCGTGTTAGAGACATAAGTGTGATCCCAACCTTGGCCAAGGTTAGTAACACTGCAACAACGGCGCAGTGCGGTTCTGGAAGTATCATCCACAATGCAACACAAAACCTTATTGCACGCTTGCCGCCGATTTAAAGAAAGGAATATACGACGTGTCTACATCAACGAGTGCAATCCTCGGTCTAATTTTTTTGGGCTTAGCGAATGCCTCTGTCTTTTTAATGTTTAAGTTATGGGGCTACCCATTTGACAAGGAGACACATACCAGTGAGGCTCCGCCATCATTGATGCTGCTCCACCGGCTCATCGGTTATGCGTATGCGATACTTTACATCTTTATGATGTGGCACATGGTGCCGCGCTTGTGGAACTATCAAGTTGAACTCCCGCCGCGCACCGTCGCGCATTTGATGCTCGGCATTATCATTGGTGTGTTGATCCTCGTCAAGATTGCTATCCTTCGATTTTTTCGTCATTTTGAGGAATCAATGCCGTATATCGGCACGTGTCTGCTAATTTGTACGTATCTATTGATTGGGCTATCCGTGCCGTTCACGTTTCGTGAAGCAGCGTTGCGAACACAGACAGGGGCATTCAGTGATGAAGGTATCGCACGAACCCGTAAGCTGCTTGAAAACGCGGGATTGCCCGCAGCGGCTTCGCTCGACGAACTCGCATCAAAGCGAAAATTGCGGGAAGGTCAGCATGTCTTACAACGCAAGTGCGTTATCTGCCACGATTTACGGACGATCCTCGTGAAACCACGCACACCTACAGACTGGGTCCGCCTCGTCAATCGTATGGCAATAAAACCTATGATCGGCGAACCAATTCATCAGGAAGAAGAGTGGACGGTCTCGGCGTATCTCATCGCGATTACGCCTGATATCCAAGTTTCAATGCGAGAACAACGGCAACAACAGATGCGAGCGGACGAAGCGAAAGAAGCTGTCCAGATTGCAACAGTTGCTATGGAAGCAGAAGCTGCAACGGGTGTACCAGCAGTCGTTTACAACGAAGCGGAAGCGAAAGTACTCTTTGAGGACAAGTGCTCGCAATGCCATCCGCTCACGGATGTTGAAGACTATCCACCTCGTTCTCAGGAGGAGACAACCGAGGTAATCGCGCGGATGATAGAGCACGGACTCTATCTTGAAGAAGAAGAAATTGAGATACTTACGCGTTATGTCAACGAAAACTATCTCGAAGAGTGATTAGGAGGTTGATCTTACTCAATGCCTTGACCGTTACCTTCTCTGATATACACTATTCTTTTCTTGTATAATGGCGTGCGGTGCCTTGAGTAAGTTCTAAAAAAATGAGGAAAACAAAGATCGCTGACTTCGGCGAACTCAATGATCGCGAACCGGCGTATGCCCTTGTTGCAAATGTTGACCTCGTCGTTATCCGGTATGACGATGAGGTTTCTGTGCTCTATGGACGATGCCATCACCGTGGAGCGTTGCTCGCAGACGGTCACATTGATGGTGAAAACCTGATATGTGGGGTTCACTACTGGGATTACCGCTATGATACTGGTGTCAGCGAGTACCACAACGTGGAACGCCTCGCTAAATTTAATGCGTGGATAGAGGATGATGCTGTCTACGTTAACGAAGATGAAATTCGTGAATGGGAACACCAGAACCCACAGCCTTATCGTCGTGAGGAGTATCAGGGTACATATCAAGACATCCACGGTACCTCGGAAGAGCCTTACGTCACCCAAATTCGGGAGTTAGCAAACCGCGGGTTGAGTAAGGTCGGACACCATGGTCAAATTGCTGCAATGGGGGTGCTACGGGAGGATTTGCCCAATTGGGACGATCTCCAATTTGTAGTGGCGCAGCTGCACAAGCCACCGCATCTGGATGATGAACTTGTCGGAACAGAGTTGATTATCGGGCCACGGGCGAAAAAGCCGCTGAAATTAGAGATACCGATTTTTATCTCGGATATGAGTTTCGGCGCCTTATCAGCTGAAGCGAAAGTCGCATTAGCAAAGGGTGCGGAGATGACGGGGACAGGCATCTGTTCTGGTGAAGGTGGAATGTTGTTAGAAGAGGCGGAATCAAACAGTCGCTACTTTTATGAACTCGCTTCAGCGCGTTTTGGGTTTTCTTATGATAAACTCGAACACGCCCAGGCGTTCCACTTCAAAGGTGGGCAGGGCACCAAAACAGGAACGGGCGGACACCTCCCTGGGAACAAGGTAACAGAGGAGATAGCGGCAGTGCGTGGGCTACGTCCAGGAGAACCCGCGATTTCACCAGCACGGTTTCCCGATTGGGAAACACTCGACGATTTCGCAAAATTTGCCGAATTGGTGCGGAAGGAAACCGGCGGCATCCCAATCGGTTTTAAACTCTCGGCACAACACATTGAGAAAGACATTGAAGCCGCACTTCGCGTCGGCGTAGACTACATTATCCTCGATGGCAGAGGGGGTGGGACGGGTGCCGCACCCCTCCTATTCCGAGACAACATTTCCGTGCCAACAATGCCCGCCTTAGCACGTGCCAGGAAATACCTTGATGAGACGGGAAACGGCAATGTCACGCTTATTATTACCGGCGGTTTGAGAACTCCTGCAGATTTTGCGAAGGCGATGGCACTCGGTGCAGATGGCGTTGCAATTGCGAATTCAGCGATGCAGGCAATCGGTTGTATCGGGATGCGCGCATGTCATACGAATAACTGCCCCGTCGGAATTGCGACGCAGAAGAAGCATCTACGTTCTCGTCTACAGGTACAGGTTGCTGCACAACGGCTGAATCGGTTTCTCGGTGCGTCTGTATCCCTCATGCAGGTGTTGGCACGTGCTTGTGGTCATACCCATCTGAATCAGTTTGACGCTGATGACTTGACGACTTCGGTGCGTGACATTGCGTATTTAACTGGTGTTAAATACGCAGGAGTTGTACCGTTGTAAATGCTTGCAGGGGATAAGCGGGCGCGGTTAGGAAACCGCGCCCGCCGAAAAGAGAGCGGATTATAACCGTATCTGCTTAAAAGCCTCGATCTGCGCTGTAATTGCACGCTCCGTGGGAAGACGTTCTGCACTTGAGGCACCATAGAAGCCGACAACACCCTCGGTATTTTCCAAAACGTATGTCGCATCTTCCGGTTCAGCGATAGGACCACCGTGACAAATAACAAGAATCTCCGGATTGACCCCTTTCGCTGCATCGTGGATAGCTTGCACCCGTTCAGCAGCATCCTTGAGTGTAAGAGCAGTTTGCGCACCGATAGAGCCTTTTGTTGTTAGTCCCATGTGTGCGACGAGAATGTCTGCACCCGCATCTGCCATCTGTTCCGCTTCGGTTTCGTTGAAGGCGTAAGGTGTGGTGAGCATACCCATTTGGCTCGCTGTCCGAATCATTTCTACCTCAGGTCCATATCCCATATCGGTCTCCTCGAGCAGTTGACGGAATGTTCCATCAATCAGGCCTACCGTTGGGAAGTTCTGAACCCCGGAGAAGCCAACAGCGTCTACCTGTTTTAAGAAGACATCCATCAAACGAAACGGGTCAGTCCCACAGACTCCCGCAAGGACTGGCGTATCGGGAACAACGGGGAGCACTTCGCTTGCCATCTCAATGACAATCTGGTTTGCGTCGCCATACGGCATCATCCCAGCGAGTGAACCTCTACCTGCCATTCTAAATCTGCCGGAGTTATAGATAATAATCAGGTCGATACCACCGGCAGCCTCACATTTAGCGGAGATACCTGTCCCGGCACCTGCCCCGATGATAGGTTTACCTGCGTCGATGTTGCTGCGCAGTTGTGCTAAAATTTCTTCGCGTCCGAATTTCATTAGTAGTCAATTCCTTGTGTATCATGGTTGGATGTAATATACTATGCAATTATAGCAGAATATTAGGTTTTGTGTAATATTTTAAACTTTTTTCGTTTTTCGTAAGGAGATGCCTTTAGGAAGGAACACTCATGAATCCGCAGCGTTTTTGGCACAGTTTACAAATCACATCGCAAGATATGCTATCTAACTATGGACTGTCTTGCTGCAAAGAGTCGCGAAAAAGGTTTTGCTATGCCTTGGCAGAAGATAAGCTACCTACAAGATGCGTTTTAGTAAGCATTTTTGTTCTGTTTACAGGGATCTTTTGCTTTTCTACGGAGGCTTATATAGAAGGTCCTTGGCTGTGGATGATTGCCAGTGGAGCGGATATAGATAGCGATCAGTTGGCTGTCGCGAGTGAGGGAAGGGTTACTGAGAACCTCGTCGCTGCGTATGGGGTAAACGAGGGGGATACTGTTGGACAGTTACGATGGACCCGTGGACGAATACTTCCCACAGTCACTTGCATACTCCAATGGTGCTATTCCAACAACGTGACCGATGTTGTCACTAAGATTGGTTTGAACAGAAATAAATGGATAGATAACCATTCGGCGTATGCCTTGATTGATATCCGCTCACCGCGTGAGCAGAAGAATGTTTTAATGGGTGTAGGCAGCGATGATTCTGTAAAAATCTGGCTCAATGGGGAAGTTGTTCATGTCAATCAGGTAAACAGAAGGACTAAAGGCGTTCAAGATCGGTTCCGCGTCAATCTGAAAACTGGGGCGAACTTTCTGCTTGTTAAGGTAACCGATATTTTCTGGAATTGGGGAATGTTTTTTGACATCTATCTGGATAGGGAGGACTATACCACAACACTTCCTACCCGGATTCAGCAGGTTTCTCTTGCTCAGCAGATATTTGAAAAATATAGGACAACACTTCAACAATCCGATATTCAAAGAGTCCTGCCTACTGTCCTCGACAGGTTCCAGGATCCAGAGATTCAAAAATTCTTAACGCCATTTACGATAAAAACCGTTGTTAAAAATCCAGAACTGCTCGGCGGATTTGGTGTAAGTAAGGAGGTCATAACATTTATTAAAAGGAATGCGGGTATCAGGACCATGTTCAACGATCCAGATTTTCAAACGCTGCTGCAAAATCCTGATGCTTTTTCAGAATTCTCGATGCTCGTTACCGAATCGGCACCTAAACAACTAACAAATCCGGCAGATGTTGACAACAACGGCAGGGTAAACGTCCAGGATCTCACGTATGTTGCGACACATTTAGGAGAGGTTGGACAGAATCCTGCGGATGTCAATAGGGACGGAATTGTTGATATTCGTGATCTTGTCTTGGTCGCGAATGCGATGCAGGCGAAGGCAGCAGCACCTTCTGGTTAGATGTAGACTTTCGTCCGGCAATCTGGTACAATAACTTGCTGAAGATGGCAACGACAAGGAACAGAAAATGAGAAGTTTTAGAGGAATATACCGCTTTCAAGAAGGTTGTGCTCCTCATCGACGAGTTTGATGGCATCCCGCAAGCTGTCCTGAGCGATTTCCTGTATTCGCTCCGGCAAATCTATCTCTCTGAGGAGATGGAATGTCCCTATAGTGTAGGCATTGTGGGAGTTAAGAGCATCACACAACTCGACTATGACCGATCGGTCTCCCCGTTCAATATCCAAGATGAGTTCAAATTGCCGAACTTTATGCTCGAAGAGGTTCAAGACCTTTTTGAACAATATACAAATGAGACGGGCCAAGCCTTCGCACCGAGTGTCATTGAATCTATCCACAAACAGACGGCGGGACAACCCTTCCTCGTCAATCGGTTCGGACAGATCCTCACAGCGGAGATGGATATCCCGAAAACCGAGACGATCGCAATGACACACTTTGCACTAGCGCACGCACGGTTACTTAGAGAACGGAACACTAATATCGTTCATCTGACAACCAATATCCGTAAAGACCCACATTTTGAAAAGACGCTGATGCGGATCATGGCGCATGATGAAGGTGTGGACTTCAACCTACACGATGATATCATCAGTGAACTCGCTACCTATGGTGTCATCAAAGAGAGTATTGACGGAATGTGTGCTATCCTCAATCCGATTTATTCTACTGCATCCTAAGGGCATTCAAGCCGATTGTGAATGGGTTGGAAGAAGAGTATTTTCCAGAAGATGTTGAGGATCCGTTTTCTGTGTACCTCACATCTACTGGCAAGATTGCGTTGGAGGCGTTACTGGATAACTTCCGGGACTTCATCGGACGTGCGGGTTTCAGGGTTCTACAGGTGCCAGATACTCCCCAGGAGTCTGTAGGTCGCCACCTTCTACTCGCTTACCTTGATGCGTTTGTAAGAGGAATCGGGGGTGTGATGCACCTTGAGGTGCAAACCGGACGCGGGCGGATGGACCTCATCATCACCTATAACCAGGAAAAATATATCGTCGAAACGAAAATTTGGAGAGGTGCGGTCCGCTATCAGGCAGGCAAGAGGCAACTTGCGGTGTATATAAAATTAGAAGGCGCGAGAGAAGGATACTATGTTGTATTCGATCACCGGCGGGATCCAGAGCCGCGCGTGGAGACAGAAACGGTTGATGGTGTGCAAATCCGGAGTTATGTGATTCCTGTGGTCCAAGAATCGCCATCATCCATTTCAGGATAGTGTTGCCAGTTCCATTGAACTGTGTCCAAGTTATCTATATGTAATACAAGGAATGGATTTAGTCTGTTCATGTTTTTAAAGCAGCCTAAGGTTGCTAACAAGGAGTTAGAGAGTTAGAAAAATGAAAGCAACGTGTTTAGTTTTAACTTTATTATACTTGCAGAGTGTAGGTACATTTATTGTTTTTTCACATCCTCATCCAGGTGGGATTCCAAACGGATTTGATGGCGTAAAACAGCTCTATTCATCAAATGGTAATCATTTTCATCAGGCTTATAGAAATAAACCAAATACCGTAGATAACCCACATAAAGATAATGAATTGGAAAAAAATGTTGGCACATATCCCAATATACTTGATCCAGACGAATTATCTGAGGGAGAAGAGGGAGAAGAGGAAGGAGAGGGAGAAGAGGAAGAAGTCGAAGAAGAGGAGGGAAACGGAGAGCGGAGTCCTGTACCTGAAACTCTAGGCACAACAGGCACAACTCCCTCAACCGACGAAACCGATACTCTAACTTTAGATCCGTCAACTGTTACCCCTCCAACAATTGGCTTAGGCGATAATAATAAAGATGATAAACCCACATCTCGCAGATCATATAATTACACATATTGCACAGATGAAGGTATAACTAGAAACATAATTCAGATAGTGGATTTAGAAGAATTGAAGAAACCTAAAAGGTTATTAGTTACTTTTAGGAATAACACTATAGATAAAAGTATATGGAGTGGTAGACCTGATTTTGTTGATTTAGCAGGTTATTCTATTGCACTGGTAGGTAAAGATGGTATTAAATTTATTCGTTACATGTCCGCGGGAGTTTTTCGCGGCAGAAGCTATATTACCTATCAAAAATCGGGTAGAAACAAGCATGCTGAAACCAGGGCAATACTTACATCAAAGTGGTTTTTTGATAAGGGTAAAATAAATCTTGCAGACGATAAAGCACGAATTGGTATATATTTTAACTATAATACGGGCAAAAATAAAGTAGAATATATACACGGTGAAGATAAACTTGTGTTGTTATATGACTGCTTTTCAGATAAGGATTTTGATAAGGATAAAGATGGTAAGTTGGATGCTGAAAAAATAATGTCTGAATATAGACATGGTCAAGATGAAGTGCAAATGGCTCCCCAATTGCATAGAACGCTTACAACAAGTTGGGGTTCTATGAAAAAGTAAAATGTTAGCACCAATCCGCAGGTGTACTTGGGTAATAAATATTATCCTAAATAACAGTGGTCACTCACAAAGAAAGCAGGTATACGAGTTAGTTGATAAAGGTTGTGAAGTGCTACCGTTTATTCAGACCAAAATTTAGCAAAGTTAAGACAAGTTTTGTTGCTGAAATTCCACAGGCATCAAATAGCCTAACGCTGAGTGAGGGCGTTTGTGATTATACACCTGTGTGATAAAATGCCCAATACGGGCTCTCGCTTCATAGATGTCCTCATAGGCGTTGAGATGAACTTCTTCTTCCTTGAGGGTGCGGATAAGTCTTTCAGCATATCCGTTCTCCCAAGGACACCCTCTCCGGGCAACTGAGATCTCAATGCCATGATGCCTAAGCAGTGAGATATAAGCATTTGAAAGATACTGAACACCTTGATCAGAATGATGGATCTCAGGGACACTTTGACATAATGCCGTCTCTAAGGGGTTCAACGTCAGAGATTGCGTCAAGTGTTAACTGATATGCCACCCTCTGATTATGTGAGTGAAGACATCCATAAGTAGACAAACATAGATGAAGTGTCCTTTGAGACGAACGTAGGTAATATCGCCCACCCAGACTTGATCACATCAGGAGATGTCAAGGTTTTCAAGGCGATTGCTCCAGGGACGCACACCGTCAATGGAGTTCGTGGTTTGACAGACACGTTTGACTGAGCTGAGGTTGTGTCGTCGGCAGACTTCCGCTTGGGAACTTTCACCGCTAAGGGCCTCAAGCACAACTTCTGCTTTAAACTTAGCAGTGAAGTTTCTTCGTTTCGCCATCGGAATGCCCCTTTCAAGTGTGATTGTGATTATATCACAATCTTCCTTTAGGGAGTGGTCTAAAAAACCGTAGGCAGTACAGTTACGCATGCTCAAAATCACAGACCTCGTAGGGGCAAGGTCCCCTTGCCCGCGTTAAGACCCTCCTATCTACAACTGTGACGAAACTTTACACATCCTATCCGAATTATCTGTTTGACATCTCACCTGCAAATTGGTATCATCATAGGCAAAATTTTACGTAATTTCCAAATCAGAAAGGAAAAAAAATTGTATAAAAAACTTTTTTCAGTATGTGTTTTTGTAGTCACAATTCTAACTTTAGCGCAGTTCGCAGCAGCCGATTATACCCTCACCAACGGTACGAATGAGACTGTATGGGTAGCATACTCCAGATGGCTGCCTGCTAATGGCAATTGGCCAGAGGGTTGGAGGACCCAAGGTTGGTATAAAATCGAGCCCGGTCAACGTAAAGTCTTGAGAGTTCCGCAGCGTAATCCGTGGGTGTATATCCGAGTAATAAACACGAATGGTGAAGTGAAACCTCCCAACCATGCAACAAAAGACAAGGCTCCATTTTGGATACATCCGTCAGAGGCTTTTACGGCGGTGGAAACAAGTGAAGGTGACTTTTTAAGGAGTGAGCCCGGCCGGTGGAGTTTGAAGACAGTTAATTTTTATGAATACCGAAACGGCGGTTCACATACTATTGTTGATGAACCTCGTCTTCCAGATCTTCCAGCACCGGAAATCTACAATCAGGCAATGCCATCTGTGGTATGGATAGCAACATCCGACGGTGACTGGTTGGGTAAAGGGAGTGGCGTTTTGATTGACAAAGCGCGTCGGCTTGTCGTTACCAACGCACATGTTGTCCAAGACGCTGAATTGATATCTGTGTTTTTTCCGTTTAGACAGAGCGGACGCTTGGTGAAAGATGAAGATTTCTATTTTAAAAATAGGGAGTGGCTTGATCGGCGGGGTTTTCATACCAGCGTGCGGATCATCGCGAAAAATATTAGAAATGACTTAGCAATCCTCCAACTTGCAGACCTTCCGACTAATGCCCGTGAGATTAAGCACGACTTCAGCAGGGACGTTGAAGATAACATGAAACGGGGCGATAAAGTTCATATCTTGGGGAATCCTGGGGAACAGTTGTGGAACTGGGACGAAGGAACGTTCCTACGGAGCGGGCAAAATTGTTTGCCAAGCGGCGGGGACTGCTTAATAATGGAAGTTGGTGTGCGCGGTGGGAATAGCGGAGGACCAGTGCTCAATGGACAAGGGACACTTATCGGAATCATTACTGCTACAGATCATGAAACTGCAGGATTCGCAGCTCCTTCAAGAAACATAAAGGCATTGCTGAATGGGGTTCCTGCTGATCTGCCACCTGTACCGCCGCAACAGATACCGCCGCAACAGATCCACCCCAAACGGACCTTCAAGATTAGAAATCAAACGGGTGTTACGATACCTTATCAAATCCTGTGGTCAAATAACGATGATTGGCAGTCATCTTCTCTTGAAACAGGTTTTATCAGGACTCACACGTCGAGCGGACAGAATGTTCTCTCAGGTTATCCAAAAATCCGTTTTGATCATATCGCTGGCGATGGACAGCAGGTTACTTACCGCACTTACGCATTGGAAACCGTGCTATTTCGCGAGAATAACAACGACCATGCCCCCGCTTATCGTTTTGAGTATAACCAATGGGGAAATAGATTAGACCTTCTCAAGGGGGCAGCCCCTACCGTCTACCCCAAACGGACCTTCAAGATTAGAAATCAAACGGGTGTTACGATATCTTATCAAATCCTGTGGTCAAATAGCGATGATTGGCAATCATCTTCTCTTGAAACAGGTTTTATCAGGACTCACACGTCGAGCGGACAGAATGTTCTCTCAGGTTATCCAAAAATCCGTTTTGATCATATCGCTGGTGATGGACGGGTTACCTATCTTGTTTACAATTTGGAGAGTGCTAACGCGAACGCTAACGTCGCCCCCACTTATCGTTTCGAGTATAACCAACGGGGAGATAGGTTAGACCTTTACCGGGATGGATTCGCGGCTCCTGCCTTATCAACAGTTAGTCCGGA
The DNA here is from genome assembly GCA_028818705.1 of Candidatus Poribacteria bacterium. Classification (GTDB taxonomy): domain Bacteria; phylum Poribacteria; class WGA-4E; order WGA-4E; family WGA-3G; genus WGA-3G. The sequence goes on from JAPPNJ010000028.1 coordinate 19,109, forward strand.
GGAAACAACTTTATCGTTCAACTATCCCAATCCATTCAATCCCGAAACATGGATCCCCTATCAACTCTCCAAACCTGCCGAAGTTACAGTGACTATCCACGCAGCCGACGGCCGCTTAATTCGCACCCTGGTGTTAGGACATCAACCCGCGGGAATATATCAGAGCAAAAGCCGGGCAGCATATTGGGATGGGAAAAATGAACTCGGTGAGTCTGTGGCAAGCGGTGTCTATTTCTATACGCTCAAAGCCGGTGATTTCACCGCCACACGGAAGATGCTGATTCGGAAGTAGATTTCTGGTTAGATGTGGGTTTTTGGACGGCAATGTGATACGATATAGTTAAGAGGGCAGCCACAAGGGGAGACAAATGAGAAGTTTTGGCACCTACGGACGTGTGCGTCCTGAGCAGCATTATCTTGTCCAGCGCGTTGCGGAAATCGCTGATTTTATCAACCGCATCAAAGCCGGCAGGTACGTTGTGCTCTTCGCCCCACGTCAGACCGGTAAGACTACCTTTTTCCGCTTGGCACTTGGTGCACTCACCGCAGAAGATCCAACCTATTTCCCGATTCAGTTGGATTTCCAAATGATGCGAAACGCCACACCTGCTATTTTTTATGACCGGTTCTACCAAATGATTTGCATGCAAATTGAGAGTGTCTTCCAAAAACGCGGTGGCATACCTTCCGAGGCCTTAACGCAATTTTTGGCGAACACAACGATAACTGATGATTTTTCGATGCTGCTGTTTTTTCAGCAGCTCGGAAGTTTATTGGATAGCGGTTCGCACAACGGTGTACCTGCTTTCAAAAAGGTCGTGCTCCTCATTGACGAGTTTGATGGCATCCCGCGGGCTGTAGTGAGTGATTTTCTGTATTCGCTCCGCCAGATTTATCTCTCTGAGGAGATGCAATATCCGCACAGCGTAGGCATCGTAGGCGTTAAAAGTATCGCGCAGCTCAACTATGACAGATCGGTCTCACCGTTCAATATCCAAGATGAATTCAGATTGCCGAACTTCACGCGTGAACAGGTCCAAGAACTCTTCCAACAGTATACCGATGAAAGCGGACAAGCCTTCGCGCTGGATGTTATCAAGGCACTCCATAAACAGACGGCTGGACAGCCTTTCCTTGTTAACAGATTCGCACAAATACTGACAGAGGAATTGGGTATCCCTAAAACCGAAACACTTACCATGGCGGACTTTGCAAAGGCACATAAGCAACTCCTGATGGAAGGAAACACCAACATTGATCACTTGCGAACTAACGTCCGTCGTGACCTCCGTTTTGAAAAAATCCTGATGCAAATCGCTTCTTATGAAAGCGGGGTCCCTTTCAATCCCGATGATGCTCTCATGAATGAACTCGTCACTTATGGCGTTATCGCAGCGAACGCTGACGGTATGTGTGAGATCGTCAACCTGATTTATCAACATCGCATCTTACAAATATTCAAACCGACTTTCAATGGACTTGAGCATACTTACTTCCCTGAAGATAGTGGTATGAATTTTATTGATTACCTCACACCGACAGGTCAACTTGAGATGGAGCCGCTTCTGGACAACTTCTGTTCATTCATTGCCCGTGCGGGGTTCCGTGTTCTACAGGTGCCGAATACGCCGCGGGAATACGTCGGTCAGCACCTGCTTTATGCGTATCTGGACCACTTCGTTCGGGTTGTGGGTGCGGCTATGTTTCTTGAGGTCCAAACGGGACGTGGGCGGATAGACCTGTTACTACTCCATAACCAGCGAAAATATATCATTGAGACTAAGATATGGGAGGGTTCTCGGTACTATGAGTCAGGCAAGAAACAACTTGCGGCGTATATGAAATTGGAAGATGCTGTAGCGGGGTATTACATCGTATTTGATCATCGTCGGAATCCGGAGGCGCGTGTGGAGACAGAAATGGTTGAGGGTATGGCAATTCGGAGTTATGTGATTCCCGTGGTCCAAGAACAACCTTCATCTGTCTCAGGATAGCGTTGCAAGTTTGAATGAATTGTGCATCCGAATTATTTGACATCTGGCATAGGATTCGGTATACTGTGCGGAAAAAACTGGACGTGGGTCCAAAATCCGAAGGGAACACGGTTGTATAAGAAACTTTTTCTCATATCCATTTTTGTAACAGCAATCCTAACTTTAGCGCAGTTCGCAGCAGCCGATTATACCCTCACTAACGGTACAAGGGAGACTGTATGGGTAGCATACTCCAGATGGCTCCCCGCTAACGGCAATTGGCCAGAGGGTTGGAGGACACAAGGTTGGTCCAAAATCGAGCCCGGTCAGCGTGAAGTCTTGAGAGTTCCGTTGCATAATCCGTGGGTGTATATCCGAGTAATAAACACGAATGGTGAAGTGAAACCACCCGACCATGCGACAAGAGACAAGGCTCCATTCTGGATACATCCTGTCCAGCCTTTCACAGTTGTGGAGACACCTGAGGGTGATTTCTTAAAGAGCGATCGCGTTCGGGAGAATTTAAGACAAGCTAATTTTTATGAATACCGAAACCGTGGTTTACATACTATTATCGATGTGCCGTGGACCCCGGACATCTCAGCACAGCAAATCTACGATCAGGCAATGCCATCTGTGGTATGGATACAGATTGTTCAATCGGACGGATCCCAAGCAAAAGGAAGTGGAGCCTTAATTGACAGGAAACGTAAACTCGTTGTTACGAATGAACATGTCGTAAGAGGTGCTCAGGATATATATGTATTTTTTCCATGGCAGGACACGAACGGATATTTGCGAAAAAATATCGGATTCTATCTGGAAAATCGGAAATGGCTTGAAATTGGAGGCTACATGACCAACGGACGAGTCATTGCACAAGATGTTAGGGATGATTTAGCAATCCTCCAACTTGCCGACATCCCGGCGAATGCCCGTGAGATTAAGCACGATTTCAGCAGAAATATTGAGGATAGTATGAGAGAAGGCGATAAGGTCCACATCTTAGGGAACCCAGAGGATCGACTGTGGAATTGGACCGTGGGAACTTTTCAACAACCCTGGAGAGGAGAGTGTTTGCCAAGCGGAGGTGCGTGTTTAATCATAGAAGCTGACGTGCACCCAGGTAATAGCGGAGGACCCGTCCTCAATGGTCAAGGCAGACTCATCGGAATCCTTACTGCCGGAACAGAGGAAGCTGCATCTGCTGCCGCGCCTGCGAGAAACGTAAAAGCATTGTTGAATAGTGTTCCCGCCATTTTGCCTGCTATACCGCCCCAACAGGTCTATCCGAAACGGACATTCAAGATTATAAATGACACCGGGGTTACCGTGCCTTATCAAATTAAGTGGTCAAATAACAGCGATTGGGCCCCAGAATCTCTTGAAACAGGTTTTATCATGACGCTCTGGTCGGGTGGACAAAATATTCCTCCAGGTTACCCGAAAATCCGATTCGATCACATCGCGGGTGATGCACAAGTTACCTACCGTGTTTACAATTTGGAGACTGCTATCGGGAACACTAACGTCGCTCCTATGTATCGTTTTGAGTTTAATCAAAGAGGAGATAGGTTAGACCTTTACCGGGATGGATTCGCGGCTCCTGCCTTATCAACAGTTAGTCCGGAGGAAACAACTTTATCGTTCAACTATCCCAATCCATTCAATCCCGAAACATGGATCCCCTATCAACTCTCCAAACCTGCCGAAGTTACAGTGACTATCCACGCAGCCGACGGCCGCTTAATTCGCACCCTGGTGTTAGGACATCAACCCGCGGGAATATATCAGAGCAAAAGCCGGGCAGCATATTGGGATGGGAAAAATGAACTCGGTGAGTCTGTGGCAAGCGGTGTCTATTTCTATACGCTCAAAGCCGGTGATTTCACCGCCACACGGAAGATGCTGATTAGAAAGTAGTGATGAGTTGTTAGTTGTAGGTTATTAACAACACCCTTGAATTATCTGGGAGGGACCATCTAAAATGGAGAGTGCCCACCTTATCAATCACGAAGAAATGAGCGAGATCGTTAGGGAAGTGCGCGAAATACGCCATAAAATCTCTGCAGAATGTGGACATGATCTCGAACGGTTAATTGCTTATCACAAAGAAATAGAGAAAGAATTGCGGAAGTCCGGGAAATATAAGTTCGCCAAATCCCCCGAAGGGAAAACTAAACCTCCAGAATCCGATAGTACTGAAGCCGCGGATTAAGGAAATCACAAGCACAAGATAGATTATCGCCTCGCATGTTGCGATTTCGCAGGCGCACTGTATCTAACATCAAGATGTGGTGTTTCCAACCTAACATGCCCTTGAATACGTGAAGTCAGGCAACTTTCCAGCGCACCGCTCACGATCAACGTCCGTTCCGCCGGATACGGTGCAATACCCGTTTCAAAAAGTTCTTCAATCTTGGCGATAAGACACGCAGAATAGGTGACGTTCGGGGTGGGTGTTAGGAAAAACTGTGTTGACACCGGCACCTGTTCGTCCTTCAGTTGTGCAGCGAAGCAGTAATCTCGCACAGCACCGTTAAGCATCAGCAAGGTCGCACGCAAGCCGTCGTTATATTCAATGAAATAGGCAGATGGGTTTTCGACAAGTCGCTGGAGTTCGCCAGTGCCAAGCAAATCCTGCGTTCTACCATCTTCAACCGTCAAGCCGCACGGTGTATCGCTGCGAGAGAGCGCAGCTTCTAAAAGCGCATGCGACCAACGTTCTTCTTCGCCTGTTTGCCAGACGGCATCACCGTCGATGAGTTGCACGGCAGCGACCCCGGTTTCGCCACCTTTTCGGCGTTCTATCATGCACTGCATCGCTTCCAAGGCGTGATAATCCATAGGATCCGAACCGCCAACCCCTACCATGAGCGCCTCTTCTATTTCGCACTCCAACGGCAATTCGACATCTGGCAATCGCCATGTGACAGGTAACGATGAGCCTGCCAAAACCCCAAAACCGAGGCGATGTCCGTCGTCCACCATCTCTTTTGCTTTCTCGAAACTATAGGAGAGATGTTTGTCGTTATAGATAGGCACAGCACGACCGTCTGCCTCAAAAACTTTGACGCATTCCTTGAAAAATTCGTACCGTGGGTAAAGCACTTGGTTTTTCTCATTGTGTGGATAATCGCCGTGTTCCCCGATGAGGAGGACGGCATCTACAGCGAGTTCGTCGCTACCACAACGGAGGGCTTCAGCAATAGTCGGATAGACGGAGAAACCGAATTCTCTTGCCCGATCGATGCTCTGATCACCTTCTGGCTTCTGATCGACAAAGAGTGAGACGACCTTCATATTCGGACGATGCCATCTACCCTCAGTCGGATAACCGACGAGAAACCGATCGGCGAAGTGCTGTGCGTGTGATAGGTAACGATAGATAGTAGCAATAACAGCAATCCTTTTCATATTTCTAATTTTCCTTACGGTTAAACAACCGGGATTTGGACTTTGACGTTCATTTGGAAAAATCCGCCCTCCATTACATTACGGGCTACGGTTTTTGCTAAGAAGAAGTATTGACTATGCTGGTGATGGCCTTCAATACCTCATGTCTTCCAGAAAGTCGATGCTTCAGTCGGTTGATACGCAATGTCTAAATGAAGAGTCTCCTGTTGTGTACCATCCGTAAAGAGGCTATCAACGCCTGCCGCAACGAGTCCTGTCGTCAATAAGGTGCGTTCAACCGGATAAGTTGCCTCGCCTGTCAAAAACATTTTCTCGATATTGTTAACCAGCGGTGAGAAGAAATTTGCCAACGTCGTCCGCGCGGGTGGCATCGGAAGATACATCTGTGTTGAAAGAATTTCGTTGTCCGATCCGATGTAAGCAGCGAAGTTGAAGTCCTGTACCAATCCGTTCATCAGGATCATTGTAGATCTCAATCCATCGTTGTGTTCATATTGATAGGCTATCGGGTCTTGAACGATCTCCTTCAATTCGTCAATATTTGGAAACGGATTGTTAAACCCAGGACGTGACGGCGTGAGCGTATGGCTCCGACAAAGCGCGGTTTCAAAGAGTTCACGAGACCAGCGTTCAGCGTGGTGTGCCTCCCAGAACGCCTCGTCGCGATATGCCTGTAAGAATTTCACACCGCTTTCACCACCGTCTCGTCGTTCTACCATACACTGCAAGGTTTCCAGGGCATGGAAATCGTAACTATCCACGCCGCCGTAACCAACACATACCGCTTCAGAGACCGATATCCCAAGCGGCATATCAATTGACGGAGTGCGCCACGTAACAGGAAGCGAAGATCCTGCCATAAATGCGAAGTCCATGTTTTGAGAGATGTCATACATCTCGCGCGCCCACTCCCAGTTCCATGAGAGGTGTTTGTCGTTAAATGCTGGGACACCGCGTCCGCTTTTTTCAAAAACCTCAGCCATCTGCTTGAAATGCTCGTAACGCGGATAGAGGCGTTGTCCCTTTTCATTGGTCGCGTATTCGCCGTGTTCTCCGATAAGTAAAACACCGTCAACAGCCAATTCCTCACCGCCGAGGGTGAGTGCTTCCGCTATTGTCGGGTACCCTTTCACTGACGGGAAACGCGCTAACCGCTCACCGCTGAGGTCGTTGTCTGGGATCTGTTCGACATGGAGAGAGACGAGGTCCATCGGTGGATAGTGGTGTCGGCTATTCCATCCGTAGCCTTCCAAGAATCGGTCGACGATGTGCTGCGCGTGCGAGTATTTGTGGTAAATCGTCGCAATCGCGGCGATTTTAGGTCGTTTTTCCATCTTTTAATTATTCCTTGCGGTTAGACAACGTGAGATTGGACTTTGACGCACCTTTCTTAAATCCGCTCTCCATTTCATTACGAGCTAAGGTTTTCTATCTTATGGATCTCTAAATTTCCTTACACAGGAGGACTCCACCCGTTATTGAAAAGGGACGGGTGCTTCAGCAGACCTTAGAGCCCTTACGGCGACGGTATTGTGGAATCGACATTTAGCGGTTTCTCAATGAGCACAACCGGTGCTTGGCAACAGTCACAATTCCCTGGTGCAACAAAGCGGATGTAGCATGTATCGCAGTAGTAGTACAGCTCATGTACGACCCCGTCCTTGATAGACGAAAACCGGGTTATCTCCAGCAATTGCGTGTTAGGAAAGACGCGACCGTTAAAAATCAGATCTTTCTCATGCAGTTGTTCGTCAACGAAGATGGCTTCGGCTAACGATGTCCACAGGAGGGTGTAGTATTTGCCGTCCTCTGTTTTGACACCGTAAAGATGATCATGGGTTTTGAAGAGTTCCACATTGTAGTGGGTATGCATCTCTTCCGCTAAGCATACGATATTACCTCGGATCTTAACCTCTTCTGGTTTCAGTTTTTCTGTTGAAGGTGTGGCTCCGCTTATCAACAGTATTGCCACGATAAAGAGAGGGGATAACCGTCGAAAATTACGCATCACTTGTCTCCTTCTTTGCCCACCTATTTGGACCAGGACCGGGTTGATGCTCGTCGCGAATCCGCTTAAACGCTTCGGGTGTGGTCACAACATCTTCGGAATGCCTTCGGCTTCGCGCAAGGAAGCCTGCTTCCGGTTGATAACCGGTCGGTTTCGCTGCATCCTGATAGCGTGTATCAACACTCCACCTAACTTGATGGCTGACATTTGGAATAGAGCGGTGGGGTGTGAGATTGGTAAGTAAGAGGATACTACCGAACTTGACAGGAACGACCACTGGCTCGACTTTGGGTAATGCATCATCCGGTATTTCAAGATAGAAACGTTCAGAGTGCCGATGTCGAAAAACGCCGTCCCGATGGGCGTGTGGGATGACCTCCAGACAGCCGTTCTCAACAGTCGCATCTATCAATGGAATCCAGATCGTAAGTTGTAACACCGAGTCGCATTTAGGTTCCATATAGCCTGCGTCTTGATGCCACGGAACAAGCGTCCGATCATGCTCAGGAAGTTTAGGGCGCACGCGATATGCTGGATGACACATAATCTCGGATCCAACGAGCGACTCGGCGATGTCAAGTAGTTTCGGATTGACGAGAAGGTCAAAGAGTGCTGGACCTGTGTGTGCACCGCTGAACACCTTCTGAAATAGGGCAGGGGATTGCGCTGTAATCTTTGCCAAACGCGTGTCAAACCCTTCTGTTTTGAATTCGGAGTCGATCTCACCTTCTGCATAAAGTTCTGCTGCTCCGGTATCAACAATTTCTTCAAACTCCGCAATGAGTGGATTTAGATCACTTGGAGCAAGGGCATCTTCAAGTAACAGATAACCGTTTTCGTTAAAATCGTGAATTTGGGAATCAGTTAAGGTCTTCATGTTGTGTCTTATACCATTTCTGAGGATAGATGTTGCATCTGCGACTTTTCTCATGGAAAACAAGACTGCACAAACTAACAGTTTATGCTACAAGTCTTTTGAAAAGTGGTTCGTTAGAAATGATCTTATATTTGAACCAGTTCAATCAGAATACCGTCTGGATCCTTCGCACATGCAACACCTACGGCGTCGGGCGCGCTTATGGGTTCGGATAGGAATTCGACACCATTCTGTTTTAGGTTTTCGAGGGTTTCCTGAATGTCGTTGACAAAAAAGGTAAGCCAGCGGACACCTGCCGAAAATTCGTCTGCGGGTGTCGGGGGTGGTGATTCAATATCCATCAGTTTTATGAGCGTGTTACCTGCCTTAAGACGGACCTGACGAAAACCAGTTGGCGCAAGTCCTACATCGCGCGCAAGCGCATCCGGTATTTCCAGTTCTAACACAATCTCAAGTCCCAACTTATTGTGATAGAAGTCCAGGGATTCGGCGAAATTGCTGCAGGTAATGGCGATGTCAATGGTAGGATGTGATAAGTTTAGCACGTTCTATTAACCTCCTGTGAGAACAAAAATTGCTTCTCGAAATTGACCGAGTGGACGAGCGTTATAGGTGATGTCTACAGGCACAACAGTTCGTCCCGATCCTTCGCAGTGTTGTGGAATAGGGATAGAGAAATTGATGTGTCCATCTGTTTTCGGTGGAATTGTTGTTTCCGCTGGAGCAATCTCCACATCCCACGATGACGGGAGAATCGGTTGGGCAATCGCCGTGCGCGGCTCGGATGAATGGTTTGTTATCTCCACATGTAAATGTGCCACTTCACCCCGTCCTACTTCTTGTTCATAAGGGTAACAGCGGACCCAGTGTTCGTCCATACCGTAGTTCGCGTGGTCCCAAGGAAAGAGGGCAGTGTAGCATTTCTCGCGTTCGGCAAGTGTGTCCAACATACACTGGATTTCGGCATCGGTAAAATCGAACGCTGGATCAACGTGACAGTTAAAAATATGTGTTGGTCTGAGGCGCTGAATTAACCGTAGGCATTTTTCATAACCGACATCTTCACCAAGTAGATTTCGATTACCGGAGCAGTAGTCGTCAATTCCCGCCATTGTGAAGGAATCGCCAGCAAAGAACATCCGAACACCGCGGCCTTCAACAAGGAGTCCACCGTGATAATAGGTCTGTCCCGGGAAATGGAAGGCTGTCATCGCGAATTCATTCCATTGCCAAGAATCGCCATCGCGGGTGATATGATCTACTCGCGTAACAGCGGGCGAAATACAAGGAAGTCGGAAACCGATCGGGTTTGTAATGACTCGTGCGACAACCGAATCCGTTATCGTTTCACATGGAAAAGTTGTCTGAAATTCAGGGATAGCATCAACGTGGTCATCGTGGTAGTGCGTCACCCAAAACTGCGTAACTTCTGAAATTTCATTATCCGTTTGCAACTGCTGGATCTGTTTGATGACGTGGGGCGAACCGCAATCCATCACAAACGCTTCACCTGTTTCGGAGATGATGAGCCACGTTGTACCGAAATGGTGTAAGAATTCAGGGGGTGGTTTGCCTTCTCGGATAGGCATGTGCCCTGGATGCCCCACAAACTCGGCGAAGATTTTCGGAAAGTAGTGCCGAAGCGCCGAGATTGCCACATATTTATCATAGCAGTGTGCCAACTGTTGTAGGAGTGAATCGATTGCCCCGTCTGGGTTGTTCATAACAACGCCGTGCGTGGGAATAAGTGCCGTTGGCGATGCTCGACGAACTTTCTCAAGACTCTTAGTTAGTTCGGCACGTGCGCCGAGAAATCCATGATAGTCGCTGGTCTGTTCTCCCTTTTGTAAACTGTAGAGTTCCCACAGCATGCCTTCGTCATAGATAAGGTCCCCAGTGAAGGCGAAGCGTTCACCATCAACATCAACAAGATAGGTAACGCTCTCATCGGTGTGTCCCGGCGTTTCAAGGCCCTCCAGTGATGCTGGACCCCACTTAATCTCTGCACCTTCGGTGTGGGTGTCGTCCACACGGATTGCATCAGCAAGCATGAGATTGTGCGGGTGGTAGTTGTAGAGGTGCCATCGGTATTGTGGGTCGTTCCAAAAGGTTTCGACTTCGGCAAACCATGTTGCCTCTTTCGCTGGAACCCCAACACGGGCATTATTAGGTATTGAAAAACCTGCTGTGCTATCGCGATGGTGGTGGGTGAAGAGGATTTGCTCAATGCTCGTGATACCTAATTCTGCGAGTGTGGTGTGGAGGTTAGTCCCACTCGGATCGATGAGAAGGGCGCGATTTCCGTCGCAGAGAATTCCCGTATTAACATGTCCATGATGGACATATAAGTGATGACTAAGTTGGGAAAAGCGGGTTTGCATTGGGTATCCTCATTTACAGAGAACCAGATCTCATACAAACACTGCAGGTGAGACCTGAAACGTCTTGGCTAAAGCGTGAATGTGTGTAACTGTCAAATCCCGTTCACCTTTAAGAATTTCTACGACAATATCCGGTGGACCGAGGGCTGGTAGATCTGGCGGTTCCAGTTGATGTTCTTCCATCAAGAACTCAAGCACTTCGATGCCACTACACTCAAGGATAGGATAGTGTTGCTCCTCGTAAGCGTGGACAACTGTTCCGAGTGTATCAAGGAGTTCATAGAGGGGATGTTGTTCGTCAGTACCGACTTCATCAATCAACGCGTTTAAGGTTGCAGTAGCTTTATCGTATTCGTTCTCATTACGAATTGAAAATAATGGTTGAACAACACGCCAGTGCGCTTGAATATCCTTTGCAATAACGCTCATGTTTTCCATCCTTCTCTATCATATTCTTCGTGCGTCAATATATGACGAATGTAAACCTTTCCACGATTGAAATGGATAGCAGTAATCAGTCGATACTTGTTGCCACCAATATTAAAAACGGTTAAATCATCTACAAGATCTGCGCTTGGAAACACTGCGCGCAATTCGGTGGAATTTCCAAATGAACTCTTGGTGATGAGTTTGAACCAACGCCTAAGTGGTGTTTGGCTATCAGGGTATCTTTCCCAAAATTCGCGTAGTGCTTTTTTGCTAATAACGTGCATCCTGTTTAAAGATTACGCCTCTGCGAACTGTGGTCTCCCGAGGGCATCTGTTCTACCTTGGCGTTGGTAGTGTGGTAGATGTCCATTCGCATCGACTAAAATCCGTTCTTTTGCGAGCGCAATTCGGTCGGCACCTTGGTCAGCGATGTTCTGCTGACAGGCTACATCTGCTTCAAGGTCAAACAGCCGTACGTCTTCTTGGAAATCAACACTGGAGAAATACCAACTCTTCGCGTCTTTATACCAGACGGAGTTGACATAGCGACACGTTAGGTACTCACGCGACGTGAAACCATTTTTACCCTCTACGAGTGGCAGCAGGCTCTGCCCCTGTATCTCGCCTGCGGGTTCAACTTGGCTTGCCGCCATCACGGTAGCGGGTACATCAAGCGTGTAGACGAATTCATCGCACGTTGTACCAGCGTTAACCCCTGATGGATGACTAACCATCATAGGAATGTCCATTGTGCCGGGGTACATGAAGTTGGCAGGTTTTCCTGTGGCTTTGTCTGGATTCTCCGCGAAGTTTGTACCGTGGTCTGCAAGGAAGATGATGAGTGTATTCTCGCGTAGCCCGAGACGATCGATGGTATCCACTAATTTTCCGAACCATGTGTCCACGAGTGTTACCAAGCCTGCATAGTTGGCTTTAACGCTCGGGAGTCGGTCCTCAAGTTCCTTATCGTTGAGTGAACCGTAAGGTAGGTTGAGGCAGATAGGTTCACGATCTTCACGCTTCCCGTAGAGGTCATAGTAGTGGATGGGGGCTTCCCATGTTTCATGCGGTGTGAAACTATCTACGTAGAGATAGAACGGAGTATTCTTGTGATTATGTTCGACAAATTCTATTGCGGATCGGAATAACCTCGCGGCGTGCCACGTTTCCTCTGGACGTTCGGGTTGAACGTTTACAATATGGGCGCGGATACGTTCCTCATTCCCGCGATAGCGAGAGATTAAAGCTGGATCTGCATGCGCTGCGCCTCGGTACCTATCTTCGGCTTGACCGCGGACGAATTCCCACTGTCGGAAGCCTCGCGTGAAATTCATGCCTGGCACGAAATAGTGTGGGACATCTGCGAAAAAACCGGTGTGATACCCGTTATGGACAAGTGATTCAGCAATTGCCGGTTCATCAGAAGACATGGGTTGCCAACCGGGGGTGTAGACATTATCCCACGGTACGGGCGTATAAGTGCTGAACGGATAGGCACGTCTACCGGTATGTAGGGTGCGGCGTGTCGGAATCGTCGGTAGACATTCCGGATGCGCGTTCGTAAATCTGACACTCTGTTCGGCGAATCGTGCCAAATTCGGTGTATGAATCCAATCGTTGCCATAGGGGCTGAGATATGCTGTTCGCAGGGTGTCTGAAACAACAACGACTATATTCCAACTCATCTATCTAACCTCCAGGGTTTTTTAATTATTAAGTTTTCGCTCTGCCCTCCGTTATGCTTACGGGCAGGTTTCCGGTGAAGTCGTAACGGCATTGAGAACTTGTACCAAAAACTGAGCCTGCAACAACGGCGCAGACGACTCGAACACGAAAACCGTTAAATTCACAGACGCTATGACTTATCCGCAAGGTAAATTAGAAAACGGAATAATCGAAGACAAGGACATCTTCAACGAGCGGACGAATATGCTCGCTTGCTATCTGACGATGAAAGGGGTGGGGCAAATAGGCATCGCGCGCCGCTTCGTCTGTAAAACGGACGATAAAACCATACGCATACCCTTGACTTTTCCCTTCAGGGCTGTTGTTAGTACCAGCGGTTATGGATTCAATGCCCGAAATTTCGTCGGTCATGCCCAAAAGCGCATCGGACAAGGTTTCCAATTGTGCTGCGGTGACCTCCGATTTTAACTTGAGTAGGACGATATGTTCAACCATAGGATTTCCTTTTTCTGTAACGAAAGTTTATATTGGTAAATCAGGAAAAATTGTTGTATAATCATAAGTATGACATAAACGTTGTTTTTTTTCAAGTTTTCCACAGGACCCGTAAACGAAATTACAAAGGAGTATCACAAATGAGATTGGTTTATGTTTGTATAGCTGTGCTGTTTATTGCAGCTTCGTTAACTGCTTTCGCTGGCGACCCAGTGGTGGTCACAGAAATAAAAGATAACAAGGGTGGTATCTATCAAGCCGTTGAGTTGGAGGAAGGTGGGAAATTTTTCCACGATAGGGACTATACGATTACGAATATCCCGAAGGACTTTCTCGGATTGACGCAGGTTTCAACATCAGCAGACTGCCCCGGTGGACAGGATTATAAGTTGACCTTTGACATCGATCGACCCGCTTATGTCTACCAAGCATGGGATAGCCGACACACACGGCCGGAAGACCGTGGACAAGATCCAAAAGGCTGGTTCACAAAGGGATATACGGATACTGAAGAAATCCTCATGTTGGACGCTCCACATGCCCCAACCGAGTACTTTATCTACAAATCCAATGAACCGTATCCCAAGGGAACAGTGGAATTGCTCGGTATTGATGAGGTTATCGGAGACCCTGTCCTCATGTGGACGATCTTCCTTGAAGAAGGCGTACTTCCCGTGGACCCAACTGGAAATTTAACGACGACGTGGGGTGAAATTAAATCGAATTAGTCGTGTTATTGTTCAGACCGAATTCTATCGCAGGCGGGCTGACCAAGCCCGCCTTTTATTTTATGAAGTCATATTGAGTAAAACATAAGGATGTGGTAAAATAGTGGAATCAGAG
>JAPPNJ010000137.1 GCA_028818705.1 Candidatus Poribacteria bacterium
ATGCGAAAAGAGATCGAAAATCCTTCGATTGTCGTCAACTTTGCGTAAGTCCTAAGGAGATGAAGTAAGGTCTCTAATCTATTCTTTCTCGTTGAGAGTGTACGGCTTGCGAAGACCCATCCGATGCTGCCGAATCCAAAGATGGTGCCGTATCGTGCTACCCAATAGTGAAACTTTGGATCGGCTAATTCTGTGACGCTTTTCATGAGTCGGTTTTCGTGAAAGGCGAATGTAGTTGTTACGATGGAGTCGGTTTGGCTGGAGAGGTAGCCAAGGGCTGTTATGATGCCGAGGAGCGTAAGTCCGCAAGCAAGGTTCCTTGCATGGGGACGGAGTGACTCCATATGCTTTAGGATGAAGTATCTCGTGCTCCGCAGAGCGAAAACTGCGATGGGCGGTGCCAATGTCAGAGCGAACAGATGCTTTGCGAACCCGTATCCATTGTGATAAGCGGGGCTGATGATGTAGAGCCATGGCACGAACATGAGCAGATAGAGGCAATATTCTGTGAGGTGTTGCTCGGTGTCCGTGCTACAAAATTTCCAAAGCTCTATCGCAACAATCATCAGAACAAAAACCCCGAAGGCTTCCCAACTCATCCCGCCTAAAAAAACGGTGAAGCCTGAGAGTGCAGTTGCAAGCCATCTCCGCCGTCCGGGTGCCATCTGTTCTTTCCATAAGTAACTGGTGACGACGAGGACACCGAGCATCCAACACCATGCATCCCTGTCTCCAAAACCGGCAGCACTGCGTTCAATACTGCCGGGGAGCGTTGCCAGAAGCACGCCCACAATAGATGCAAACATCACGCCATAGCAGCGGGTGAGAAAGAGAAAGAGCACACCGAGGCCGAGCGTAAAACAGAGTACCGGGAGATACAGTTGTATCTGATATAAAGACCACCACGGAAACACTTTTTGTGTATAGGCAATGGCATAAGAAAAGAGCGAGAGCAGCTGCGTGTTATCTCTACCGAGGGGCAGCCAGCGGTCCATATCGCGGGTGGGGAGTCTGCCGTGTTCCGCGAGGGTTTGTGCTTGCTTGTAGTAGAGATAAGCATCTGTTTCGGTGAACTGTCCATTGGGGAGACGATCTACGCCTTGGATTCGAATCCAGAAAGCGAGACAGAGGATCCCGAGGAGGAGAACACCGGTGCGGATATGTTTGAAAGACAGAGTATCGTTGAAGACCTTCAACATCCTGAGTGGGGGTGGCATCTGATGTCCTCTTTTGATGGTGAGCGACCGAGTACTGCGTGAGGTGATTTCGGGTGATAGTTTTCGTGAAAAAAAGAGAGTCGCTGCGGTCCAAACGGACGCACGGCGGGACGTTTTTTTGGACGTGAGTCGTGAAAGCGGAAGTCTTCACAACTCACGCCTGACCCGATGACTCACTAAAAATCATCTTCTTGGTTATCTTCGTACGCCTTACCATCGTTGCCCGTTCCACTAATATTAGCTGCGGATGACGCGGAGAGGACGTTATCTTCATTAGCAACCAATGCTGCATTTGCATAACCACCACCATTGCCTGCCACAGCACCACCGGATTCCGAATTACTATCACTACTGGAGTTCTTAACCCATGCGAATACGTCCCAACTGCCGTTCGCCATGCCGCCCCAACTTACAGAAGCGTGGGCATCTCCATCGACGCGGCCAGTTTCGGCATCGACGTATCTCCAGCACTAGGCGTTTGCACCGGCCCAGGACCACGTGGCATACGCAACACAAGATAGACCGATGAGGATCAGAATTACGGGGATGCTCACTTTTGCGTTCATTACTTTTTTCATCTGTTTTCTCCTTAGATGTTAACGGTTCAGCCCGAGATATTCATACGGGTTGATGCCGTCATTGAGGGATCGTATCTCTATCCAGTCTGGGATCGGTTCGCGCCCTTCCCTTTCAGCGATGGAAAGACTTGAGGACGCGCTCCCGACCGCCTGTGAAATATAGCGTCGTACGTTCCCGTTTGGATATTTCGTTTCGCCCCACTTTACGTAGAGGACATCGGGCTCATTCGGGTAAAACAGCCCCGTCTGATCCAGGGTCGTCATGCCATCAAAATCGAGACCCTCGTTCCACAACTGGATGTTGAGACGCCCGATGAGTTCGCTTGTTTTCATGTGCTCCGTAAAGGAGACACCTCTACGCTCAAGCGAACCTTGTATGACTTCTTCCAACTGTGCCACCTTTTCTTCACTCCAGAACCATGAAATTCCTGAAATCCAGTCGCTCGGGAAATCCGCTGGTATTTCTGGATAAGGTCCAAATCCATAGGGCGAGACAGGTACGTCTTCAGCGGGTGCTTCTTCCTCTGAAACAAAATCGTCTGGTAAGAATGCATCCGCCATGTCCGCGAACTCGGTCTCATTAGGGAACGCCTCGGTTGACTCGGATATCGGTGTGTCCGTGTTTTCTTCGGGCATGTTCGTAACGCCTTCGGTTTGAAAATCAACCGGTGCGGTGTTTGTTGACAGAGACCTGTTTTCGATTGACATCACCGGTTGCGGTCTCTTTCCAAACTCGGCTGCAGTGGTGCGGTGGACGTGCCAACTATACAGCAGGCTACCGCTGACACACAGCACAAAGAAAGCGAAACCGCCTTGGAACCATCTACTGGAAAGTAAATCATGTAACATATTATCACCTCTCTGATTAAAATGCCTGTGAAGCAAATCGGTAGGAGCGTGTGGCATTCCTTCCATGTCTTGTATTAGGGGCTAACCTAAAAACTTCACAAGATGCAACCACTATATAGCATAGCAAGTTTCATGCCAATGTGTCTGAAAGTTCCTGAAATGCTAAGACATTTTACGCGTGCGAAAGTAGACAGCCCCTGAGTTTATCAGCGTCATAAGCCCCCTTAGTTTTTTCAAAACCTCCTACTCGCTGTGGAAATGGCAACCGTTTGGGTTCTTTTCTCTATGAAGGCACACGCAAAAATTGCTTAAGCACACGCAAAAATTGCTTAAGCACACGCAAAAATTGCGTTACCGGAGCCTCCTACCTTTTAGGCGCGTTTTCTTCTTGCGAAAAAAAATAGGAACTGGTATTACAATACCTTCGCCAAAATTGATTGATTAAATAGGGTAAATATCCTAAAGTTA
>JAPPNJ010000077.1 GCA_028818705.1 Candidatus Poribacteria bacterium
ACAATTTCTATGCCGATAACGGGATGATCCCGTTTCTGCTGGTGCTTGAATATCTCAGTGTCCAAAAAATATCGCTTGCTGAAGCCGTGAATCACCTGCGAGCGACCTATCCAGTCTCCGGTGAGATCAACTACGCATTTGAAACTAACTGTCAAATGCGAGATGCGCTGGACGCGGTCAATGCTGCGATCCACTGTTGGGGGGATCCGTGTGTTGAAGCACCGATTGACGGTTTGTCTGTGAGGTTTCTGTCGGGTACGGGGGGGTGGCGGTTCAATCTCCGTGAATCGAATACGGAGCCGCTGCTACGACTCAATGTTGAAACGATTGCGGATGCGGCGCTTCTCATTGAGAAGACGACGCAAATCAGTAAGAAACTTGAAAACATCGGCGGCAGCCGAGAAACGAAATTCCGATGGGAAACTGAAAAATTTGCTTAAAAAGCGTGAATTTGAAATAATTTCTTTAGATCCCTCTATTTTTTCTCACATTATGCACGTTTTTTGCCGAAAATTAGGGTCTTTAAAGAGAAAAACAATTAAGTCTGTTCATTGATGATGGAGAATCTAATCATGGAAGATGATGCACAATTGATCTACAGGGTTTTGTCAGGTGACGATGAAGCGTTTACTGCGTTGGTCCGAAAGCATCAACAAAGTGTTCACGCACTTGCTTGGCGGCGGGTTGACGATTTTCATTTTGCCGAAGAAATTACGCAGGATACCTTCCTTCAAGCATACAAGAAACTCTCAACGCTCAAGAACCCCAGTCAGTTTTCTGGGTGGCTTTATGTCATTGCGAATCGACGGTGTAATAAGTGGCTCCTAAAGAACAAATCCGCAGTAAAATCGCTGGAGGAGGTCTCCATGGTAGAAATAGAGAACATCTTTTATGAAAGTTATGTATCGGAGCAAAACGAAGAAGAAGCTCGCACGCATCGCCACAAACTCGTTAGGAAACTTCTGGACAAACTGCCAGAGAGCGAACGCACCGTCATGACGCTCTACTATCTCGGCGAAATGACAACGAAGGAGATTAGTAAATTTCTCGGAGTGTCAGTGAACACGATTACGAGTCGGCTCCAGCGGGCACGAAAGCGTCTACAACAGGACGAAGAGTTTCTGGTTCAGGAGATACTCGGGGGTGTCCAATTATCTAATACTCTCACGGAGGACATCGCTCGGAAAGTGGCGGATGTGAAGTTGACCCCGCCTGCAAATTGGAAACCTTTTATACCGTGGACGGCTCTTGGTGCAGCGGTAGTTTTAGTGGTGCTGCTGCTAAGTGCGAGCGATCAATACCTTCTTCGCTTCCAGCAGCCGTATAGTTTTGAGGCAGAATCTGAACGGACGATTGAAATTATTGACGCACCTGTCGTTCTTAAGAGTGAGGCGAAACCGGCAGTGCGAAATCAGGCGGGGCGGGCTGCCGCGACCGATAGAAATGGTGATGATGGCATCAAGGTTTCTGCGTCGATTTTAGTTTCTAATGCAGAGGACGAGTTGGTCAGACTTTCGGAGTCGCGGTGGATGCCGACATTTGGACCGGGAGGTGGTTCCGTTTTTGATGTATTTGCTACATCTGCGGGGACAGTTTACGCTTTTTCACAGGCAGGAACCTATAGATTAGTCGCGAACGCTACGGCGTGGGTGCCGGTTGCGGTTGATGTTCCGACTGGAACGTTGCGGGTCCCTATGGCGGAACATGACGGGGTGCTTTATCTTGTCTCTAACGATATAGTGTTTACCTCGACAGATGACGGTGAAGAATGGAACGTATTTTGCGCTCGACCTGATGGAGATGCTATCGAATTTGTTATCACGGATGCAGCACAAACGGGGATTACGATGTATCTTGCCTTTCAGGATAAGGGTGTATTCTGTTCTACGGATGCTGGTGAGCAGTGGGTGCTTCTTAACGATGGATTAATGGACAGGACAATTTCTGCGATGACTGCGATTGGGGGCACAGTGTTTGCTGGCACAGATAGCGGTCTCTACCGTCTTGATGCGGGTATCTGGAAACGATTGCTGGTGGATGTGTCCGGCTCTATTTGCGCGTTAGCAGTCTCTGAAAGCGACCTCTATGTTGGAACAGGTCCCGGTTTTCGGACATTGCAACAGATTGGATCAAAGCCAGGGAGGATAGCGCAGGCAATGTATGACAACAATGCGAGTCTAAGTAAGGTTTTCCGCTCTGCTGATTTCGGAGCGTCTTGGACTGAGATAACGCCTACGGATGGATCTCACACTATCAGAGCAATAACCGGCATAAATTTGCTGGTCGCTGGTGAGACAATCTTAGCACAAGCCGTTACCGGGTTCCGGTCAAGGGATAGCGGAAAGACTTGGGTTGACCTTGGATTTGACATGAATTCATCTATATTAGGTGCTTTCCCGTCTGTAGCAGTGAATGAAAATACATTTTACAAAGCGGGTTTGTCCGGTATTCATCGCACAACCGATGCTGGTGACTCGTGGCATCTGTTTATAGATGGGATGGTGGGAACGCGGATACAGGATTTGGCGGTGATTAATAATAGACTCTATGCACATACCGAGGAAGGCATCGTCCAATCGACAGATGGCGGAAAATCGTGGACGGATGTCCGCATTAATGATAGCGAAGTTAAGCCCAAATCAGTCAAAGAGAGAGACGCTCGTCTCAATTTCTCTGCTGGTTCGCGGTTAACGATTGCTGGTAATATCCTTTACGTAATTTCGCCTGAAAAAGACGATTTTAGCGTTTTTCGTTCGTCAGATGACGGCAAGGCACTTATTCCGATTCAAACGGTTCCCGTTTTTGACGTGGATGTCCGATCCATTAAGTTGTTGGCAGATAGCGAGGCAACGGAGCAGGTTCATTTATCTGAGAGCCCTGAAAAAGTTGATGACTTACATGTATCATTCCGTAGAGAACATGAAAGGATTGGGGCGTTTGTTGTCAGTGGTGAGACATTTTACACGGAGTATCAGCGGAAATTGTTCAAATGGCAACCCGGTGATGCAGCATGGAAAGACACACGGTTGGTAGATACCGGTGAGCAGCCCGATGGTGATTTGAAATATGGGTTCCGATTAGCGGTTTCAGGCGAGA
>JAPPNJ010000050.1 GCA_028818705.1 Candidatus Poribacteria bacterium
ATAGATCGATGAGGATATATCAACTCATTTTCTAATTTTGCGTAAGTCCTATATAAAATATAAAACGCCATAGGATATTGGGTTTTACGACACAGCGACGTGTACCTACTACTTTATCCTACGGCGTTTTGTCAATTTTTGTGAGGGTTAGGATTCACCGTTCTTTGTCAATCGCTCAACAATTTGTTCAACAGCACCCTCTGCGCGTTCCCGAATCTGGTCTGGTGTTAGACTCTGGATTGGGTGTGGGACGGTGAGTGGTTCTAAGTCGCCATGACCCAGCACGCGCGCTTGTACTTTGCCTGCAGCGAAAAAGACCTCCGTACAGACTGCTACGCTTGGGACACCACGTTCCTCTAAAGCACTTCCATCGTGCATACTGCACGATATACAGGAGCCTCAGTCAGCAAGTCCTTCGATAACGAAGTCTGCTTGCTCTGCCAGTTCAGCGAGCAATTCTGTTGGTGCCGGACGTGTGAACGTCGGTTTTTTAACGTGAATCACTTCGGCGAGCTCAAACCGTTCTTGCATTAATTCAGCGATACGATCGAGAAAAATATCACTGCCATTTTTTGTAATGTTCAGCAGCCCCATCACTTTTCCATCAAGGTTATCGAGCCGCGGCGCGAGGAATTTCGCTGAGACATCGCCTTGAGAGGTCGGATCAAGTAAAGTAGTATTTGGCATAGGAGAAACCTCAGATTTTTAGTCGTTATGTAGATGAATGGGATGCTGCCATCTGCAGCTGCTGCGACTTTGCCATCGCATCCTCTGCTTCTTGGATCATCCCTTTTCGTTGGTAACACATGGATAAACTGGTGTATACAAGCGGATCCTTCGGGTTGATTTCTATCGCCTTCTGGATTGCCTCAATCGCTTCCTCATATAGACTCATCCGTTCGTAGGCGTGTCCGAGCCCAAGAAATCCATCAACATAGTCTGGATAGGTTTCAATCAATTCTTTAAAAGCATTAACAGCCGCTTCGAGATCGTTTTCAGCGAAATGAGAGAGTGCTGCGTCGTAAAGTTCTTCTTGGGTTGGCATCTATTTTTATCCTTTGAGATACAAGTTTAGCAGAATTTTATCAGAAAATATAGTAAATGTCAAACATATTTCTTGTAGGCAGGATCATTTATGGTAAACCTTAGAATTAATTGGACATTCTCAAACGATCCCTTGTGTCGATGAGTTTCCTTGGGGCTTGCACAGACTAACAGTCTATGCTACAAATATGTCTGTTTATTTGTCTGGTTTACCATAGTTTACATATTCATTTGTATATGTGTATATGTTCTTCTGTAGGAGTGAGTGTTTTTGCTGGGGTGTTTCTTCATGCTCACGAAATTGCGAAAAAACGTTAACATCTGTAAACGAAAACCAAAATCAAAACCGAAAACTAAATCGTCATATCTTGTAGGAGGCGGGGAATGCCGCACGGCATTCATACCGTTGATTTTTTCCCAAGCCCGACATCGTCCATAGAACGCCAATGATTCTAAGAAATCAGTTGCGTCCTGGTCCCTTTTGCAGTATGCTATAGGTACAATCTTTGCCAATTCTGTCAAGGAGTTTGAAGTTTGCGGAATTACACCGAAATCACTGAACGCTTAAAACGCTTGGATGCACCCATAGAACTGATCGGCACTGCCCATAGTTACCCGATACATCAAATTCGCTTAGCGTCTTCGGCAGATACGCCGAGACGTATCCTCATCACTGGCGGCATGCATGGCGATGAGCCCGCCGGTGTTGATGCAGTCTTACAGTTTCTTGCGCGGAATAATACCACGCTCCTGAAACACTTCTCCTTTTTAGTGATCCCCTGTATCAATCCGTACGGCTACGTTCATAACACGCGTGAGACGTTTGGTGATATAGACATTAACCGCGCTTTTGAAACGGAAGATGTTGCTGAGGTGACTATCATAAAGAAAGCCCTGGGTCAAACCCAATTTGCGCTCGCAATAGACTTCCACGAAGACTACGATGCGACTGGGTTTTACCTCTACGAGGGCAAACGAGATGAAAAATATATTGGACCCGATCTCGCCATAGCTGCCAAAGCAATCGGGACAATTGATCCAGACGACCCGGGCGAAGATGCGCCAGACCTTGCCGAAGGGGTCTACAAAGTTGCCACTTCGTGGGGCACCCAAGGGCTGACCCCTTACCTGTTGCATTTTCACAGTGAGCATGTTATCATCTCTGAAACACCAACAGTCTGGCAACTTGAACAACGCGCAGCACTCCATTTGACGATACTGGATACCGCGCTCAAAATCATATCAGAAAAGGACGTATAGTTTGTCTGTCCAAAATCGAAATTAACTTAAGATAGCAGCCCGTAACAGCGGCGCGGGCAGACCAAGAGAAAGGGACATCAAACATGAAACCCACTCGCAAGCCTACAAAGGCTTGCGAGACAATACCCCGGAAGGAATAATTAAAAAAATGGAAAATCAACAGATACTCTCGAATGTTAATACTGCTTCTCAGCCTTCAGCACTAAAAATCACTGATATGCGTATCGTCCGGACCCAAACAGGCGGGCCCATCTTAAAACTCGATACAAACCAAGGTATTTACGGTCTCGGTGAAGTCCGCGATGGCGCCAGTCCAACGTATGCCCTGATACTCAAAAGTCGAATTTTGGGTGAAAATCCGTGTAATGTAGATAAAATCTTTCGACAGATTAAACAGTTTGGGCACCACGCGAGACAAGGTGGTGGCATTTGTGGGATTGAAATGGCACTAATGGATCTGGCTGGCAAAGCTTACGGTGTGCCATGTTACCAACTCGCTGGTGGCAAATTCCGAGACAAAATTCGATGCTATAGCGACACTCCTTCCCTTAAAGACCCAGAAGAGATGGGTAAGGTGCTCCAAGAACGTATGGACATGGGGTTTACCTTCCTAAAGATGGACATCGGCATTGGGCTGCTGCGTGGAACTCCCGGTACAGTCTCTGCACCAGCAGGACATTTGGAAACCTCTAATCTGATGCATCCCTTTACCGGTATCCGCTTGACCGAAAAAGGCATCGCTATGTTGTGCGAATACGTAGAAACCGTTCGGGGCATTATCGGTTATGAGATACCCCTCTCGGTCGATCATTTCGGGCATATCGGTATTGAAGACTGTATCCGCCTCGCGAGCGCATTAGAGAAATACAATCTCGCGTGGTTGGAGGATATGGTGCCGTGGCAATACACCGATCAGTATGTTCGTCTCTCGAATTCATGTGCAACTCCTATTTGCACAGGCGAGGACATCTACTGCAAAGAAGACTTTATGCCTCTATTTGAGAGTCGGGGGATTGCCATAGCCCATCCCGATATTGCGACATCGGGCGGAATCTTGGAGACGAAAAAGATTGGCGATTTAGCGGAAGACCACGGCATTGCGATGGCACTCCACATGGCAGGGACACCTGTCGCTGCAATGGCGAGTGTCCACTGTGCCGCAGCGACATCAAACTTTTTGGTGTTGGAGAACCACTCTGTTGACAATCCCTGGTGGGATGAGATGGTGACGGGCTTACCTAACCCGATTATCCAAGACGGTTATATCAATGTTCCAGAAACACCGGGGTTAGGTATTGATCTTAACGAGGAGGTCATCCGGGAGCATCTCCATTCTGAAGAGACAGACTACTTCGCACCGACGACAGAATGGGATTCCGAACGTTCACACGATAGGTTGTGGAGTTAGGATTTCTGTTTATAGTAAAACCTCGCCAACCTGTCCTCTCTTTGTTGGTTAGGAGTATGATTAATCCAAGAGAGCTAATTATTCACGAGATTTTGTGCCACAAACTGTCGATTTGTGAGTTGCCAGAGATAAACTAACAGAGAAATGTAGTATCTTGAGTCCCGTAGGGACGGTATGTTTATAGATACGCGCGTTTCCCGTTGTCTTCAGCCCTGTAAGGGCGGTATGTTTATAGTTTTCATGGAATCACAGCAACATAAACCTGCGAATGCCCTGATACATCTGATGTATACACAACTGCTTTTTCATCAGGGCTAAAAGATGGATGCGGGTGCGTCCACTGTGGTCCATAGACAGTATCCACCTTCATCTCCATCCAACTGAGCGCTTTCTCTCTATCGCCTGATTGCTGTGCAGCTGCCCAATCCTCAGCGAGGGCATACCGATCCGTCTTCCACTGGCTTCCACTGGATGAGCTGTGCGGATAACAGATGGGCGTATGTTCGCCTGTTTCCACGTCTACCAACCTTAAACCAATATCAGGATAGACGGTGTCGCACAGCACCTTTGTTCCATCGCTATTACTGGCAATATGCCACGCATTGAAATCAGCGATTGTTTGCATCTGTAGTGTTTCCAGAGACATCCGTCGAAGCGCGTAGGGCCAATGCGTCACAATCAGCTCGTTCTCTGCACCAAGGAAGGTCTCGTGGACGAGGAACTCGTTATTATCGTGTTGATAGAGACTGAGGTTTTCGGTGCCATCGCGTCGAATCGTCCACATCCGGGGTGCGGGATCTCCAGAATACGCGATGAGGTCGGGGTGTTTTGGGTGGAACTGCGGATGGATAATCGTCTGATCTGGAGAGGTATAGATGACCTCACCACCGCTGCCATCGGTGGCGGTTACAGTAATGTGCGATTTGTCGTCGCGTTTCATCGCTGTTACAATAAAACGTTCGTCTGCGCTGACGCTGCATTCACCGAGACTTCCACTTGGAAATTCAGCAAGCACGCGTTCCTCAAGCGTCCCAAGATCAATTGCTTTTATGGCATCTGCTTGCGTATAAAAAAGTTCGGTGCCGTCTTTGGAGATCACGCCTGAGTAGCCATGGATGTCATCCGCATCCGTCAATTGGACAATATCACCCTTGGGAAATTCCATTTTGAAAAAATTCGGTTTCCCTGAACGGTAGGAGGTAAAAATAAGGTGTTCTTGGTCGGGAGTGAACGAAGAGGTCAGAAAGTAGAGGTTATGGTTGATGGAGGTATCGTTTGTGAGTTGGTAGATGTGTGCACCTGTTTGGTCGTCTTGAAATTCACGTAGTTCTGAAGGATGAACGGACGCTTTGGCGTATTTTGTCATAGTGTTCTCCATTGCGTATAGGGGGCCACAAACTGAATAAAGTCTTTCTGCTACAGGGCTAAGCGTTCAGTTCCCGACACTAGATCCGTGCTTCGATTAATTCAGATGACACATCTTGTTGGGTTTGAACGGGTAACGTAAAGGCTGGCAGTGGAACATTATAACCAGCTTCTTGTAGTCCTTCGATATGAAAATCGATAGCCTCAGCGATCAATTTCCGTACTTCTTCCATTGTTTTTCCTACAACGGCGCATCCTGGAAGGTCGGGGACATAGGCACCATAGTTGTTTCCACATTTTTCAAAAATGACAACATATTCCATAAAACTTTCTCCTCAATTCTTAATATCCGCTTGCTTTAGAATATTATTGAGTGTTCCCTTGGAAACATCTTCGTTTGGTTTTCCTGCGATTGTCACGATCCCAGGTTTTGTTGGATGTTTAAACTGTTTATGACTGTCTCGCGTCCGGTCCAGGGACCATCCGTCATCTTGAATCATTTTAACAATCCGTCTATACTTCATTCTGCCTTCTCTTCTAATTATGCATCCTCTTGAGGTTTATTGCAAAAAATTAGGTGAGATTGCGTCTGGCATTCCGTGAAATAAACTCTACAGATTGAACAGATAGTTCAGTAACTGCGCGCCTTCACGGAAATCGGGGATGATAATATCTGCTCCGGCGCGGATAAGACGTTCCCGCTTATCAGCGTTCATGTTATACATATTATCTTCTGCAGACGCAACACCGACAGCGATTGCGCCTACTTCCTTTGCATTTTCGATTTCCACATATCCGTCCCCGACGATGAGCAATTCGCTCCCGCTCAACTGGAAATCTGTGATGATCTTTTGGATAACCATCGCTTTGGAAAACTTCTGATATTCCCGCAACGCACCGAAGATCCCACCATCAAAGTACTCGGCGACACCGAGAAGTTCTGCCTCGTTTTTTACGAATTCGACATCCGTTCCACTGGCAAGGTAGCAGCTTATCTCCATTTCACGAAGGGTTTGAAGAAATTCAAGCGACATCGGGACTCGAAGCCGATCAGCAGACAATGTCCTCGCTGCGAGTCCGGCTATTCGCTCCTCAATGACAGGCAGCAATCGGTGGTTATATTCATCTTTATAAGCGAGTGGTGCCTTCGGTGTCCCACCGCGTTTTTCGATCTCTTCACTTAGCTGGATCATCTGATAGATGGTCTGTTTTCCAGTCAATCTATCGACAAACTCAACAACAAGTGCCTCAAGTACTTCTTGTGTTTCGGTGGTATCCGTTTCGGTTTGAAGACATGCGACCATCATCGGGACCATCACATTCTGCCAACCGTCTCGGATGAGGGAGATTGTGCCGTCAAAATCGAAGACGACATGATGGATATTTCCTGTTTGAATCTCACGATGGATCTCAATCGCGGTGTTCTCTAAATTGTTCATAACAAGTTTTGGTTTACAAATTATACCAAATGCCCTCAGAATAAAAAGGCGTTGATTTCCCTATGCTTTCTTGATAGTATAAGAGTGTTTGGATAGTTAAGCAAGCATTTTTTCTATAATCCTGGCTATTCTATAATCCTGTGAATCCTGATTCAGACGATAGAAAATACAACATGAGTGAAAAAGATATTCTCAAAAAGATTCAACGTATCGAAATATTTACCGACCGCTTGGTTAGCACCGTCTTTGCTGGCGAATATGAGAGCGTCTTTAAAGGGCAAGGGATTACCTTTGATGAGGTTCGTGAATATCAAGTAGGTGATGAAATTCGTACGATTGATTGGAACGTCACCGCACGTATGGGGCAAGCCTACATCAAAAAATACGTTGAAGAGCGCGAACTCGTTATGATGTTGGTTGTGGATATGAGTGCCTCGACCAGTTTTGGAAGTATCGCTGAGACGAAAGCGGAGATTGCTGCCGAAATTGCAGCACTCCTTGCCTTTTCCGCCATCAAAAATAACGACAAAGTTGGACTTATCTGCTTTACTGACACCGTTGAGCACTTCGTCGCGCCGCGGAAAGGGAGAAGACACGTCTTACGCGTCGTCCGGGATATTCTACATTTTCAACCGAGGCAGCCTGGCACAAATATTGAAACAGCATTGGGTTTCGCCGATCGCGTGCTCAAACCTCACAGTGTTGTGTTTCTCATCTCGGATTTCAAGGATACGGGATATGAGAAGCAGCTGCGCTTGAGCAGTAAACAGCATTCGCTCATTGCTATTACCTTACAAGACAGGCGCGAGGTGGAATTACCGAATGTCGGACTCATAGAACTGGAGGAGGCCGAGAGCGGAGAGACAATAGTTATTGATACCCGTTCTGAGGAAGCCCGGCAATTGTATGAGGAACATAATCAGCATGCCGATGCGGAGCGTAGGCAGATTTTTCGATCAAATCAGATCGATGCTATTCATATTAGAACAGATGAACCTTATGTAAAACCGCTTATCCGGTTTTTCCGTCAACGTGCTGCCCGAAGTTGAAATCCGTGAGATTATGAGTAGATTAGAGGTCCGGAATTTAACACAGACCTTTGTTCAGGAAGGTGCTCAATTGCAGGTGCTGGAAGATTTAAACTTCTCCGTTGATGGCGGGCAATTTGTCGCCTTATTGGGCCCTTCTGGTTGTGGCAAAAGCACGCTCTTTAATATCATTTCTGGGTTACTTGTGCCAGACACTGGAGAAATTTACCTCAACGGCAAGCGCATCTATGGCAACACCGGCGACTTCGCCTATATGCAACAGAAGGATCTTCTTTTGCCGTGGCGAACTGTACTCAAGAATGTCCTTATCGGTCCAGAAATTCACAATGAACCGATTGACTTCGCAAGGGCAGAGGCAGAAAAACGTTTGGCTCAGCTCGGATTGGGCGGATTTGAGCATAGTTATCCGATGCAGCTTTCTGGAGGGATGCGCCAACGTGTCGCACTCGTCCGAACGCTTCTGTTTCGGAAAGACGTTCTGCTTTTAGATGAACCCTTCGGTGCCTTAGATGCAATGACACGCACCGTCATGCAATCCATCCTGCTCGGCATCTGGGCGGAAGATAAACAGACTGTTCTGCTCATTACCCACGATATTGAGGAAGCGTTGCTACTTGCAGACAAGATTTATGTGCTGACAGCCCGACCTGCAACACTCAAAGCTGAACTTCCTGTCCCTTTACCGCGTCCACGGGACATCACGGATGCTGCGCTCATTCGTTTGAAAAGAGAACTCTTAGCGTCATTACACGTCGAAATGTCTGACGTATTCGATGCCGACTAACCCTGTAGGAGGGGTTTGTAACCCCCATCTTGCGTTCTTTGTAGATGCGATTTGCAACCTCAACTTTCTTATACTATTCAGAATCAGAATTCTTTGTCAATGTCCGCCAAAATGAACGAGATGGACGATTCATGTTGTCAAACATCTCGTAATTCTCATTCTTACAGAACTCATAAAGTGCTTCGGTCAACGGAATTTCAAACCCGGAGGCTTCTGCCGCTGCGAGGAAATAGGGCAATTCAGGATATTTAATGACGAGCGTCCCACCTTCTCCATTGATAATGCGTTTGGCGATTCTATCAAACTGTCCACGCCACCCGTCACCCATACCGACCGCTTCACGAATAGCCACCGGATCTACACCCGCACAGACGCCGAATGCTATCGCTTCCATAAATGCTGCGTCTCCGAGGCCCATAGCCAGTTGGTTCACACCTTTGACAATTTGCCCGGAACCACTCGGACCGCAATAGACCACATTTTGTGGTTCCCCAAGGACTTCTAAAATTGGGCGACATTTTTCGACGATCACTGCATCGCCTCCGACAAAAATACGAAGCGTTCCTGTTTCGGATCCTTGGGGGCCACCGCTCACTGGTGCATCTATCAGTTTAGCCCCTTTCTCGGCAAGTGCCACCGCTATGTTTCGCGTCTCCTTTACTCTTGTCGTGCCTAAGTCAATAAAAACTTGACCATCGCGGGCATTGGGTATTAGGTGTTCTTCTGCGACGCTGCAAAAAACATCGGAGGAGCGCAAACTGGTCATGACAACCTCGTTATTTTGCACGACTTCGGTGGAATCCTTACCAGCAGTCCCCCCGATCGCAGCGAGTGCCCTGCATTTTGCTGCGTCAATATCATATCCGATGAGCGGATATCCAGCGTTGTGAAGATTCTTTGCCATTCTTCCACCCATATTTCCAAGTCCAATAAAACCGATTGTGGGGAGTTGTTGAGATTTCATATTGTTTTATCCATTTAATTGCTGAGGGTTGTTGACGGAGTTACACCACAGTTGAGGTTATTGTCCATGCGTCCAGGCTGTTTAGAATTGCCTCGCCACCGCTGGCGAGAATTGAGACACTGAGACTATCGGCGCGCGTCGGATAGATACGCTGGGTTAGGCACAGTCTACTGTTGACAAAAACTTCCACTACAGATCTATCTAAGAAGATATGCAGTTTCAGCGGTTCCCCTTCAGCCAGTTTGAAGGGTGCTTCCTGCGAATTCGTATACTTTTCTCCACCGTCTTCGTCTTGTGGGGTCAGACGCGGATATTTTACTTCATCGTCTAAAGTTGATTTCCTGAGATCGATTTTGAGTATCTCAGTGGTCGGCAAATAGACAATAGCTGTCTCCTCTTCACCATCCGGGGATTGGCGAATCTTCACACCGAATTGTGGTATCGAACCACAATTTGTCTTTGATTTATATTTTTCTGTCGCGCCATGCGGGTCAATTTCCACCTTTAGTTCGAGACAGTCGCCCTTCACTGCTGCAATATTGCGTTCTGCATCAGCCTTGAGTTGGATTGTCTCTTGGTGATAGTGCTTGGTACGAAGCTTTTCGAGTTCTGGAACAGGTTCAATACGGAGGCTTCCATCTTCATTCAACGATAGCAGCCGCGGCAGCGTCATCACAGATGCCCAACCGTATTGTTCCCATGGACGTGCTTCGCGGATCCAACCGAAGAAAATGCGTCTCCCTTTGTCGTCGAGGAGCGATTCGGGTCCAGAGAGTTGCCCACCTTGCCAGTTCATGCGTCCGTGTGTTTCTGGATAGAACTGCGCATCTTCATAACGCCCAAGATAGTAGTGCGCCATTCCATAGGGGCGGTGTCCGTGCATCAGAAGCATATATTTATCGCCGAGTGGAAAAAAATCGGGACAAGCGCAATCCTCAACTTCATCCGTCCAGCGGCGTGTGGATTTGTAGAACGGACCGCGATATTCCCAATGGATACAGTCTTCTGAACGGAAAAGGCTCGTGGCATCGCCTTCATATCCAGGTCGACTATTTTTATTCCCTATCAGGGCATAGTAGGTGCCATTTTCGTACCATGCGCACGGATCAAAAACGTGGTATTCTTGAGGTTCGTCTGGTATCGGGATGACCGGATTTTCAGGCGAAGGTGTCCAGTGGGTTAAATCAGGATCCTCGCTGGTCGCAATACAGGTGCCTTGATTCGGTACGTGGTAAATCATGGTCGGAATCGGCGCGTTTTCAATAGCATCGCCGCTGTATATTCCACGTGGCATGGATCCATCAGTAGCAGGTTTTATCGCTGGTGGGTGGTGTATCCAATGTACCAGATCGCAGCTGGAAGAGTGGTCGAGGACTGGGAGCCATTCGCCTCCGTTTGGGTTTGGCATACGTCCAAGGTAGAAAACATGGTGCCGTCCATTCCAAAAAATAGTGCAGTTTGCGTCGTTGAAAAACCCGTCAGATGGGAGCAGGTGATAACGTGGACGGTGTGGGTCCGCCGAGAGATATTCTCGCAAGTTACGAGCATTGCCGATGTGTTCATGGAGTTTTTCTATTGTCGTTCCTGAATCCATTTACTATAATTTCCTCATCTTTCTTTGTTGTTTTCAAGTATTAGGTATCAAAGTATAGCATGTTAGAAAAGAGGCATCAAGAGAAATAGGGATAATTTAGCTCTCTTGTAGGAGCGAGCTCAAGAGCGCGACTGCTTCTCACCGACAGCCAACGAATCCAGCAAATCCGCGAATCCTGTAAATCCTGATTCAGACAGAAATATCTCCAGTCCGTGCAATCTGCGTAATCTGCGATTCAGACAATCTTATCCACAAAACCCAATTTCTGGCTCTGATGGCTAACTGCTGATTGCTGAAAACTAAATAACTCTGCCGTGAAAACAGGTAAATATTGCGTTTAATTTGGTTTTTTTATAAAATGACAGTATTGGTAAAGCAGTCTACATCTTATAGCGTTTGTATAAATATCGAATACAAATACCTCAGGAGGTATATTTCGATGAAGATTTTGACCATAAGCTTACTATCAATTTGTTTAATTGTAGTTTTAGGAACCGTTGGAGAAGCCGTTCGAGAGGACGATTTGGCACTCTATCTCTCCTTCGACGAAGCGAAAGGTGATACAGCCAAAGATAAGTCCAAACATAAAAATGATGGGACGATCCATAAGGGAAAGCGGGTCAAAGGTAAAATTGGCCAGGCAGTCGAACTGACCGGCGAAGCAGGTGGTTGGGTTGAAGTGCCAGATTCCAAATCATTGGATATCAGGGATGAAATCACTTTGATGTGTTGGGTGTATCCGACCGAGTTCACAAACGAGTGGTTCCGTATTATTGTGAAGACCTGGGCAGGTGATACCGCTCCATGGATGGTCTATGGGTTCTATGAGCAAGGCGGATCTAATGGGAAGACAGGTTTTATTATCTCTGTTGATAACGGAACAGAAAAGCGGTGTGGCAATGGGCCGAGTCCGCAATTGCCCGCAGAGGAGTGGACACATCTTGCCGCCACCTATGATGGAAGCGAGATGAGACTTTACTATGATGGTGAATTAGCAGTGGAACAAAAAGCCAAAGGTAAAATTGATGATAACGATGTTCCTGTATCGGTCGGACGCAACAGTGAGGGAAATCGGGAACACTACATTGGACGCATTGATGAGGTGGCAATCTGGAGCGTTGCCCTGGATGAAGGTGAAATCAACGAGGCAATGGATCGGGTTTTTGCCGTCGAACCGGAAGGCAAGTTGCCTACGAGATGGGGTCGGGTAAAAGACAAGTATTATAGAATGCCTAAATCGTTTACCCTGCGAGATCCGTGGCAATAGATAATACCGCAGAAACAAAGAAAGAATGGGCATCGTAATATGATGCCCATCTTTTTTAATAGGACTTACACATTCCATTGGTAGGTGCGATTTCAAATTGTGCTATTAAAGCACAATTTGTCTTAGCTTTACATTCCGCACCGATCCTCTGGGGGTAAGTATCTTTATTGTCAAAGACACATGTTTCAACACAATTTTGCGTAAATTCTGTTTAATTACCGTAGAAGTCGATCCAGCATTTCACGAGCATTTTGATTTCTCGGATCCAAACGTAGCACCTCTTGAAATTCATGAATCGCGGGATCATTCTCTCCCAACTTGTAGTAGGCAGTTCCCAAAGCACCGTGCGTTAGCGCGTTATCTGGATTGGTTTGAAGCACTTTTTGAAAGCAAGAAACCGCTTCATCGTATTCTTGTTTCGACAGCAAAATCAAGCCGAGGTGGTGCAGGGCATTTTCATCTGAAGGATTCAGCTCAAGAATAATCCGATATCCCACTGCGGCTGCATCATACATCCCCTTCTCCCAATAAATCCGTGTCAAGTTTTGATGAAACTCAATATTTTCAGGGGCAATCTTAATCGCTTTTTGGCAGTGACGAATCGCATCATCAAGGTTTCCACTTCGCCAGTATATAATCCCAAGCCCACCGTAAGCATCGGCGAAATTCGGTTCAAGTTTAATTGCTTTCTGATAAGCGGCAATCGCTTTCTCAATCTGACCACTCTGGTAGTAAGCGAGTCCTAAATTGTAATGACTTTGGACTTTTAAATCAGCAAGTTCCGTCGGATTTTGAGTTGTGTTCTTGTTGTCTTGGATAACGACCAATGTGTTCTCTAAAACAGCGATGGCTTCACTGTATTGCTTGTTAAGCAGCATCGCGATTCCATAATTTAGCCAGAGGTGTGCGTCCTTATCGAATCCCGATATTGCCATTTCCAACTCACTGACAGCGCGTTTGAAATCTCCTTGTTGTAGATATAGATTCCCACGTTCAGCGTAGCGTTGTGCCGTTACACCGAGTTTTAGCACATCCCACCACAGTGGATCACGCATCTGTGTGTATTTTGTTCGTTTTCGAGAGGCTTGCGCGTGCTGAGCGGCAGCATCCGTTTCTCCAAGTGCCATTGCAACCTGTGCCATTGTTGCGTGTGCCTCGCTCTGTTCTGGATTCAGTTTTAAAGCTTGTTGCAAGTGGCTTCGCGCTGCGCCAAACTGCTGCTCAGCGAACGCGATCTCACCAAGCCATAAAGACGCAAACGGATTCCGTGAATCTAATTCGTTAGCAGTTTCCAGATGTGTTTTTGCTTGCTCAAAATGTCCGAGGCTTCGAAGCGCAGCGGCGTGATAAACATAGGCAGGCGCGTATTGAGAATCGAGTTTAATAGCTTCCGCTAAAGCTTGGACAGCCACTCGCGGATCAGTCTTATAGGTGGTCATTCCGAGGTAGTATAACCAGCGGAATTCATTGGGCGCAATCTTAACCGCCTTTCGATAACACGCAGCTGCCTCTATCTCCCAGCCGTGAACAAAATAGATGTTACCCAACTTGCCCCAAGCAGTAGCATCTTTAGGTGCTTCCACCAATCTTTTCTGGGTCGCTTCAACAGCAGCTAAGAGTCGCTGTTCTTCGACGCGCTCCATATCTCCCGGCTGCGGCACCCAATTGGGCATGAGCGTATTGTGTTTGTTTCCTTCCGATCCAACTTGCTTGCTGGAATTATCTGCGAAGGCAAACGCTCCTACTTCACTACGGAAGAACAGTGTGCAGCAAACTAGAAGCAGCGCACAATAGTTTCCTTTCATCCGATTCTCCTTGGGTTGTTAAAAAGTGGGTTGCGTTTGGAAAACTGCAACATAGAGCATCTCGTATAAGGTTAAACCTTCACGCCATCATAGGATAAGGACGAATCGGTGTCAACCAAAAAGAGCATTAGCATTCAGTTTTTCCTTGAGGTATTTTATTGTGTTTGGTATACTCCACTGATTAGTCTCAACATCGTTTGGCGGGGTGTATTTCGCCTCGCCTCTGTGATATCGTCATTAAGACTAATTGTGTTCTTAACCCGCAATTAGTTTCAATTTCCTTACATGACCGGCCCAGATGAATCCTAACAAAGGAGTTTGGAAAAAATGATACATGCTATTAGATGCACCTTGATTCTAATGATTCTTGCTTTTGTAGCGTTTAATGTGTCAGCAGACATCTTATTACAGGAAGATTTTGAAGGTGATCTGGATTTAACCACGAAATGGCGGACAAATTACCAGAAATTTGTTTACATTAAAGACGGTATCCTCTATCTGGACCAAGGGAAATCCGGTGGGGACTACGTGAGTCTTGTGTCTGCTCAAAACTTCAACGATATCATCATCTATTACGAATGGTTCATCATTGAATGGAGCGGACAAGGAGATGGTGGTGGTGCGTTGCGGCAGACACCAGATGGTTCTTATTGGATGCGCTGGTGGGGACGCAACAGCGTCAAAGTGACAACGAATAAAGCTGGACCTGTTGCTGCTTGGCAACCTTTTCCAGCAAAGGGCGGTCCAGCGTCGTCTAACTACGATGCAGCATCTGACCATTTCATATTGAAAGCTGCGTTAATGACCGAGGAAAAGCGCGTGACCATTCATATATGGGATGTGACGGATAAAAAGAAAAAGATACAGGTCGCTGAATGGGAAGTTAAGGACGATACCTATAAGTCGGGAAACATGAGTTTCGACTGCTGGAAATTCGGTATCTATGGCGTTGATAATGTTATTGTTGCTACCCCTGAACATGAAGCAGAAATCTTCGACGATAACTTTGATCCCCAAAAGTTGGCTGTCGAACCTGAAGGGAAACTCGCAACTACGTGGGGGGACCTGAAATCAAATGATTGGTAAACAGAAAGGAATTAAGCCATGACAAAATGTGCGCTTATCAGTGGTAGAGGTATGGGGTTGATGCATGGTGGGAACTTTCACAGCCATCCGGACGCCGAAGTAGTCGCAGTATGCGATATGGACCCCGAACTCCTCGCAAAGGCAGAAGAGCAATTTGGGGCACCCGGGTATGCATCCATTGAGGAACTCTTAGCGAATTGTGACGCCGAACTCGTGCTTCTCATCGTCAATGAAACCCGACGCATCCCCCCGCTCCGGCAATTGCTTGAAGCCGGACGCAATGTGTTCACAGAGAAACCTCTTTGTGGATTGGAGGGACAACACCGGTTACGCGAAGAGGATCTCGGAATCGCCGCACCTGCTATCACAACATGGCGTGGCTCTAATCTTAAATTTGGGATTGATTTCAACTATCGGTTTATGCACCATTTTCGTAAGCTTCATGATGATGTCGCTGAAAATCGGTTGGGTAAGATTCGAATGGTACACGCCCGTGCCCACTTCAATTGCTGGTCGCACGTCATTGACCAAATTCTCTGGACAATGGGCATGCCAGAGTGGGTGAGTGTCGTTGGGAATCCGAATGAGGATCGCGATTGGGAACGTCTAATTCATATCGGTTGGGAAAATGGTGTGATTGGTTCCCTAAGCGGCACGAACATGTGGGGCTACGATGATCATCCGCTCCGAGTCAAGATCCTTGGCGATGAATTCTATGCTGAAGCACGAGGTTTAGAAGGTTGGTACTGTCGGCGAAAGGCAAATAGTTCTGAACACGAAGAGTTATGGGAAGCTGAGGCTGATAATCCAGAAATGCCGGAGTCCTTCAAAAGGATGGCTGATGGTGTAATCAAAGCGATGCATGCTGACACACCCTTTCCTGCGGATGGTGAGGCGGCGTGGAATGAACTCGTGTTTGAAGCAGCGGTGCACAGGTCAGCGTTGCAAAACAATGCGCGCGTATTTTTAGCGGATGTAGAAGCAGACGCGTGTAAGTAAGATGGCTCATTATTCGCGATGCCACTGTACCGCAAACTGTTAGTTTGCGGGCTGCGATGGACAATCTAACAGATTGTGGTACAGGCGGAGTTCTGTTGCCGATTTTTATCAACTCAGAACTTGGCTACTACTACTGCAGTCGCGATGATTTATTGTTAGGTGCGGAAGATAGACGCGGTTTTCAACCGCGCCTATCTATCTTAAAGGCAGTAGAACGTTTAGGCAGCACCGCCTTCAACAGCAATCTTAATAGCGTCTTTGCCGTCTAAATGATAGCTGCCGTGAAGCGCGTCAAAACCTTTGGATACGTCTTCTAACGGAAGGATGTGGCTGACAAACCCGTCAAAAAGTGAGGCATGTTTCTCCAACATCGGGATGGCACGGAGGAAATGTTTCCTCTCAAATCCCCATCCGGCTTCCAATCGAAGGTTTTTACGCATTAACATCTGATTCGGATTGCAGTCAAAAGAACCAACATCCACGAAATGCCCGTATACAACGTAAGTTCCGCTATGCCTAATATAGTCCAAGCCTTCAGGGATAGCAGCGAGGAAACCGGTGCATTCATAGACCACATCTGCACCGATGCCTTGTGAGGTATTTTCTCGAACGATTTGCTTCCGTTCTTCTGGATCTGGGACTTCAGCAATATCGATGGTGAGATCCGCCCCTAATCTTTTCGCCATTTCAAGTCTACCTGGAGGTCCACCGACAACAATAAGCCGTCCGGCACCGGAGACTCTTGCCCAATTGAGCGCAAGCAGACCGATGGGACCCGTTCCTTGAATTACCACTGTATCCCCAAATTCGATCTTGCCGCGGGACACACAGTGTGCCGCACAAGAGGCAGGTTCGGCAAGCACAGCGATTTCTGGCGGTAGATCGGTTTTGAGAAACATATTTGTGGCTGGGTTTGAAAGATAGATGTACTCACTGAACCCACCGCGTAAATACGGTGCTTCTTCCGACGGAGAAAAGCCGAGTCCTCCGCTCGGAGAGAGCGCGATCCTGTCCCCTTCTTTTACCGGATTCCCAAGATAGTCTGTTTCAACCCCTTCCCCCAAAGTTTCAATTACACCGACGTTCTCGTGCCCGAGGATAATATCGTGTTTGATGTGCTGATATTCCCAGTTATGAAGGTCGGTGCCGCAAATACCGCCTAACTCTTGACGTACAAGAACCGTACCGGGTTCTGGGTCAACTATTGGATACTCTCGGATTTCAAAATCTTTGCCACTCATCACAGTGGCGCGTGCGGTTCTGGTTCCCATTGTAAACTCCTTTTAGAAACTTAGCCACGGTGTGTAAGCACAACAACGGCTGTACTGAATATATAGAATGTGGGCATCTTTGCCAAAGCATTCTCAACAAACTGTTAGGAATATTAGACTTTGACGATTATTTTACCGAGTTTCTCACCTGTGAAAAGTGCCATAAACGCCTTTGGCGCATTCTCTAAACCTTCTACAATTGTTTCTTCCCACTGTATTTTGCCTTCGCCTATCCACTCCCGCATGTCGCTGTAAAATTCAGCGTTCCGTTCCATGAAGTCAGTGACGATAAACCCCTGTAATCTAATCCGTTTACCGATAGCAGAACTTAGGTTTGTCGGACCTGGGGTGGGTTCAATATCGTTGTATTGGGAGATCATGCCGCACAGAGGGATACGCCCGTGCATATTCATGACAGCAAGCGCGGCTTGGAGGTGTCTACCCCCTACGTTCTCAAAGTAGATGTCAAGTCCATCTGGACAGTGTGTCCTGAGTTCGGCTTCCAAGTCATTGACATTTTTATAATTAAAAGCCGCATCAACACCCGCTTTTTCCAGTAGCCACGCGACTTTCTGATCGGAACCAGCACTCGCAACGACTCGGCACCCTTTGATTTTAGCGATTTGACACACAATTGAGCCAACCGCTCCCGCCGCTGCGGAGACAAAAACCGTTTCGCCTGCTTCAGGCTGCCCTATCTCCAGAAAACCGAAATAGGCGGTGCGTCCGGGCATACCAACCGCCCCTAAAAATGACTGCAGTGGTGCAATTGTTAAATCGACAGCGGTCACACTTTCTGCCGACGCGATGTAGTGATCCCGCCACCCTAACATACCCGTCACATAATCTCCAACCTGAAACTGGTCACTGTTTGATTGCACGATCTGACCTGCGCATCTACCTTCCAGCGGTTTACCAAGTTCAACACCCCGCATGGCACCGCGCATATATGGGTCTACTGATGTGTAAAGGTTTTGGACTAAGACCTCTCCTGCCGCGAGTTCAGGAAGTGGAACCTCCACGATTTCAAAATCACTCTCTTTGGGCATTCCAACGAGTCGGTTCTTAAGACGGATTTGCCGACTTACAAAATTCGACATTCTTTTCTCCTCTCGACTGATAACTTAATTTTACTGAATTCGGTGTAAATGTAATAATAGCATATCTGCAAAAAAAGTCAAGATGGGAGAAATAATGAATTCACTTGACACTCGTTTGTGAATGTGGTTTGATTTATGGTGAATCTTGAAAATAAATAGACGCTTTCGCCAAAAGTTTATCATCTATTCCGGATGATAATCCAATGGGAAACACCGATCAAACGAATAGTTAGAGGTTATCCATCACTATGAAAGTCGGAAAACCAAAAGAAAAGTATGATCAGTTAATCACTGACGGTTACTGTGTGATCGAGAATGTTTTGAAAGAAGAGATGCTTACTCGGCTTCGGACAGTGACTGATGAACTGCTTGATGCACAAACAGCAGATGAACAGGCAGCCCATCGTTCATCTGGTAGCATGATTAGCGTGTATATGCATCCGTTGTTCGCGGAACTGGTCGTTTACCCACGCGCATTGCAAGCACTTGAAGCTTTGGGGTTCTTGAGACCGAAATGGTCGTCGGGATATGTCATTAGCAAACCGCCTCAAAGTCCGCCCCTATTTTGGCATCAAGACTGGTGGGGCTGGAACGATCCGTGCAGCTATACAGCGTTGCCACAACAACTGTTCCTCATGTACTATTTGGTAGACACAATACCGTCCAACGGTTGTCTTCGTGTGGTTAAAGGTTCACATCTCAATCGACATCCACTCCATGATATACTGCCTAATGCTCATGGCGAGGCATTGCAACGCGTGGAAGATCCTAATCATCCAGCATACCAGCGTGTCCCTGGTGAGATTGACATTCCTGTAAAAGCAGGAGATTTGGTTATCGGTGATTCTCGCCTATTACACGCTTCACACGGCAATCAATCAGATGAACGCCGAACTGTGATTACGCTCTGGTATCATCCATTTTTTGCATTGTTGCCAGCAAGTATGCAGGCGCATATCGGGAGACTCCGACAAAGTTTCGCTTGGTCGGATGCGGATTGGGAACGAATTGCTGAACTTGCTCCGGTCTGTGACGGCGATGTTGAACCGTTAGAATGGAATCGGAATCCGGGACCTGAACTGAAATAGCCGTCCTTCAACGTAGACCGAATTTTATTTTAAAGAAATGAAATTTCATGGTATACTATGCGATCGTAGCATAACCTGTTAGGTTCTGCAATGTTCACCTTCTATCTTGGAGCTGGCAAGGATACCTAAGCTAAAGGAGGCGTTTCATGCCACAACCCCCGATTTTTCATGACTACACGTTTGGCGAACAGGAACGGAAAACGTTAGATAGCGACGGACATTTTGTTTTTCCCGGCTTGCTTACATCCGACACACAGGAAAAACTGACGAACTCGCTCTCGCATATTCTTGAACTCTCACACACGCCGAAACAAGGACATGAACCGAACCGATTTTCTGCTGAATACGACAGTTATCTCGAAAGTCTGATTCCACACCCGCAGATGCTTGAACTCGCACGAAAAGTTTTGGGTGAAGATATCCGATACGATCACTGTGTCAGTCTAAATCGACCGGGCGGCAATCGTGGCATTGGATGGCACAGCCACGGATACGGCGATAACAATCCGAGTTTAGGGTTCGTCCGCATCTTCTTCTATGTCAACGGATTTGAGCCAGACGATGGGGGATTGAAGGCTGTTCCAGGGAGCCATCTCTATCGGGAATCTAAAATCCAAGCACGAACGGATGAGGACCTCCGGGAGGGATGGTTGGCAGGAAAAACGCATCCAGAGACAGGTGAACCGTTAGAAATTGAGGCATTGTCGGCACCCCCCGGTACGGTCGCGTTGATGTGGACGCATGCTGCGCATGCGGTGAGTGAGAGAAAACCGGATAGTAGTACACGGTGGTGTGTCGTCTATGCCTACCGGAACCCAGGAGAACCCTCTGGGGCTCGTTGGATCACTCCTGAATTTGAGAAGAAGCCGATCCTGGGGGCAGAAGGATTGATGTCTCTCTATTAGCAGTTAGCAATTGGCAATTAGCAGTTGGCAAAAAGAGATTTGTGGTGAATTATAAAAATATGTAGACCTATTAGGGAACCCTCATCACTTCTGTTAGGCGAGGATGGCTTCGGCTTTGGTGCCTCGTCCTCTCGGAGACTGTCTACGTAATTCTAAAATCTACCATAGTTTAATCAAAAACCTCTTAACCCAGAACCCACAACTGACAACCGATAACTCTTAAAACATCCATGCCACAAAATAAACCGCACATTCTATTCCTCATCAACGATGAGCACCGTCCCGATGTCCAGCCAATCGAAGGAGACACGGCAATCCGTATGCCGACACTTTCTCGCTTTATGGAGGAGGGGACCTACTTCCGCAATGCTTACACACCCTCACCAATTTGTGTCCCTGCCCGACAAAGTTTTCTTTCAGGACTCTATCCACGTAACTGCGGAAGTCTCAACTTTGGTGATCCGATGCCCACAGAGGTCCGTACGATTCCGGGACAGTTAGGAAATTACGGTTACTACACCTGCTGCGCCGGTAAAATGCACTTTGTAGGGACGGATGTGATGCACGGTTGGCGAGAGCGGCTCGGACGCGACATCGTCGGTAATAACGGTTATCCATATCCTCCCGTTAAGGATGAACACCACGCTCAAATTGAGCGCGAGCCAGGGACAGGTCCGAAGGAGAATAAAGTAATTCAAGAGGTGCGCGACGCACAGCCCGGCTTAGGACGTTGGATGCGCTATGACAAATACAATGTGGACGGTGC
The DNA here is from genome assembly GCA_028818705.1 of Candidatus Poribacteria bacterium. Classification (GTDB taxonomy): domain Bacteria; phylum Poribacteria; class WGA-4E; order WGA-4E; family WGA-3G; genus WGA-3G. The sequence goes on from JAPPNJ010000050.1 coordinate 21,195, forward strand.
GCTCCTCTTCCTTGAGGAGTATTTTGTTGATGCCACTTATGACCGTCCCACAGCAAATCCACTCTGTATGGCGGTGAGCCTTTTGGCACCGCACTATCCCTATCAGTGTCCACTCGACTTGTTTGATTACTACATGCAGCGGGTGGAACCGATTATTGAGGAACCGAACAAACAGTTTGAATGCGACGATTTTTTCAGAGTCCGCGTCAACGAGGATGTTACCTACCGTCAGGCACACCGAGCAACCGCTGCCTACTACGGAATGATCGAGTGGATGGATGCGCAGTTTGGTCGTGTCATTGAGAAACTTGAACACCTGAACGTCTTGGATGATTTTATCATCGTTTTTCTCTCTGACCACGGTGAGATGCTCGGCACGAAAGGCATCTGGGAAAAACAGAGTTTCTTTGAAGCTTCGGCACGAGTTCCGCTTTCTATCTGGTATCCGAAACGATTTGGACGAGAACCACAAATCATTGAGCAGAATGTCTCGTTGGTTGATCTCTTTCCGACTATATGTGAGTTAGCAGAGATTCCGGCTCCGGATGAACTTGATGGACATTCCCTTCTGCCGCTGATCGAAGGAGATGCGACCAACTGGCATGATACTGTTTACAGCGAGCTTTGGCGCGCCCAAAATGGACCCTCTGTGATGGTCAAAGAGGGCAGTTTGAAGTATTTTAGATTCGATAACAACAAAGGTTGGCCCGAACAACTCTTTGATCTTTCCAAAGACCCGGATGAACGAAACAACTTGATTGACACACCCGCCTATAATGACGCACTCTCGAAACTGCGAACGAAAGCCTCTGCATTACCGCCTCCGCGCCGAAAGGATGAGAATAACTGTTTCATTGACCCACACCACCCTATTCAGACTTAAGAACTCATTTTTGCTTATCTTTTACGGATATTGCCTGTCCCCTGATAAGGGGATTTAGAGGTTCTTCCATTGGCAATCCTTGTTCAACAATGCGCCCAAACTATTTATGAGACGCGCTGTAGATATTTTAGTCTACCTAATAAAAGTTGTTATTTTTTCACTGTAGGCATCTTCGATACGTCGGGCGTGGTTCATAAGCAAGTCCAATTTTTGTATCTCTTGGTAGGAAAAATATCCATATTCGGTTGTTTCAGAACTAAGCCGGAGTTCACCACCCACGATTTCCGCTTCAAAGCACAGCGCCACTAACTGAATTTTGTTTCCATCTTGATACACAATTAACTCATCCGGGGTTGTGTAAACGCCGATTAAGCGTTTGATTCTGACCTGCAACCCCGTTTCTTCTTCGACTTCTCGAATACACGTCTCACTTGCGCTTTCGCCCGGTTCCATCCCTCCACTCGGTAAGCACCATTGACTGTTGTCTTCGCGTCTCGTTAGTAAGATTTTTTTGCGATCCTTGTCAAAAATAGCAGCCGAACATCCGACGCGAAGTGTGCCGTTTTGTCCAACCCGATGTCCTGTAATAATTTGAGCCATTTCCATTTCTCCACCTGTTTTTGAAAAATATACTTTATATTTAATAAACAGGGAAAAATAAATCGTTTGTATCAACGAGGAATACTTCTTCTTTTTCTGCCCTTTGCCTGAGTGCATCCGTGAAGCCGTTGGCAGAAAACAAGACGTATCGCGGGTTCTGCTTCCACCGATCGGGGACTTTTGTAGCATTTTCAATAAGCCGATTTAAGATGTTTTCTCCGACCGGAGCATCCCACCATTTGCACTCGCCAAACCAGTGACTTCCATCGACGTTTTCTGTCAGGACATCAATTTCAAGGCTAGATCCCCAATGCGCGCCAACCCGCTTTGGAGCGTCCTTTAATTTCTCTCCCCAATAAAGGCTAATATATTGACGACAAATGTCTTCAAAAATTTCTCCCATGTAATGCGAAAGATTCGGAGTAATCATCTCCTCATACACCAAGTCTGCGTTTCCAGATTCGATGAGGCTTCGATTAGGTAGCACGAACCGAAACCAGAATTTAACGTAATTATCCGCAATTTTATAAAGTCCTTTCTTGCTTTTTTGAGGTGCCCGCTCAGTGATAGGTGTTTCACGTTTGATTAATCTCAGTTCTCGAAGCACACTGAGGTATTTACCCGTATCTGTCGGACGAAGTCCAACACGTTGAGAAATTTCATTTGATCGTGTCGCACCACCAGCGATTACATGCAACAAACTTGCGTACGTTCTGGGTTCCCTAAGTTCCATGCGTAATAGGAAATTGACCTCATCAAACAGATAGCCTTGGGGGGTAAGCAACTCGGTTGTGATGTGTCGTTCAAATATCTTTTGAGGGATATCCCGCGAGATGTCCAACGAATGTAACGCGAATCGGTTAAGATATGCCGGAATACCCCCGAGAATCCCGTAAGCAATGAGTTTTTCTTTGGCAGCATATTCTGGAAAAAAGTGTCCACTGTCACGATAAGATAGCGGCATCAATTGAAATTGACCGGTGCGTCGCCCATATAAAGGTGATCGCTCCGCCAATACTTCTCGCTCCATGAAACTTACCTGCGATCCGCACAAGATTAAGAAAAGCTTACTGTTTTTTCCGTGTAGGTCCCAGAAGCGTTGGATCAGTGAAGGGAGCGCAGCGTTATCGTCACAGAGATACTGAAACTCATCAAGTACCAAAACGAGACGCTCTTTTTGTGCTTGCTGTGCAAAATAGATGAGTGCAGATTCCCAATCATCAAAAACAAGACTTTGTAATAACGGGTCATTAATGACATGCCTTGCAGTTTCAGTAAGCTGACGGAGATGGTCTCCCTCTTTCAGTTGACTGGCGGTGAAATAGATACTTCTTTTGTCTTTGCAGAACTGTAATAAGAGTTCCGTTTTTCCAACCCGCCTTCTGCCATATAGAACGAAAAGCTCCGCTATTCCTGACTGAAACATTCGATTTAAAGCTGCGAGTTCTTGGTGTCGGTTGATGAACACGGATTTCCTCCCCGAACGCATTTTGAAATATTATACTTTAAAGTATTATATTTTAAAGTATAATTAAAATCCAGAAAAAGAACCACCACTGAAAAGACTCTTAAAATCCGCGAAATCTGTGTTATCCGTGATAATCTGAGATTTGCGACGTACCCGACCCACGGAATGCCACACGTGCATTCCAACGATAATCCCGCAAATCTTAAAATCCGGTAAATCCTGATTCAGACAATTAAGATTTAACTTGTGTACATCTCCACTTTCATGGTATACTATCGAAAAATCTGAAGATGGTAGAACTTACGTCAACATAGCGAGTTGGGAATGGGCGGGCAGTGTGGCATCGCCCGGATAGAAAAATGGAGGAACATTCTGTAATGTCACAAACACTGCTATCACGTTTAGACGGTTCAATATGCGTTCGCAAGGGTTTTATGAGCCTTATCCTATTTCTGCTGGGACTCACTGTCGCACTGCAACCTGCCGATGCCGAGAAACTTCGGTTCGATCGAGATATTCTGCCGATATTGTCGGATAAATGTTTCGCCTGTCACGGTCCCGATCCAGCAGTACGGCAAGCCGATCTGCGGCTTGACACAAAAGAGGGTGCCTTTTCTGCACCAAGCGGTTATCCAATTATTATTCCAGGGGAACCGGAAAACAGTGAACTGGTCCTGCGGATAACACACGAAGACATTGACCAGCGAATGCCACCGCAGATCTCCAATCGGCAGCCGACACAAGAACAGATTGACACGCTCATCCAATGGATTGCTGAAGGTGCCGAATGGGAAGAGCATTGGGTATATAATCTGCCGGAACGGATTGATCCGCCAAGTGTCAAGGATACGTCTTGGATCCACAATCCTATCGATGCCTTTATACTCGGAAAATTAGAAACAGAAGGTCTCACGCCATCGGGGGAAGCTGATAGACGCACCCTTATCCGCCGCTTATATTTCGATCTGACTGGGCTGTTGCCTACACCCGCTGAGGTGGATCAGTTTCTAAAAGATAAGAATCCGGATGCCTACGAATTGCTGGTTGACAGGCTTCTGTCTAAACCGCAGTACGGCGAACGGATGGCGATGTACTGGCTTGATCTGGTGCGCTATGCTGATACAAGTGGATACCACGCTGACGAAAATGTGAGTATCTGGCCCTATCGGGACTATGTGATAAAAGCGTTTAACGATAACATGCCTTTCGATCAATTTACGGTCGAAAATCTCGCAGGCGATCTCTTGCCAAATCCAACACCAACACAAAAAGTCGCTGCCGGCTATAACCGCTTGAATCAGACAACCTCAGAAGGCGGCGCACAAGCGAAGGAGTATCTCGCAATTTATGCCGCAGACAGAGTCCGCACAACAGCGTCTGTCTGGTTAGGTGCCACGCTTGGCTGTGCACAGTGTCACGACCACAAGTTCGATCCGTATACCGCGAAGGATTTTTACAGCTTCGCAGCGTTTTTTGCTGATATCGAGGGACCGGGGGTATATCCCGGTAGAAGCAAGTGGGAACCGGTTGTGATGCTCCCGACTCCCGAACAAGAATTGATGCGCCAGGATATTGGCGACGAATTGACAAAATTGCAGCAGGTATTCAAGGCATCATCACCAAGATTAGAAGCCGAACAGGCGGAATGGGAAGCCGAAGTGCTTTCTCTTCTCGGTGCAAGAGAACTTGCCGATTTCGCGTGGGTGGACGATGCCCAAGCAAACGGGGGTAGAACGGAAGGGACGTGGGAGTTCGTCGGTAAAGATGAAGTACCTGTTTTCAGTAAACGCCTATCCCGTCGGCAAACGGCAGCACCTGAACAGACAATTCAGCACAGTTTCCGGAACGCAAATCGAACATTCACTGTTGCTGAAGAGGATCAACTGTTTGCCTATGTTTGGCTTGACCCAGAAGCACCTCCAGAAACAATTATGCTCCAATGGAACGACGGAACTTGGGATCACCGCGCATTTTGGGGTGAAGACAAAATTAATTTCGGTGAGATTGGAAGTGACACGCCTGCCCATAAGCCGATGGGACCGCTGCCTACACTCGGCGAGTGGGTGCGTCTGGAGGTAGATCCAGCGGATGTGGGATTGGAACCGGAAAGTGTCTTAAACGGCATGGCTTTCGTACAGTATAGTGGTACTGCTTATTGGGACCTCGCTGGTGTCGCAACGACCCGTGGTTCGGCAGTGAAACACACGCATACTGAAGCAGTTATTAAAGCAATGCAGGTGCCTGCTTCTGTCAGGACGACCAGCCAGCGCGAACAGATTGCAGAAGAGTATCGTCGCATCACGCCGGCACTTGACGGCATCCGTAATCAGATTGCGAATTTGCAGAAACAGAAAACTGACCTCGAAGCAGAGATTCCCTTCTCGCTCACAACCGTGTCTACGCTGCCCCGGACAACCCGTGTATTACCGAGAGGCAACTGGATGGACGATTCCGGTGAGATTGTCGAGCCGATGATACCGTCTTTCCTTGGCGATCTGGGTATCAAAAACCGCCGTCCAACCCGATTGGAACTTGCTCAGTGGGTAATATCAAGAGAAAACCCGTTGACTGCTCGTGCCTTTGTAAACCGGGTCTGGGCACTCTACTTCGGAACGGGATTATCCCGCGTCTTAGACGATCTTGGCGCACAAGGTGAACCGCCAGTGCATCCTGAATTGCTTGATTGGCTCGCTGTGGAATTTATGGAGAGTGGATGGAACGTCAAACATATCGTGAAACTTATGGTCACCTCAAGCACTTATCGGCAATCCTCGAAACCGAATGAGGTATTGGACGAAAAGGATGCTTACAACCGTTTACTTGCTCGCCAATCGCGCTGGAGACTCGATGCAGAGGTAGTTCGCGATAACGCACTGTTTTTGAGTGCCCTTCTTATCCCTAAAATCGGTGGTCCAAGTGTGAGACCTTACCAGCCAGTAGGGTATTACTCGAACCTAAACTTCCCAAAGCGGGTCTACGTCCACGATACAGGAGAAAACCAATATCGCCGCGGACTATATACACATTGGCAGCGCACTTTCCTGCACCCAAGCATGATGGCGTTTGATGCCCCGAGTCGTCAGGAGTGTACCGCCGAACGCGCTGCCTCAAACACGCCAATGCAAGCGTTGACTTTACTCAACGACCCAACTTATGTTGAAGCTGCGCGTGTCTTTGCGGCACGGATTATCCAAGAGGGTGGCGAATCCGTCACTGAGCGTATCAATTGGGCATACCAGTGGACTTTGTCTCGTCTACCGGAACCGAAAGAATTAGAGATTATAACTGCTCTCTATGAGAAACATCAAGCCGAGTATACTGCCAATCTTGATGATGCTGATGCGTTAGTTGCAACAGGCGAAGCTCCAGTGTTGGAAGGTGTTGAGCATGATCAATTAGCCGCGTGGACTTCTGTAGCGCGGGTAATACTGAATTTGCATGAGACGATTACGCGATATTAGAGTTGTGTGATTTGGAGTCCGTAACATTGTGATAGTGAACAGGAGGTCTTAGGTATGGCTATAGATATTCATGAAGAAACCAATCTTCGTCTTACACGGCGGACGTTTCTGGGAAAAACCGCGCGGGGTGTCGGGTCGCTTGCTCTTGCATCTTTGCTGAGCCCGTCAATTATCAATGCCGCGACGGAAATTGAACGTTGGCCCGGAATTATTACCACACCGCATGTGCCACCGAAAGCAAAGCGCATTATCCATCTCTGTATGGCTGGCGGTCCGTCGCATCTGGAGACTTTAGACTACAAGCCGAAACTCGCAGAGCTGCACGGACAACCGATGCCAAAGTCTTTCACCGAAGGACAACCGATTGCGCAGCTCCAAGGACAAGCGGATTCGCTCAAATGCCTCGGGCCCACACATGAATTCAAGAAGTGGGGGCAATCAGGGCAGGAGATGAGTACGGCGTTTCCACATATCGGTAGTCTCGCCGACGACATCTGTATCGTACGTTCCCTGAAAACCGAGCAAATTAATCACGATCCAGCGCATACCTTCATGAACACTGGCACTGCAATCGCAGGCAGACCGAGTATGGGTTCGTGGCTACTCTACGGACTTGGCAGTGAAAATGAGAACCTACCGGGTTACGTCGTTCTTACCTCTTCCGGGGGCGGTCAAGACCAGCCGATCGCAACGCGGCAGTGGCACAGTGGGTTTCTCCCAGGGCAGTTTCAAGGCGTCCAGTTCCACTCGACCGGTGATCCTGTTCACTACGTCACCAACCCTGACGGCGTGAGCACGGAACAGCAGCGGGATGTTGTGGATACTGTACAAACCCTAAACGGTATGCTCAACGAGACCGTAGACGATCCCTCGATCGCGACGCGTATTAGCCAGTACGAGATGGCGTTCCGAATGCAGACCAGCGTTCCAGAGTTGACGGACATCTCGAAAGAACCACAACACATTCTCGATATGTACGGCGCAGAACCGGGAGATGGCTCTTATGCCTCAAACTGTCTGCTGGCGCGACGATTAGCGGAACGCGGTGTTCGGTTTATCCAGCTTTACCATCGCGGTTGGGATCATCACGGCGGCATTGAGGACGCTATTAAGACAACCTCTGGTTATGTCGATAAAGCGACCGCTGCGCTCGTCAACGATCTGAAACAGCGCGGCATGTTAGACGACACCTTAGTGATTTGGGGTGGCGAATTTGGTCGAACACCGATGGCGCAAGGCACCGGGCGCGATCACCACATCAAGGGATTTTCGATGTGGATGGCTGGCGGTGGAATCAAAGGCGGGATTAGTTACGGCAACACCGATGAGTTGGGATATAATTCCGTTGAGAATATCGTTCATGTCCATGACTTCCATGCCACAATGCTCCACCTCTTCGGGATAAACCACGAAAAACTGGTCTACCGCTTCCAAGGACGAGACTTCCGCCTCACCGATGTGCACGGGCATGTCGTCCGCGACATTTTGACTTAGGATAGTAGGCACACGCCGTGTGCCGTCAACAATGGTGAGGTCATAAAGTAATTTGCATGAAAAAAGCAGATAGACTTTTAGTGTACATCTCGTTCTTGTTGTTTTTAACGGTATCTGTCTTTGGCGACGGGCTCCCTATGGTGGAGCCTGAAGCGGTTGGACTTTCTACCGATAGGCTCTCAAGAATTGATAAAGTAATGGAGACGCACGTCGCTCAGCAGAAAATCGCTGGCAGTATTACATTGCTGGCTCGACACGGAAAGATCGCACATCTTGGCGTTTACGGTATGATGGATGTCGAAGTGGGGAAGCCAATGAAACCCGATACTATTTTCCGTATTGCGTCAATGACGAAACCGATCACAAGTGTCGCTGTAATGATGCTCTATGAAGAGGGACATTTTCGGTTGAACGAGCCGGTCTCAAAATTCATTCCGGCTTTCAAGGAGATGCTTGTGCTGCCGCCGGAAGATGCTGAAGATTTAACGCAACCTGTACCCGCAACAGAGCAGATTACAATTTGGAACCTGCTCACCCACACCGACGGTCTAACGTATCACTGGAATGAGCGTTTAGGTCCACAATACGCCGCTGCGGATATAACCCACGGGCTTCTTCAGGATGAGAGCATCCTCGCTGAGAAAATGAAAATCTTGGCAACTATTCCCTTATTGCATCAACCAGGGGCTGAATTTGAATACGGGCTGTCAATAGATTTGCTCGGTTACCTCGTTGAAGTCATATCTGGGATGTCGCTCGATGCATTTTTCTCTGAGCGTATCTTCAAACCACTGGGCATGAAGGACACACACTTTTTTATACCTGAAGCGAAACGTGAACGGATTGCAACGGTATATGAGCGAACCAAAGATGGTCCGATAACGCGAAAGTCCAAGGAACCGACGGTAGATGGGTCGCTGATCTATTCGACTGATTATCCCTACAACGGTCCACGCACCTATTTCTCTGGCGGTGGTGGGTTAGTATCCACTGTCTCTGATTATGCTCGTTTTGCGCAAATGATGCTCAACGGTGGGAAACTTGGCGGTGTCCGATTATTAAGCCGAAAAACTGTTGAATTGATGACTATAAATCAGCTCGCCAAGATGGATGTCGATTTTGGGTTCGGTTTAGGCTTTGGCGTTGTCCGAGACGAATCAGACCTTAATGAGATTGGGTCAGTTGGACGGTTTGGCTGGGGCGGTTTCTTCTTTACCAGTTTCTTCATTGACCCGCAGGAACAGATGATTGGTATTTTCATGTGTCAATTACATCCCAGCGGTGGTTTGGATCTCGGAGAGAGAGTTCGTATCCTCTGCTACCAAGCTATCGCCGATTGAAATTGAGATTGTCAACCAGAAACGACTTATAGAGTAAAATCTACAGCAAATAGCACAGGAAGGAAATTAACCAATATGCTAAGAGAACTCATTGCACCCGCCCAAGAACAAGTCGCTTTCCGAGAATATGAAAGCCAACCCTTACAGGCTAACGAAATTCGGGTCAAGAGTCAGTTTGGTGCCGCCAAACACGGTTCGGAGATGGCATCATATAAGGGTTATGCGGGCCCACGCGGTGGCTACGATGGAGAATATAAAATCTTCCGAGAAAACGGCACCGGAATGGTGAGCTATCCCTCAGGGCTTGGGAACATGTGTGTTGGCGAGGTAACCGAAGTTGGAACGGACGTTACCGATGTCAAGGTCGGAGAACGCGTTTTTCGGCACAGCTCTTTCCGTGAAGAACACGTTTGGGATGCCGCAGGAGTCCGGAAACTGCCTGACGGTGTGCCTTGGCAGGCAGCCGTCTGTCTGGATCCGACAGATTTTGCCTTGGGTGCGGTGCGCGACGGTCATATCCGCATTGGTGATGCCGTGGCAGTCTTCGGAATGGGTGGCATCGGACTGATGGCACTGCAGCTCGCCAAGTTAGCGGGTGCTTACCCGGTGATTGGTGTTGATCCGCTCGAATTGCGCCGCAATGTAGCTCTCGAATGTGGTGCGGATATGGTCATTGATCCAACGACAGATGATGCCGGTTTGGAGATTAAAAAAGCCACTAACAAGCGTGGTGCCGATGTTTGCATTGAATACAGTGGTCACCATACAGCACTACAAGCAGCTATCCGCGGCGTGACGTATTTAGGAACAGTTGTAGCTGGCGCATGGCCCGGGATCTATCCCGCAGGATTAGATCTCGGCGCGGAGGCACATTTCAATCGACCGACGATTATCTTCTCACGCGCCTGTAGCGAACCCAACCCTGAATATCCAAATTGGGACGAAGGTAGACTTTTTGAAATCAGTTGGCGGCTCCTTTGCGACGGCAGCCTGAAATCTGAACCAGTCATACACCCTGTAGTCAACTTTGACGCTCTGTTAGACGAGTACCCAAAGATCGCAACTCACCCGGGTGAGAACGTAAAATTAGGCGTTCGATTCGCATAACCAGATTTTCAGAAAACCCGATCATTGCATCTTTGGATTTTTCTATTACTTTGCTGGCGAGGTTTCTAACCTCGCCCGATTTCCATCAGTCCAGATAACTGTCAGGTTGAAGGGAGCGATCAGGGATGAAGGGGCCATTAACGGTCACCATTTTACGGGAAGGCGCAGCGGTACTATAAACGGAGACCTCAAAACGAATTCAACCTTTCCGCCTTAAATTATGCGTCTTCAATCAAAATAGCCCATATATTCGTTTTCGCTGGAATGGTTTCAGTTTCTGTTATACCTTCAATAAAAACCGTGATGGTATGAGAAGACCCTATTTGATATGAGGCATCAAAACCTGCACGATTTGTTACAAAGAAGGCCGTATCTTCGACATTTATATCTGAGGACATAACAATAGTGGTTCCGTCATCGCTTTTCCATATAACGACTCCTGTAACGATAACAGTTTTATGAACATGAGTCGTGCCACCTGCCTCAACATCCGCGATAATATCACTGAGCGTGACTTCAGTATCAAGTTTGGTCTCATGTGACCAAATGTTCGTGATTCCGGGTGTAGCAGTGGACTCTCTGATGTCTTTAATAAACAGAGTAAAGGTATATGAATTTCCTTCCTCGTAATTTGCCAGCGAACGAGTTTCATTAAAGGAAGTCACAAAAAAGTTGATTTTCTCACTATTTGTCAGGAGTGTTATCGCTTCTTGACCCGCGTCTGTGAGGTTAGCATGGACAGTCGCAGTGAGTGTCACAGTTTCACCGATATACTGTGTGCCTCCGTTGGCGACATCTGAGATAATATCCGCGACGGTTACCTCAACATCAGGTTCAGTTATATCGGATTGAGGTGTTCCGACCAAGACCGCCAGGATTTGGCTGTCGTTAACGTCTACCTCACTGAACTCGCGGTCGCCAATTTCAGAGCGTGGAAACACCTCGCCGACGACACAGAAGTTTTCTGAGCAGATAGGGTTTACCGCTTCGCAGCCAAAGAGTGTTCCACTCACCACGAGGCTGAGTAGCATGATGCCGTAGATGGTGAATTTGTTGAAATTAGGATTCATATAAGTCTCCTTATTTTAGATTGCATGACACAGCTAACATACTTTAGTTTAGATAATATGTCAACGCAACCCCGCCGCCCGCAATACCGTTTCCTGAACTGTGAACTCATGATCGAGAGAACGATCAGGGGATTTCTCACCTCGAATATCAGCGACAAACGCTCGAAGGCTTTCGACATAACGCGGTCTCGGCTCCACAGGCACCGTCTGCCAACCTTTAGCGTAGCCATCTCGTTCTTCATCAAGACACAACCGCAATGCCGGTGGCTCAAGCGGCTCAAGAATAGCACTCCCGCGTGTCCCGTAGACTTCCAATCGCCTTGATTTGCCCGAATCCACTTCCAACGCCGTAGACTCAAGAATTGCCAATGCTCTCGGATATTCAAATACAGCCGCTGTATTGTTCCGATACCACGG
>JAPPNJ010000033.1 GCA_028818705.1 Candidatus Poribacteria bacterium
ATAGATCGATGAGGATATATCAACTCATTTTCTAATTTTGCGTAAGTCCTATATAGCATTTCTCGTCTCATTAGACGCGACAACGCGACATTAATTTAGCCTCTCTGCAAAACGTATGATACCGCATCGCCTTTCACAGATTCATACAAAGACCCTGATTTTTTATATAAATATATGGAAAAAAGTGAGGCACAGAGACCTCGCCTAACAACAAACAATAATGGCTATTCGCAGAGTCCTACGCTGGAAGTTTCTCGACCGCCTCGAAGAGATCGGCATTTGATGCGCTAAAACCGTATTGCTGTTCCACCTCTCGAACGGAGATTTCTGTGGTGAACAGATTATCGTAGGTATCAGGAAACTCTACACCCGTCGTGGCATCGCGGAGCAGGATAATGTTATAACCATATCGCCCCATAGATCTGATGCCGTAATCCCTGCCCAATACACACCAATTTGTCGCGAAACCCGCAAAGAGAAGGTGTAAAATACGCCGCTCCTCCAGCAATTCATGTAACTGCTGTCCCGTAGCGATTACAAACTCTTCAGGTTTCACATCAATCGTAGGAGAGATAGAAAGCTGCGATGCGAGTTTGTCCCAATGCACGCCGATACCCGGCGGTTGGCTACGGGGCCCGCGATAAATGGCGTAGTCGCCCTCCCGGCTTCGGAAATCGGCGGGTGGCCACGCTGAAGGCACAGACGGCTCAGGCGGTTTGTGGCGTTGGAGCTGCGCATACTGTTCGGCTACCGGCGGCGAGGGGGCATGTACGATTGTTAAGCCCACCTGCCGCGCAGCGTCTAATACCGGCACAATGCCCTCAGTCGTTATCTGTGCAGCGCGTTCTATCCAACTTTCGATGAAATGCACGTTCCATACATCAACGAGGATCAAGGCGGTCTCCTCAATCGGCAATGGCATTTCAAACTCACGACGGATGAAAGCGGTTTCACGGCATGGCACATCTGCCGGTGTGCTATCTTGAAAGTAGCGGACGCGTAAATCTAAGGTTTTCACCGTGGCTCCTGAAAGAGTGTATCGTCAAGTTCAGCATTCACCGTGACGCTGTTTATACGAGTTTCGGTGAAACGTTCACCCTCTACGTTTTGCTGAATATGATGCGGTACTTTGATACCATCTACATCACGATAATCGGCTAAGAGCGTTTCCTTGTTGACGACAACGCCCTGTTCCGTCTCGCGGAAGGCAAGTTTTACGATATAGTGTGTCTCCTCACTGATGAAAATTTTGAGTGCTTCACCTGAAGGCTGGGGCGCAAGTACAAGTACAGCGGATTTTCCCATAACTTCTTCTCTGCCAGCATATTGAATTGAACTATCGTCGTTGGCGAGACTGGCAAGCAACCAAATCGGTTGTCTGAAGATGTCATCTTTCAGCGGAGCCGTCATTTCAGGAGGTAAAGGTTGCGGTCCCATAGGAGTCAGGGCAAACCCAGAAGTCCCATTGAAAATAGTACTCATCTCACCTTGAGGCATTTTGATATCTTGTCGGACCTTGTCCGGATAGACTATATATTCCTTTAGATCCAGGTTCATCGGTCCCATCGGTGAGTTTGCTGTAGCTCGCCCTTCCATGACAATATTTTTCACCGCTTGCAGCTTCTCAAGTCCACCGTGTGCCTCAGCTGCTGCTGCGAGGACTTCTTTGGCTTTCGCCATGTCCGTCTCACTCGCTTCAGGCATTGGTTCAACAGGAGGTGGTTCGGGTTGCTCTATCTCAATTTCGTTAACCGCCCCGAATTCATCAAGAGGTCGATCGAAATTGGCTTTATTTCCGACGGTGACAATCGTGAGAGCGTCTGGATGGAGATATTTCTGTGCGACTGCTTGGACGTCCGCTGCTGCGACCTTAGCGATATTATCGGTATAGGTCTCAAGGAAGTCTGGTGCATAACCTCGATAGTCGAGCATCATCTGCTGAAATGCGATTTGCGCGCTGCTTTCAAAACCAAAAACAAACGAATTAATGAGTGAATCTTTAGTTCGCTGCAGCTCATCTTGCGGTACAGGCGTATCACGGAGCCCCTTGACGACATCAACAATGAGAGAAATCGCCTCGGCTGTTTTCTCGGTACGGGTCTGTGAATAAGCAAAAAACTCTCCCGGATTTGTGTAGTACGTTGTTTGCATTATACTACCGACCATATAGGCGAGTCCATGTTTTTCACGTACCTCCGTCATAAGGCGAGAGGTAAAACCACTTTCACCAAGAATATCGTTCATGACTCGGAGCGCGAAAAAATCAGGAAAATCGGGTGTACGCTTAATACCGAAATGTCCGATTAACATTGTCGTTTGTGGGAGATCCTTGAAGATGTAATTAACAGAGGGTTTCGAGGTGCCATCCACTGTTGGAACGTCAGGAAAGGCAATCTCTGCGGCTCCCCATCCCTCAAATACCTTTTCAAGTTGAGCGATCAAGGTTTCCGTATCAAAGTCGCCTGTAATCGCGAGCATTATGTTATTAGGATAGTAATATTTCGCATGAAATGCTTTGAGATCGTCAGCGGTGATGCTTTCGATGCCCCCCATCTCAGTATACCACCCGAAAGGATGATCGGTTCCGTATAGCAGGGCGGAGAAGTTCCGCCATGCAAGCTGGATAGGATTATCATTACGCCGACGGATGCGTTCAATTGACTGTTGCTTTCGGAGTTCCAGTTTATCTTCACGAAACGCAGGATTCCTAAGGACATCAGCGAAGATTTCCAAGCCTTTGTCGATATCTTCTGCGAGTGTCGAGAGGTTAATTGTACCGTATTCGCGGGACATACCGACTTCAACAGAAGCCGCCATGGATTCCAATTCCTCATTCAAGGCATCAGGTTCACGCGACACTGTGCCACCCGTCCTCATGACGCTTGCGAATATAGATGATAAGCCTACTTTATCGGCAGGATCGTAGATGTCGCCGGTTTTGATTAAACCGCTGATTCTAAAAAGCGGTAACTCGTGGTCTTCGATGAGGTAGAGCTTCATTCCATTTGAAAGCGTCCGCTTCTCTGGAACGGGAGGTTTAAATTCAATCGGCTCAAAAGTGAGTTCTTCGTGTGGTCTCGCGAACGTAGTGGGAGTGCACCACACGATGAGCCCAACGATCAGTGTGATGATAAGAAGTCCGGTAGAGGTCCATTTTTTCATTATTCACTGCCCTCCGCGTTGTCACCGGCGGATGCTACTGCTTCTTTTTTAACGAGTGTAGCGACGGTGCGATTGCTTTTTGTAAAATAGGTATTTGCGACTTTCATGATGTCTTCAGGTGTAATCTTATACATATTTTCACGCCAACCCAGGATATAACGCCAGTCACCTGCGAGTGCTTCATAGTAAGTTAATTGGCGCGCCATTCCGGCATTTGAACTAAGACCTCGGATGAAACTGGCATCAACCTGTTTGAGAATACGTTTAAATTCCTTTTCCTCAACAGGTTCAGTTTTAAGCTTTTCGAGTTCGGCGTAAATTGCCGCTTCAACATCGGCGGTTGTGTTCGGTGAGCGTGGTGTAGCACTGACAACAAAAAGATTGTCGTAGCGTCCACCGGGATACCCGTTTATCGCGTTAGCAGAAACAGCTATGCTCTTCTCGACAATGTTCTTATAGAACCGAGAAGTACGTCCATCAGAAAGTATCGCACTAATCATATCGAACACATAGTCGTCAAAATGCGGGATCGTCGGTTTATGATATCCAATCATGAGTTGGGGTTCGGCATCAAATTCGACTTCGATGCGGCGTTCCCCTTCCTGCGGAAGTTCTTTAGTTGTGACCTCAGGAGGGAGCGGTTGTGGCTGCATATCACCGAAGTATTTGTCAATAAGTGCGATCGTTTTTTCGGGGTTAATACTCCCAACAATAACCATAATTGAATTATTTGGAGCGTAGTGGATACGGAAAAATTCCTCAGCTTTGCGTCGATTGAGCATGGCAATATCTGAGGGCCAACCGATAATAGGTATACCGTAAGGGTGGGCAGTAAAAGCAGCAGCGATAAACTGTTCATAGAGTTTACCACCGGGTTGGGTATCAACACGCATCCGGCGTTCTTCTTTGACGGCTTCGCGTTCCACATAAAATTCACGTAGAACGGCGTTCTTAAGCCGATCAGATTCAAGCATTGCCCACAACTCTAATTTATTGGCTGGCAATTCCACTGTGTAAATGGTATAATCAACGGAGGTACCAGCGTTGAATCCGGTGCTACCGTGTTGTGTATAGATTTCGGTATACTCGCCGGTGACGATCCATTCCTTTGCGCGCTCTTGTTGCTCTTTGAGTGCTGCTTCCAATTCAGTAATCTTATCGGCATCCGCCCTGGCGCCTTTTGCCCGTTCCATATCGAGTGCATCGCCTATCCGATCAATCTCGGCAAGCACTTCTTTCTCTTTTTCATAGTCTGTTGTGCCGATTGTCTTAGTGCCTTTGAACAGCATGTGTTCTAACATGTGTGCGATACCGCGTGTATCGTCCGATTCATCTACGGAACCGGCTCTAAAGAGGATGTAAGGCGCGATAGTCGGGGAGGTGTGGCGTTCAATCATCAATAACTTCAGACCATTGGGGAAAATGTGTTCCACCACTCGATCCGAGAGATCTTGTGCTGATACTATTCCGCATAAAGCAACAAAGAATAGGATCAGCAAATAACGTATTTTTTTCATTTCCGATATTATGGCAGTTTCTTCGACCGAAGGTCGAGTGTTGGATAATGCCGTATCCTTTCTATTTAAATTTCTGCCCGTAAACCGAGCGATATTTTATATTCTGTATCAATTAAATACCGAAATACTGATAGAAAAACGAAAAAGGAACCTCGATTGGGAAATCGAGGATCCTTTCACGTCTTACTCTTTTTGCAGGTCACCGAGTAATCCAACGAGGGCGAATCTGACATGTGACGAGAGTGCAGAATTTTCTGCACGTAGGTCTGCGCCTTCTTCATCTGGGTACATGACATGCGCTGCGACTGCGCGCTTCACCCATCGTTCTGCGCGGTCATCATAAGGAATGTATTTTTCTTTGGGTGCCGTGCATGCTGGGCACTCGTCTGGAGGGCTATCTGCTTCTTTCCACAAATAACCACATGCTACACAAACAAACATTGTAAAGTCCTTTCTCAGTTTCTCAAGAAGACTAACATTTTTAATTCCGAATCACGAAACGAATTAATCCTCTGGAGATGAAGTTATGAATTTTGAAATTACTAACTACTGTACATTAGCAGATTAGGCTTTGAAATGCAAGGTTTAAATTGAAATATCTAACTACGATTTTAAACAATGCGCTTGCAGTTATCGTTCCGCCGACTGCTCCTTAAGTTCGGTAATACGGTCGCGTAAGGCGGCGGCTTCTTCATAGTCAAGTTCAACGGCAGCCTTCCGCATCTGTCGTGTTAGGTCTGTAATCATCGCCTCAATATCTTGAGGTTCAATGTCCTCTACGGTAGGAACCGGTTTGCCGGATTCTTTTGCCTTATATTCCGTCTCAGACTCGGCAATGAGTTCTTGAATCGCTTTTTCAATCGTGGCGGGTGTGATGTCGTTATCAATGTTATACTGAAGTTGGATGTCTCGGCGGCGTTGTGTCTCCTGTATCGCTTCTGCCATCGCATCTGTAACGTCATCACCGTATAAGATTACCTCACCATCAACGTTCCGAGCGGCACGTCCAGCGGTTTGAACGAGTGATCTGACAGATCGTAGGAAACCGGGTCGGTCAGCGTCTAAGATTGCGACGAGAGAGACTTCCGGTAGGTCGAGTCCTTCGCGAAGTAGGTTGATGCCAACAAGTACATCGAAAACACCTTCGCGAAGTTGGCGTAGAATGCGAGCACGATCAAATACATCGATTTCAGAGTGCATGTAATCGGCACGGATACTCGCTTCGGTTAAGTATTCGGTCAAATCTTCCGCCATACGCTTGGTGAGGGTTGTAACGAGCACTCGCTGTTTGCGTTTGACGCGCTCCTTAATCCTACCAATGAGATGGTCTACCTGTCCTCTTACTGGATGGATAGTGATTTTGGGATCAACCAGTCCTGTAGGACGGATAATCTGCTCCACAACTTGTGCCCCGTTTTCCATCTCATAGGAACCGGGTGTCGCAGAGACAAAAATAACCTGGTTGACCCGTCCTTCAACCTCGTCGAAACGGAGGGGACGATTGTCTAATGCAGAAGGCAAACGGAATCCATACTTGACGAGTGTCTCTTTTCGTGATCGGTCGCCACGATACATACCGCGTAGCTGCGGGATGGTTACGTGGGATTCATCAATAAAAAGTAGGAAGTCGTCTGGGAAGTAGTGCATGAGGCAATATGGCGGTTCACCCGGTTGTAGTCCTGAAAGATGCCGTGAGTAGTTTTCAATACCAGAGCAGTAGCCCACCTCGCGTAGCATTTCCAAATCAAAACGAGTGCGCTGTTCAATGCGTTGCGCTTCCAGCAATTTATTTTCCTTCTCAAAAGTGAGAATCCGCTCTTGGAGTTCAAGTTCAATATTAATTAATGCCTCATCGAAGATTTCAGCATCGGTCATGAAATGCTTAGCCGGATAAATTTCAAGGAAGTCCCGCTGCGCCAATACCTCGCCCGTTGTGGTATCAATCTCGCTAATGCGATCGATTTCGTCACCAAAGAGTTCGATGCGGTAAGCGTTTTCGCTATATGCAGGAAATACCTCAATGACATCGCCGCGTGCGCGGAAGATGCCTTGCCAGAATTCGACATCGTTGCGGACGTATTGAATATCAACTAAGGCACGTAGGAGGGCATCACGCCGAACAACGTCTCCGACTGTTATTTGGACGCGTTGGTTCTCAAATTCTCGCGGGGATCCAAGACCATAGAGGCAGGAAACACTTGCAACAACGATAACATCGCGCCGCGATATTAGGGATGCCGTTGCAGCGAGCCGCATCCGCGTGATTTCCTCGTTAATACGAACATCTTTTTCGATAAAGGTATCCGTAGACGGAATGTATGCCTCGGGTTGATAGTACTCATAATCGCTGACGAAGTAGTGAACGGCGTTATTTGGAAAAAATAAGCGGAATTCGTTGTAGAGCTGCGCAGAAAGCGTTTTATTCGGCGAGATCACAAGCGTGGGCAACTGGACGTTCTGTATTACATTCGCCATCGTGTAAGTTTTGCCAGAACCTGTTACACCAAGCAGTGTCTGCGCCTTATCCCCACGGGAAAGTCCTTCTGTGAGTTTGTCAATGGCTTGAGGCTGGTCGCCCTGTGGTTCAAAGTCTGAGATTAGTTCAAATTTCTGGTGCTCCAATTTGGGAGTGTCATCTTCTGGGCAGTCAATCTCCGTTAGCAATTCCCAATTCTTTCTCATTTTGGCTTCTTGCTCCTTCTCACAGATTGGATTGTTTTGTAAAGGGATTTACATGGAAATTACAATTAATACATACGGTAGGCAGTGTGTTTTATATAGTATACCATATTCTGCCAGAAATGTGTTAGCACAAAGAACACCTATCGAAACATCACACTTGAAAAAACTTAGCTGTATGTTAGACACTATACAATGTATTCAAAGGCTACGGACATCAGAACCCGTCGAATCAAGCAAATTCAAAGCGGTAAGTCAAAGACCGTCCATTTCATCACGAGGACCCGTTTGATAGATCGTTAATCGCCCAAGCAAACATCGAAAATTTGACAGTCGTTATCCGTGATTCACGGATACAGACATATAGTATTCCTCTCCTTGATGCTTAAGAACCGAATGAACCGTGGTGGCAACTGGGCAGATGGATCACTTAATCAAGTATGAATCCTGATTATCGCTTTCCGTCTTTGAATCTTGCGATAGCGTCGCGTTCAGCGAGTTCTGTTTTGGCATAGTGTGCTGGCATTTGCAGGACTTCCAACGTCCTGCGACTTGCATATCAACGACGGTTGCATCGGCTTGGGCGAGAGAGATAGCAAATCCGACTCGGAGGGAATGAAAAGAACCTAATTCCTATCTACAGTAGCGTAGAGATTTTACCATGGAAGTGGTTCGTTTTGCAGATAGGGACGCAGCATATTTCGGAGTTTGTGGCGTGCGTGGTGTAGATTCGTTTTAATGGTTCCCTCCGATTTGTTCATGCGTAAAGCAATCTGTTTTACCGAAAGTTCATGAAAATATCGCAGACGAAAGGAGAGACGCTGTCCCGGAGGCAACTGCTGCACAGCTCTGCTGATGATGTGTCCGAGCTCTTTCCTTTCAAGAATTTCAGAAGGTGAAGGTTGCGTATCGGTCATGCGAAGTATATCATCCGGGTTCTGAGGTAATCCTTCTGATCCTAAAACATATCGTCTATCTTGTTTTCGGATGAAGTCAATACAACAATTGACAGCAATTTGGTAGAGCCAACTATAAAATACGGACTGCCCTCTGAAATTAGGCAATGCTTGCCATGCCTTTAAGAATACTTCTTGACAGAGGTCTTTCGCTGTCTCTCGGTCGCCAACTCGCTTATAAATGAGGTTATAGATTTTGTACTGATATTTGGACACGAGCGGATTAAAAGCATTTGCCTCGCCGTTCTGGGCACGCGTGACGAGTTCCTGCTCATCGAAATTGTTAAGTTCAGTGTGTACTGTTATGTGACTTCTCATTTTTTTCTCCTTACGTGTGTCTTGGATAGTATATTATTCGATCCATTGTATTGTTTCTCGGAGTTGTTCTTTTGCTTTTGCGTAGTCTCGGCGCGCCTGATAGTAGATGCGTTGTGCTTCGGTAAATTGTGCCTGTGCTTGAAAGGCGTCGTTATAGGTAAGACCTTGATAACCGGGGATTTCAACCGTGATTTCCTCAAGCACACGCTCGATCGTCCGTAACTGCTGCTCAAAGATTCTCACACGCTTTTCTTCAATTTCCATCCGTTCTTTCGCATTCGCCACGGCGCGATAGGCACGCCGCACCTCTACACGAATTGACTTTGTTATTTCAATGTATTCCAACTGAAGTCGATCGAGTTCGGCGAGTTCTCGGACGCGAAGGTTCTTAGTCTTACCCCCATCGTATAGTGGAATGTTGAAATTGAAACGAAGTCCCCACCCATCTTGGGTGCGAGGGCTTGTTTCAAAAATACTTGGCACGTCTCGTCCGGGGTCAAGTATCACTGGATCGTAGACGGCTTTTGCGTCCCATGTCTGATTCTGTTGATGTTGTTCCAACTGCACACGGAAATCTTTGTAATGTGCTTCAGCAGAGAGTTCAGGGAGTCGATGCCAGATGGTCTCTGTAGCGAGACGTTCTTGACGCAAAATATCGCCCTGTAAGTCACGTAGGTCAAGGTTGTATGTGAGCGCGAGTTCTACGGAGGTTTTCAGTGTTACATCGTCATCTGGAAGAGGTTGTGAAAGCACAACCCGTGCGAGAGGGTCGAGTCCAATGAGACTGATGAGTTCGGCGGTGTCAACATCAAGTTGTCGCTGGAGTTCGTTGAGGGCGAGCTGCTGTTCTGAGAGTTCCAGTTCCGTGTTGAGTTGGCTGAGGAACGGGATCCGCTTTTGGGTTTGTTTGATTTGTGTGCCTTCGAGTTTTTTCTCAAGCTCCGCGGCAATCGCACCGCGTTCTTCAATCTCTTCCTGTGTGAGGATAATATTGTTCCAGAGATTCCGAACCGTGTGAACACTCTCCTTTCTTACGCGTTCGTATTGAATCTCTGCTTTACGTACCTGTTCTTGTGCGTCATCAAGTCCTACTGGAATTTCACCGAATTGCGCGAAAAGCATACTCACCTGTGCGCGAGTGAGATAGTCCCTCTCATCAATATCACCATCTTTTTGGCGTTGATATTCGCTGGTGAGTCCTGCTTGTGGCAGGTAAACGGCTTTGGACACACGCAGGTTTGCCTTGGCACGTTCTACCACCTTTTCTGCTTTTTTAACTGTTTCGTTTTTCTCTAAAGCGAGTTCTATTGCGCGTTTTGGCTGCAGTGAGACGAGCCGTTGCGCTGGAGTAGGAGCTCCCACAATACTCAGAAGTAGACAGGTTATGAGAATTATCAGCCCTTTGTTCATTTCGATCTCCATTGAGTTGTCAGTCTTTAGTTATTAGTTATCAGTGAGAGGGAACTTGCCGAATCAAGGCTACAACCCTCTCTCTGCTACCCCACCTTTAGCGTCTACTGATGCGAATTGTGACGATGACGATTGCGATCATGAGAAGTATTAAGGCACCAAATAGCAACGTCGTCACCGACATTTGTGTCTTGGATTCCACCTGCACGGTGATCGAGCGATCGCGTGCCTCAAACTTCCGGTTATCAACAGTGACTTCGGCGTTCAACTTCGCCTGATATTCACCTACGCCAATGTCCACAGGCGGACTCAGTGTGAGTTGGATCTCTATTTCCTCATTCCGCTTAAGCGAACCTATAACTTCTGGCACAACAGTATATTTCCAATCCGTGTTGACATCGACGAGCATGCGGATATCAACGAGATCGCGGGTGCCGATGTTCTGTAGCGTCGCTGTCATGTTGACTTCTTCGCCTATCTTGATGGTCTGGAACGCATTCGGCACAAATACTTCAATCTCCGGAACACCTTTTGGAATCAGTTCAAACCGCTCAACACCGCCTTGTATGCCCGCAATCCTATCGGCAGGTAAATCCAAACGATTGTTGACACCGCCGAGTTCGGTTGCTTCGGCTTCGTCAAGGACGGCAACATAGAACTCAAGCGTGCTGTCGAGGTAGGTGGCATCTAATTCCTCTGGTAGATAGACAATCAGTGACAGATCCCGTTTCGACTGTTCCTGTGTGAACTTCACCTGTGACTGCCGAGATTTCGTCTCCGGGTCTTGGAATTCAAAGGAGAGACGGTTGAGTAGATTAATGACGCGGAGTTGGAATGTGTTCTCCGTTTCCGCCAACCGATCCAATGTCAAGTCGTAAGTAACGCTGCTTCCCAAGTTTCCCTCTTGTGAAAAGCGAAGCGAGCTGACGTTTACGACATCTAAGGCAGACTCTTTTTGCAGATAAATGAGTCGTAAATCGGGTACGTCGAGTTCGGAGTAATCCAGTGATACCTTCAAACTCTCGACGTCTTTCTGGAGTTGGAACGTCAATTCCACGGTTTCGTTGTAGCCGAGGACTTGGATTTTCTCTTCATAGGGTTTGACGATGTTCGTGTCGTCAGTGACATCGAGTAAGGAGACATAGATGCCGCGAATCTCATTCGCCGCTGCGATCTCTTGGGGGGTGGCGTTGCTCGGCATCGCCTCTGTGGTAGAGGTATTCTTCAACTGAATTGTCACCATCATCTGGTTCTCAACGCGAAACTTTTTCGCACTCAGGATAGAGATGTGGCGCGTATCCTCCTCAAGATGGATTTTTTTCGGGTATGGCTTGTCAAGGTATTGGAGGTAAACAGTGAGACTGTCGACATTGCGTCGGAGTTCAAAATCGAGTGTTTCCTCTTGCCCGTCTTTTAGGGTTGGGATACGGTATTCGTAGGGGAAGCCGATGATAGCTTCCGTTTCGTCTTTAATAGAGACGTAGACGTTGTTGATTTCTTGTGCGGTAGTCCCGGTGTCTGTTTCTTCTGTTTCATTTTTCACTGCGCCATAGGTGATGACGACTTCCAAACGTCGCCGATCTCCTTCCTTGTAACGTCTCGCGGATACGACGGAGATATGCGGTTCCTCCTGTTTGAGATGGATGTTTTTATTTTCAACGCGATCTGAGTATTTCAACTCTACGACGACATCGCGCACATCATCTTTTATGAGTTCAAACTCCAAAGTAACGGATTCACTCTCTTTAAGTGTCTCAATACGTTGCTCATAAGGTTCAGCGATAATTGCGCCACTTGAACCAAAACTTTCCTGTTCTTTAATGGAGACGAAGATGTCGTCAATCTGTGCGCTGATGATAATTTCCCGTCCCAAGACTTTGGAACTCTCAATGAGTTTGACAGGGGTTGAACTATTTCGCAGCGTGATTGAGAATGTCTCCTTCCCATCGGCAGATTCATACAGGTTTGTGTTTTCGACAGTGATATGCCATTCATCTTTGAGCGATTCGAGTTCCACCTGTTGCAGCGTGAGTTTTGCTTGTTCGTATTCGGAGACAGCGGTTTCGTAATCCTCTTCTGCTCTATTGACTTCAGAGACGGTGACAATATTGTTTTCCTCCATCATCATCGCCTTGAGATTTTCAAGTTCGACCCGCTTTTTTTTCATTAGATTTTCTTTTAATTCCATATTCAAGCGTTCGGTTTCTATTTGGATTTGCCGACTCTGTTCATCTTTAGTTTTCGCGCGGTTCCCATCAGTGGGTTTGGGCTCATCTGCCAATGTTAGCAATGTCCCTATAATCAGTATGCCAAGCGCGCTAATGAAAACTGTTATAAGGGTGTTTTTTCGCATTTTTATGAATCCCCTTGTCGTAATAGAGTTTTCGATTAGCCAAACCGAAATTTGGCTAATCAATAGGTATTGCATCACATGGGCTATGCAGCTGTATCTTCCTCGGGTTCGTATCCGGCAACATAGTGGAGATAGAGTGTCTCAAGATTTTCTCTTAGGATTTCTTCGCGCGTTAACTCGCGTTCGAGATTACCTTGCACGAGAATCCCGATCCTGTCGGCGATCTCCTTTGCCCGGAAGATGTCGTGCGTGGACATGAAAATAGATTTCCCTTCTTCTCTGAGTTCTCGGAGCAGATTCAGAAAATCGGCACCGCCCTTGGGATCCAAGCCTGAGGTCGGTTCATCAAGCAATATGGCACGTGCGTTCTTCATAATTGTGATCGCAATGCCTAAGCGTTGACGCATACCCTTGGAGAAAGTTTTCACACGCCGTCCAAAAGCCGCATCCGGTAAACCGACGCGTCCAAGGGTAGCATCAATTTCGGCGTTTGATACATTCTTACGTCCACCGAGCTTCGCGAAGAAGGACAGGTTTTGCCGTGCTGTGAAGTTACGATAGAGTTCTACGTTCTCAGAGACGTAAGCGAGGTGCTTTTTTGCCTCGAGTGGGAATTTCGGAATCTCGATGTCATCTACAAGTGCGGTGCCGCTCGTGGGTTCGATGAAGTTCAGGAGCATCGACATCGTTGTACTTTTCCCGGCACCATTGGCACCGAGGACGACATAGATTTCGCCATCGTCTACTTTCAGGCTCAACTCGTTGACAGCTAAAACGTCTTCGTTGTAAACTTTCGTAAGGTCACGGGTTTCTAACATCGGATTGTCCTCCAGCTATTTTTTTTATGTGGGTATAGCCATATTAAATATCGGAACGGAAGAACTTCAGAAAAGCTACCGTCGTAAATACTAAGGCAAAAAGACAAAGCAAGAACACGTCTGATGCAGAACGACGCAACGTTTCCGATAAAGCCGGTTCTGTTAGCGTTGGTGGCGGCGTGATTTTATTTTTTTCTGACTTAGCATCGGGATTCCCCCGATTCGCCAATTGTAACATTTGTGCCAGTGTATCGTCAGAAATTTCGCTGAAATACGCGCCATCCAACTGACTGTAGTACCTTTCGCCCGTTTGAAAATAGAGATCTCTTTTCAACTTGCCCGTTTGCGTCAAGTTCATCACACAATAGACCAGAGAAGACGTGGGGGCGATCCGAGAAAGCATCTCTCCAACTTGCTCTTGACGATCTTTCTCGCGCTGGTAGTTCCTGTCAATCTTCTCGGTTTGATTCCGGAAATTTACTCGAAACTCTTCCTCAATCGGTTTTCTGATTTCACCCAATCTTTCTTGTGTCTTTGGGTCGTTTAGTATAAGAGTGGTACCGAAAGTTCCAGCTACCTTTTTCCCAATCTTGTCTTCCTTATCTTTCATAAGGTTATTGCGAAGCACTGTCTTTTCCGTATAAACAGACTGCTCTGTTCGAGTGGGCGCAACGAGTTTAGCAATCACAAACGCGCCCCGTGGTGCAATCAGCACGGCAAACACCCAAAAGGTAAAAGCAATGATGAGTGCGGTCTTGGAATTGTCAAGATAGGTTGAAATGAATACTCCTATCGCAAAAAACACCGCAATGTAGAGCAACGAGATAGCCGCGAGCACCAACACTGGCAGTGCAATGTTGAATTCACCTAATGGAAACCCCTGCCAGACGAGTAAGAGCAACCCTATAAGAAAAGACACCAAAAACGGAATAACAAACACAGCGTATCCACCGATCAACTTGCTCCACAAGAACACATCTCGCGGAAGCGAATTCGATAGGTTTATCCGAAGGGTCCCTGCCTCTCTTTCCCCGGCAACCGCATCAAATGTAAACAGAAGCGCAAGGAGACTAAAAACAGTGCCTACGATGAACAGGAAATCAAGATTTCCGAGCGCGTATGATAGGGCTGCTTGCCCAAGTCCTGTCGAACCTTGTCGAACACCATTACGCGTCATTCCAAGATAAGCCGGCAGTGCCTCCTCTAAACCGTTTGCGAAGACGCTTAGCGGTGTAGGCTTGAGGAAAAACTTTGATACCTCCACATTCGGATCTTGCGCATTCGGTGGATTTTCTTTTGCTTCTGCCTGTGTGCGTTTCACCGATTCTTGATAGTCAACGAGGTTCTGGTTATACCTACGATAATTGATAGAAAGGGTCAGTGGGATGAGCAAAACACACATTACAAGAAGTGCTACAAACCGGACGCTGAGCACATGATGCATAATCTCTTTCTGAATTAGTGTCATTAACATGGTCATTTCTCCTCTATTTTTTCATGCAATTCATCGTTCAATTTTTAGGGTATGTTACACACAGCATCACCGAAAGCGAGGTAACCGATGCCGAACAGTAGCAAACAGACAAGAAACAGATTAATTATTACGAAACGCATGGTTTTCTCCTTTAAATTGAAAGATGTTTCGGATAGAATGGAAGTGCTTTCGGATTTGCCAGTAGCAACTTCGCTAAATCTAACCGCCTTTGATTAAGGTGACGAATTTCGGGTATTTGAAGGTTGCATCGTGAGTGAAAGTGAGTGGCTTGATCTATCCATAAATCCAATGTACACAAGGGATTACGCCTTCAGAAAAAATTAAAATTTACTGTTCATGCTCCATTGATGGCATGGATTCCATGATCGTATTCACATTTCCGAGGATGGTTGCAACCTTTTAATATCAAAATTACGTCACCCTAATTAAGAGACAGTTATGATTCCGGAGGGAACTTGTAATGGTACAAAGCGACGCTGAACTCATTCAACAAATATTACAGGGAAATCAGGACGCATTCGGTCCGTTAGTTAGGAAGCATCAGAAAGGAGTGCACGCGCTTGTATGGCGGAAGATTGGTGATTTTCACATTGCACAAGAGATTACACAAGACGCATTTCTAAAAGCCTACGACAAACTTGGAACATTAAAAAATCACAAGCAATTCCCGGGTTGGCTTTATGTGATTGCTGCGAATTTGAGTCGGGACTGGCTCCGAAAGCGTGCTGTACCGGAACAATCTTTGGAGGAAACCGATACGAGTGAGGTGGATCAAGTGTCATATTCTCGACATATAGAAGAAACACGGGAAGCGGATGCCGATGAAACGCGGCGCGAAGTTGTCAAAAAACTACTCGAGAAACTACCAGAAAGTGAGCGGACAGTAATGACGCTTCATTACCTCGGTGAGATGACGATCAAAGCCATCAGCGAGTTTCTCGGTGTCTCCCAGAATACCATCAAAAGCCGACTCAGCCGCGCACGCAATCGCCTGAGACAAGAAGAAGATGTCATTCAACTTAATGTTGGGAGCTTCCAACTCCCGGATCAGATAGCAGAAAACATCATGCGCGAAGTCGCGCGTAAACCCCCAATTTCAACTTCTGCGAGTAAACCGGCCGCACCGTTAGCACTTTCTGCTGCCTCTGCTGTCTTGATTTTCCTACTGATGGGTGTTAGCACACAGTATCTTTCTCGTTTCCAGAAGCCTTACAACTTGGATGCCGTCTCGGAACCGACGGTTGAGATTATTGATGCGGTTTTCGTTTTAGATTCACCCGCGAAACCTGCGATTCAGCATCAGCCGGGGAGCTCAAGTATTACGGGTAAAGGTATAGGGGCGGGTCAGAACTCCAACACATCGCATTTTGCTCCAGTCCCAGTTGACAGAGAGGAGATTTCAACGCCTAAACCGCAGTGGGTTCAGACAGGCGGGCCCGAAGGCGGTGGTGTGCAGAATCTGTTTATGGCATCTAACGGCGATCTTTACGCCGTAGCAGATACAGAGATCTATAGGGCAACGGACGACGGAAGCGCATGGCACCGTGTTAACAATAATATTCCCATCCAGGGATCGTGGCACATGACAGAACAGAATAATACCCTTTACGCCATCTCTGATACACAAGTGCTCACATCCCTCGATAGAGGCAAGACCTGGGATGTGCTGGGAACGCGCCCAGAAGGGCAATTGATTGGGACCATCATGACGGATGAGGCATTTTACTTGGGGCTTATTAATGGTGTATTCTGTTCCCCCAATGCCGGTAGATCGTGGATACCTCTGAACGACAGAGACTTAGAAAATAAGCAGATTCGTGCAATCACTGCTATTGGGAACACTGTATTTGTTGGCACTGACTCTGGGCTCTATCGACGCTGGTTAGAAGGTTGGGAACGTTTATCAGTTGGCACTGTTGAGAATATTAGAGCATTAGCAAGTACTAAAAATCAACTGTATGTTGCTGTAGGAGACGAGGCACAGAGTCAGACCACTTCGATGTCCTTCAAAGCAATGTCAATGCAAGTGGTAGACGAGTTATCTCTGTCCCTTTATCGGTCAGCGGATTTAGGAGATTCGTGGCAGTCATTAGACTTTATGAAGATAGATTCCTCAGACGAATATGGATATGACTTTAACATGGGACCCATCGGTTCAGAAACAGAAAAAACTTCGGACATCATAATGATAGCCTCAGAAAAGAATCTTCTGATCGTAGATAGGGCAAATACTTATTACTCAAATGATTCAGGTGAAACTTGGGCAAATACTCCGAACATCGGAGACATCTCCACGCTTGCGTCTTTGGATGCGAATACTTTTTACAAGAGTGGGATGTATGGAATCTATCGTACGACCGATGCAGGCAAAACATGGCACCCATCTAACACGGGTTTGGTAAAGACAAATGTGTTAAATTTGGTTTCTGTGGATAATGTGCTCTACGCAAACATTGAAGGAACGCTTGTCTCTTCATCTGATGGTGGTGAATCGTGGGTCGATGTTTCGGGTGGAATTGACAACTCCACGAGTATTGTGAAATTCGAGGATGTAGTTTACACCAGAGGTGCCAAAGAAATATCGCCTCAACTTTTCCGTCTATCTGCCGAGGACAATACATTACTCCCTGTCCCAGGAATGCCAGTTTTAAAGATAGCAGACTATAACGAGTTGACGAAAAAAGTAGATACATCAAGTGAAGATTACAGCGAAATCACTGAGGAAAATTTGGTTAAACTTTTGCAGTCGTTTTTTGGAAGCTTTGCTGTCAGCGATTCTACTTACTATATGGAATTTAGACAAAAACTCTTCAGATGGAAACCCGGCACAACTGAATGGTATGATACTGGATTGGTAGATGAAGGTAAGGCTCTCTATTCTTCTCATAAGCTTAACTTTTTCAAGCTCGCTGTTTTAGGGAGAACTATCTATGTCGGGAAACAAGATGGACATCTCCTCCAATCCTTTGACGAGGGTGATACTTGGAACGATGTTACCGCGGATATCCCGTTTTCTGTTACCGCCTTCAACGCGATCACCTTCGCTGGATCAACCGTTTATGTGGCGACCGATAAGGGGGTTGCATATTCGTATGACGGAACACACTGGCACGCAATAACAGATGGGGAAGGTTCGCCACTTATCATAGACAAACTCGCTGTGGACGGGACGACAGTGTAGGGCACAAGCAATCAACAGGTGTATCAATTGAAAGAAAACTCTGGTATATGGAAACAGGTTACACCGGAGATACCCGTCCCTATTACCTCTCTCGCTGTTGATAGCAATGTGCTTTATGTTGGTACTATGGGCAGCGGTGTGCTACGTTTTAGACTTGAAGAGTCGCCTTAGTTCAATTACAATTGCCTGCTAATTTTTCAGCGGTTAGTCCCCAATAAAGATAAGACAAATTTTGCCGCCAGTTGGAAGGTCGGTTATCTATGTAGATTGCAGAGGGCCTTTGGTTCCTGTCCTTCAATAAAAGGTTCCGTGCTAATGTTTTCCTTGGGACACCCCGTCCTTTTGAGACGCCCACTCTTTTTATCAATGTCCCTGAAAATAATGCCCTCAGGCACCGGAAATTCTCTATTGGGTCCTCGTGCTGCATTAATTACGAATTCCGCCCAGATTGGCAATGCCGCTTTAGCACCTTCTTGATTGTAATTCCGGCGACTCGACCGATTTTTATCAAATCCGACCCAAACCCCGACGACCAGATCCGCGGTATAGCCGACGAACCATGCATCCACGTTTTCATTAGTCGTCCCGGTCTTACCTGCTGCAGGACGGGTAAGACCCATACGTTTTGCGCGTCTACCGGTTCCATTTTCAATTACATTCTCTAAACATGAAGTAATCTGGTACGCTACTTTTTCATCCAAGACACGGGTCCGATCGACCTGATGGTCTTCAGATGGGTAAATTACCGTCCCGCTTGTGTCGAGGATATACTGAATATGCGCGGGTTTCGTCCGAATCCCACCGTTTGCAAAGATTCCGTACGCCGATGTCAATTCAAGCACGGTCATGCCAGAGGCACCTAAAGAAAGCGCAGGTTTTGGATCCATGGGACTTTTAACCCCCATACGTTTCGTTAAATCTACGACGCGATTTATACCCTCCCATATACCGTTATCCCCTATGGGGGGCTCCAGCATCACTTTCGCTGTAGGTACATTAATGGATCTCGTGAGTACATCGCGCATATTAACACGACCTCTAAACATTTCACTATAGTTTCGGGGATACCACTTCGGCTGCCCAGGGAAAGGGACAATGCCCCATCTCTCATCAACGATAACAGTTGCAGGTGTTAAGATTGACGGATTCTCTAACAGAGAGGCGAAGACAATCGGTTTAAAGGCAGAACCGGGCTGTCGCCTTGCATTTCCAATAGCGCGATTGTAAAAATTAATTTTCGTCTCCGTGATATTGTAATCGCGCCCACCTACCATCGCTTTAACCTGTCCAGTCTTGGGCTCATACGCAATAAGCGAAGCTTGCAGATAACTATCAATCGGATCTATACCATGTGGGTTTCGCTTATTGGCATCGTAATCGGGTAGATGCCTACCGTATGTCTTATCCATCAGGCGTAGATGCTCGGCAACAGCTTTTTCAGCGACGGCTTGCATAGACATGTCTATTGTTGTGTAAACCTTTAAGCCTCCACTATATAATTTCTCTTGAAGCTCGGGAAGCCGAACGAGTTCCTCACGGATATATTCGAGAAAATGTCCTGCCTCCTTTGCGGTGACCCTTGCCTGGCTGTCGTGAAGTTTCTGCGGTAGAAGCGGAGCATTGCGACTTACAAGCCAGTCAGATGCTGGAATATATCCCTCTGCCAGCATCCTATCCAACACTATACTACGCCGACTCTTGGCATTATCAGGATTGGAAAAAGGCGAGAAAGCAAAAGGACCCTTTGGGAGAGCTGCGAGCAAAGCGCATTCGTGATAGTCAAGTTCGGACACCTGCTTTCCAAAATATCCCAGCGCTGCTTGCTGGACACCGTGCAAGGTCTTACCACCATATCTGGACCGACCTAAGTCGACATGATTCAAATAACGCTCTAAGATTTCATCTTTAGAGAAAACCTTTTCAATTCTCACTGCGAGGAGTATCTCTCTGGCTTTCCGCCCGAGATCCCTGACGGATCTCTGATCAAATAGGTAAATATTTCTCGCTAACTGTTGCGTTAATGTACTTGTCCCAGCCAATCGGCTGCCGTTTATTACAGTATTTTTCACTGCTCCAACAAGACGTATGATGTCAATTCCCCAGTGGCTGGAAAAACGATGATCCTCAATGGCAATGAACGCGTCTGTCAATTTCGTAGGCATTTGGAGTAGTGGAATTAAGCGTCGCGTGGAGCCTTCACTGTCAGCAAAGTCGGCTATCTTCTCCGGTTCAAGGTAGAAATTCTGACGGACGGTATCATCTTCACCGCGAATCGCTATGATTCTTCCGTCGCTCACTGAAATTTGAACACGCCCTGCTTCGGTATCAAGGTACGGATATTCAAAGTTCCGTAGATGGATACGTACGATGCGATTTCCTCTGTCATCCAATGTTTCAGCATACTCTCCGGGTTCACTCAATCTCGGAATAATTTCGGCAACCTTTTTATACTTCAAGCGTTTCAATTTATCACGCAGAAATTCAATTTTATCCGATTTTTGCACCTGGCAGACCGAGGAATAGACCTCCAGATGTTGCCGCCATGTTTCGGGGTCAACACTATATTCAAGTCGATTCAGATCTATGTCGCGGACATCTTCCCAACAGGCAAGGAGAATGCCACCTGCAAATCCGATTCCGGCGAAAACTGCTATAAATACGAGAAGACATACCACCCAAAACAGGCTTAGGACTGCTTGAAAACAGTGATATAAAAATCGAAACATTATGTTTTTCCACCTCCGCGGTGACGGTCAATAGCGAACTGAGACCACAGACAAAAACTCATGGCGTTCTATCTACACTGGCTTTTCGCACTCGCTTAATCGTACAGCCTATTGCTCTTGTCTTTTTGGATTCCTTAGGAATATCCTTTCCGGTAATCACCAAATCTAAGGCGTTTTGGAGATAGTGCTTTGTAGGTTCTTTGGGACTGTTGTCAATTGCGCCAGCATAGCGGAGCATGCGTTCGGCATCAAACAGAAAGACTTCTGGTGTTCTTCTCGCCCCAAAATAGTCAGCAATGTTATTTTCTGGATCTTTTAGTACAGGAAACTCAAAGCCGTGCTTCTCGCTGTACGCCACAATCTCGTCAATGTCCTCTTGTTTATTTGAATTGATACCGATAAATTGTACATCTTTTTCGCTATAAGTCCTAACTAAAGCGACAATACGTTCTACATAGTCTGTCGCTATCGGACATTGGGTGGCAAGAAACAGAACGACAGTAGCAGGCTTTTCTTTGCTCAATTCATACAAAGCGTAAGGTGTGCCAGTGGCATCTTTGAGCGTAAAATTGTTGACGACAGCATCAAGTTTTACTTTCTCTGTCTTCCTTTGCGCCAACCCCGAATTCACAATTCCGAGAAACAGAGTGATTATAGCGCATAAGCGATAGAAGACAGTAAAGTTCGGAGCGCACTTTTCGACGGTAAGATGTTTATGCATAAAAAAAGATGTAAAAAGCGTTTGACTTCGCATTTCTAAATTTTTCCCTTAATTAAGACGTTAATAGCATTATTCGGTTTCAATTTTATGGAAACCGATTTGAGTATATTGACGTAGAATATAAAAAGATTGCTTTTTTGTTGCATTCTTAACCTGCATATAGTATAATATACATATATAAACTAACGCTTATTATGAGAGGTTACCCATGGCAAAGAACCTGACGAATAGGCAGCGCGAGATTTTTAATTACATCCAGAGGTGTATTAAAAACGGTTATCCGCCGACGATTCGCGAGATTGGCAGCCAATTTGGCTTCTCTGAAAAGGCGGCGCACGATCATCTCAACGCGCTCGAAAAGAAAAAGTACATTGAACGGGCAGAGGGCAAACCGCGTGCGATTTCCATTTTGAAGGAAGCACAACCGAAGATTGCGACCAGTAAATGGCTCGAAGACCAGAGTGCGAATCCGGTTCTGGCAGAAACAGAACGGGATATTATAGAAATTCCGATCTTCGGACGTGTAGCGGCAGGAACTCCGCTCCTCGCATCACAGAATATTGAAGGTACACTCCCTATCCCAACCCGTATGGTACATAACTACGAATGTTTCGCTCTACGAATTATCGGTTCCAGTATGATCGGGGTCGGCATCTTAGAAGGTGATTATGTCATTGTTAAAAGGCAGTCAGATGCTGATCCAGGCGATATTGTTGTCGCTATGGTTGAAGACGAAGCAACGGTAAAACGCTTCTTCATTGATGGCGACCAAGTGCGGTTACAACCCGAAAATCCTGCCATTGAACCGAGCATTTTCAAGATTAATGAGGTGACGATACTCGGTAAAGTTATAGGTATCCACCGCGAAATGTAGTGATGGATTTTTAGTTTTACAGTTTCAATTGATGGGCAGCAGGAAATGTCTGCCCATTTCTATTTTATCTTGAATCCAAAAAATCAGTCAATTCATGGAGATGTGAGAGTTGAACATCAACCATGGACGGATCTGGACATGCTTTTTTTTCATCGCCGACCAGCCATGCAGTCCACATACCTGCGTTTTTTCCACCAACCATATCGGCGGCGTAACTATCACCAACATAAATGGCTTGATCAGGTGCTATATTTAATTGGGACAAAGCTTCCTCAAAAATACGGGCATCCGGCTTCGCTATACCGAACACGGTAGAATCTATAACCGCCCCAAACAATGGTGAAAGCTTATATTCATCGCACCAACCACGTGTATTCCCAAAGTTATTGCTAATTACAGCAAGCCGATAGGGACCGTGAAGCGTTTCAAGCCACCGTCGATTTTCGGCAAGAGTTTTGGCAACGCCCCGACAGAACCACTCGACATACTCATCTTTCATCTTCCCGCGCAATCCCAAGCGTTTGTAAATTCCTGCGGCAATCGCATCGGCGGTATCTCGTAATGAACAACGCGCAGCATGCTCTGAAGCGACCGCCCCAATTGGTAGCATCGAACCATCTTGATAAGACCAATTATGAGAAGAATCTCCGAGTGCGAACTCTGTTACTGTTGCTCTATCTGCTTCATCGAATGCCTGGCGCGTAATTTCCGGATGTCGCTCGCGGATAAACTGATACGTCCGCTCCAACCAGTGGATGCCGTTTCCGTCTAAAGTCCCACCGAAATCAAATACTAATGCGCGGATGTTCTTCATTTACTTTCCTTTTCTTACCAAGTGTAATGTTTAAGCAATACAAGCCCCCTGACGCAAGCTACTTTCTAATGCGCTGACGACTTCAGTTGCGCCAATTTCCTTCATGCAAAGGTGAGGTGCATCCTGTCGATGACAGGTCTGTTTGTAACACGGACGACAGGAGACAGGTTTTTCAACAACGGTATGCCCTGTTCCGTAGGGTTCATGACGCACTGGATTCGTTGGACCGAAAAGTGCCACTGTTGGGGTGCCGACTGCTGCTGCAATGTGCATCGGACCGCTATCACAGGTTAGGCACACATCACATTTTTCCAACAACGCGCCAAGCTGCAGAATATCTGTTTTTCCGACGAGATTAATAGCCGATAGCGAAGTAGGCAACGCTTTTGCGAGTTCTTGCTCTGTGGACGAACCGGTTAACACAATTTTGATTTTCGGTGTAAGATAGGCAATACGTTGGATAACATCGGCGAAATTTAGGATGTCCCACTGTTTTGTTGTCCATGTTGTGCCTAAATTGAGAGCGATAATCCGGTCGTGGGGCAGGACACCTTCAGTACGTAAGAGGTGTTCGATAAACTGACGATCAGCATCAGTATGCCAAAATTCCAAAAAAGAGGAAACAGTATCAATGTTGAGCAGCTGCAGGACCCGCAGATACCGATGGACCTCATGTATCTCTGTGTTATCTTCACAAGATAACGTTAGGAGCATCCCACGCCCACCGACCTTTGTCCCGATGCGTCTTGGCACACGTGCGAGGAAAGGTAGGAGTGCGTTCCGAAATGAGGTGGGATGCAATATAACAGCAATGTCAAATTTTTTATCGCGTATCTGATGAACTAAATTTTTAAGGGATCGATAGGGTCCTTCTGTCTTGTTATCGACGATGCAAGTGTCAACATAAGGATGCGTTTGCATTAAATCTGCCACGCGAGGACGCAACAGCAGTGTCAAATCGGACTTAGGATACGTACGCTTCAAAGCACGCAAGGCAGGTGTCATCATCACCATATCGCCGATCCAAGCTCCTGTTTGGCATACCAGAATATTATGCATTCAGAATACCTGTGAAAGAGCGAGAAGACACGCCAAGATGTTGGCTTAGAAAAACAACGGATTCGACCAGGCTTTCTTGCCGATTTCATCAGTTATCTCAACACGAACGTATTTTACGCTTTCCGGTATGTTATACGTTGCCTCGGTCAAGAGTTCACCGTTAGATGGTAGAACTCGCTGTCCTCGACTGCACTGCGCTTTAAAAACGATAGATTGTGCTTCCGAACATTTGACTGTTAACTCGCTACCCTCTAACCTCATATCCTTGATTTCCGGTCCAAGCGTTGAATAGAACGCTCCCGTCCGGAACGCCTGCATGATGTTATCAAGTGTCAGCTCTTCTGCCTTGACCATAATCCATCCGTGGAAACAATCATGTTCCGTGCCGTGTGCGTCATCAGCAGCGATACCGAAGACAGGTCCAGCTCTATCAAGCAGATCATCCCACGCCTGTTCTGAAAACCCTTTACCGATGCCCATACAGGTGTCGTTATAGACTTCAACAGCAAAATAGCCGTGCAACGGTAAATAATCTAAAATTGTGTGTCCACACCAATACGGGTGTGCCAACACCGCTTCACCGCCCTGCGCTTTAATGTCATCAAGCACGGCATTCGGGTGCATCTTTGCACAGTTGATTCGTTCGTGTATGTTAATAGCGACGATGTGATACGTCCCGCCACCATAAGGATTTTCAGGATGCACCTCGCTTCCAGAGATTGCTAAAAAGTCTGAGGTCGTGTAAGCCTGTACATCGTTGACTATGCGATGGTCGGTTAGTACGAGGAAATCGTAACCGGCATCACGATACGCACCGAACCGATCTGAGACGGAAAGTTGCCCGTCGGATTCCGTGCTGTGGCTATGCGTATTCCCGCGATACCACTGTCCTGGTTGTTGAAAAGGGTTCGTATGAATCATTGTTGTCCTTCCTCTCTGACGATCTTCCAGGTTATTGAGACGTGCGATTTGCTACGTGTTTGTGTGGCAAACTAATGTCTGCGTGTATCTTCAACTCAACTTCACTCTATTTTAGCATATCTCAATGGATATGTCAATCATTCTTCAACTACCCTACAGAGCCATTCAATTGTCACGAATCACTCTTGTAGGAGGGGTTTGTAACCCCGATGCTTGCGGAAAGCAGTGCTCCCCTATTGCCCATAACGCACTCAAAAAACCGAAAACTGAATGGCTCTAAACTACCCTATTGTCGATCCAACCGCCTCTATGGCACCCCAGAATTTTTGCATCGGAGAACCCGTGAAAAGGCAAAATGATACACCAACGATACTTGGCTTAAAAAAATAAGGGGTTTGACCAAGCTTTTTTGCCTGATGCGTCGGTTATCTCAACGCGAACGTATTTCACACTCTCTGGAATGCTATACGTCGCCTCGGTTAAGAGTTCACCGTCAGGCGGTAAAACTCGCTTACCACGACTGCACTGCGCTTTAAAAACAATCGATTGTGCCTGGGAGCATTTGACCGTCAACGCATTCCCCTCTAACGTCATATCCTTGATTTCCGGTCCAAGCGTTGAATAGAACGCGCCTGTACGGAGCGCTTCCATGATACCATCAAGTGTCAGTTCTTCTGCCTTGACCATAATCCATCCGTGAAAACAATCGAGTTCTGTGCCGTGTGAATCGTCGGCTGCGATGCCAAGAACAGGCCCACCTCTATCCAGTAAATCATCCCACGCTTGTTCTGAAAACTCTTTACCGATGTCCACACAACTGTCGTTGTAGACTTCAATAGCGAAATATCCACGTAAAGGTAGATAATCTAAAATCGTATGCCCACTCCAATAAGGATGACACAAAACCGCTTCACCGCCTTGTGCTTTAATGTCATCAAGCACAGCATTCGGATGCATTTTTGCACAGTTTATGCGTTCGTGTATGTTAATAGCGACGAAGTGATACGTCTCACCACCATACGGATTATCAGGATGCACTTCGCTCCCTGATATTGCCAAAAAATCCGGTGTCGAGTAAGCCTGTACGTCGTTAACCTTGCGGTGGTCGGTTAGCACGAGGAAGTCGTAGCCAGCGTCACGATACGCACCAAACCGATCTCCGATCGAAAGTTGTCCATCGGATTCCGTACTGTGGCTATGTGTATTGCCGCGATACCACTGTCCTGATTGTTGGAAAGGATTCGCATTGAACATTGAGAACTCCTTCTTCTGTCTATAATTTTCTAAGTTGATGGGACTCTTTTGCTGTCTGCTACAAGTTTTATGCATTCATCTGTATGCCTATGCCTATTTTGTACAGCACAACCATATTTTATCACACCTTGACTGATGTGTCAATGATTGTTCAGGTTTCATAGGGTATTTGGTTTTAGGTTATAAATTGTGGGTAAGAAGCAGTTAGTAGCGAGGTGAGGGACTCGAATTTGAAGCACCCAATTTTCGTTAGTGAATAAAAAACGAACTTTTTTCATGCGAATCTGACTAAAGTTACGAAAACAGAATTGAATGTAGCATCGTGAAAAAAATTAATATTAAAACGAAAAAGATAGGAGAAAAAATCATGGCAACGCAAATTCGTAAGCAAAACGGCATCACAATTTTAGAACCCAATGGAAAGATAGCTGGAACAGCAGTATCAAAATTACGGGAGGCAATCTCGCCACAGATCCTGTTTTCTGATGTTCCCCGTATCGTCATCAATTTCGAGCATGTTAATAGGATCGACAGTTCAGGACTTAGCACTCTAATGGAAGCACGGGTCGCCGCATCAGGAAAGAAAGGGCGTATCGGAGTCATCAATGTCGGCAAACATATCAAAAACCTTGTTGCTCTGAATTGGCTGGTTAATCGTTTTGAATATTTCGAGAGCGAGGCTGCTGCGGTTTCGGCACTGTCCGCTTAAGGTCTAAATTTTAGTAGAAGGTCAAAAAGGGGTTGGTTTTACCAGCCTCTTTCTTTGTTATGATAGAAAAGATCGGCGAGGTTAGAAACCTCGCCAGCGGATATAGCTGTCAGCAGTTTTAGGGGTTAGTGGTTAACAGCCAATTGTCAGAATCAAGATTTTAGGATCGGCAGGATTATAGGTTGTTTCCCGTTGCTCAGTGAGGTTAGAAAATCGTGCCTACAAAGGTTAGAGACTGTCCATCGGGAGTGCTAATCCGATAGCGATGTCAATGGTTTCAATTATCCTGTTCTGGGGTGTTGGATGGTGTTTTCAATGCCATATTAAGGTCGTCTTTGAATTGATTTTCGTATCTCTCGTGATAAAATGAAGGGACACCGATGATTCGATATTTGCGGTTCTCTGTTAGGATTTTACTTCGGAATTCGACACGGATATCCTGTAAGAATTTCTCTTTCCACCGATCCGTTTCTGCGAGATGTTCACCTTTGGGTTCAATGAAGAGCTGGTAACTGAGGGAGTCTCCATTTTTTTCACGCAAAAACAACACAAAGTCGGGTTGGAAGGGAATGCCATCGGAGAAGTTGTAGAGTGAGAAATGTCCTTCGTTGCGAATCAGATAGATGTCCTCATAGGTTTTGGTCGATTCCTGAATCCATCTGTCTAACATCTGCACAAATGCCTTTTCTTCACTCGTGCCGTAGAGGGTGTCATACGCGAACCAGTCCCTGACTTTGACTAAATACGCCGTGTCACTATTATCAGCACGCGGTGTGTCCACGCTGAATTTTAGGGTTTTATCCGTGAAAACAGCCCGGATCTGCTGTTCATAAAAGTGTTTCGTGCCTTGATATTCGGTAATCTCTTTGCGAACTTCGGATTCTATTTGACTTAGCAACCCCTCACACGCCGCCAATTTTTCGGCCCGATTCTCTTCCAAGTTAGCGAGGTTTCCTTTGAAGGTAATCGCCAAACCCCCCAGATAGTTTCCTGAAGTGATAAACTCGCGTATGGATGCCAAGTGAGGGAAGTAATGTCTCAGCAAGGCGAATGTGAAGAATGGATTGCGGGCAATGGCGGATCTAACAATATGCGGTTCAATGTCAACCATATGGACATCTCTACTGCTTTGATTTTTCTGTTGCACGGGTGTCTCATTGTCTTCCATGATGGTCGTCACGTCGCCGGTTCCTGTATAGATGGTATGTTCATAGTTTTTCTGCTTTATACTGAGTTTCGCTAAGTCCGCAAAAGATTGGACGTGTTGATAATCTTTCGGCACCTGTTTGTTGAGCCAGACAATCCCGTGTTTATAAAGGTCGGTGTTCTTGAACTCGGCTTTCAATTTGAGATGGCGAGTCTCAAGGCGTTCGTCTAACATACCTTCGTCAATGAGTGCGGTGCGGATTTCAGAGATGTAGCGCGAATCGTGGATGCTGTGGTAGTGGAGTTCTTCCAGCACGCGCAATTCGTGGTCAAGGTCATCGTCAAACTTACGGCGGAATCGGTCTGTATGGTCAGGCAAGACGAAAGGGAAATAGCGTGCCCCGCGTCCGATAAGTTGCGCTTCGGATATCGTTGTTTTTCCGATTTTGCTCTTTCCTGAGTCGCGCGCTTCATAACACCGGACGATGTCGAAGAGGTTTAGTACATCCCACCCTTCGTTGAGTTTCTGCACAGCAAAGATTGCCCGGATAGGATTTCCCTTGTCCTCAAGGTTGTTAAGCCGGAGTTGATAAGTTTCCTTCTCATTCTCGTTGTTAACCGAGAGGCAGTGCGCCTCACGGAATGCGAATTTTAGACGTTGGACCAACGCCTCAGTAGTGATACCTTTTTTATCTAAGAAACGGAATGCGCTTTGAAGGATTTCGAGACTCGATTCCCGAAACTTGTCAATCTGGCCGGCGGTGAGTTCATCAATAAGTTTATGAAAGTTTGCCTTATTCTCTTGCGATTGCGCGATCGTCCGCTGTGCTTTGAACAGAATGACAGGCTTTAGGTTGATGCCGTTATCCGCTGCGACGAGTTCTTTGTATTGGTTGAGAATGAGTGCCTGTAAGATGCGGGACTGTGGGTCTAAATCGGAATGAACGAGGACGACATCTTTTGAGAATCTGTCGTTCCGAAAGTTCACGAGATCGTAACGATAGATGACCTTGTCCCGATACTTGTCTACGATCGCTGGTGTTTCATAATCGTGTGTAGCGGTGAATTCTAACAGTAGGTTATTTGCGTTGGCGTTAAAGATGTTCTCAACCGTATTTTCCCAATTCGGTTTCTGTTCTGCCAAATTCAGTTCTAATTGTTGGGATCTGGTCTGGACATTTATATGGTGTGCTTCATCTGCCAAAAGCACAATTTCCTTTTTCTTGAAATCTTCAAAGGTTAAGGCGTTCTCCTTTTCTGCTGTCAGGTCGGAATGGAGTTTCTGAATCGTTGTGAAGCAGATGTTGATGGATTTCTCGTTGATTCCCTCGAAATTTTCTACTTCCGTGACTGCAACATGCTCCCCTTCAATATAGATGTTTTCACTGAAGAGGTATTTCGTGGAACGCGGGTTGAGGAAGTTGTCCTTTGTTTTCTCAATAATATTGGTGGCATTAACAAAAAAGAGGAAGTTGCGGTAACCCTTTTCATAGAGGTGGAGAATCAAACCTGCCATGATGAGGGTCTTGCCGCTGCCGGTCGCCATATTGAACAGCAGATGTAAGGGTTTTTCTTTCCCCGGGATGTCATTATTGAAATAGTGAATAAAACTCGCAAACGCGGCTTCTTGATAAGGACGCAGTTCAAACGCAGGACTCAGATTTTGCGTGATGCTATCGGGCATTTCGGGTTTGGGGATCCCGAAGTTGAAGGCGATTTCGAGCTGTTCATGAAGGAATTGCTCAGACATCATTCTTCCAAAGCTTGTTTATCATTGCTAATCGCAAGGTCCATAAATTCTAATTTATCAGCACGGAGCAGGTTATTAAGGGCACGTTTTGCATTCTCAGAGACAACAGGGTACCTACTGTTAAGACCCGATTTTAGGATGGTTTTTGCTTCCTCTGTCTGAATATAGATATTTTTATTACGAATATCATTGGTTAGCTTAAAGAAGCACTCAACTACCTCAGCGGTATATTTTGGAAGCATTTGACATAACTCGTTTAGATAAATTTCCCAATCTTCTACTTCGCAATCTTCTACTTTGCATACATCTATGACTTTGGAATATGACTTCAATCGCCATTTAACTTCCAAACACTCAGCTTGCAACCAATAGGTAAAATATCGGAGTTCTGTCGGCTCTCCCTGTTTAAGTCGCCAATTAAAAAATTTCTTTACTCTGTCTTTCATACCTTGGTCTAAGTCTTTTCCGGTGTTCGACAAGCGATGTCCTATATTGTTGAACAAATTTGCCCAATGTTCTCGTTTTTCGTTAGTTTGCTGGTAAAATTGCTCAAGTAAACTTTCTTGACCTTTAAGTGGGAACATCTCCCACAGATAATAATTAAAAAGGCGTTCCCCGAAAACATCAATGGGTTGTCGTGCTATGAGATCATGTTTTTTGAAATCAGACAAATGTTGTAAGGCAAAATTAAAATCGTCTTTAAGAATCTCAAAGATTTGCTTAATTGCACCATTACAGAGCACAAAACTACTGAATGCTGCGTACCATTCTTGATGTTTACTTTGTGCTTGTGGGAAAAATTTGGGTTTATGCTCAATTACCCATTTTTTGTTGAAGCTACAAAGCGAAGGATAGTACATACCCAAGACGGCATATTCAGGCGGTGTCAGAGGATAATCTGTTTCTGAGGAGAACCGTTTTTCAAGAAGGGTTGTTACTTCAGGGGTTTCGCATTGCGGTTTATGTCTGCGTAACCAGAAGCCGAATTTGACAAGGTCCTCCAATGCTCGGCTCCGTGTATTATTGATGCCTTCCGTGAACGGATCATTGCGATATAATCCCTCTGGATTGTTCTCATCCAAGTTCCAATCATACTGTGTGCAAAGCATTTCCAGAATCCTTGCTATTTGTCCACGAACAGTAACGGGCACATCTATGTCCTCTTCAAGACATACGCCGATAAAGTCACCGACAGCTCGTCGGGAATTTGTCCAGTTCTGATTCTCGCTGGATCCATCACCTTGTTTATAGTCTCGATCGTGTTCTCGGTCTGGATGTGAAAGGACCCACTCGCTGAATGTTAACCACTCGTTGAGTTGGCCGAAATTCCTTTCCTTAACCAGTGCTTGCATTGCATAAATCATCATACGTATGTAAATAGGTCTCTCAATCCATTCACGATTTTTCATCCAAAACTTTAATCTGATAGGATCGGGTATGATTGATTCTCTGAAAATGGTTTGAAATGCATTAGCAAGGGTCTCAATATTAATCCTTACAAATGAATTATTTTCATAAATCTCATCATCTTTCTCCCACTCGTTAATAAAATCAAGTAACTCTTTATCCGTGAGATTGGCAAGGTCTTCTGGAGTGCGTGGGCTACGCTCGGACATTCCGCCGCTTCTAACTTCAGTTTTATATGGCGGATAATCCTCATCGGAAATTGGTTTATTTATTATATCTTGTAATTTTTTGAAACGAGTTTCATATTCTCCAAATAGGACAGATTCAAAAGGTCTTAGCTGCATCCAATGGAAACGCTGTTGGCGTTCTTTGAAGCGCTCCTCAGTAAATTTCTCACCTAACCATCTTTCTATCCAATGACGATAATTTTCTTTTGATGGACCCTTAAGGATAGCATCGAAAATACGGGTACGTTCTTTTTTCAAAAGTAATGTATCTTTGAAGTGTTCGCAAGCAAGTCGTATCATCTGTTGGAATTCAAAATGATGTTCCCACAATCCATAATCTTTGTGGGTCAGGATTAGTTCTCGTATCCACGGTTTAGTTTCCTCGTTTGGATATTGGGCATAAAGGTGATGGCGTAGGCGTTTGAAAACTTTCCACTGTTGCTTTCGTAAAACTTTGTCTAAATCCGCAACTGTGTTAGATGGTTTTTCAAACACCTTCTCGCATACAGATGTGAGTGTACCCACAAGTATCTTCTCGGGTCTTCCGCTGTCACTATCCGTTTCACGCAGCCGTGGGCACCATATATC
Source organism: Candidatus Poribacteria bacterium (assembly GCA_028818705.1). Lineage (GTDB taxonomy): Bacteria > Poribacteria > WGA-4E > WGA-4E > WGA-3G > WGA-3G. Next base: position 32,086 of record JAPPNJ010000033.1, read on the forward strand.
AGAAAGATCAGCTTCTTTACCACGGTCTTCCTGATGGGTCCGCAAATGAATCATATCCGTTGTAGTATCAATAAAAAGGCAGGCAACTTTGTAAGGTTCCTTTTCAGCAAGTGAACTAACTCCTTTGGACATTATATTTGAGTATTCCGAGTGGCTATATTCATAAATAGGATAAAGTGATGTTCCTATTGCTGCGCGCCAATCGTTTACGCTTTCCTGTCGTTGCTTGCGTTTTTCCTCTGACTGGGGGTTAGGTGCAAACTTAATCAGTATTTTTGCGAGTTCCAATGCTGCCGATGTCTGATTCCCCTTTGTCCAATGCTCCAATAGATTTGCATATTTATACATCCCGAATTGGCGTTCCAGACTTATATATTGAAGTATTTTGTCTTTTAGTTTCACAGAGTATTCTGCTGGAAGTTGCAATGCTATATCTAAAATACCATCATAGACAATAGAGTTATCGGTTTCAGGAAGATCTATCAACAACTTGACAACTTCATCAGGCATTTCGCTACACACATTGTTAAGATATTGAATCTCGGGCCAGTAAGGGAACTGAACCGTGCCATCATCAAACGGCTGGGCTTTTGGAGGGTATTTAAAGCATCCGCGCTCCGCAAGAGGTTTAAGCC